>NZ_SLYT01000009.1:0-243633 GCF_004346065.1 Rahnella sp. JUb53
TGCTGTAATTTTTGCGTGTAGTTCTGGCCATAGGCACCTCCGTTTCAAGGATTATATCCTCTTAAGTCGGTGTCACCGATTATTAGACCAGAACACTGCTAAACCCCCTCCCAACCTCCCCCTTCGCAGGGGGAGGAGTAAGGAAATTACACCTTTTTCTTCCCCTTCACAGAGGCAGAAGCTAAAAATTACATCGCTTTCAGATAAAGCTCGCGAACTTCTTCACGTGTTGGCGTACGCGGATTACATGGCGCACACGGATCAGCCAGGGCTTTATCCAGCCAGCCTTCAATGTCGGATTCCTTAATCCCCAGCTCTTTGAAACCGGACGGGATCCCCACGCGGGCGGACAATTTACGGATCGCGTCAATAGCCGCCATGCTGGCTTGCGTTTCGCTGATACCTTGCGTGTGCACACCCATTGCGCGGGCGATATCGGCAAAACGGTGCGGGGCAGAGGAACGGTTAAACTCTTCAATGACTGGCAGTAAAATCGCATTACACACGCCGTGCGGCAGATTATGCGTCGCCCCTGGCTGATGCGCCATCGCATGGACCAGTCCAAGCCCGGCGCTGTTAAATGCCATGCCAGCCAGATATTGTCCCTGCGCCATTTTCTCGCGAGCTTCAATATCGTCGCCGTGATCGACGGCTTTCGGCAGCCATTGTGTGATGGTAGAAATAGCGGCGAGCGCAGTCGGATCAGTCAGCGGATGCGCGCCAACAGATACATAGGCTTCAATCGCGTGCGTCAGCGCGTCCATACCGGTTGCCGCGGTAATGCCTGCCGGGATCTTGAGCATAATCGACGGATCGTCAACGGCGATATCGGGGATCAGATTCGCATCAATGATCACTTCTTTCACCTGACGCTGACTGTCGATGATCACCGCATTACTGGTGAGTTCAGCGGCAGTGCCCGCGGTAGTGTTGATCGCGACCAGGAATACACCCGGTTTAGTGACTTTGCCGACACCGGAATACATCGTGGCTGGTCCCGGATTGGCCGTCAGAATCTTGATGCCTTTAGCGGTATCAATCGGGCTGCCGCCGCCGAAAGCGATCAGATAATCGCACTGGTTTTCCTGATACAGACGGAAACCTTCGTCAACATGAGCCGAGGTCGGATTGGGCACCACGCCGCCGTAAATGGCGTAAGGCATTCCTGCCTGTTTAAGTGCGGAGAATAAACTGTCGAGCAGACCCAGTTCGATTAACTGGCCGTCGGTGACGATAAGCGCTTTGCCGTGTTGTTTAGTCGCCAGCATCGCAACCATATCTTCGATTGCGCCCTGACCGTGAAGGCTGATTTTAGGAAGTGCCAACATGAAACTCATAAAAATTCCCTCTATTTTTCCCGTCGTACTCCAGACTGCAGATGCGTTGGCTGCGTTTAAGAACCCGAATCACTGACTCATGTCAGCTCATCGGGATTCTTGCACTTGCCGCCTTTCTGCAATCAGGATTACTTAGGGAAAGGTTAAATGATCCATACCTTGCGATGCTCTGTTTTTGGTCTTTGCCGATCTTAAGCGAGGAGCATCCGTTGCTCCCCGTTGAAGAATTATTAAACAGATTTTTACATCAGGCTTTCAGTGCAGCCTCGAAAGGCGTGACGTCAAAACGTTTGCCGAGGGCAATCAGTTCGTCAGTCTGGATGGTTTGTTTCATGCCACCCATCGAAATCACTTTCACCAGGATTTCCGCCGATTTTTCAGCGGTGTCGATCAGGCCGAATGCGTCATCCAGCGTCGGGCCGCAGCCGAAGATGCCGTGGAATGCCCACAGCACCAGGCTGTGATGTTGCATCCGGTCGGACGTGGCGGCGCCGATGCCGTCGGTGCCCGGCACCATCCACGGCACGATACCCACGCCGTCAGGGAAGACCACCAGACATTCAGTGCTGCATTCCCACAATTTGCGGGTAATTTTGGCGCTGTCGAGCTCAAGCACGTACGTCAGTGCGATCAGGTTGGTCGCATGGCAATGCATGATCACGCGATCCTGGCCGTTAGTGACACGTTTACGCACGGCGTGAGATTGCAGATGCGATGCCAGTTCTGACGTCGGCAGACCACCCGCGGTCAGGCCCCAGAGGATTTTATAGCTGGCGCCTTTATCATCGAGCTGAATAACGGTCAGCGCTTCTGAAGGTGCGAGTTGCACGTTACGGAAGAATTTACCGGAACCGGTCACGATGAAGTATTCGTTTGCCAAATCCGGCGCGTGCTGTGTCAGTTCAACCGTACGCGGCTGGGCGTAAAAATCGTTCTTATAAGGTGCAATATCTTCTGGCAGCAGTCGCATACTGACGTTGCCGCCGTTGCGCTCATCCCAGCCTTTCAACCACATATCAGTGGTCGCTTTAACCATGCCCTGCACAAACCACGAGGTAAATAATGTTTTCATCAGTTCTTTCCTGCAAATAAGGTGAATGCTTTTCTTCGGTGCTGTCAGCAATACTTTGGGTTTATCAAACCTTAGCGTTTAGCCAGCACGCTGGTTTCGTAATGGCGAACGGTATCCAACCACTGGCCGCCGACCGGTACGTCGTGGCGCTGGCAATACATATCCCACACGGCCTGCCATGGCAGGGATTTCTGTTCTTCCAGCAGTGCCAGACGCGCGGTGTAATCGCCTTCAACTTCCAGTTTTTTCAGTAAATCTGTCGGTTCCAGCAGCGCTTTAAGCAGGGCTTTTTTCATGTTGCGTGTGCCGATAACCCAGGCAGCGATGCGGTTGATCGAGGCATCAAAGAAATCCAGCCCGATATGAACGCGGTTAAACAGGTTGTGGCGGACAATTTCGCTGGCGATGGCCTGCGTTTCGTCGTCAAGCAACACCACATGGTCGCTGTCCCAGCGTACCGGACGGCTGACGTGCAGCAGCAGGCGTGGTACATACAGCATGGCGGCGGAAATTTTGTCGGAAATCACTTCAGTCGGATGGAAGTGACCGGCATCAAGGCACAGCGCGGTACCACGGCTTGCGGCGTAACCGAGATAGAATTCGTTTGAGCCCACGGTGTAGCTTTCTGAGCCGATACCGAACAGTTTGCTTTCGACAGCGTCAATGTGTTCGCTCAGGGCAAACTTCTCAGAAATCACTTCATCCAGTGCAGTCATCAGACGCTCACGTGGTGCAAGACGATCCACCGTGAGGTCTTTCATACCGTCCGGTACCCAGATATTCATCACGGAAGGCGTGCCCAGTGCGCGACCAAATGAGGCAGAGACGCGGCGGCTGGCCTGGCAGTGTTCAATCCAGAACTGACGGACTTCCGGGTTCGCGCTGGAGAGCGTAAAGCCGTCGGCACTCATCGGGTGTGAGAAGCAGGAAGGATTGAAATCCAGCCCAAGTTTGTTTTTCTTCGCCCAGTCCACCCAGTTAGCAAAATGCTTTGGCTCGATTTCATTACGCGCAACGGGCTGATCGGATTCCAGATAAATCGCATGCAGGTTCAGCCGGTTAGGGCCAGGAATCATCGAAATGGCCAGCTCTAAATCAGCCCGAAGCTGCTGAGCATTACGCGCTTTCCCGGGATAATTACCGGTCGCCTGGATACCACCGGTCAGATTGCCTTCCGGGTTTTCGAAGCCAGCGACATCATCCCCCTGCCAGCAATGGATAGAAACGGGCAGGGTATCGAGTTGTTTGATTGCAGCTTCGGCATCAATACCCAGCTGTGCAAAGCGTTCTTTGGCAAGTGTCCATGCTTGATCGATAGATGAAGTCATACTGCGAGTTCCTCATTGACGTGACAGAGCGCCTGGAAACGGCGCCAGTGAATAGCGAAATCCGCGTGTATACGTGGAATGTAGTGGTGTTGCTCAAAATTCGTGGCGACGATGCGACGAAATTCAGCGTTATCTTTGACGGCGTTCAGCGCCATAAGCTGGCAACCGATATTGCCCAGAGTTGACGCTTCAACCGGACCTGCGCTGACGCTGACCTGGCAGATATCAGCACAAAGCTGGTTCAGAAACTGGTTCTGGCTGCCACCGCCGACGATGTGAATATCTTCCAGCGGCGAGCCTTGTAAATCAGCAAGTTGCAATGCGATTTTGCGGTACAACATGGCAAGGCTGTCGAAAATACAGCGCGCCAGCTCTGCAGGTGACTCCGGCACCGGATCACCGGCCTGACGGCAGGCATCGCGAATGGCATCCACCATGGAGGGCGGATTAATAAAACAATCTTCGTTCGGGTTAATCAGATAAGTGAACGGTGTGACGTGTTTAGCCAGTGTGATTAAGGACGGCAAATCCTGAATGTTCAGTTCGCGGCAAACACGCTGGAACAACCATAAGCCCATGATATTTTTCAACACCCGATAGCTGCCGTTGATGCCGCCTTCGTTGGTGATGTTGTCGTGGAGTGCCTGCGCATGGTTGAACGCTTTCGGGCTTTCGATGCCCATCAGCGACCAGGTGCCGGAGCTGAGATAGGCGCTGCGTGAACTGGTGAGCGGAGCGGCAACCACCGCACTGGCGGTGTCGTGTGTTGCCACGCTGAACACCGGTACACTGCGTCCGCGAGGGCTTTTCCACACCCCCGGAGAGTTGCCCGGCTGTGTCGGTTTTTGCAACCAGCGGCGTGGCACACCGGCCAGTTTCAGCAAATCTTCGTCCCAGTCGCCGGTGGCGAGATTGAGCATTTGTGTGGTGCTGGCGTTGGTGTATTCCCAGTTCATGTTGCCGGTGAGGCGGTAAAGAAAATAATCCGGGATCATCAGCATGTGTGCCGCTTTACGGACGATTTCAGGCTGTTGTTCGCTCAGCGCACGCAACTGGTAAAGCGTGTTAAACGGCATGAACTGAATACCGGTTTTTTGGTACAAATTCTCGCGGCCAAACTGCTGCTCCATTCGCGCCATCACGCCTTCGGTACGGTTGTCACGATAAGCCACTGGCAAACCGACCCGCTGCCCCTGTTCATCAAGCAGCACGTAATCCACACCCCAGGTATCAATGCCGATACCGTCAAGCTGAACGCCGGATGCGTCGAGGCGATTCAGCCCCTCAAGAATGTGTTTTTCCAGCGCATCCAGATCCCAGGTTTCGTGGCCATCAACGCGGATCAAGTTATTAGGAAAACGGTGGATCTCTTTCAGTGTCAGCGTCGCTGCCGGCTGCGGATCCTGACGGGTAAACGTCGCCAGCATCACCCGGCCGCTGGAAGCGCCGAGGTCAATAGCGGCAAGATGGTGAGTTCTCATAGCGGCCATTCCTTATTGAATATGTGGCCAGTGTAGGGGAGGCGTTGTGGGGGCACCTTCCGGTGATTGCCACGGGTTTTGGCGGGATGGCAGCATTAAAAAGGTAGATGCGAGGCAGATCACATAACGGTTCAAAGCTGGCTGAAACTGTGAATTACCGCGTCTGAGTAATGCGGGGCAGGCGATTGTGATCGTTGCCGCAGATCTGCATCAAGGCTGGGGGAATCTTTAAAATATGACCGTTTATGACGTTTTTAACGCTGCGGTTTGAAGGTAAGAAAGCGGGGCACAAGGTAGGGTTGTTTCCCGAAACACAATGATTTTGAACCGGAGGCGATAAATGACGTTACTGAGAGGTGATGATTATTTTGCGGCACCTGAACTGACCGTGACGGTTGAGCGGCGGCTTCCGCAAGACGTATTCCCGGAGCACTACCATGATTTTCACGAGATTATGCTGGTGGAAAGCGGATCGGGTGTGCACATTTTTAATGACAATCCCTACACTCTGACCGCCGGTACGGTCTGTTTTGTCCGTGCCAGCGATCACCATCTTTTTGAAAATGTTGATAATCTTCGTCTGACCAATGTGTTGTTCCGTTCACCGAAAGCGTTCCGTTTTATTCAGGACGTCGGTCATTTTTTGCCGCAGGAACATCATTATCAGTCGCAGATCCACTGGCAGCTCAGCCCTTGCGTGTTCCAGCAGGTATTGAACTGCATTACTCAGCTGGAAGCATTACCGGACAGCGTTGAGATGGAACACATCGCTACGCGCGAAAGTCTGTTTTTACAACTGCTGATTTTGCTTTATCAGGATTGTTTCCAGCCACAATTGCGAGATACCTCGGAAAACCGGGTCAATCAGCTTTTGCAATGGCTCCAGTCACATTACAGTGAGGACGTTAACTGGACTGAAGCCGCAGAACGTTTTTCGCTGGCACTGCGAACCCTGCACCGGCAGATGAAGCATTACACGGGCATGACACCGCAGCGTTATCTCAACCGGCTGCGTTTACTCGAAGCGCGCCGTCGTTTACATCATAGCGATCAAAGTATTACCGATATCGCCTATGCCTGCGGGTTCAGTGACAGTAACCACTTCTCGACACAATTCCGTCGGGAGTTTTCGGTGTCGCCAAAACTCATGCGTGATCAGATGCGTTAAACGGCACCTCTCGCAGTTTCGGGTATGTTTATCTGAACTGCCTCGTTTATTTTGTCGTCAAACGGGTATGAGATTGCCGCTATGTCACTAAGACTTTTTAAAAATGACTTCTTTCTGACGGGAATAAATTCGGTTGTGGTGGCGGAACGTCATCCGCAGGCGGATTTCCCCAGTCACGATCATGATTTTGACGAGCTGGTGATTGTCTGGCGCGGCAACGGCCTGCATATCTGGAACGATATCCCTTATCCCATCACTTGCGGTGACCTGTTTTATATTAGTTCGCGGGATCGCCACAGTTACGAATCGGTCAACGAGCTGGCGCTGGATAACGTACTCTTTTGCCGTGAGCGCTTCGGACTGGCGGCAGACTGGTCGCAATTATTGCCCGATGAGAATGTCAGTCAGGAGCAACGCTACTGGCGGCTGAGCACGCTTGGAATGTCGGTTTTACGCGATAAAGTGGATGAACTGGCGAAAGAATGTATGAAGTCTGAGCCGCTTTCCGTGCAACTGAGTGAAGCGTTACTGATGCAACTGGCACTCTTATTACTACGTTTTCGCCAGCGTCCTGACAGCGGGGCATTACCCGATGCACATCAGCTGGATTTATTGCTGATGGCACTGCGAGCAAACATCGCTGAATCATTCCATCTGGAGACCTTCTGCCAGCAGCATGCGCTGAATCCCCGTGCTTTACGCTCGTTGTTCAAGCAGCACACCGGTATGAATGTGAGTCATTATTTGCGTCAGCTGAGGATTTGCCGGGCAATGAGTCTGTTGCGCTATGGCAGCATGACGATCAGTGATGTGGCGGCTGAATGCGGCTTCGATGACAGTAATTACTTCTCGGTGGTCTTCAGTCGCGCCTGTGGAGTATCACCCCGTGATTACCGGCAGCGTTTTATCGGGCAGGGTGGGAAGATATCTTTGTCACTGATGACGGCAGAATAATTTCTGCCGTCTTTTAATGAGTGGTCTTTTGAAGTGTGTAGTGGATTTACAATGCCATTCCCAGACCGACGATATTAGCAGCCAGAATAATCACCAGCGCGCCGATACACAGAACGCGCACCGGTTTTTTCCCGACACCAAGCCATTCTTTCAGCACCAGACCCACGATGCCGCCGCACAGTACGTAGAAGCTCATGTGCAACATCCAGCTCATATAATCATATTCTGCCGGAATGCTGGCATGACCCCAGGCGTAGAAGAAGAACTGCAGATACCACATCACGCCGCCGATAATGGAGAAAATGGCATTGGTGAGCAGCAGGGATTTCGCCACAGACATATCAGCCCGGAACGAAATGGTTTTGCGGGTTGCCAGGCGGACGAAGCAGAAGCCCAGGTTCACGATGGCGCCGCCTCCCATGATAACGACGTAACTTGGCAGTGCGACATACAGCGGGTCAATGCCCAATGCGCGTGCGGCCTCGTGCATCGGGACAGCGGCACTCATGGCAAAAGACATACCGGCGGAGAAAATCCCACACATCACCGCCAGAATCAGCCCCTTACGCAGATTGAACTCTTCAGCTTTAATGCCCAGTGCTTTTTCTTTCAGGAAGCCTGCATAGCTGACAATAGCTACGCCGATGACCGCAACAAATACACCGAGCAGCGTAAGCTGGCCGCCTGTTGTGCCGAACAGCATGCCGATTTTGCCCTGAAGAATAGGGGTCATCAGCGTACCGATAATCAAGGTGATACCGATGGCGATGCCGATCCCCATCGACATGCCAAGATAGCGCATGGTCAGGCCATAGTTGATATTGCCGATGCCCCACATCGCGCCAAAAAGGAAAATGGGCAGCAGGGTTGCGAAGGTGAATGATCCGTAATAGGCCCAAAAATCAGGCAGCAGGACGTAGCTGACTGCCCACGGCAGGATGATCCATGAAAAGAAGCCGCCCAGCGACCACATGGTTTCCCATGACCAATGTTTTACTTGTTTGAATGGCGCATAGAAGCAAGCTGCGCTGGCTGCTCCTATCAGATGCCAGATAATCCCTAAAGCTATCGAACTGTTCATACACCGGACCTTTTTATGTAGAGAAACGTACTGGTGAAGAGATAAGTAATAAATGCCACGCCTAACTGTTCCTTCAGAAATCAGGGCTGCGGCTGGCCGTTAGTGTAAGAAGTGTCCGGCAGAGCAACCTTCCGGTCAGTGCCACGGGCAAATGAGCGCTGGCACTCGCCGGAAGGTCAGGGTGAGTCAGTTCACAGATTAAGAAATGGAGAGAATAATGGTGTTAAAACAACAGAGTAGCGTGTTTTTTTGACGCAGGGAATGAGAAGGATGAATGCAGCTGGCAGGTCGGTCAGTACATTGAAACGAGGGTGTTTAGGATTATCTTTATCGGGGTTATTAAGGCAGGGCTGAAAGATGACAATGGATTATTTAAGCAGATTGATGAAATCGAAAAGTAACATTTTTCAGTAACATTCGACATGATAAATAAGCTGTTTCGCTTTTAGCCAGAATCGTGAATCTGGCTAAAAGCTGAATGATTATGCAACAGAAATGAATGTCCGGCCTTTAATAAAGACTATCTGTCCACTTTAAATATGTCACAGGAAAATAAAAACAATAAACACTCTGTTATCATTGTTACTTTCAAACACTATCAGGCCATTCTTTCTTCAATGGATGCCTCAACGGTTTCCTCTTCCCACGCATAAAATATCTTATTGCGGCCGCTATTTTTTGCGTTATAGAGAGAGGTATCTGCTTTACCTAAAGCCTGAATAAAGTCGCCTTCATCCAGTGCAGCCAGTCCGGCACTTACTGTGACGTGGGTCGATACCTGCGCATTAAACAAATGCGGGATATTCAACCCGAGGACTTTATTCTGGATACGTTCGGCCATGCGAACGGCGTGTTCCTGTTTTACATTGGACATCAGCACCAGAAATTCTTCTCCCCCGTAGCGCACAACTACGTCGCGCGAGCGCACGGCATCACGGATGGCAGCAGACACGCGCACCAGCGCCTGGTCGCCCATCGTATGGCCATAGTTGTCGTTGTAGGCTTTGAAGTGATCGATATCCAGCAGCATGACGTAGTGGCCGGAGGCCTGATTAAACAGGGTTTCCAGTTTGTTTTGCAGTCCGCGCCGGTTGTACAGGCCAGTGAGCGGATCCAGCATACTCAGGTCGCTGAATTTCTCCCGCTCGCTGTAAAGGTTGGATAGCATTCTGCGTGTAAATTCATCGCTGCGTTTTAACATCAGGTGATGCAACCACAGGCCTATCAGCGGCAGGGAAACGGTAAATAAGATACGCCCGATATGTTGAAAATCGTCGAGAAAGATGACGCAAATAGTCGAAGGTACTGCGTGGAGGCAAAAAGCCAGAAAATTATCTGATAAAGCGATAGCACTGATAAAGAATATACTGAGCAAACTGACCAGCAGATAATTTTTATCTGTCTGACTAATTTCAGCAAAACGAAATGCAATTTGCCATCCCCATAACAGCCCGACGATGACAGAACACATATTCAGATGCGCAGAATAATTTTTCTTACTGAAAAATGAAAATATTAATCCTGCTCCGCAAAGACCAAAAATCAGTACCAGCGGAAAAGGCATTGACGATGCGCCTTCTGGCGGATAAACCATGGAAAATAGCGCAGTGGCACTATTTAAAAAAAAGAATAGCAACATCGCCAGCCGATGTTTGCTTTTCAGCAGCTCATCATAGGAATGAGATATCATCAAATTTACTCTATTTAGCGTGTGTTGGTCTGAATAGATAAAGTGTTTTATCGCCTTATACCGCGGGTGTATTCCGTGTAAACAGGCTAATAGTTCAAATGGGTAATTATTAGAATTCAATAAATATCGTTATTAGTGTCACTATTTTGTAGGGCTGCATGGCTAATTTGTTTTACGGCTTCAAAATTAGCACTTTTGTCGACAGGTGTCACCCTAAGGGAGGGTACCGCTGCAAATAGGTGGTAAATGAGAAAAAATCCTATATGATATTGGTTCTCATTATCAACGTTTGGAGCAAGGTTATGATACCGGCGATTGTCATAGCATGTGGGATCTGGGCGGTTGTCTGGATACTGGGTAAGCGTCTCACCAGTGGCTGGGGTGTGTTGCTGCCCTGTGCGCTGATGCCTTTGCTGACGCTGACGCATATGACGCTCGACCAGCTACGGATGCTCGTGGTAGTCGCAATGCTGGCGACGCTGGTCATGTTGTTTCATCGCACGTTACGTCACTATATGCTGTTGCCGTCATTTATGGCGCTGGCAGGCGGACTGGCTGCGGTCACGTTGAATTTTAGTCTATAGTGATAAGTGATTGTTACAGAAAAGGAATCAAAAGAGATGAAAAACAGGAAGCACAGTAAAGCCGCAGGGATTTTTTATTTTCTGAAAGCGAGAGAGTTGATACAGGAAGGAAAAGCCGGAGAACAGAATCATGTGGTGCGAAGAGAGGGACTTGAACCCTCACGTCCGTAAGAACACTAACACCTGAAGCTAGCGCGTCTACCAATTCCGCCACCTTCGCACAGATGATTTCTGCTTACTGCTGATTTGATTTATATCACCGGAGTGGTGCGAAGGGAGGGACTCGAACCCTCACATCCGAAGGACACTAACACCTGAAGCTAGCGCGTCTACCAATTCCGCCACCATCGCGTACCGTGCCGTGCAATATAAATCTTGTGGTTGTTTTGGTGCGAAGGGAGGGACTCGAACCCTCACATCCAAAGGACACTAACACCTGAAGCTAGCGCGTCTACCAATTCCGCCACCATCGCTTCCAATTGATTACTGTGTTGATGCATTCATCGGAATGTCATCAGCAAGTAACACAACCACGGGGGCGAATTCTAGAGATTTTCCCACAGGCGTCAATAGTTATTTCCCCCATTTCGGACGTTTGATGTAAAAAACAGCATATTCACCGTGAATGGTTCAGTGTGCCAGAGAGTCCTCAGGGTAATCGATGGTTTAATCAACGATTTTTCCCGGAATGGCTTTCTGATTGTCCGGTTGAACGGGGCTGGAAAACAGGGTGATCAGCCAGTCAAGCAGCACACGGATCCTTGGCGCAAGGAAACGGCCGGGCGGGTACATGATGTATAACGGCATCGGCGGTGGAAGATGCTGATGCAATACTTCTACCAGTTCGCCCTTTTCCAGTTCCTGCGCCATCGCCAGTTCTGAAGCCTGTATCAGTCCGAAACCGGCTTTTGCGGCAGCGACATAAGCGTCAGCGCCGCTGACGGTCAGTTTGCTGGGTAATTGTCGCTTTTCAACCTTTCCGTCAGTCATGAAATCCAGATGCGAATCAGCCCGCTGATGGGCAAAAAAGTAGCCGACAGCCTGATGTCCGGCGAGATCTTCCGGCGTTTCGGGTATACCGAATTTCGCTAAATACTCAGGCGAGGCACAGGTGATTTGTTTCAAATCCACCAGATGGCGCGACTGCAAATTGTCATCTTCTGAAGGCCAGGCGCGCACCACACAATCCACACCCTGATCGAGCAGATTGATGGCGTTGTCATTGGCGCTGACGCTCAGGGTAATTTGCGGGTAGCGCTGGTAAAACGCCGGTAACGCGGGGATTACCATCACGCGTGCCAGAGAATGCGGCATATCGATGCGCACAATGCCTGTGGGCTGATTTTTGTGATGTGCAAACAGGGCGTCGGATTCTTCCAGCGCCGAGATCAGTTGCAGACAGCGCTGGTAGTAAATTTTGCCTTCGTCGGTGATTTTCACCTGCCGCGTGGTGCGTAAAAACAGGCGAACCCCGAGCTTCTGTTCCAGCCGTTTAAGGGTCGTGCTGACTGTCGCCCGTGGCAGATTCAGGTCTTCCGCTGCACGGCTAAAACTTTCCAGTTCGGCAATACGGATAAAAATTTTCATCGCCAGAATTTGGTCCATCACTTCCCCGCTGATTGTTTGCGATTTATGAACAGTGTTGCACGTTTTCACTGATTTATCTTTCCTGACATAACAACCACACTTCACTTCGTTACTTCCCTCTTAGAGTCAAAAGGAAAATCCGATGAAACAACGTCAGTTGGGTAAAAACGGTCCGATGGTGTCTGCACTGGGACTGGGTTGCATGGGCATGAGCGATTTCTATACCACCGGTCAGGATCATAAAGAATCGATGGCAACGCTGGAGCGGGCGCTCGAAATAGGCGTCACGATGTTTGATACCGCCGATGTTTACGGGCCGTATACCAATGAAGAACTGCTCGGGCGCTTTCTGAAAGGGCGTCGCAATCAGGTCTTTTTAGCCACCAAATTCGGTATTGTGCGCGACCCGGCTAACCCGCAGGCGCGCGGGACCAATGGTCACCCTGATTATGTCCGAAAGTCGGTAGAGGGTAGCCTGAAGCGTCTGGGCACCGAGGTTATCGACCTTTATTATCAACACCGTCCGGATCCCACCGTGCCGGTTGAAGACACCATGGGCGCGCTGTCCGATCTGGTGCGTGAAGGGAAGATCCGTTATATCGGGCTGAGCGAAGTGCCGGTGAGTATTCTGGAAAGGGCGCATAAAGTTCATCCGGTCACCGCGTTGCAGACGGAATATTCACTCTGGTCGCGGGATGTGGAAGCCGATATTTTACCGGCGTGTGAACGGCTTGGGATCGGTTTCGTGCCTTACAGCCCGCTGGGTCGAGGCTTTCTGACCGGACAAATCCGTTCAGTGGATGATCTGGATGCAGACGATTACCGTCGTGAAAGTCCGCGTTTTCAGGGCGAAAACTTCGCGAAGAATCTGCAACTGGCGGAAAAAATCGGGGAACTGGCGCAGGAGAAAGGCGTGAAACCGTCGCAGCTGGCGCTGGCATGGGTACTTTCACGTGGCGACAACATGGTGCCGATCCCTGGCACCAAGCGTCGTCATTATCTTGAGGAAAACATCGCCGCGCTTGATGTCTCCCTGAGTGAAGCCGAAATCGCGGCGATCGAAGCAGTGTTTCCTTTCCGCGTAGCAGCGGGTGACCGCTACAATGCAGAAATGATGCGTATCCTCAGCGTCTGACTGATTAACGTTTTTTCTTTTTCAAATCGCGCGGTGGACGGCCACGGACGGCTCTGTAAACCTTAAAGCGGCCGTTCTGTGCCAGCACTTCATGGCTGCCAAAAGCATCATCGAGCAGGGCGGCATACGGCAGGAAGGCGTTAGCCACAATGCGCAGTTCACCGCCAATGTTCAGATGGCCCACTGCGCCACGGATCAGCTGCTCAGCCGCTGTCAGGCTGGTTTGCAGACCTTCGTGGAATGGCGGGTTGGAGATGATCATGTCAAAACGACCGGCAATGTCGGAATAGACGTTGCTGGCGATCACTTCGCCCGGCAGGTCGTTCGCCGCCAGTGTGGCGCGGCTGGCTTCTATAGCGGCAGCGCTCACATCACTGAGCGTGACTTTCATCTTCGGCGAGTACATGGCAAGTACCGAAGCCAGCACGCCGGAACCGCAAGCCACATCCAGCACTTTGCCTTTCACCGGTTCTTCAAACGTGTTGATCAGCAGCAGGCTTCCGCTGTCCAGACCTTCACGGCTGAACACGCCCGGCAGGGTTTTGATGGTCACTTCTTCGACCATGTACTGATCCCACCAGCCGTCGGCATCAAATTCAGGCTGTTTTTCCAGACGACCATGATACAAACCGCAACGACGCGCGCTGTCGATTTTGCTCAGTTCACACAGACCTTCCAGCGTGGTTTCAGCGCTGCGTACGCCACTGCGGTTTTCACCGATGACAAACACGTCAATGCCGACCGGCAACTGTGAAAGTAAGTTGAACAGCTGGAATTTCGCTTCCAGTTTGCTTTTCGGCCAGTAATACACCAGCACATCGCAAGGCGCGATAAGCTCAGCGTCAGCCAGTAAACCGAACTGAACGTTTTCGCCCAGACTTTTGCTGAGCATCTGCCAGTGATGATACATATTGGTGTGAACGCGGACTTCTTCGGCGTCAATTTCAGCTGGCAGATTGTCTTGTAAGTCGCCGGCGAACAATACGCGGCGGCCTTCGAATTCTTCGCTATGGCGCAGTATGACTTCGCTGGCCGGAGTTAATGCAGACATCAGGGTGAGGCTCCTCAGGAATGAACGCGGGATTATATACTCTTCGCCTCTGATTGAGTAATCGAGCTTTATTGGCGCATATTCGCTGTGTTTGCTAGCATAGCCGGGCTTTTCGCACTTCAACCGGCAGGAAACAGGCATGGCATCCAGACGAGACACACTGTTACAGCAACTGGGGATCACCCAGTGGACGCTGCGCCGGCCCGCGGTTTTACAGGGCGAAGTGGCGGTCAGCCTGCCTGCGGACACTAAACTGCTGATTGTGGCAGATGTTCCTCCTGCGGAAGATGACCCGCTGGTCACCGATGTTTTACGCAGTCTGGCACTGGGTGCTCATCAGGTTTATCGCCTGACGCCGGAACAGGTCGCCATGTTGCCTGAAGATACCCGCTGCAATGTCTGGCGACTGGGGTTAAGCGAACCGCTAACTCTCGCCGGTCCGCAGTTATCCAGTCCGGCTCTGGCCGAACTCTATCAAGACGCCGGCGCAAAACGCGCGCTCTGGCAGCAGATCTGTGAAAATGAACAACATTTCTATCCTGACCATCGCTGATCTTCCCCGCGCATTTGAAATTGAGCAGGCCAGCCATGCCTTTCCGTGGACGGAAAAAACGCTGGCCAGCAATCAGGGCGAGCGCTATCTGAATCTCAAGATCATGCAGGGCGACGTGATGGCCGGTTTTGCTATCACCCAAATCGTTCTCGACGAAGCGACGCTTTTCAATATTGCCATCGATCCCGCTTTTCAGCGTCAGGGCTTAGGCCGCACATTGCTGGAAGAAGTGATACAACAGCTTGAGCAGAAAGATGTTTTCACGTTATGGCTCGAAGTCCGCGCCTCTAACGCTAAGGCTATCGCGCTCTATGAAAGCCTCGGTTTTAACGAACTCTCCGTTCGCCGCAATTACTATCCCGCCGCACAAGGCCGCGAAGATGCCATTATGATGGCGCTCCCGCTGGGGTAAAAACAGCTAACTTGTTGTAATCTACACATCAATACATCTAATAAGTTGTATTGATGTGCTATGACAACTAATCTGTTGTTAAGCCATGCGAACGGACAGCCTCATGAAAACCCTCAAGCAACTCCCGGAACTTCTGAAACAAAGAAGAATACAACTGGATCTGAATCAGAAGGATATGCTGATGCGAATCGGTATGTCTCAGCAACAGTACCAGCGTATTGAAGCCGGGGCCGATCCGCGACTTTCGACTCTTCTACGCATTCTGGAGGGTATGGATCTGGAAATGATGCTGGTGCCGCGTCAGCGGGTGCAGGAAATTGAGGCATTACTGGAGGGGACGTCGAGACTGACGGTGAATGAAAGCCAACCAGACAGCTGGAATGACCTTCTGCATGATCTGGACGATTAGCCATGACAAAACAAACAGAGTCTGTCGAAGCACTGGCTTTATATTTACATGATCAGCGGATTGGCGTACTGGCTCATTATTCCGGCAGCCGAAATATCCTGACTTTCGACCCTGCTTATGCGGCTTTATCTTGGGAGGATAAGCCGGTTTTTACATTGTCACAAAAGTCACACTCTGATTACTTGCATCGCCCGCTGGTTTCTTCTCTCCGTTTACCCCCTGTACTTTCTAATTTGTTACCGGAAGGGGCTTTGCGGGCATGGATGACGCAGTCACTAAAAATCCATCACGATTCAGAATTCCCTTTACTGGCGTATGCGGGAAAAAATCTTCCGGGTGCATTGCGGGTCAGACCCGTCCTCAGAGATGAAATGCCAGCCTGGGCTAAAGTGTCTCGTGGCGACCGGCTTGAGCCTGTTCAGATAGATGTTAGTCAGCAGGCCGATAAGTTTTCGCTGGCTGGCGTTCAGCTGAAGTTTTCTGTACAGCAGGAACAAGGACGCTTCAACGTCAGCGCTGAAATCGGCGAAGATAGCTGGATAATCAAAACGCCTTCGGTAGTGCATCCTTCGCTCGCGGAGAATGAATTCACTGCCATGACACTTGCGGCAAGTGCGGGGGTTGAAATCCCTGAGATCAAGCTGATCCGTCTTTCTGAAATCGATAACTTGCCCGACATTCGCCTTCCTGATGAGCCTTTTGCTTTTAGCATTAAGCGTTTTGACCGCAGTCCTGCCGGGCGTATACACACGGAAGATTTTGCTCAAATTTTTGAGGTGTATGCCCATCGGAAATACGGGCGCCATAACTATGAACAAATCGCAGCGGTGCTTGATCGTGTTGGTTCTGCCGGGTTGGCTGATGTGCAGCAAATGGCACGCCGGTTACTGGTCAATATCCTGCTGGGAAATGGCGATGCGCATTTGAAAAACTGGTCGGTTATCTATCCTGACGGAATAAATGCCCGACTCTCTCCGGCTTATGACATCGTGAGCACGCGAATTTATATGCAGGATGAACAAGGAGTGGCACTGAATATGGCCCGGGAAAAACGCTGGGCTGTGATCGATTTCGCTACTTTTGAAAAATGGACATACCGAATCGGGGTGTCATGGCCTGCGATAAAAGTGCATTTGAATGATGTGCTGAGTATTGCTCGCAAAGAATGGCAAGACAGGCTTGATTCGCTCCCTATGGCCGATGCGCATAAAGTGATTTTGCGACGCCATTGGGCTTCATTGCCTTCTGACTTCAAACTCTGAGTTTTTCTCGCACACACCATACAAAAAAACCATTGATTGCCCATCCCGGCTAAATCAGTGAAAATAGCCGGCTATAACTTTTATTACCGCTTTGCCTGACGTCATCTTCTGACGTGATGTTAAATCCTATGCAGGGCGGACCAACCGCAGAAACGTGAAAAACATGTCTCCAAGTGAATACGCCCTTGAAGTGGCCAAGCGCCGCACATTTGCCATCATCTCTCACCCCGATGCCGGTAAAACTACGATTACTGAAAAAGTTCTGCTATTCGGACAGGCCATTCAGACCGCCGGTACAGTAAAAGGCCGCGGCTCCAGCCATCATGCCAAATCCGACTGGATGGAAATGGAAAAACAACGTGGTATCTCCATCACTACGTCCGTGATGCAGTTCCCGTACAAACAGTGTCTGGTTAACCTGCTAGACACCCCGGGGCACGAGGACTTCTCCGAAGATACCTACCGTACCCTGACCGCGGTTGACTGCTGCCTGATGGTGATCGACGCTGCGAAAGGTGTTGAAGACAGGACCCGTAAACTGATGGAAGTCACCCGTCTGCGTGATACGCCGATCCTGACTTTCATGAACAAACTCGACCGTGACATCCGTGACCCGATGGAAGTGATGGACGAAGTGGAGCGCGAGCTGAAAATTGCCTGTTCTCCGATTACCTGGCCGATCGGCTGCGGTAAATTGTTCAAAGGGGTTTACCACCTCTATAAAGATGAAGTGTATCTGTACCAGACCGGTAAAGGTCACACCATTCAGGAAGTTCGCGTCGTTAAGGGCCTGGATAACCCTGAGCTGGATGCTGCTGTCGGCGAAGATCTGGCTGTGCAACTGCGTGAAGAGCTGGAACTGGTTCAGGGTGCATCCCATGAATTCGATCACGAAGCGTTCCTGCAGGGCGAACTGACGCCGGTATTCTTCGGTACTGCACTCGGTAACTTTGGTGTTGATCACATGCTCGACGGTCTGGTGGACTGGGCGCCTGCGCCGATGCCACGTAAAACGGACCTGCGTGAAGTGAAAGCCGATGACGAGAAATTCACCGGGTTTGTATTTAAGATTCAGGCCAATATGGATCCGAAACACCGTGACCGCGTGGCATTCATGCGTGTGGTGTCCGGTAAGTATGAAAAAGGCATGAAACTGCGTCAGGTGCGTACGGGTAAAGACGTGGTGATTTCTGACGCGCTGACCTTTATGGCCGGCGACCGTTCACACGTTGAAGAAGCCTATCCGGGCGATATCATCGGCCTGCACAACCACGGCACGATTCAGATTGGCGACACCTTTACTCAGGGTGAGAACATGAAGTTCACCGGCATTCCTAACTTTGCCCCTGAACTGTTCCGTCGTATCCGCCTGCGCGACCCGCTGAAGCAGAAACAGTTGCTGAAAGGGCTGGTACAGCTTTCAGAAGAAGGCGCGGTGCAGGTGTTCCGTCCGATCTCTAATAACGACTTAATCGTTGGTGCGGTCGGTGTGCTGCAGTTTGAAGTGGTCGTGGCGCGTCTGAAAAGCGAATACAACGTTGAAGCGATTTACGAATCCGTGAACGTTTCTACCGCCCGTTGGGTTGAATGCAACGACGTGAAGAAGTTCGAAGAATTCAAACGCAAGAACGAAACCAATCTGGCGCTCGATGGCGGCGATAATCTGGCCTACATCGCCCCAACCATGGTGAACCTGAATCTGGCTTCAGAGCGTTATCCTGAAGTGAAATTCCGTAAAACCCGCGAACATTAATCTGTTCTGTTTCTGGAAAGGCGACATTTATGTCGCCTTTTTTATTACTTCTGAATTTAACATTAACTAAATATATATTAATTCACTTGCTTAATCGCGCTCTATTATTACATTCCTGTATGTTTAAATGCAGAGAATATGTCTGGCTTATTAAATAATCTTAATTGTAATTATTAGTGCGATCTA
Organism: Rahnella sp. JUb53; assembly: GCF_004346065.1. NCBI lineage: Bacteria > Pseudomonadati > Pseudomonadota > Gammaproteobacteria > Enterobacterales > Yersiniaceae > Rahnella > Rahnella sp. JUb53. Next base: position 19,044 of record NZ_SLYT01000009.1, read on the forward strand.
TTAGTTTTTGATTAGTTTGTTTCCTAATAGATATGTCATTATACGCATGCCACAAATTACTTCATATTTATTTGATATGTATCGCAATCAACACATGCTTTGCATTTATGGATTAATAAATAAATTCTCAATTCACCATAGTTTCAAATACGTTTTCTCGTAAAACATATATGTATTCTATGAATACCCCGCCGTGGCAATGATATATATATAAGGAATGTAAGTTATGAAAATGAATAAAATCACACAGATGTTGTGTGTTGCCGGTCTGACGATGGCCTCTGCCAGCGCCTTTGCGCTTGAAGCGTGGAATGGACAGGAAGGCGGCGACACCTATGAAGTTATCTTCGACGGCGGCGTTTACTCTAACGCCTGGTGGGTCGGTGCCACCAATTGCCCGGGCACGGCTGAACAAGATCAGGGTGCCAACCCGTGGCGTAAAGTACGCGACGCATCCGCGACTGAAATGAGCCAGTATGGCAACCCGACAGTTTGTGAGATCGCCGGTGACGGTACCCAGAATAATTATGTCAATTATGACAGCAGCCGTGATTATTTAGCCGGTGATATTGTCCTGGCAAATGGCATGACGTACAAAACGTCTAAAGCAACGCCTGCACACAGTTTCGCACCAGCAGAAAATAACCCGTGGGTAGCTTATGCACCGACGCCGGTCTGGAGCAGCAGCACAACCTATAATCAGGGTGATAAAGTTCAGAAAGACGGTGTGATGTATGAAGCTCTGTTCTACACCGTTAATAATGATCCGTCTCTGGCAGCCAATCAAAACCCTGAGGGAAATAACGGCCATCCGTGGAAACCGTTAGGTCCGGTTCAAACCTATTCTCAGGATCAAATTGATAACGCGCCAACGTTGGATATTAATACCTTATATCCTGCTAATTCATTGGTGAAATATAACGGCAAGAATTATCAGTCTGCTGTCATCGTTCAGAAAGTGAAACCAGACGATGTAACACCATGGGCTGTTTATATGGACTGGAGCGGCACCAAAGAGCGAGTGGGTACGCCGAAGAATCCATGGCCTGCCCAGTTCTATGCGCCATATGTCGATTTTACCTTAAACATGCAACCTGACCTGGTAGGTCTGGCGAAAAACCAGAACGTTAACCACTTCACCATGGCCTTTATGGTCGCTAAAGATGCTAATACCTGTGTACCGACGTGGGGCACTGCTTACAGCGTCACCAACTATGCACAATACAGCAAAATCAAAGCATTGCGCGAAGCGGGCGGCGATATCATGGTATCGATCGGCGGCGCGAACAATGCACCACTGGCTGCTGCCTGTAATAACGTGAATGATCTGGCCCAGCATTATTACGATATCGTTGAGAACCTTAATCTTCAGGTGCTTGATTTCGATATCGAAGGCAACTGGCTGGCGGATAAAGAATCTATCCAGCGTCGCAATGCTGCCGTCAAATTGGTGCAGGATCGTTGGGCTGCCGAAGGCCGTCACATCGGTATCTGGTATACCTTGCCTGTTCTGCCAACCGGTCTGACCCATGAAGGGATGGAAGTGTTGCAGGATGCCAAAGATCAGGGCGTGGTGCTTACTGGTGTAAACGTGATGGCGATGGACTACGGCAACATTCAATGCCAGTCAGCCAACACTGAAGGCCAGAATATCCATGGCAAATGTGCGACGTCGGCTATCGACAATCTGTTTGCTCAGGTGAAAGGTTTATACCCTGAGAAGAGCGCGGCGCAGGTTTACGCCATGCTGGGTACGACCCCGATGATTGGCTATAACGACGTGCAGGGCGAAGTGTTCTATCTTTCTGATGCCCGTCTCGTTTACCAGCAGGCGAAAGATTATGGCCTGGGTATGATTGGTGCATGGTCTATGGCTCGCGATCAGCCGGGTGTTTCTGGGCAAGTTTCCGCAGAACACAGTGGTATGACACCGGAACAGGCTCCGCTCTATGCTTACAGCCAAATCTTTGCGCCAATCACCAGCGGTTCAGTCGCACCGGTAGCAACCAATACGCCACCGGTCGCGAATGCGGGTATGGCTCAGCAAGTTAACGGCATCGGCGTGATTACACTGGATGGCTCGGCCAGTACCGATAAAGACGGCGACAGCCTGACTTATCAGTGGAAACAAGTTTCCGGCCCGGCAGTGACGCTGCAAAACAGCAATTCAGCTAAAGCGACATTCAGCGTGGCGCAACCGGTGACCAATGCGGTGTACACCTTCTCTCTGACCGTGAGTGACAGCGAAGGCAGCACCACGGCGCAAACCAGCGTGAATGTGATTGATGCCTCTAAACCTGTCGCACCGTCCGTTACCCTTGAATCCACGTATACCGTGACTTCAGGTGAATCGCTGACACTGACAGCTAAAGTGACCGATCCGGATACGCAGGCTGCTGATTTGCATTATCAGTGGACTAATCCGGCTGGATTGCCAGTCGCACCGGCTCAGGGTGCAGCATCCAATACTGAAGTCATTAATGCACCACAAGTGACCGTTGATACACGCTTCACTGTTGACGTGACCGTGACCGATAACACCGGTTTAACGGATACCGCGACCACCACGGTTCTGGTAAAAGCTAAAGCGGCGGCGGCAGGTTACGACTATGTTTACCCGGAAAGCAGCGAGAAATACGTGGCGGGTACTAAGGTATTAGGCAGTGATGGCAGCATCTATCAGTGCAAACCTTTCCCATACTCTGGCTGGTGTGGTCAGGCGGCCTGGGCTTATGCACCAGCTACCGGTACTAACTGGCAGGATGCATGGGACAAGCAGTAATCTAAAACCAAAGTCTGATTTTTAAAGCAAATTTTTAACCCAATAATGCCAAATGGCTCCTTTTACAGGAGCCATTTTTTTATCTGAAGCGTGTCCGCCTCCAGATATTTCCTATCACTATGCCGATATTTTGTGCAAATTTAGGGGGAAACCTTCGGACTTGTCTGCATTAGGGTCCCTATTCGACGATCTTCCTACACATTTGATCATTCTTGACTATATTAAATGTGTGTTCAGGAAATGGTGGCTTAAAGCACTACATTAAAGTCACTCAACAGAGAGTTATATCGCGAGGCAATTAAAAGCCAGAATAAAACGATGTACTCTGCTACAAGGACAGTAAAAACAGCAGCAATACAATTTGTTAGAAGGCGTCACCAAGAATGTGACGTACAGAGCCGAAATCAAGGCTTATAAACCGAAAGGAAGAAATCGATGAAAAACTCTAAATTTGCCTATTCCATGATGGCCGTAGTACTGGGTACCGCACTGATGAGCGGCAGCGCTCTGGCTGCGACGACTACAGATAGCGCAGGTGCAAAAATCGATAGCTCCATGAAGAAAGTTGATAACTACATGGGCGACAGCGCCATCACAGCGAAAGTAAAAAGTGCACTGGTGGATGATAAAGCCATCAAAAGCAGCGACATTTCCGTGACCACCAATGCAGGCGTTGTTACGCTGAGCGGTTTCGTTGGTTCACAGGCTGAAGCTGAGCAGGCGGTTGCTGCCGCAACTAAAGTTGAAGGTGTGAAATCTGTCAGTGACAAACTGCACACTAAAGACAGCAAAGACCAGAGCGTGAAAGGCTATGCGGGCGACAGCGCAACAACAGCGTCTGTGAAAGCAAAACTGCTGGCCGATGACATTGTCCCTTCACGTAATGTAAAAGTTGAAACCACCGACGGCGTAGTACAGCTTTCCGGTGCAGTGAAAGACCAGGCACAGTCTGACCGTGCTGAAAGCGTTGCGAAAACCGTTGATGGCGTGAAAAGCGTCAAAAATGACCTGAAAGTCGCACCGTAACGATATTCTGCTCTACCTGTAGTACAAGACCTGTAGTACAAGACCTGAAGTACTAGGCGCCTTCTCACGGGCGGGCGCCTCATATTTTGAATAACGCATAACAATATTTGTGTTGCCCGCTGAATATTCGGGACGGATAAGATTTGCCTGATTTCGGAAAAATATCGTGTCGTAAGCTCTAACACTTTAATTTTTCGACTACCTTTATTAAGTAAGAAGTTTTTGTTCCCGGCACACGGTCGGGAGATAAATTATCAAAAGGCAGATGTTTAACAGTGAGTCCGGCCCGAAGCGGGGCACCACCTTTTAAACTGGCAAAGTGAAAATAGGGTATAAAGGAGAAGCTTATGTTTCGTTGGGGCATTATTTTTCTAATCATCGCGTTAATCGCGGCGGCTCTCGGTTTCGGTGGTTTGGCGGGTACAGCTGCCTGGGCTGCAAAAATCGTCTTCGTAGTCGGTATCATTCTGTTCCTGGTCAGCCTGTTTACCGGTCGTAAACGACTCTGACCGCATCAATGATTTGATGCCAAAAAGTGTTAATGAATGACATCGCCCCCTTCAATGAAGGGGGCGATTCTTTTTATGTGCGATCTGGCTGTTAACAGGACGTAACGATTTTATCGCTGAAATTTGGCAAGAATTTCACGTAAATCAGTCAGACAAGGTATGCTCAGAAATGAAGGCCGCTGAGTGAGGCCGATTTTGTGAGGATAGCCCGTTGGGATACAGAATACCTGTCACGCTGGGGAACATAGAACCACTGGCGTATAAACCGTATACACCCGGCAAAATAGCACTGGTGTGCGAAGGCGGCGGACAGCGGGGCATTTTTACAGCTGGTGTGCTGGATGAGTTTCAACGCGCGCGCTTTAATCCCTTTGATTTATATCTGGGCACGTCTGCCGGCGCACAAAATCTCTCTGCTTTTGTCTGCGGACAACCTGGTTATGCCAGAAGAGTCATTACCCGCTATACCACCAGCCCCGACTTTTTCAATCCTCTGCGTTTTGTGCGCGGCGGGCACCTTATCGATCTCGACTGGCTGGTGGAACAAACGGCTAAAAACATGCCGCTGGCGATGGAAACCGCTGAAAAGCTGCTGATCGACGGGCGTGAGTTTCTGATGTGCGCCTGCCGCAGTGATGATTATTCAGCGAATTACTTTGCTCCGACGCGCGATAACTGGCTGCCGGTGATCAAAGCCTCCAGCGCCATTCCGGGCTTTTACCGTATGGGCGTCGATCTTGATGGCGTGAGTTATCAGGACGGCGGTATCAGCGATGCGATCCCGGTTGAGGAAGCTTATCGCCGTGGCGCCGATACGATCGTGGTGATCCGCACCGTTCCTTCGGCGATGTTCTATACGCCGCAATGGATGAAACGCATGGAGCAATGGCTGAGCGAAAGCAGCCTGCAACAGCTGGTGCGCATGATGCAGCATCACGAAGAAAGCTATCACCGCATCCAGCAGTTCATCGAGAATCCGCCGGACGATGTGCGTATTTTTGAAATCTTCCCGCCAAAACCTTTAGCCAGCCACGCGCTCGGCAGTCGCCTGCCCGCGCTGAATCAGGATTACCATCTTGGGCGCCGCTGCGGGCGTTATTTCCTGTCAGCTGCGGCGCACTGGCTGTTGCCGCGTGAAAATGAACGGCCTTATCCGCATATCGAACCCCGCGTGACACGTCGCCCTCAGCGGGTTGTCATACCTCAGGACGAACCGGAAAACGTGATCCCGCTGGCTGCTTCAGCCAGCACGGTGGAGCAGATCATTTTGGATCCCGCCGTGCTGACGGATATGGTCGCCGACGGCGGCGTTGTGCGTCCGGCCGCCTTTAAAGACAACGTGGTTCATGATCCGCAGCCGAAACGCGTGGCATCTGATATGCCACCGGTAGAAAACGGTGCATCAGAAACCTATCCCGCCAGTGAGGGTGATAAGTTGTGAGTCATACCTTCGTCGATACGCACTGCCATTTCGATTTTCCGCCGTTTACCGGCGCGGAAGCCGAAAGTTTGCGTCTCGCCGGAGAAGCGGGCGTCCGGCATATCATCGTTCCGTCGGTTACGTCAGATCGATTCCGCGGCATTCTCTCACTGGCAAAAAAATTCCCGCAGCTGCACGCGGCGCTGGGTTTACATCCCCTTTATATCAGCGAGCACAAAGACAGTTGCCTGGAATTACTGGATTCATTGCTAACTCACCGGGATCCGCACCTGGTGGCGGTCGGTGAAATCGGGCTGGACTTATACATGGAAACGCCGCGATTTGAGCAACAACAGCGGGTGCTCAAAGCGCAATTCGCCATGGCAAAGCGTGAAATGCTGCCGGTGATTCTGCATTCGCGGCGCAGTCACGATCAGCTGGCGGCAATGTTACGGCAGGCTAAATTGCCTGCTACCGGCGTGGTACATGGCTTTGCAGGCAGTCTTTCGCAGGCGCAGGCGTTTATCAAACTGGGTTTTGCGATAGGCGTGGGCGGCACTATCAGTTATGAACGCGCGCAGAAAACCCGTCATGTGATGGCGCAATTACCGCTTTCTTCTTTGCTTCTGGAAACCGATGCACCAGATATGCCGTTGCAGGGTTTTCAGGGCCAGCCCAATCGTCCGGAGCGTGCTGCTAACGTGTTCGACATACTGTGCAGCCTGCGCAGTGAAACCCCAGAACAGATTGCCGCCGCATTGCTCGACAACACCCGTCGTATCTTCAATTTATCCGCTTTGTAATCCGTCTCCTCCTGGTTTTGTGATTTAAATAACATTCCCATTTACCTTTCATGCTTTTCTTTAAAAGGGTTTCTTCAGGCTATGTAATTTATGTTCTCTTTAAAATGTTATTATTATAACATTGCTCGTAAGATCGCCGGTCGGTGATCGCTGTATATCCGTGCGCACTCCGTTTGTCATGAATCGGGTATACACTCTTATCTGGACCAAATACTGAGCATAACGCCAGTGAAATGTGATTTAGATCTCATTTCACTAAGCAACGTTGCAAACGGTTTTCATTTTGTGTGAAATACTGCACACAGGAACCTGATGTGACGTGTTCAAATAGTCACAACGACTTGGCGTCAGCCAATCAAAGCGCGGTGAGAAGGATCTCAGTTGCCGCGTAAGCCACGACACGCTGCTTACGCACGCTATCTTCAAGGAACCAAGTCCGCTCGCCAACCGTGCAGAATTCATTTCCCGTCGGACTCCGCCGGAACGAATTCATGACTGTATGCTCAGTTCTGGCCGGTCGCTGGAATTGAAAATTGTTGGAGAGTTATATGACCGATTTAACCGCCGCAGCGCAACGTGCGCTGAACCTGATGGATTTAACCACCCTGAACGAAGACGATACTGATGCAAAAGTGATCGCGCTTTGTCACCAGGCGAAAAGCCCGGCAGGTAACACCGCTGCTGTCTGTATTTATCCTCGTTTTATTCCTGTTGCCCGCAAAACTCTGCGTGAGCAAGGTACGCCTGATATCCGCATTGCGACTGTCACTAACTTCCCACACGGTAACGATGATCTTGATATTGCGCTGGCAGAAACCCGCGCGGCGATCGCTTACGGTGCCGATGAAGTTGACGTGGTATTCCCGTACCGCGCACTGATCGCCGGTAACGAGCAGATCGGTTTTGAGATGGTTAAACAGTGCAAAGAAGCCTGTGCTGCCGCTAACGTTCTGCTGAAAGTGATCATCGAAACCGGTGAACTGAAGCAAGATGCGCTGATCCGCAAAGCCTCCGAGATCGCGATTAAAGCGGGCGCTGACTTCATCAAAACCTCTACCGGTAAAGTGCCTGAAAACGCCACTTTGCACAGCGCTGAACTGATGATGAGCGTGATTGCTGAAATGGGCGTCGGCAAAGCCGTTGGTTTCAAACCGGCCGGTGGCGTGAAAACCGCTGAAGATGCTGCGCAATATCTGGCACTGGCTGACCGCCTGCTGGGCCGTGAATGGGCTGACGCACGTCACTTCCGTTTCGGTGCTTCCAGCCTGCTGGCAAGCCTGCTGACCACATTGGGTCACGCTGGCCAGAAAGCCACCAGCAGCTATTAATCACTGTTGTTATGCCTGTGCCGTGGCGCTGTTTTACAGCGTCCGGTACTGGCGTTCACATTTAGCGTTCAGCTCAGGCAGGGGGATACCTTGTTTCTCGCACAAGAAATTATTCGTAAAAAACGTGACGGTCAGCCTTTAAGCGACGAAGAAATTCGTTTCTTTATTAATGGTATTCGTGACAGTCAGGTTTCTGAAGGACAAATTGCCGCACTGGCAATGACTATCTATTTCAACGACATGACCATGAAAGAACGTGTTTCGCTGACCATGGCGATGCGTGATTCAGGGACCGTGCTCGACTGGAAAAGCCTCAATCTGAACGGTCCGATTGTCGACAAACATTCGACCGGCGGTGTAGGTGATGTGACCTCCCTGATGCTAGGCCCGATGGTGGCGGCATGCGGCGGCTATGTCCCGATGATTTCAGGCCGTGGCCTCGGTCATACCGGCGGTACGCTCGATAAACTCGAAGCTATTCCTGGGTTTGATATTTTCCCGGATGACAGCCGTTTCCGCAGCATCATTCAGGACGTCGGCGTGGCTATTATCGGCCAGACCAGCTCGCTGGCACCGGCGGATAAACGCTTCTACGCGACACGCGATATCACCGCAACCGTTGACTCTATTCCGCTGATCACTGCTTCGATCCTCGCCAAAAAACTGGCCGAAGGTCTGGATGCGTTGGTGATGGATGTTAAAGTCGGTTCCGGTGCATTTATGCCAACTTATCAGCTGTCCGAAGATCTGGCTCAGGCGATCGTGGATGTGGCGAATGGCGCGGGTTGTAAAACCACGGCGCTGCTGACTGACATGAATCAGGTGCTGGCATCCAGTGCCGGTAATGCGGTGGAAGTGCGTGAAGCCGTGCGTTTCCTGACCGGCGAATACCGTAATCCGCGTCTGCTGGAGGTCACGATGGCGCTGTGCGTTGAAATGCTGCTGTCTGGCGGACTGGCGAAAGATGACGCCGACGCCCGCAGTCAGTTGCAGGCAGTGCTGGATAACGGCAAAGCAGCGGAAGTCTTTGGCCGCATGATTGCCGCGCAAAAAGGCCCGACCGATTTCATCGAAAATTACGACAATTATCTGCAACAGGCCACGCTGAGCAAACCGGTTTACGCTGAAACCAACGGCATTGTCAGCGCAATGGATACCCGCGCGCTGGGGATGGCGGTCGTTTCACTGGGTGGCGGTCGTCGCCGTGCCAGCGATGCTATCGACTACAGCGTTGGTCTGACCCACATGGCGCAACTCGGCCAGCAAGTGGATACCCGTCAGCCACTGGCGATGATCCACGCGAACAGTGAAGCGGCCTGGCAACAGGCGGCGCAGGAAGTGCGGGCGGCGATTGTACTGAGTGACAAAGCGCCGGAAAGCACGCCGGTGGTTTATCGCCGTATCAGCGGCAAAGCTTGATTTCAGGCTAAATCGCCCCCATTTAAGATTGATCAGGTGCGCGGCAGTTCCGCGTGACCCAATGCGTAACCATTCGCAGGAGAGCAAAATGAAACGTACATTTATCATGGTGTTAGACTCATTCGGTATCGGTGCCAGTGAAGATGCCGAGCGCTTTGGCGATGCTGGTTCTGATACATTGGGCCATATCGCGGCTGCCTGTGCGCGTGGCGATGCAGACAAAGGCCGTAAAGGTCCCCTGAATCTGCCGAACCTGACCCGTCTGGGGCTGGCGAAAGCCGCTGAAGAATCCACCGGTAAAATTCCTGACGGTATGGACGGTAATTCTGAAATTACCGGTGCGTATGCTTACGCCAGCGAATTGTCTTCCGGCAAAGACACCCCGTCAGGCCACTGGGAAATCGCCGGTGTGCCTGTTCTTTTCGACTGGGGTTATTTCAGCGACACCACCAACAGCTTCCCGCAGGAACTGCTGGATAAACTGGTGGAACGCGCCAATCTGCCGGGCTATCTCGGCAACTGCCACTCTTCCGGTACCGTGGTACTGGACGATTTGGGCGAAGAACACATGAAAACCGGCAAGCCGATTTTCTACACTTCCGCTGACTCCGTCTTCCAGATTGCCTGTCACGAAGAAACCTTCGGACTGGATCGCCTGTATGAACTGTGCGAAATCGCCCGTGAAGAACTGACTGAAGGCGGATACAACATTGGCCGTGTGATTGCCCGTCCGTTCATCGGTGACAAAGCCGGTAACTTCGAGCGTACCGGTAACCGTCACGATTTAGCGGTTGAGCCACCGGCACCGACCATCCTGAAAAAACTGGTTGATGAAAAAGACGGCCACGTGGTGTCTGTCGGTAAAATCGCCGATATCTACGCGCAGGTCGGTATCACTAAAAAAGTGAAGGCCACCGGTCTGGATGCGTTGTTTGACGCGACAATCAAAGAGATGAAAGAAGCGGGTGACAAGACCATCGTCTTCACCAACTTTGTTGATTTCGACTCCTCTTACGGCCACCGCCGTGATGTGCCGGGCTACGCTGCGGCGCTGGAACTGTTCGACCGCCGTATGCCGGAACTGCTGGAGCTGGTGAAAGAAGACGACATCATTATCTTCACCGCTGACCACGGTTGTGACCCGACCTGGCGCGGCACGGATCATACCCGTGAGCACATTCCGGTATTAATCTATGGCCCGAAAGTGAAACCGGGCTCATTGGGCCACCGCGATACCTTCGCGGACATCGGTCAGACTGTTGCTAAATACTTCGATCTGACACCGATGGATTACGGCAAATCAATGCTCTGATACTTTTCTTACGCGGCCAGTCTCTTATACTGGCCGCGTTTTTTATCATGAATATGACACCTCGCTGACTAAGGAATAAGAAGATGGCAACTCCACACATTAATGCTGAAATGGGCGACTTCGCTGACGTAGTGCTGATGCCGGGTGATCCGCTGCGCGCCAAGCACATCGCGGAAACTTTCCTTCAGGATGTTAAGCAGGTGAACGACGTGCGTGGCATGTTGGGCTTCACCGGCACTTATAAAGGCCGCAAAATCTCTGTTATGGGTCACGGCATGGGCATTCCTTCCTGCTCAATTTATGCCAAAGAATTGATCACTGAATTCGGCGTGAAAAAAATCATCCGCGTGGGTTCTTGTGGTGCTGTGCGTGCTGATATCAAACTGCGCGATATCGTGATCGGTATGGGTGCCTGCACCGATTCCAAAGTGAACCGCATGCGATTCAAAGACCACGATTACGCGGCTATCGCCGATTACGACATGGTGCGTAACGCGGCTGATGCAGCGAAAGCCAAAGGCATCAATGCCCGCGTGGGTAACATCTTCTCCGCTGACCTGTTCTACACACCAGACCCGCAGATGTTCGACGTGATGGAAAAATACGGCATTCTGGGTGTCGAAATGGAAGCCGCTGGTATTTACGGCGTGGCAGCAGAATTCGGTGCAAAAGCGCTGACCATCTGTACCGTTTCCGACCATATCCGTACTCACGAACAAACTACTGCCGCTGAACGTCAGACGACCTTCAACGACATGATTGAAATCGCGCTGGAATCCGTTCTGCTGGGCGACAAAGAATAAATTCTGCAGATATTGCAGTAACTGAAACGGGCGCCGGATGGCGCCCGTTTTGCTATGCGTTTTAAGGGGGTAATTTCTCTATTTTTAACTTCGCAATATCTTCATCTCTTTGATATCAAGATATCTTGATATCAACATTCTTGCTATTCAGCTATGCTATTAGCTATGCATTTTTCTATTCATCACTGAGCTGCTCATGTCTGAACTTGTTGATTTACTGCGTCAGGGCAGTCTGACGGCGAAAGAGATCACTGAACGTCTGCGAATCACCCAGCCAACGCTTTCCAGACGGCTGGCCAGAGTCCCTGAAATTATCAAAATCGGAAAAAGTCGCTCGACCCGTTATATTTTGCCGCGTCCTCTGGATAACCAGTGGAGCTTTCCTCTGTACCAGATTAATGAGGCCGGAAATGCCGAAAAAGCCGGAACCTTGTATTCCATCTGGCCGGGTGAGAGTTGTGCGGTAGAAACAGCCAGCGGCCAGTCGCTGATTTATGACGGTCTGCCCTGGTTTATCACCGATATGCGGCCCCAGGGTTTTTTAGGCCGTGCGTGGGGACGTGATATTAACGCCGCACTGCATTTTTCTGATGACATAAAAATATGGACCGAATCCCAGACGTTGGTGGCTTTAGCCAGAGCGGGTGATGAAACGGTGGGTAATTTTGTTATTGGGGAAATCGCCTATCACCAATGGTTTCATAAGCCGGAAGATATTCCCGTTCCCCGTGAGGATAAAGTTCAGGTCTACGAAAGGCTGGCGCAGAGAAGTCTGGCAGGAGAAGAAATCGGATCATCTGCGGGCGGTGAACAGCCTAAATTCAGCTGCTATACAGAACATGAAGACCGGGACGCCTCGCAGGTTCTGGTAAAATTTTCTCCTCCGGCGATTAATGAAAACGCCTGTCGCTGGGGGGATTTATTGCGCTCTGAAGCCCATGCGTTACATGTTTTGCAAGCGGCAGGCATTCCGGCTGCGATGGCCGATATCTTTATCGGAAGAAAGGGCGAGGTTTTCCTCGAGGTTGAACGGTTTGACCGGGTCGGTGAGCGCGGACGGCGCGGGTTGGTGTCACTGGAAGCCGTCTCTGCTGAGTTTGGCGGGGGCAACAGCAACTGGTTTTTGACCGCGCAGCAGTTACGCCGCAGTCGGGTGATCACCTCAGCTACGCTGGAAAGAATTGAGCAGATTTATGCCTTCGGAAAACTGATCGCCAACAGCGATATGCATCAGGGAAATCTGTCGTTTATCGACCCTGCCACTGATCCCTTAAAGCAGGCTCTTTCGATATCACCAGTGTATGACATGCTGCCGATGGCCTTTGCCCCGACCAACGCCGGGACGATGCGCCGTGAAACTGTGCCTTTGACGCTTGATCCTTTGGTGTCAAAAGAAAAGTGGTTGAATGCGCAAAAATGGGCGAGCGAATTCTGGCGGAATGTAGAAAGCGACATGGCCATCAGTGTTGAATTCCGCCACCTTGCCAGCGGAATGCTGGCGCAGGTGGAAGAGTTAACATCGCCGATTCAGCGGCTGGCCTGACTCACTTCGGCCGGCTTCTTTTGAGGCTGCGGTAAGCGGCCTGTGCGGCTTCTTTGGTTTGCGCTTCGGTCGCCGGTTTTGCCGGTGCGACCTCAGATTCCGGCTCAGGAATGTTCAGTACCGGCGGCGGGCCGAACTCGTCCGGCTCATCTTCCTGTTCGTCATCTTCTTTGAGCGGTTTGCTGGCGGTCAGCAGGAACGGCGATTGCTGCCAGCGCGAACGACGGCCTTGCAGCAGCGTGCGGGCCAGAATAATACCGACACCCAGCGCAGCGAGCATCATCAGACGTAACAGATTGGTGGTGTTATCTACCTGCTTGGATTCAGTCGCCAGTACGTGCGTATCCAGCGTGATACGTAAAAATCCGCTCGGACCGTTTTTATCCTCAATAGGCACCACAATCTGATGATTGAAGTAGCTGCCTGCGCGTTTACCATCGAGCGATAATCTGTCGCGTACCGGCACCTGTTCGCCTGCATGGGCGACCAGAGAGCCATCTGACTCATAAACGCTGGCATCAAGAATGCGGCTTCCGTCGGTAAGCTGGCTCAAAATAGTGGAAATTTGTGCGATATCGGCGCCATCATTAGTGCTGTCCATCAGCGGCGCGAGCGAAAACGCCACCTGTTTGGCGAGCGTCTGGGCAAGCTGTTCCACCTGCGTCGAGCGTGCCAGTTGGTGTCCCAGACTGAAATAGGATGCGCCTTGCATCAGAATGACTAATAACGCCAGGCTAATCAATACGATAGCAGCGCGGTGCAGGCGAAATTTGAGTTTGGCCTTGGCCATTCTGTTTCCTTGCGTTTTTCGAAGACTTTATGTTGCCAGAAGACGTCACGATAAGGTAGCTTGATGCCTCATTTTACCCTGCATCCTTCAAGCTGCCTCTGCGTTGGCTGCCTTCATTCACTCCGGTCACTGACCTGTGTCAGCTCCCGGAGATTCATTCAGTTGCTGCCTTGATGCAACTCGAATGATTTTGGGTAAATAGTGATATTTGTTTTCCTAATGCCATAACGCCCTACAGGAGCCATCATGCCAAACAGTCTGACCTATTGCGATCTTCCTGCGGAGATCCACCAATGGCCGGGACTTCCCCTTTCATTGAGCGGTGACGAGGTCATGCCGCTGGATTACCGGGCCGGACATACCGGATGGCTGCTCTATGGTAGAAAACTCGATAAAACGAGCATTACGCAGTTTCAGCGCCAGTTAGGTCGTGCTCTGGTGATTGTCAGCGCCTGGGCGGTGGAAGGTTATCAGGTTGTGCGCCTTGCCGGTTCACTCACGACTGATGCGCAACAGCTGGCGGAATCTTTCGAATTTGATGTCACCCAGCTTGGCAAAGTGCCTTATCTGCGCACGCCAGGTCTGCTGGTGATGGACATGGATTCTACCGCGATTGAGATTGAATGCATCGACGAAATTGCCAAACTGGCAGGCGTCGGTGAACAGGTGGCGGAAGTCACTGAGCGTGCGATGCGTGGCGAACTGGATTTCTCCGCCAGCCTGCGCCAGCGCGTGGCGACCCTGAAAGATGCAGACGCGGGTATTCTTGAGCAGGTGCGCGAAACCCTGCCGCTGATGCCGGGACTGACCGTGATGGTCCAGCGTTTACAGGAAGCAGGGTGGCACGTTGCAATTGCTTCCGGCGGCTTTACCTATTACGCCGAATACCTGCGCGATAAGCTGAATCTGATTGATGTCGCGGCGAACGAGCTGGAAATACGCGATGGCAAACTGACCGGGCGTGTGATTGGCCCTGTCGTCGATGCGCAATATAAAGCAGATACCTTGCTGAAGCTGGCGGAAAAACTGGGGATTCCTCAGGAACAAACCATTGCGATTGGCGACGGCGCCAATGACCTGAAAATGATGGCGGTGGCCGGTTTGGGCATTGCGTATCACGCAAAGCCCAAAGTGTATGAACAGGCTTCAGTTTGTATCCGGCATGCGGATCTGCTTGGGGTGTTGTGTATTTTTAGCGGCAGTCAGGCATTATAAATTTCTTATAAATATCATCGAGGTAAGTTGTGGCAAAAGCAGCAAAACGTGCATTTGTGTGTAATGAATGTGGCGCAGATTATCCGCGCTGGCAAGGGCAGTGTAGTGCCTGTCAGGCCTGGAACAGCATTACTGAAATCCGTTTGGCGGCTTCCCCGACAGTGGCGCGTAACGAGCGTCTGACCGGTTACGCCGGTGATGCAGGCGTCAGTCGTGTGCAGAAACTTTCCGATATCAGCCTTGATGAACTTCCGCGTTTCAGCACCGGTTTCAAAGAATTCGATCGCGTGCTGGGCGGCGGCGTGGTGCCCGGTAGTGCGATCCTGATTGGGGGGAATCCAGGCGCAGGTAAAAGTACGCTGCTGCTGCAAATTCTATGTCATCTCAGCGAAAACATGAAAACCCTGTACGTCACCGGCGAAGAATCTTTGCAGCAGGTGGCGATGCGTGCGCACCGTCTGGGTTTACCGACAGCCAATATGAATATGTTGTCGGAAACCAGCATCGAACAGATTTGCGAAATTGC
Organism: Rahnella sp. JUb53; assembly: GCF_004346065.1. Classification (NCBI taxonomy): domain Bacteria; kingdom Pseudomonadati; phylum Pseudomonadota; class Gammaproteobacteria; order Enterobacterales; family Yersiniaceae; genus Rahnella; species Rahnella sp. JUb53. The sequence continues at coordinate 34,520 of NZ_SLYT01000009.1, forward strand.
AGATATTGAACAGCCTAAACTGATGGTGATCGACTCCATTCAGGTGATGCACATGGCGGATATCCAGTCGTCACCGGGCACGGTTGCGCAGGTCCGTGAAACGGCGGCGTATCTGACCCGTTTCGCCAAAACGCGTGGCGTGGCGATCGTGATGGTGGGCCATGTGACCAAAGATGGTTCACTGGCGGGGCCGAAAGTGCTCGAGCACTGTATCGACTGTTCCGTGCTGCTCGACGGTGATGCTGATTCGCGTTTCCGTACGTTGCGCAGCCATAAAAACCGCTTTGGTGCCGTGAACGAACTGGGCGTGTTCGCCATGACCGAGCAGGGGCTGCGCGAAGTCAGCAATCCTTCAGCAATTTTCCTCAGCCGTGGTGATGAAATTACCTCTGGCAGTTCCGTGATGGTGCTGTGGGAGGGAACGCGTCCGTTGCTGGTTGAGGTGCAGGCGCTGGTTGATCAGTCGATGATGGGCAATCCGCGTCGCGTGGCGGTTGGCCTTGAACAAAACCGTCTAGCCATTTTACTGGCGGTCTTGCATCGTCACGGCGGTTTGCAGATGGCGGATCAGGATGTGTTCGTCAACGTAGTTGGCGGTGTGAAAGTCACCGAAACCAGCGCGGATCTGGCGCTGCTGCTCTCTCTTGTCTCCAGTCTGCGTGACCGTCCGTTGCCGCAGGATTTAGTGGTCTTCGGTGAAGTCGGGCTGGCAGGTGAAATTCGTCCGGTGCCGAGCGGTCAGGAACGTATTACCGAAGCGGCAAAGCACGGCTTTAAGCGTGCGATTGTGCCGCATGCCAACGTGCCGAAGAAAGTCCCGGCGGGTATGCAGGTATTTGGCGTCAAAAAGCTGGCTGATGCGCTGGCGATCCTCGACGATTTGTAACTGTTCTATGCTGTAGCTTTTCTCCGCTGTAATTCGGGGCTGCCTTTGTGCTATTTTTTGTTTAGCTATTTTGTTTAGTACAGCAAACCTGGGGACAAGGCATGTCACAGTTCGACTATCTAAAAACCGCGATAAAACAACAGGGACGCACGCTGCAACAGGTGGCCGAAGCCAGCGGGATGACCAAGGGTTATCTTAGCCAGTTGTTGAATGCAAAGATAAAAAGTCCCAGTGCTCAGAAGCTGGAGGCTTTGCACCGCTTCCTCGATCTTGAGTTTCCCCGTCGTGAAAAGAATATCGGCGTGGTGTTCGGCAAGTTTTATCCGCTGCACACCGGCCATATCTATCTGATCCAGCGCGCCTGTAGCCAGGTCGATGAACTGCATATCATCATGGGCTATGACGAGCCGCGCGATCGCGAGCTGTTTGAAAACAGTTCCATGTCCCAGCAGCCGACGGTCAGCGACCGCCTGCGCTGGTTACTGCAGACGTTCAAATACCAGAAAAACATCCGTATTCATGCCTTTAACGAAGAGGGGATGGAACCCTATCCGCATGGCTGGGACGTCTGGGGACGTGGCATTAAAGAGTTCATGAGCCAGAAAGGCATTGAACCCAATACCATTTATTCCAGCGAAGAGGCTGATGCGCCGCAATACCGCGAACATCTCGGGATTGAGACTGTGCTGATCGACCCGAAACGTTCGTTTATGAATATCAGCGGTCGTCAGATCCGTCATGATCCGTTCCGTTACTGGGATTATATTCCGACAGAAGTGAAGCCATTCTTCGTGCGGACCGTGGCGATCCTCGGCGGAGAATCCAGCGGGAAATCGACGCTGGTGAATAAGCTGGCTAACATTTTTAATACCACCAGCGCCTGGGAATATGGCCGCGATTATGTGTTCTCGCACCTGGGCGGCGATGAAATGGCGCTGCAGTATTCTGACTATGACAAGATCGCGTTGGGTCAGGCGCAGTACATCGATTTCGCGGTGAAATATGCCAATAAAGTGGCCTTTATTGATACCGATTTTCTGACCACTCAGGCCTTTTGTAAAAAATACGAGGGGCGTGAACATCCGTTCGTGCAGGCGCTGATGGACGAATACAAATTCGATCTGGTGATCCTGCTGGAAAATAACACGCCGTGGGTGGCCGACGGCCTGCGCAGTTTAGGCAGTACCACCGACCGGATGTCTTTCCAGAATTTGCTCATCGAGATGCTGAAAGAAAACAACGTGGATTACGTACATGTTGAATCTTCAGATTACGATCAGCGTTTTCTCGAATGTGTGGAACTGGTGCAGAACATGCTGGCAGCCGATACCAGCCGGTTAAACGAGCCGCCTGTTATCTGACCGGGCACAAATAAAGAGCGTGTATTCTCCGGGATACGCGCTTTTTTTAATTTATCATTCATGTGGTGAATGATAAATTAAAAATGCATTTTATATAATTATTAATGAATTCATCTGATTATCTTTCTGTGTGATTTTATTAATTCATTTTGTAACGCTGTAAAATAAAATTCTCTTTTTATTCATAGGATTGAGTGATACCCCTTTTTTAGGGATTTTATTACGCATTTTATGTGTAAATATCTGACCTGAAATAAAAATAAAGTGGCGGCCGTTGAGATTTATTTCTCCGATTATACTCATTCATTATGCCTCTCATTCCCGCTGAGGCTTTCTAAGGTGATCCGAATGAATTTATCATTCAAGCCCTGGGGTATCGCAGTCTTGTGCGGCGTGGGGGCATTTGCTCTGGCGAGTGTGATGTTTATGCAAGGCTGGCTTCCGGTCAGCAGTCAGGCCGAAACCACGACGCAGACTGCGCCTGTGCCTGCACCCGCCGCCGCACCGCCGCCACCAGCAACCCCTGTTGCTGCATCCGTTGCCCCTGCGGCATTTACACAAGCTCAGCTCGATCAATGGGTCGCGCCAGTCGCGCTTTATCCTGACAGCCTGCTTTCGCAGGTGCTGATGGCGTCGACTTATCCGACTAACGTGATTCAGGCTGTGCAATGGTCGCGTGACCATCCGCAAAGTCAGGGGGATGCCGCCGTCACTCAGGTCGCGAACGAACCCTGGGATCCGAGTGTAAAATCGCTGGTCGCTTTTCCGCAACTGCTGGCGCTGCTGGGTGAAGATCCGGCATGGGTACAGAATCTTGGGAACGCTTTTCTGGCGCAACCGGATGACGTGATGAACACTGTGCAGAAATTTCGCGAAGTGGCGCAAAAGAGCGGGGCGCTGAAAAGCACGCCGCAGCAGACGGTGACCGTTAAACCGAAACCGGCTTCAACAACGGTGGTGAAAAGTGCGCCGGCGCAGCAAACCATTGTGATTGAATCTGCGGATCCGCAGGTAGTGTATGTGCCGAGTTACAACCCGAATGTGGTTTACGGTGCCTGGCCGACACCGGCCTATCCGCCGGTATATCTGCCACCGCCTCCGGGACAACAGTTTGTGAACGGCATGGCATCGGGGATCGGATTTGGTGTCGGCGTGGCAGCGACGTATGCGATCTTTGGCAGCATCGACTGGGATGACGATCATCATCACGACGATCACCACGATGACGGGCATCACGGCGGTTCGCAGAATAATTACGTCAATGTGAACGTTAATAATTACAACCGTATCTCCGGCAACAACAACAACGGGCTAAATCATCCGGGCGCATCGAATACCGCAGGCTGGCAGCATAATCCGGCCTACAACGCCGGTTTGCCGAACCGCACTGCGAACCTCAACGGGGCGACGCAAAACCGCGCACTGAATAACGCGGCGCAGCGTAATAACTATCGTGGTTTCGACAACGACACGCGTGGTATCAGCAACAATAATGCCGTCGGACACAACGGCGGCGGTGTGCAGAATCAGAATCTGGATCAGCGCCGTCAGCAGGCCGCGTCGGTGATGAATCAGCATCAGAACACCCCGCAGAAGCAGGCGCATACACAGCAGCGAAATCTGCCGCGTTCGGCCCCCGCAGCCAGTGCCGCAGAACGTGCCGGTACACACAATGTCACGGGGCATCAGTTGCCTCAGCATCAGCAGTCGTTGTCTCAGCACAATACGAACCGCCAGCCGTCGCAGCAATTGAATCAGCATCAGCGACAGAATCTGAATGCATCACACAGCACAGCATTCAGTGGCAATTCCAGTCGTAGTCCGTCGTGGCAACAGCAGCAATCGCGGGGTAATCAGAGCCGCGAACATATGCAGAACTTCCAGCGGTCACGCCCTGCGAATGCAGAGCCAGCTCATTTACACCGTCGCTAGACTGACGAGGAAAGGTAATGAAGAGATTGCGTAATATTTTGATTTCCGCAGGCCTGCTGTTACTGCCCTTAACGGGTTTCGCGCAGCAGACATTTACCAGCCCTGAGCTGGCCGCGCAGGCGCTGGTCAAAGCCATTGAGGCACACGATGATGCGTCACTTGAACAACTTCTCGGTAATGACTGGCAGGTCTATCTGCCGCCAAAAGGTGTGGATCCGGATGAGGTTGCTCGCTTTCTGCGGGACTGGAATATCAGTCACAAGATTGCCAAACAGGGTGAGATTGCTCACCTGAATGTCGGGCCGGAGAACTGGCAGTTGCCGATCCCGATGAAACATACGGCGCAGGGCTGGTCATTTGATATGGCCGCCGGTGCTGCTGAAATTGAAACCCGTACGATTGGTCGCAATGAGCTTTCTGCCATTCAGGTCGTGTCAGCGTATGCGGATGCCCAGCACGAGTATCAGCAGATTACCGGGCAATATGCCCAGCGCTTTGTCAGCACTGAAGGACAACACGATGGCCTTTACTGGCCGGTGAAAGAGGGCGAAGCGCCAAGTCCGCTGGGGCCAGCCTTTGGTGATGCGAAGGCGGGGTCTGATTATCACGGCTATTACTATCGCATTCTGACGTCGCAGGGGGCGAATGCCAGCGGCGGTGCCTTGAGTTATATCGAAAATGGCAAGATGACCAAAGGTTTTGCGCTGATCGCCTGGCCGGCGGCGTACGGTCATACCGGTGTCACCAGTTTTATGATCAATCAGCAGGGCGAGGTGTATCAGCAGGATTTAGGCGAGAATACTGATGCCGCGGCAAAAGCGATCACGACATTTGACCCCGATGCTAAATGGCAGAAAGTGGACGACGGCGAATAGTGGAAATATGTGAATGAAAAAGCCCCGGTATGAAAGTGACGGGGCTTTTTTTAGGCGACAGCGTATTTAGAAAGAGACGACGACTTTGCCCTGCATATGGCCGTCGAGCACTTTGGCGTGGGCCGCTTCGATGCTTTCCACGGTCAGGCCGTGAAGGGTTTCGCTCAGTGTGGTTTGTACTTTACCTTCATCCACCAGCGCGGCGACTTGTTTGAGGATCTCGCCCTGTTCGGCAATATCCGGTGTGGTGAACATGCTGCGGGTATACATCAGTTCCCAGTGCAGTGCGGCGCTTTTCAGCTTCAGCTTGTTCATGTCCAGCGGATGTTCGTTTTCAACGATGGTACAGATGTGGCCCATCGGTGCGATCAGGTCAGAAATGGCTTCCCAGTGGCCGTCGGTGTCGTTCAGACACAGAATAAAATCCACCTGTTTGATATCGTGCTTCGCCAGTTCACCTTTCAGATCTTTGTAATTCACAGTCAGATCCGCACCGCGATCCAGACACCATTGTGCCGATGCCGGACGGGAGGCCGTTGCGATCACTTTTACTTTGCTGCGCAGTGACGCGAACGGGATCGCCAGTGATCCGACGCCACCGGCACCGCCGATGATCAGCAGGGTTTTATCCGCAGAGGCATCCTGAATTTTCAGATGCTCGAACAGTGCTTCCCATGCGGTCAGCGTGGTCAGTGGCATGGCAGCGGCCTGTGCCCAGTCCAGGCTTTTCGGTTTGACGGACACAATACGTGAGTCGATCAGCTGTTCCGTTGCATTGCTGCCAGAACGGGTGATATCCCCGGCGTACCAGACTTCATCACCCGCTTTGAAATTTTTCACTGCGCTGCCGACGGATTTGACGATACCGCTGGCATCCCAGCCCAGTACTTTTGGTGCATCCAGACCGCTTTTCTGCACGCCTTTGTGCACTTTGGTATCGACCGGATTGATCGACACCGCTTTCACTTCCACCAGCAGGTCGTAATCTTTCGCGACAGGCTGTGGTAATTCAACAGCGATAAAGTGAGCCGGGTCTTTTGGATTTACTGCGATTGCTTTAATGGTCATGTTTTCTGCCTCCGTTAGGTATACAGACAGTCTAGTCGTCATGACGTAAGCTGATAAGATGGACAATAACTAACAAAGTGTTCGGCTGAGGTGAACAATCATGTTTAAACAGTTGCAGGATATGGCGCTCTTTGCGCTGGTGGCGGAATGCGGCAGCTTCACGCAGGCTGCCAGCCGGGCCGGATTACCCAAATCCAGCGTCAGTCAGCGTATCAGTCAGCTGGAGAAATCCATCGGCCTGCGGTTGCTGAACCGCACGACGCGGCAGCTGAACCTGACCTTTGCCGGAGAACGCTATCTGATCCACTGTCAGGAAATGATGCAGGCCAGCGAACGGGCTGAACTGGCCATCCGCCGTTTGCGCGATAACCCGAGCGGACGTTTGCGGATCACCAGTCCCGCCGGTCTGGGGGCAACGTTGCTGGCACGGGTGAATGTTGAATTTCAGAAACGCTATCCCGACGTGTCGCTGGAAGTGTCAGTTTCCGATGCGATGGTGGATCTGGTGCAGGAAGGTTTTGATATCGCGCTGCGTACCGGTAAACCGCAGGATTCCTCGCTGATTGGTCGTGAACTGGGGCACAGTCCGCGTTATCTGCTGGCGTCACCGGCGTATCTGGCGCAGCATCCGGCGATTGAAACGCCGCAACAGCTTGCATCACATCACTGCATTGCGCACCGGGCTTGGTCGGAATGGGTGTTGCATCATGGCGAAACCTATCACCGCTGGCTGTTGCCTTCCGCGCATACTACCGACAATCTGCTGTATGCGCGGGAATGCGCGCTGGCGGGCGCAGGCATCACGCTGTTACCGGCCTTTTTATGTCACGGCGAAGTGGCAAATGGCACGCTGGTGCGCGTGTTGCCAGAATGGGAAGCCGAGGGCAATGATCTGTATCTGGTCTATCCGGGGCGGAAACTGAATTCGCCGGCGCTGGCCTGTTTCATTGCGTTTATGCTGGAAGAGTATGGTTTTGCGAAGAGCTACAGCGAGGCGCTGGCGGGATAAATTTCAGGGAATGACAGCCATAAAAAAGGCCCGTTTCCGGGCCTTAGCGATTTTATAAAGACGATTACTTGATCATCTTTTTGTACTTGATGCGCTTCGGCTCTAACGCTTCGGCACCTAAAGTACGTTTTTTGTATTCTTCGTATTCGGTGAAGTTACCTTCGAAGAATTCGACTTTACCTTCATCCTGATAATCGAGGATGTGGGTCGCGATACGGTCGAGGAACCAGCGGTCATGGGAAATGACCATTGCGCAGCCCGGGAACTCCAGTAAGGCGTTTTCCAGTGCGCGCAGGGTTTCGATGTCGAGGTCGTTGGTCGGTTCATCGAGCAGCAACATGTTACCGCCGACCTGCAGCAGTTTTGCCAGATGCAGACGGCCACGCTCACCACCGGACAACTCGCCTACGCGTTTGCCCTGATCGACACCTTTGAAGTTGAAGCGGCCGACGTAAGCACGGCTTGGCATTTCAGTGGTGCCGATGCGCATGATGTCCTGACCACCGGATACTTCTTCCCACACGGTTTTGCTGTTGTCCATCGAATCACGGAACTGATCCACAGACGCCAGTTTCACGGTATCGCCCAGCTCGATAGTGCCGCCGTTGGCTTCTTCCTGACCCGACATCATGCGGAACAGGGTTGATTTACCGGCGCCGTTCGGGCCGATAATGCCAACGATAGCGCCTTTCGGCACGGAGAAGGACAGGTCGTCGATCAGAACGCGATCACCATAAGACTTGCTCAGGTTTTTCACTTCGACAACTTTGTCGCCCAGGCGTGGACCTGGTGGAATGAACAGTTCGTTGGTTTCGTTACGTTTCTGGTATTCGGTGTTGTTCAGCTCTTCAAAGCGTGCCAGACGTGCCTTGCCTTTAGACTGACGGCCTTTTGCACCCTGACGAACCCACTCAAGCTCTTTCTCAATAGACTTACGACGGGCCGCTTCAGAAGAAGCTTCCTGCGCCAGACGTTCATCTTTTTGTTCCAGCCAGGTGGAGTAGTTACCTTCCCACGGAATACCTTCACCGCGGTCAAGCTCAAGGATCCAACCGGCAACGTTATCGAGGAAGTAACGGTCATGGGTAATCGCCACAACGGTACCTTCGAAGTCGTGCAGGAAGCGTTCCAGCCATGCCACGGATTCTGCATCCAGGTGGTTGGTCGGTTCGTCGAGAAGCAGCATGTCTGGTTTTTCCAGCAGCAGGCGGCACAGTGCCACACGGCGGCGTTCACCACCGGACAGCGTGGCGACTTTTGCATCCCAGTCTGGCAGACGCAGTGCATCAGCAGCACGTTCAAGCTGGCTGTTCAGGTTATGGCCATCATGCGCCTGAATGATCTCTTCCAGTCTGCCCTGTTCAGCGGCCAGTTTGTCGAAATCAGCTTCCGGCTCTGCGTACAGCGCATAGACTTCATCAAGACGTTTTAACGCGCCGACGACTTCAGAAACGGCTTCTTCCACGGACTCACGCACGGTGTGTTCCATGTTCAGCTGAGGTTCCTGCGGCAGATAACCGATTTTCAGATCAGGCTGAGGACGTGCTTCACCTTCGATGTCGGTATCGATACCGGCCATGATGCGCAGCAGGGTGGATTTACCTGAACCGTTCAGACCCAGAACACCGATTTTGGCACCAGGGAAGAAACTCAGGGAGATGTTCTTAAGAATATGACGCTTCGGCGGAACAACTTTGCCGAGGCGATGCATGGAATATACGTATTGAGCCACGTTGTTTTGAGCCTCTTTCTGCGGGCCGCGCGCTTTCTGCGAAGGGCAGGCGCTGCGGCATAGTAAGCAGCCCCGCCTGACTGCGGCATGACTGATAAGGGTTCCGACTGCGAAGTTTAGCGTGTTTCAGTCGTGTACCCAACCATCAGGTTCACAGTAAGGCAAGAATGTTGCCGGCTGCGGACAGGAGAGGAGGCTTTCAGCCGAAAGGGATAGTGAACTCATCCGGTTCACTCGCCGGACGTAATGGCTGGACGCGCCCCACAAACATGCCGGAAGTCAGGATGTCGGTGAGCTTAACAACATGATATATCGCCTGTTTATTTTGTGTCTTCACCTTACGTTTGATATTACCTTTGTGTGAAGCCACGGTTTTCTGTTTGATATTGAGATGTTCGGAAATGATTTGCGTATTCAGTCCTGACATCCACATTTTCAGAATGCTCGATTCCGTCCGGCTCAGGCTGACCGGCGTAAGATCCAGTGATTGTTCCGTTTCACCCGCACGCGAGAGCTGCAGGTTGTGGGCGATCAGCTGATAAATCGTGGTCGTCCTGACAGATTTCGACAAAATGATGATGTTTTTGCGGATCGGCACATAGTTCTGATAATTGAGATTCTCTCTGGAGATAAAGACAAAGAAAAGCGTGCCGGGATGCGCGTCGATCACCGCCCTGAGGGCGTGACCGGAAGGCGCATCAGACGTAAAACAATCTTCATTCACAAAGATGATTTCAGGCGTCAGGGAATTGCATGTGGCTTGCAGTTCGTTGATGTCCTTGAGCGAAAGAATATCTTTCTGGTGTTGTCCGTTAAGTTGCAAGAGCGAATGCAATGCCAGCTGTGTGTAAAAACACTTATCTACAATGAGCGATGACATTGGGTTTACCTGTTTTTGGCCTCTGTATGACTGCAGTGCAGAGAAGCTCGTTTTTATAAAAGTGACCCTACAGCGATAGGGCATTCTCGTGAAAGTTGCCGGTCGCCGGCAAAACTAACATTGCTGTGTAAAGGGATACCCCTGGCGAGAGTAATAAAGCGGTAAGAGATTGATGTAAATCAGCAGAATGGGTTTTGGAACGTTTTGTGAGATCTTTGAGACGAATTGAGAGCGGAAAAGAGTAAAGTTTCAGAATTGTGACGTTTTTTATCGTAAAACGCCGGGCTACAGAAGGTAACCCGGCATAAGGATAAATCGTCAGACTTTCTTGCGGATGAAGCGGTTAACCAGCCATTTCTCGATTTCGACAATCACGAAGATCATCGCACCGACCACCAGCGTGATGCCCCAGAATTTCAGCGGCATCGGCACGGTGCCGAACAACTGGTTCATGACTGGCAGATAGATCAGCGCCAGTTGCAGCACCAGTAATACGCCGGAAACAATCCACAATCCTTTGTTAACGAACACTTCGCGGGTCAGCGGGAAGCGGTCCATCACGCGGCAGTTAAACATATACACCCACTGCGCGGTAACCAGCGTCTGTAACAGCACGGTGCGGATTAAATCGCTGCTGTAGCCGCGCGGCTGCATCCAGGCTTCAAGAACGAAGGCGCTGCAGGCAATCAAAATACCGACGAAAGCGATACGCCAGACGGCATGCAGGTCCAGTACGTGCTGGCCTGGTGCGCGAGGACGGCGACGCATCATGCCTTTCTCACCCGGCTCGAAGGCCAGACCGAACGACAGCGTGGTGGAGGTCGCCATGTTCATCCATAAGATCTGCACCGGCGTCAGCGGGATCACCGCACCGGCCAGAATCGCCAGGATAATCAGCAGCCCCTGCGCGAGGTTAGTCGGCAGAATAAACAGAATCGTTTTCTTCAGGTTGTCGTAAACGCGACGTCCTTCTTTTACCGCACTGGCGATGGTCGCGAAGTTGTCATCGGTCAGAACCATGTCTGCGGCTTCTTTGGTGACTTCGGTGCCTTTGATACCCATTGCGATACCGACGTCGGCCTGTTTCAGCGCTGGCGCGTCATTCACGCCATCGCCGGTCATCCCGACTACTTCGCCGTTTTCCTGCAAGGCTTTGACCAGACGCAATTTATGCTCAGGGCTGGTACGGGCAAAAATATCGTACTGGCTGGCAGCGACGGCCAGTTCAGCGTCATCCATATGCTCAAGCTGGTAACCGGTGATGGAGTCACCGCTGTTGCCGATGCCTAACATTTTGCCGATAGCCATCGCTGTTTCCTGATGGTCACCGGTGATCATCTTCACGCGGATCCCGGCCTGCTGACACTGTGCAATTGCATCAATGGCTTCAGGGCGTGGCGGATCCATCATGGCGGCAATCCCGGTGAACACCAGTCCTTCCTGCAGGTGGTCATGGTTCAGATCGCCTGCAATTTCCGGCTCATCTTTGATAGCCGCAGCCACCATGCGCAGACCCTGACGGGCATAGCGCGCCATCTCTTCTTCCCAGTACTCACGGCGGAAAGGCTGGACGCCGTTTTCGGTCAGCTCAAGCTTGGCTAAGGAGAACAAAACATCCGGTGCGCCGGTCACAAACAACTGGGTTTTGCCGCCGATGCGCTGCAAGGTCGCCATGTATTTATGTTTGGAATCAAACGGGATTTTATCCAGAGATTCAACCTGACCGGTATGCAGACTGGCTTTCGCTGCCAGCACTTTCAGTGCTCCGGACGTCGGCCCGCCGGTAATTCCCCAGTGACCTCTTTCGTCCTGCATCAGCTGACTGTCGTTACAGATATCCACGGCAGTGATGAAGGTGTTGAGCACCGGCATACTGATGACATCCACCTGGCGCTGCGTGTGGGCATCCACGATGCGGCCTTTCGGCTGGTAGCTTTCCCCTTCCACATCGTAAGCACGGTCTGCCAGAATCACCGCTTTCACAGTCATTTCATTCATGGTCAGCGTGCCGGTTTTATCCGAGCAAATGACGGTCATTGAGCCCAGCGTTTCGACGGTCGGCAGTTTGCGGATAATGGCATGATTACGCGCCATCGACTGCACGCCCAGCGACAGAATAATCGAGATAATTGCCGGTAAACCTTCCGGAACCGATGCGACAGCCAGACTGATCAGCGACAGCAGCAGTTCGCCCAGCGGCATATCACGCAGGATAAAAGCGAACACAAACAGGAAAGCCATCATCAGCAGGATCAGCGCGAAGATGCCTTTACCCAGTTTGTCGATTTGCTGCAACAGCGGAGTACGCTGCGCTTTAATCGCTGACATCATCTGGCTGATGTGGCCCAGCTCTGTGTCCTGACCGGTGGCATAAACCACACCGGTGGCGGTGCCGCCGCTGATCATGGTGCCGGAGAACAGCAAGTTGTGGCGATCGCCGATCATGACGTCATCATCGATGACCTGAGCGTTTTTGATGACGACGGTGGATTCGCCGGTGAGGATAGCTTCTTCGACCTGCAGGTTATGCGCGCTGACGATACGGATGTCTGCCGGGATTTTGTCACCGGGACGCAGTTGCACGATATCGCCGGGCACCAGCTGGTCGGCATTAATGGTTTGAACTTGTCCGTCACGCATCACTACGGCCTGACTGGACAGCATGTTTTGAATACTTTTCAGTGATTTTTCGGCGCTATTTTCCTGCAGAAAACCAATCAGCGCATTGATCACCGCTACGCCCAGGATGACAAAGGTATCGACCCAGTGTCCCATAGCACCGGTCACGACGGCGGCGGCGAGCAGGATGTAAATCAGGACATCATTGAAGTGCGCCAGAAAACGCATCAGGGCACTTTTGGATTGTTTTTCCGGTAATGCGTTCGGGCCATATTTATTCAGGCGCTCGCTGGCTTCCTGCCGCGTCAGGCCATTTTCGCCGGTTTCAAGGCGCTGCATAGCGTCGTTACTACTAATCTGATACCAGTTTTTGTTTTCTGCTGCGGCAGAGGAAGAAGGGCTGGCATTCGTTTTTACCGATGAAGTTGAATGAGTCATATACTTTTCCATAAGCGAAGAACTGGGCTGTTATTAATATTTCAATCCTGACGGCGAAATAGCGAATATCAATTAATCAATTTTACAATAGGGAGTAATCATAATTAATTGAGCGTAAATAAATTTGATCTGAGCCAATAAATACTTTTTGTAGCTAATTAAATAATGAAAATCATTAAAAAACATTGGCTTATATGAGTTAGGAATTTGCGTATTATTCCCATTTTATTTAACGTTTGTTTAGGAAGTGGTTGTCTGGGTAAATTGATGTAAATAAAGCTGAGTTTTGTCAGTGTGGCTATTTAATTTCGAATTGTAAGGCTGCTATCTATTTGTAATTAACAGGTGAATACCCGTTAATTATCTGCGGGTATAATGTCCGCTCAAATTATTCCTGCCGCGATGTTCTGTGACAGAAAATAGATCTGCCGCCGTCTGGTAAGTGCCGGACGCTTGCACCACACTGTGTAAAGTTTGTGATGCTGTCTCCGCATCGCTTCAATTTTAAAAATGAATCGATTAGCGTAGTAGCTGTCTACACAATGCAGAACAGTTTCGGCACAACCCGCGAGGATAAAGGTAAGTATGGTCAAGGTGGACAAATGGCATTCTCTGGCACTGAGCGTGCTGCTGGTAACAGCATCGGGCGTGGCGAAAGCGGACTCGCTGGACGCACAGCGCCAGCACTATATGCAGATTAAACAGGCATGGGATAACAATCAGATGGACGTTGTCAGCCAGCTGATGCCGACGCTGGAAGACTATCCTCTTTATCCTTATCTCGAATACCGGCAGCTGACGCAGGAACTGGGGGACGCGACACCGGCGCAGGTGAACGCATTTGTGAAAGCGAACCCGACATTGCCGCCTGCGCGTTCTTTGCCAGCCCGCTTTGTCAATGAACTGGCGCGCCGTCAGGACTGGAACAGTTTGCTTTCATTCAGCCCGCAACCGCCGAAACCGGTGGCGGCGCGCTGTAACTACTATTACGCCAAATGGGCGACCGGCGATCAGAAAACCGCGTTTGATGGTGCGAAAGACATCTGGCTGACCGGCACATCACTGCCCAATACCTGCGATAAATTGTTCTCGGTCTGGCAGGGCGCAGGCAATCAGACCGCGCTGACGACGCTGCAACGAATTGGCCTGGCGATGAAAGCGGGGAACACCAGTCTGGTCAGTTATCTGGCAAAGCAGTTGCCGCCGGATTATCAGACCATGCGCGATGCGCTTGTCGATCTGCAAAATAATCCGAATACCCTCGAAAGCTTTGCGCGCAATGTCGGTCCGACTGATTTTACCCGTAACGCGACCAGCATTACCTTCGCGCGCATTGCCCGTGATGATTCCGAGAATGCCCGTTCGATGATCCCGGTGCTTGTGCGCTTGCAGAAGATGAGTGACAGCGACCGGCTCGAACTGGAAGAAGCCGTTGCCTGGCGTTATATGGGCAGCGACGCCACACCGGAACAGGCCGCCTGGCGCGATAACGTCATTTTGCGCAGCCATTCCACCACGCTTGTCGAACGCCGCATCCGTATGGCGCTGGCCGCCGGAGATCGCCAGGGGCTGAACCAGTGGCTGCAACGCTTGCCGTCGGATGCCCTGCAGGAAGATGAATGGCAGTACTGGCGTGCGTCAGTGATGATTGACAACGGTCAGCGCTCGCAGGGCGAAGCGATGCTGCGTACGTTAATGAAAGGCCGCGGATTCTATCCGATGGCAGCGGCGCAAAAGCTGAACGTGACTTATCCGATGCAGATTTCTGTCGCGGCTAAGCCAGATTCAAGTATTGCGAAATTGCCGGAAGTGGCGCGTGTGCGTGAGCTGATGTACTGGCAGATGGACAATCTGGCGCGTACCGAATGGAGTTATCTGGTCAGCAGCCGCACGGAATCGCAGCAGTCGGCGCTGGCGCGTTATGCGTTCGAGCAAAAATGGCCGGATCTCAGCGTGCAAGCCACCATTACCGGCAAGCTGTGGGATTATCTCGAAGAGCGTTTCCCGCTGGCGTGGCCGGATGAATTCCGTCGTGCGACCAACGATAAGGGCATCACGCAAAGCTACGCGATGGCGATTGCCCGTCAGGAAAGTGCGTGGAATCCGAAAGCCCGTTCGCCGGTGGGCGCAGCCGGTCTGATGCAGGTGATGCCTGCGACTGCGCAACATACCGTCGATATGTTTGGGTTGCAGGGCTACAGCAATCCGGGGCAATTACTGGATCCGCAGATGAACATAACGATCGGCACCAGTTATCTGGAATATGTCTATCAGATGTTTGGGCGCAACCGTATTTTGTCCAGCGCGGCATATAACGCCGGGCCTTCACGCGTAAATACCTGGTTAGGTAACAGCGCGGGCCGGGTGGATTCGGTGGCGTTTATCGAGAGTATCCCTTTCTCTGAAACTCGTCGATATGTTAAAAATGTGTTGGCATATGATGCGTTTTATCGCTATTTTTTACATCAACCCGCCAAGATTTTGACGGATGCCGAATGGCAGAGGCGTTACTGATCCTTCGTCGTTTATGGTAAGCTGCTGTACTAGTTTAATAGTATGGCAGCCATCATGACCCAACGACCAATCAATGACCCTGCTCTTTCCCAACAAGGCAATGAGGACTGGCAATGCTTTCTGGCATTGCTGCAGCATTCTTTTGCTGAAAATCTGCATCAGGATTTGTTGCAACTGCTGCTTACGCCCGACGAACGTGCGGCGCTGGGTACACGGGTGCGGATTATTCAGGAACTGATGCGCGGAGAGTTGAGTCAGCGTGAGCTGAAAAGCCAGCTGGGAGCGGGTATCGCCACGATAACACGTGGATCGAATGGCCTGAAAACAGCACCGGCGGAGCTTAAGGAATGGCTGAGTGAGCACCTGCTGACAGACAAAACGGACGACTGAAGCGTCCGTTATCGTCTGATATTTTAGTGTGTTTGGGTTCTGACCTGATACACCGAATTATGAAAAGGCGCTAAAGCCAGTACCAGCGCCTGATGATAAACGCTGGTGCGGGTCAATTTTCCTGCTGTAAAGACTCCGATCGCGCCGCCTTTACGTTTTACTTCTGTGATACCCGTCAGTTTTTCCATCTCATCTCCCAGTTCGCTGCCCTGGTTAATTCCTTGTAAAATAATTTCAGGTAACATCAGGCTCGCTGAACGGGATTCACCACGCTGGTGCATATTCTCAATCACCATCCAGGCGAAGGTCATATTGTCTTCGATACCCGCTTCCACGCCGACCCAGAAGTCTGCCTCGGGGCGAACCTGGCGGGCGCCGATAACGCGATGGCGCGCACCGGTACGGGTTTCATTACTGCCGATAGGTTGACTGGGAACACCACTGTCGACGTCAACGCCTTCAATGCGGAATGCCTCAGCGCCGAAAATGTCTTCAAAAGCCATGGCGATAGCTTTGATCTTTGCCGGGTTAGTGGTTGCAGCGACAACATGGTACATAGAGTTTTAGCATCCTTTAGCAAATTTCACGCAGTATAACGGAAAACACTCATGTTACAGGTATATCTCGTCCGTCACGGCGAAACAGAATGGAACGCCGCACGCCGTATTCAGGGGCAATCAGACAGCCCGCTGACGGCCAAAGGTCTTTATCAGGCGCGTCAGGTTGCTGAGCGTGTGCGTAATGAAGGGATCACCCACGTCATCACCAGTGACTTAGGACGTACCCGCCATACGGCGCAGATTATCGCTGATGCCTGCGGGTGTGAAGTGATCAATGAGCCGCGTTTGCGCGAATTACATATGGGCGTGCTGGAAGAACG
This sequence comes from Rahnella sp. JUb53, assembly GCF_004346065.1. Taxonomy (NCBI): domain Bacteria; kingdom Pseudomonadati; phylum Pseudomonadota; class Gammaproteobacteria; order Enterobacterales; family Yersiniaceae; genus Rahnella; species Rahnella sp. JUb53. The sequence continues at coordinate 51,104 of NZ_SLYT01000009.1, forward strand.
TATTCTGGACGGCCTGACAGAGCAGGAAGAAGTATGGCGTAAGCAGATGGTCGATGGTTCACCGAAAGGGCGTATTCCTGAAGGTGAAACGATGACGGAACTGGCTGAGCGTATGCGTGCAGCACTCGACAGCTGTCTGGATTTGCCGGAAGGCAGTAAGCCTTTGCTGGTCAGTCACGGTATTGCACTGGGTTGCCTGATCAGTACCATCCTCGGGCTGCCTGCTTATGCGGAACGTCGTCTGCGTCTGCGTAACTGTTCTTTATCGCGTGTCGATCACCAGCAAAGTGCATGGCTGGCTAATGGCTGGATTGTGGAAACAGCGGGCGATGTATCACATCTGGAACTGCCCGCGTTAGACGAGTTGCAACGCTAACGCCAGAAGGCGTTAGCGGCGGATTGGGATCAGGTAATCACACTGTAGTTCGGTTGGCGTAGTGCCCGGGGCACGGCCATTCGTGTAAAAGCGTTCGATATCCTGTCCCTTTCTGCGGGTCAGTTTCAATGTCGGCAGACAGGTGCTGTACAGCGTCAGAATAAACTCCTGCAAATGCTCCGGCGTGCCATTGTAGTGGAACATGGCATATTCGCCGTGCTGCAACACAATCGGCTGACCTTCAACGTTTTCCGGCAGGTGCTGAGCTTCCAGCGCGGTCGTGTACAATACTTCCTGCTCGTCATCTTTTTCCTGGCTTGGACGCGAATGGTGCAGGCCATAAAGTATTGGTGGCAGCGTTTTTGCTTCACCAATATATTGACGCCAGAAATGACGACGCATCTCGTTTCGATACGTGGTGATTTGCTCCAGCGTACAGGCGTAACTCTGTGTCATCCCGACCAGATGTTGTTCCGGCAGTGAGATATATTCCGGCTGCGGCAGAATAAAAGCGCCCAGACGGATTGGCGGACAAATTCCAAACGAATGCCAGTCTTCAGCACGACGATACAGTGCCGGTGTTTGTGCAAATTGTTTTTTGAATGCCCGGGTAAATGTTTGTTGAGAATCAAAACGATACTGAAGGGCGATATCTAAAATCGGGCGACTGGTGAGACGCAAGGCAACGGCCGCTTTCGACAAACGGCGGGCACGAATATAAGCGCCAATGGCATTATTAGTGACATCTTTAAACATGCGCTGCAGGTGCCACTTGGAATAGCCGGCCTTGGCTGCGACATTGTCGAGTGACAAGGGCTGGTCTAAATGGGTTTCTAACCAGCTAAGAAGGTCACGAATGATTCCTGCTTGATCCATAGATCGTCCTCGTTGAACTAAGATAAATGCACAGAATGATGGGCGGCATAATAGCAACTTTTTACCGATAAGACTTCCTAAGATTTTTTTGGCTATCTGTGCTATTTGCCTGTGTTACAGAGTATTTCATTCCGAAAGTGTGAATACACGCTTTCCCCGCAGGGTTTCTTTGCAAAACAACGTCATGCTGATGACGTGGAGTAACTTAATGAATAGATGTTGGATTTTTGTTTTTTCGATGTTTGCTTTTTGTTCTTCAGCGGTACATGCAGAGCAGGTGGGTTCGGTCGATACCGTCTTCAAACTCTTCGGTCCCGACCATAAAATTGTCGTCGAGGCCTTTGATGATCCTGATATTAAAAATGTAACTTGTTATATCAGTCGTGCGAAAACCGGTGGCATCAAGGGCGGTTTAGGGCTGGCAGAAGATACTGCTGATGCCGCGATTTCCTGTCAGCAGGTGGGCCCGATTGAGTTGAGCGACAAGATTAAGCAAGGCAAAGACAAAGGAACGGTTGTTTTTCAGAAACGCACATCGCTGGTGTTTAAAAAGCTGCAGGTGGTCCGTTTTTATGACGCGAATCGCAACGCACTTATTTATCTGAGCTACTCCGATAAAGTGGTGGATGGTTCACCGAAAAACGCATTGAGCGCGGTACCGATTATTCCGTGGGCGCACACCGCTCCGTGAGTTCTCAGCACTGCGCAAAAAACAAAAGGCCAGCTTTCGCTGGCCTTTAACGTTTGTTTGGGTACCGTCTCACCGGATGCAGTGCGGTTGGCAACCTTCTGTATCAGTCTTCCAGATCACCGCAGAAACGATAGCCTTCACCATGAATGGTGGCGATGATTTCCGGGGTATCAGGCGTCGCTTCGAAATGTTTACGGATGCGACGGATAGTGACGTCAACGGTACGGTCATGAGGCTTCAGCTCACGGCCGGTCATTTTCTTCAGCAAATCGCCACGGGTTTGGATCTTGCCCGGGTTTTCGCAGAAGTGCAGCATGGCGCGGAATTCGCTGCGCGGTAACTTGTACTGCTCACCTTGCGGGCTCACCAGCGAACGGCTGTTGATATCGAGTTCCCAGCCATTGAATTTGTAGCTTTCAACCAGACGGCGTTCTTCGCCGGTGGTGCCCAGATTCATGGTGCGGGACAGCAGGTTGCGTGCGCGGATAGTCAGTTCGCGTGGGTTGAAAGGCTTAGTGATGTAATCATCAGCGCCGATTTCCAGACCCAGAATTTTATCAACTTCGTTATCGCGGCCAGTCAGGAACATCAAAGCAACGCTGGCTTGTTCGCGTAATTCGCGTGCCAGCAGCAGGCCGTTTTTGCCTGGCAGGTTGATGTCCATGATAACCAGATTGATGTCATTTTCGGACAGAATATGGTGCATTTCTGCGCCATCATTAGCTTCATGTACCATGTAGCCTTCTGCTTCAAAAATGCTCTTTAACGTATTACGTGTCACTAACTCGTCTTCGACGATCAGAATGTGAGGGGTCTGCATGATTGCTACCTAAGATTGCCAACAAATAGAAAATAGGAGTACAGAAGTCCTTGTTATCCCAGAGAATTTTGATGCTTTATTGGGCATCTCACTCGTTACATGACTAAAGTACGTAAACGCGTTCTCGATGCAATTTCCATCAACGACAACAACATCGCAAGCTCGGTCAGGGATTCCACTTTCTGCAGTTCCACGGGGTCCTAAAGCGGCGCATATCCTAACCCTATTAACAGCAATATAACAGCGAGTGCCGAAATTACCACTCAACAAAATTACGGTTTGTTGACATATATCAAGTTCAATTGTAGCACGGTAACAGAACAGTGAAAAACACTTACAAGAATGCACGCTTGAGTCACATTTCAGCATTTATTGTACACGATTCAGCAAATGATTAAGAATCGGGAGATAAATGCAAAATGGTGATGATTCCTTATTATATATCCATATGAAAAATAATGATAAATTTTTCTTTCCTGTTTGCTTAATCGGGCCAGCACCTTTTTTACCTGCAAGGTAAGGTTTTCCGATAAAATAAAGGAATATATTCAGCCGACTGTTAAGTTCTTGTGAAGAATATAAGCCATGAATAGATTTGGAGCAGGGTAAAATTTCATCGCTTAAATACTGACGTCAATTCTTTCCCTTTTGCAAAGGCCCGATATGCAACTTCATATTATTTTAGTTTCGCCGGCTCGCCCGGAAAATGTCGGTGCGGCAGCTCGTGCAATGAAAACCATGGGTTTCGCATCGTTACGTATTGTCGACAGTGAGGCGCATCTCAGGCCGGAAGCTGGCTGGGTTGCGCATGGTTCGCAGGAGATCCTGCAAAATGCTCTCCATTTTAATACGCTTGAGCATGCGCTGGCTGATATCGATTTTACGGTAGCCACAACTGCCCGCAGCCGGGCTAAATTTCACTATTACTGCACGCCGCAGGAATTGCAGGTGCAGCTCGAAGAAAAGAGCCAGTGGGTCAATCATGCCGCGCTGGTCTTTGGTCGTGAAGATTCCGGTCTGACGAATGAAGAGCTGGAACTGGCGGATGTGCTGACCGGCGTACCGATGGTGGCCGATTATCCGTCACTCAATCTGGGGCAGGCGGTGATGGTGTTCTGTTATCAGCTATCTTCGCTGAATCATGTGACCTCGGCAAAACCTGAAATTGCCGAAGCAGGACAGCTTTCCGCGTTGCGTGCCAGAGTCGGGCGTTTGCTTGAAAATGTCGGGGCAGAAGATGACCAGAAATTGTCCGACTGGTTGCATCAGCGCCTGGGTCTTTTGCAGCAGCGTGACGCCGCAATGCTGCATACTTTGCTGCATGACATCGAAAAAAAGCTGACCTCATGATGTGAGGGGATTTTCGGCCTGAACAGTTCGATATCCGGCGTGATGGGAACACAGGTGGCGATCACACTGGAAAGGGTTTTAAAGGCAGACGATTATACAGTTGATTTTGTCCGTGACTAAGCGGTGAAAGATAGAAAAAAATTGACTTGTCGTGCCTTATGCTTTAGCTAATAGAGGCAGACAGAGTACAAACCCTAAGACAGACAGAAAATAAAAATGCGAATCATCAGCCTGAATACAACAATTATTACCACCACCGATACCACAGGTAACGGGGCGGGCTGACGCGTACAGGAAAAAGAAAAAAAGCCCGCACCTAACCAGTGCGGGCTTTTTTTTTACATTTAAACGAGAGCTTCAGGAGAGTACCAGAAATGCGAGTGTTGAAATTTGGCGGGACCTCGGTAGCAAACGCAGAACGCTTCTTGCGGGTTGCGGACATTATGGAAAGCAATGCGCGTCAGGGACAGGTCGCAACGGTTTTATCCGCGCCTGCCAAAATTACCAACTATCTGGTGGCCATGATTGAGCGAACTGTCGCAGGACAGGACATTCAAACCATCATGAGCGATGCAGAAAACATTTTTGGTCAGCTGATTACCGGTCTGGCAGCGGCGCAGCCGGGTTTTGATTTGCCAAAGGTGAAAGCATTTGTCGATCACGAATTCGCTCAGCTCAAACAACTGATGCATGGCATTACCCTGCTGGGCCAATGTCCGGACAGTGTGAATGCGTCCATTATCTGTCGTGGTGAAAAACTTTCCATTGCCATCATGGAAGCGGTATTTCTGGCGAAAGGCTTCGGCGTCACCGTCATCAATCCGGTTGAAAAGTTGCTCGCACAGGGGCATTACCTTGAATCCACCGTGGATATCAACGAATCCACCCGCCGTATCGCCGCCAGCGCCATCCCTGCCGATCACATTGTGCTGATGGCCGGTTTCACTGCCGGTAATGAAAAGGGCGAACTGGTGGTGCTGGGCCGTAACGGCTCCGACTATTCAGCCGCCGTACTGGCTGCCTGTTTACGCGCTGACTGTTGCGAGATCTGGACTGATGTCGATGGCGTTTATACCTGTGACCCGCGCACTGTACCCGATGCCCGCTTGCTGAAATCGATGTCGTATCAGGAAGCGATGGAGCTTTCGTATTTTGGCGCGAAAGTCCTTCACCCGCGTACCATCCTGCCGATTGCCCAGTTCCAGATCCCTTGCCTGATTAAAAACACCACAAACCCGCAGGCGCCGGGTACCCTGATTGGCAGCGAAAGCCTTGATGACAGCACGCCGGTAAAAGGCATCACTAATCTGAATAACATGGCGATGATCAACGTTTCCGGTCCGGGAATGAAAGGGATGATCGGCATGGCAGCGCGTGTGTTTGCCGTGATGTCCCGTTCCGGCATTTCCGTGGTGCTGATCACGCAGTCTTCTTCCGAATACAGCATCAGTTTCTGTGTGCCGCAAAGCGAGCTGCAACGCGCCCGTAAAGCGCTGGAAGACGAGTTCTATCTTGAGCTGAAAGACGGCCTGCTCGAGCCGCTGGACGTCATGGAAAAGCTGGCGGTGATTTCCGTGGTCGGCGACGGTATGCGCACGCTGCGCGGCATTTCAGCGAAATTTTTCTCGGCTCTGGCCCGCGCCAATATCAACATTGTGGCGATCGCTCAGGGCTCTTCCGAACGTTCTATCTCCGTGGTCGTCAATAATGACGATGCGACCACCGGCGTGCGCGTCAGCCATCAGATGCTGTTCAATACCGATCAGGTGATCGAAGTATTCCTGATCGGCGTCGGCGGTGTGGGCGGGGCATTGATCGAACAGATCCGCCGTCAGCAGGCGTGGCTGAAAACCAAACACATCGATCTGCGCGTGTGTGGCATCGCTAACTCCCGCGCGTTACTGACCAACGTTCACGGTATTGCACTGGAAACCTGGCGTGATGAACTCGCTGCTGCGAAAGAACCGCTAAATCTGGGGCGTCTGATCCGTCTGGTGAAAGAATATCACCTGCTGAATCCGGTGATCGTCGACTGTACGTCCAGTCAGGAAGTGGCCGATCAGTATGCCGATTTCCTCGCCGACGGTTTCCACGTGGTCACGCCAAACAAAAAGGCCAACACGTCTTCAATGAACTACTACCATCAGCTGCGCAAAGCGGCTGATGGTTCACGCCGTAAGTTCCTTTACGACACCAATGTCGGCGCGGGTTTACCGGTTATTGAAAACCTGCAAAACCTGCTGAATGCCGGTGATGAACTGCTCCGTTTCTCCGGTATTCTGTCCGGTTCTCTGTCCTTCATCTTTGGTAAGCTGGACGAAGGCATGTCGCTGTCCGCCGCGACCTTGCAGGCGAAGGAAATGGGCTATACCGAACCGGATCCCCGTGATGATTTGTCCGGTATGGACGTGGCGCGTAAGTTGCTGATCCTGGCGCGTGAAGCCGGTTACAAACTCGAACTGTCGGATATCGATGTGGAATCTGTTTTACCGGCGTCCTTTAACAGCGAAGGAAGCGTGAGTGATTTTGTTGCACGCTTGCCGGAACTGGATGCAGAGTTCGCCCAACGCGTGGCCGATGCTACCGCTGCAGGCAAAGTATTGCGTTATGTCGGGGCTATCGAAGACGGTCAGTGCAAGGTAAAAATCGATGCCGTCGATGGTAATGACCCGCTTTATAAAGTAAAAAATGGTGAGAATGCGCTGGCGTTTTACAGCCGCTATTATCAACCGTTGCCGTTGGTTCTGCGTGGCTACGGCGCCGGGAATGATGTGACGGCGGCAGGTGTGTTTGCCGATCTTTTGAGAACGCTGTCATGGAAGTTAGGAGTTTAATATGGTTAAGGTGTATGCCCCGGCTTCAATCGGGAACGTCAGCGTAGGCTTCGACGTGCTGGGCGCGGCCGTGTCTCCGGTCGATGGCACGCTGCTGGGCGACTGCGTTTCTGTTGAAGCGGCCACAGAGTTCAGTCTGAAAAACGAAGGCAAGTTTGTGTCTAAACTGCCTGACCGCATGGAAGACAACATCGTTTATCAGTGCTGGCAGCGTTTCTGTCAGGAAATCGGCAAAGAAGTGCCGGTGGCGATGACGCTGGAAAAAAACATGCCGATCGGTTCCGGCCTGGGTTCCAGCGCCTGTTCGGTGGTCGCCGGTCTGATGGCGATGAATGAATTTTGCGGTAAGCCGCTCAGTGAAAACCAGATGCTGTTGCTGATGGGCGAGCTGGAAGGGCGTATTTCCGGCAGCGTGCATTTCGATAATGTCGCACCCTGCTATCTGGGCGGCATTCAGCTGATGCTGGAAGAACTCGATATTATCAGCCAGAACGTGCCAAGCTTTGACGACTGGTTGTGGGTGATGGCGTATCCGGGCATCAAAGTGTCGACGGCAGAAGCGCGTGCTATTTTACCCGCGCAGTATCGCCGTCAGGATTGCATCAGCCATGGTCGTTATCTGGCGGGCTTTATTCATGCCTGTCACACGCAGCAACCTAGGCTGGCTGCGAAACTGATGAAAGATGTGATTGCTGAACCTTATCGTACCCGTCTGCTGCCGGGCTTTGCAGAAGCACGCAGCGCCGCAGAAGAAATCGGTGCACTGGCTTGCGGGATTTCGGGTTCCGGTCCGACGCTGTTTGCGGTTTGTAATGACAGCGCGACAGCGAAACGTATGGCTGACTGGCTGCAGACGCACTATCTGCAAAATGACGAAGGCTTTGTTCATATTTGTCGTCTTGATACCGCGGGCGCGCGGGTATTGGGATAACTCGATAATTTATTGGGATAACTAATGAAACTGTACAACCTGAAGGATCACAACGAGCAGGTCAGCTTTGCTCAGGCCGTCAAACAAGGTCTTGGAAAACAGCAGGGGTTATTCTTCCCGCTGGATCTGCCTGAATTTGAACTGACTGAAATCGACCGCTTGCTGGAACTGGATTTCGTCACCCGCAGCAGCCGCATTCTTTCTGCTTTCATCGGCGATGAAATTCCTGAAGAGGAATTACATCAGCGTGTGAAAAACGCCTTTGCTTTCCCGGCACCGGTAGTGAAAGTGGAAGAAGACATTGCCTGTCTGGAACTGTTCCACGGTCCGACCCTGGCATTCAAAGATTTCGGTGGCCGTTTCATGGCGCAGATCCTGACGCAGGTTTCAGGCGACCAGCCGGTGACCATTCTGACGGCAACGTCGGGCGATACCGGCGCAGCCGTGGCGCACGCTTTCCACGGTCTGAAAAATGTCCGTGTAGTGATCCTGTATCCGCGCGGCAAAATCAGTCCGTTGCAGGAAAAACTGTTCTGTACGCTGGGCGGTAACATTCACACTGTCGCCATCGACGGTGATTTTGATGCCTGTCAGGCGCTGGTCAAACAGGCGTTTGATGATGAAGAACTGAAACACGCGCTGAAGCTGAACTCAGCCAACTCCATCAATATCAGCCGTCTGCTGGCGCAGATTTGCTACTACTTTGAAGCAGTGGCTCAGTTGCCGCAGGAAGCGCGCAATCAGCTGGTTGTTTCCGTGCCAAGCGGTAACTTCGGGGATCTGACCGCCGGTCTGCTGGCGAAATCTCTCGGCCTGCCGGTGAAACGCTTCATCGCAGCGACTAACGCCAATGATACCGTGCCGCGTTTCCTGTCTGACGGTGAATGGGATCCGAAGAAAACCGTAGCGACATTGTCGAACGCCATGGACGTCAGCCAGCCAAATAACTGGCCACGTGTGGAAGAACTGTATCGTCGTAAAACCTGGCAGCTGAAAGATCTGGGCTTTGGCGCAGTCAGCGATGACACCACCGAAGATGCGATGCGCGAGCTGGCGAATATCGGTTATATCTCTGAACCTCACGCGGCTATTGCTTACCGTGTACTGCGTGATCAGCTGCAACCGGGCGAATTTGGTCTGTTCATCGGTACTGCGCATCCGGCGAAATTCAAAGAAAGCGTGGAAGCGATTTTGGATCAGGACATCGGTTTGCCGAAAGAACTGGCGGATCGCGCAGATCTGCCGTTGCTGTCGCATAACCTTCCGGCTGATTTCAGTGAAATGCGCGCATTCCTGATGGCGCTGCCTGAATAAAGACCGTGCTTCAGAAATGCAAAAGCCCTCTTCGCGAGGGCTTTTTTACGCATACTGCTCAGGTAGATCAGCGTTCCGGGCGGGTAAATACCAGCTCATTGCCCTGTGAGCGTGATTCATCAAATTCGTAACCTTCCAGGTTGAAATCCTGAAGTTGTTTCGGCTTATCCAGACGCTCTTTGATAATGAACCGGCTCATCAGGCCACGCGCTTTTTTTGCGTAGAAGCTGATGACTTTGTACTTACCGTTCTTCTCATCAAGGAAGACAGGTTTGATGATTTCGCCATCCAGCAGTTTAGGTTTCACCGCTTTGAAGTATTCATCAGACGCCAGATTCACCAGCACTTTGCTTTTCTGTTCGCGGAGTAACAGATTCAGTTTTTCAGTCAGTAAATCGCCCCAGAACGCATACAGATTCGCACCCTGCGGGTTTTCCAGACGGATACCCATTTCCAGACGATAAGGCATCATTAAATCCAGCGGACGCAACAGACCGTATAAACCGGACAACATGCGCAGATGTTTTTGGGCAAAATCGAAATCTTTCTCGCTGAAATCTTCCGCCTGCAGACCGGTATACACGTCACCTTTAAAGGCCAGAAGCGCCTGTCGGGCATTTTTCGGGGTGAAATCCGGCTGCCAGTCATTGAAGCGTTCAGCGTTCAGATGGGCCAGTTTATCGCTGATCCCCATCAGTGAAGCGATCTGCGCCGGGGACATTTTACGCGCCACGGTGATCAGTTCACTGGATTTATCCAGCAACTCTGGTTGGGTATAGCGCGTTGTCGCAAGCGGGCTTTCGTAATCGAGCGTTTTGGCAGGTGAAATAATGGTCAGCATAGTCTTGTCCGTTGGTCAGTGACGGTTCAAATTCAGAATTTTTCGTTGCCATACTGTAGCAAAAAAGTCACTGCGATGGAGGCATGACAGCAATAGGTAAAAGCGGTGAAAATCAGCGCGGAGATGACGTTTTATCCCACACACCCGGCTCAAGCTGACCGCGTAATTCAGGGAAATGGTCAGGATTGAAGACCGGTATTTTTCCCATCCGCCGCTGCCGCTCGTGATCCTTAACCACTTTTACCGCGATGCCGGAAAGCAGCAGCAGGGCGGTGAGATTAAGTATGGCCATCAGCGCCATGAAGATATCAGCCAGCTTCCAAAGCATCTGGAGTTCCATCAGGCAGCCGCCGAAAACCATCGCAATGACCAGCAACCGGAAAATCAGCAACTTAACCGGGGCAGCGCTGTGAACAAAACTGAGATTGTTTTCAGCATAGACATAGTTGCCGGCGATTGAAGTGAACGCAAAGGCGCACACCAGCATCGCCAGAATAACCGAGCTCCATTCTGGCAATGTGGGGTCGATGGCCAGGCGGAGCAGGCGAATTCCCGTGGGCGCTCCGGGAATATCCAACGCGCCGGACGTTAAAATAATCAACGCCGTAGCGGTGCAAATTACCACCGTATCAATAAACACCGCCAGCATCTGGTTAAAACCCGAAGCAGCCGGATGGCTGACTGCTGCCATCGCCGCGACATTTGGCGATGAACCGACACCGGCTTCACTGGCAAAAGCCCCGCGCTGCATCCCCTGAGTTATCGCCTGAGTCACGCCATAAGCCAGCGCGCCGGATGCCGCTTCCTGCAGGCCGAAGGCGCTTTTGAATATCAGTGCGAAGACTTGTGGAAGTTTTTCGACATGATGACCAATGACCCAAACGGCCAGCAGCAGCCAGGCAATGGCCATCAGCGGGATCATCCATTTGGACAGCCAGGTAACGGCGCGGATCCCGCCGAAAATCAGCAGAGCAACCAGTGCCGCTAAAATACAGGCGGTTGTCAGCGGCGGAACATGCAGGAGATGGAATGATGCCTGAGCAATCGAATTAGCTTGTAACGCACTGAAAATAAAGCCGCAGGAAATGACCATCAGGAAGGAAAACAGGATCCCCATCCAGCGCATTCCCAGCCCTTTCTCCATGTAGTCTGCCGGGCCACCACGAAATTTGTTACGCGCACTGGTGCCTTTGTAAATCTGCGCCAGCGTGTTTTCTATCAGCGCGGTCGCCATGCTGAAGAGAGTAATAATCCACATCCAGAAAATGGCTCCCGGCCCGCCGAGCGCAATCGCAATAGTCACGCCTGTCAGGTTACCGGTACCCATTCGTGAAGCCATACTCAGACAAAGTACGCGCCAGGGGGATGTTCCGCGAGGATCGGCGTTGCGTTTAAAAAGTGACGGAGAGAAGAGGTGGCCAAAACGACGAAACTGAATGAACCCAAGACGGAAAGTGAGATAAATACCGCTGCCAAACAGCAGGTAAATCAGGATTGTGCTCCAGAGAATAGTGTCGAAAAATTCCAGCAAGTCATTCATGAATTGTCCTTGGTTGATTTACCCTTCATCGTTTTTATTAATTGGCTTAAGGGCAATGACCACTTTGGATGGCTAACATACCTTTTTTATCAAACCGGTGACATATGCATTTTGGCTGAAATTGTGTGTTTTGGAAGGTGATAAATCCATAGATGTTCGTAGCCGAGCATGCCGCGAGATGCGCCTTGCGCGTGGCTTTTTGCATGTTATCATCAGCCAAAGGCAAGGCATGAAAATGCCTATACGAAAACGTCCAAACGATGAGATATGCCAAAATGACCGATAAACTGACTTCCCTACGCCAAATGACTCAGGTTGTTGCTGACACCGGAGATATCGCGGCAATGAAGTTGTACCAGCCGCAGGATGCGACCACCAACCCGTCACTGATCCTCAGCGCTGCGCAAATTCCTGAATACCGTAAACTGATCGACGAAGCAATCGCCTGGGCACGTGACCAGAGCAGCGATCACGACCAGCAGATTACTGATGCCGCTGACAAACTGGCAGTAAACATCGGTCTGGAAATTCTGAAACTGGTTCCGGGCCGCATTTCAACAGAAGTTGATGCCCGTCTGTCTTACGACACTGACGCGAGCGTGGCCAAAGCCAAACGTCTGATCAAACTGTATAACGATGCGGGCATCACCAACGACCGTATCCTGATCAAACTCGCTTCTACCTGGCAGGGTATCCGCGCTGCGGAAAAACTGGAAAAAGAAGGCATCAACTGTAACCTGACCCTTCTGTTCTCCTTCGCTCAGGCTCGTGCTTGTGCAGAAGCGGGTGTGTTCCTGATTTCTCCATTCGTTGGCCGTATCCTCGACTGGTACAAAGCCAATGGCGACAAGAAAGAGTTCGCGCCGAATGAAGATCCGGGCGTGGTGTCTGTGACCGAAATCTACGAATACTACAAACAACACGGCTACGAAACTGTCGTGATGGGCGCAAGCTTCCGTAACATCGGCGAAATCATCGAACTGGCTGGTTGTGACCGTCTGACTATCGCTCCTGCGCTGCTCAAAGAGCTGGCAGAAAGCGAAGGTCCGCTGGAGCGCAAATTGTCCTTCTCCGGTGAAACCAAACCACGTCCTGCGCCACTGACTGAATCTCAGTTCTACTGGGAACACAACCAGGATCCGATGGCTATCGACAAACTGGCTGACGGTATCCGTAAGTTTGCAGTTGACCAGGGTAAACTGGAAAAAATGATTTCTGACCTGCTGTAATCAGCGCTCAGTTTTCGACAAAAAGCGGCTAATCAGCCGCTTTTTTTGTGCCTGCGATAAAACCACAGGCCGCTTACCGATATACTGAGACAAATTACGAAGAAAAATGCTGTGGAGAAATAGCATGAATACATTCCGAATTGGTCTGGTATCGGTGTCGGACCGCGCCTCAAACGGTGTTTATCAGGATAAAGGCATTCCGGCGCTGGAAGCGTGGCTGGAGAAAGCGCTTATTACCCCATACAAACTGGAAACAAGACTGATCCCAGATGAGCAGCCGCTGATTGAACAGGCGATCAGCGAACTGGTCGACGAGAGTGGCTGTCATCTGGTGCTGACCACTGGCGGAACCGGCCCTGCACGCCGTGACGTCACGCCGGATGCCACGCTGGCGGTGGCCGATCGTGAAATGCCGGGCTTCGGTGAGCAGATGCGCCAGATAAGCCTGCACTTTGTGCCGACGGCGATCTTATCGCGTCAGGTTGGGGTTATCCGCAAACAGGCGCTGATCCTCAATTTACCCGGTCAGCCGAAATCAATTCAGGAAACGCTGGAAGGCCTGAAAGATGCTGACGGTAAGGTGATTGTTTCCGGTATTTTCGCCAGCGTGCCGTACTGCATCCAGCTTCTCGATGGACCTTACGTCGAAACGCATGATGAAGTGGTAGCAGCTTTTCGTCCAAAAAGTGCCCGCCGCGATACAAAAAACTGAATAGCCCCCGATTTCCAAATTAACAGAAGTTACGCGTCAGGCACTCTGGTGTGAAAAATATTTGCCGTTATAGTAATGATTACTTTACATGAGGTGGCAAAACCTTTTTCCATTTTACACTCTGGTGTCTGACGGTATCCCTATGCAACACGCACAATCGCGCCGGTTGAACCGGCAGGACTACAAAACGCTGTCCCTGGCTGCATTAGGTGGCGCACTCGAATTTTACGATTTCATCATTTTCGTCTTCTTCGCGGCGGTCATTGGCGATCTCTTCTTCCCGGCTAATATGCCCGACTGGCTGCGCCAGGTGCAGACCTTCGGCATTTTCGCCGCCGGTTATCTGGCACGTCCGCTGGGCGGCATCATCATGGCGCATTTCGGGGACGTAGTGGGTCGTAAGCGTATGTTCAGTCTGAGTATTCTGCTGATGGCCTTGCCGACACTGGCGATGGGGTTATTGCCGACTTACGCGTCGATTGGCATTGCAGCACCGCTGTTATTACTGCTGATGCGCGTGTTGCAGGGCGCGGCTATTGGCGGTGAAGTCCCGGGTGCATGGGTGTTTGTGGCTGAGCACGTGCCGCGCAGCCGCATTGGTTTTGCCTGTGGAACGCTGACGGCCGGTTTAACATTGGGGATCCTGCTGGGTTCTCTGGTGGCAACTTTACTGAACACCAGCATGACGCCGGCAACAATCAGTCAATACGGCTGGCGTATTCCGTTCTTTATTGGCGGCATTTTTGGTTTGATCGCCATGTATCTGCGCCGCTGGTTACAGGAAACGCCGGTCTTTATTGAGATGAAAGCGCACAAAGCGCTGGCGGAAGAGCTGCCTCTGAAAGCCGTCGTCGCCAATCATAAAAAAGAAATTGTGGTCTCGATGCTGATGACCTGGCTGTTATCGGCCGGGATCGTGGTGGTGATACTGATGACGCCAACCTGGCTGCAGAAACAGTTCGGTATTCCGGCTGCAGAGGCATTGCAGGCAAACTGTCTGGCCACCGTGGCGCTGATGGTTGGCTGCATCATCTCAGGCAGCGTTGTGGATCGGCTTGGTGCCAGCAAAACATTCATCTTCGGCAGCCTGTTTCTGGGGATTTGCACATGGTCGTTCTATCACATGGTTGCGGCGGATGCGTCGGTACTGATGGGCATGTACGCGCTCGCCGGACTGAGCGTGGGCGTGGTCGGTGCCGTGCCCTATGTGATGGTACGGGCATTCCCGGCTGAAGTGCGTTTTACCGGTATTTCTTTTTCATACAATGTGGCATATGCGATTTTCGGCGGCCTGACGCCGATCTTCGTGACGCTCATTATGCGTCTGACCCCGATGGCTCCTGCGTACTACGTGCTGGCGCTCTCTGCAATTGGTCTGCTGACCGGTATTTATCTGAGCCGTGACCTGAACAGTGAAGCGGCGAAAGAAGCGAAATTTGCCGAGCGTGTCGCATCCGGCCAGTAAGTTTGTTTCAGATATTAAAAAGCCCTGCAATGCAGGGCTTTATCATCTCAGGCATGACTGTTATGCAACGACAGCATCAACGTGCGCAGCCTGTTTTTTCGGCTCGCCGACAGGCAGAACCGTACGGCCATACTGTTCATTCAATACTTCAGCCATCGCCAGATAAATCGCGCTGGCACCGCAGAAGATACCTTCAAAGCCCGCAAAATGCAGAACAGCGGTGTTGCCGGTCATATTTCCGTAGCACAGCAGGGCGAACAAAATTGTCAGGCTGCCGAAAACAACCTGAATGCCACGGTTCCCTTTCAGGGTGCCAAAGAACATGAATAAAGTGAAAATACCCCACACACCGAGATATGCGCCCAGGAAACTTTCGCTGCTGGCGTCGGCCAGGCCCATACGTGGCAGCATCAGGATGCCAACCAGGCTCAGCCAAAATGCGCCATAAGAAGTGAACGCGGTTGTGCCGAACGTGTTCCCTTTTTTAAATTCCATCATCCCGGCGAGGATCTGAATCAGCCCGCCATAAAAAATGCCCATGCTCACAATCACTGCGGTGAGCGGGAAAAAGCCTGCATTGTGTAAATTCAATAAGATAGTGGTCATACCAAATCCCATCAGCCCGAGCGGGCCTGGATTTGCTAAGGGTTTACTGTGCATAGATCCTCTGTATCGGAATTATTATTAATTGATAATCGGGGGAAGAACGCTTGGAAATGGGTAAAAAAGCCACATATCTTTGGAAGCGCGCGGCATCATAAGGAGGGTTGCGTCAGCAAACATTGATCTGGCGTAACAGCAATTGAAGATTTTTTTTCACTTTGCCCCTTGATGCTGAGCAGCATGGCCCCATCTTATTCCCAACCGCAGT
The DNA here is from genome assembly GCF_004346065.1 of Rahnella sp. JUb53. Classification (NCBI taxonomy): domain Bacteria; kingdom Pseudomonadati; phylum Pseudomonadota; class Gammaproteobacteria; order Enterobacterales; family Yersiniaceae; genus Rahnella; species Rahnella sp. JUb53. Next base: position 66,954 of record NZ_SLYT01000009.1, read on the forward strand.
TGTTACCGTCGGGAAATCCGTTAAATGGGGCTGTTGAAATCGTAAAGATCGGCCACATATACAGTAGCAACCTGAACGAATATGAATTTAAGTGGAGACGTTTTAGATGGGTAAAATTATTGGGATCGACCTGGGCACCACCAACTCTTGTGTAGCTATCATGGATGGCACGACTGCTCGTGTACTGGAGAATGCTGAAGGCGACCGCACCACTCCTTCCATCATCGCTTATGCGGCAGATGGCGAGACTCTGGTAGGTTCTCCGGCTAAACGTCAGGCTGTGACAAACCCGCAGAACACCTTGTTTGCGATCAAGCGCCTGATTGGCCGTCGCTTCCAGGACGAAGAAGTTCAACGCGACAAAGGCATTATGCCTTACCAGATCGTAGGCGCTGACAATGGCGACGCCTGGATCGACGTTAAAGGTCAGAAAATTGCACCTCCGCAGATCTCTGCCGAAGTGTTGAAGAAAATGAAGAAAACTGCTGAAGATTACCTGGGCGAGCCAGTGACTGAAGCGGTTATCACCGTACCTGCTTACTTCAACGATGCTCAGCGTCAGGCAACTAAAGACGCCGGCCGTATCGCAGGTCTGGAAGTTAAACGTATCATCAACGAACCAACCGCAGCGGCACTGGCTTATGGCCTGGATCGTGAAATCGGTAACCGCACTATCGCGGTATACGACCTCGGTGGTGGTACTTTCGATATCTCTATTATCGAAATCGACGAAGTTGACGGCGAAAAAACTTTCGAAGTTCTGGCAACCAACGGTGATACTCACCTCGGTGGTGAAGACTTCGACAGCCGCATGATCAACTACCTCGTTGAAGAATTTAAGAAAGAGCAAGGCATGGATCTGCGTAACGATCCACTGGCGATGCAACGTCTGAAAGAAGCTGCTGAAAAAGCGAAGATCGAACTGTCTTCAGCTCAGCAAACTGACGTGAACCTGCCGTACATCACTGCTGATGCGTCAGGTCCAAAACACATGAACATCAAAGTGACCCGTGCAAAACTGGAATCTTTGGTAGAAGACCTGGTTAACCGTTCTATCGAACCACTGAAAGTGGCTCTGAAAGACGCAGGTCTGTCAGTTTCTGACATTCAGGACGTTATCCTGGTGGGTGGTCAGACCCGTATGCCAATGGTTCAGAAGAAAGTTGCTGAATTCTTTGGTAAAGAACCACGTAAAGACGTGAACCCGGACGAAGCTGTGGCAATCGGTGCAGCAGTTCAGGGCGGTGTGTTGGCAGGTGACGTGAAAGACGTTCTGCTGCTGGACGTGACTCCGTTGTCTCTGGGTATCGAAACCATGGGCAGCGTGATGACTCCGCTGATCACTAAAAACACCACCATCCCGACTAAACACAGCCAGGTGTTCTCTACTGCGGAAGACAACCAGTCTGCAGTAACCATCCATGTGTTGCAGGGTGAACGTAAGCGTGCAAGTGATAACAAATCTCTGGGTCAATTCAACCTGGATGGTATTCAGGCAGCGCCTCGCGGTCAGGCACAGATCGAAGTGACCTTCGACCTTGACGCCGATGGTATTCTGCATGTGTCTGCGAAAGACAAGATTACCAACCGTGAGCAGAAGATCACCATTAAGGCATCTTCTGGTCTGAGCGAAGAAGAAATCCAGAAAATGGTCAACGATGCTGAAGCCAATGCTGAATCTGACCGTAAGTTTGAAGAACTGGTTCAGACCCGCAACCAGGCGGATCACCTGATCCACGGTACCCGTAAGCAACTGGAAGACGCCGGCGATAAACTGCCAGCTGAAGACAAAACCGCAGTAGAAGAAGCCCTGAAAGCACTGGAAGTTTCGGCTAAAGGTGAAGACAAGGCTGATATCGAAGCGAAAATCCAGGCGCTGGTACAGGTTTCCGGCAAACTGATGGAAATGGCTCAGCAGCAAGGCCAGGCTGAAGGCGGCGATAACAGCGCGCAGAAAGATGACGACGTTGTTGACGCTGAATTCGAAGAAGTTAAAGACAAAAAATAATCGCCCTTAAGCGGGCACAGTAAGAAGTTTTACTGATAACCAGCACGGGCGTCGAGGAAACTCTACGCCCGTGCACGCATGTTGAGGGTAGGTTAAAGCATGGCGAAGCAAGATTATTACGAGATTTTAGGCGTATCCAAAACAGCGGATGAGCGTGAAATCAAAAAGGCTTATAAGCGCCTGGCAATGAAACATCACCCTGACCGCAATCAGGGCGATAAAGAGTCTGAAAGTAAGTTTAAAGAAATTAAAGAAGCTTATGAAATCCTGACCGATGCGCAAAAACGTGCAGCCTACGACCAGTACGGTCATGCAGCCTTTGAACAAGGTGGCATGGGCGGTGGCGGCGGTTACGGCGGCGGCGGTGCAGATTTCAGCGACATCTTTGGTGACGTCTTTGGCGACATCTTTGGCGGCGGTCGCCGTCAGCGTGCCAGCCGGGGTTCTGATCTGCGTTACAACATGGATCTGACTCTGGAAGAGGCCGTTCGTGGTGTCACCAAAGAAATCCGCATCCCGACACTGGATGAATGTGACGTCTGCCACGGCAGCGGCGCGAAAGCGGGCAGCTCTCCGGCCACCTGTCCGACCTGTCATGGTGCTGGCCAGGTTCAGATGCGTCAAGGCTTCTTCACAGTCCAGCAGGCGTGTCCGACCTGTCAGGGCCGCGGTAAAGTGATTAAAGATCCGTGCAACAAATGTCACGGTCATGGCCGCGTAGAACGTTCTAAAACTCTGTCAGTGAAAATTCCTGCGGGGGTCGATACCGGCGACCGTATTCGTCTGGAAGGTGAAGGCGAAGCGGGCGAGCACGGTGCTCCGTCAGGCGATCTGTACGTTCAGGTTCAGGTTAAAGCGCACAAAATCTTTGAGCGTGAAGGCAATAACCTGTACTGCGAAGTGCCAATCAACTTTGCCATGGCTGCACTGGGTGGCGAAATTGAAGTGCCAACGCTGGATGGCCGCGTGAGTCTGAAAATCCCTGCCGAAACGCAAACGGGCAAAATGTTCCGTATGCGCGGACGCGGTGTGAAATCTGTCCGTGGTGGTGCTCAGGGCGACCTGATGTGCCGCGTGGTCGTTGAAACGCCGGTCAGCCTGAGCGAGAAGCAGAAGCAATTGCTGCGTGATCTGGAAGAAAGCTTTGGTGGCGTATCTGGTGAAAAAAACAGCCCGCGTTCTAAAAGCTTCCTGGATGGCGTGAAAAAGTTCTTTGATGATCTGACCCGCTAATCTCTCGCTGACTTCAGCGGCTGAAAGCCAGATGAAATCCCCGGCAGCGTTCACGCTCCGGGGATTTTTTTATGGGTTTTATAAAGAAAATGGAAAGCCACACCGTTCGTAAAAACCGAGCTATACTCCAGAAATAATCGACTTTTTACGAAGTGATTCAGTGCGTACAATTCGCGCATTCCATTGTGGCAATCCTTTTATCGCCACGCCTTTTTTACAGGAGAGTCAGAATGTCGAATATCATTCGTCAGTTTTTACGCTTAGAGGCAGCAGGCGGCATCGTACTGATCCTTGCCGCTATCGTGGCGCTTATTATGGCGAATACCCCATTGCAGGGGGCGTATCAGGCGTTTCTGGATATTCCGGTTACGCTGCGTTTTTCTGAATTGCTGATCGACAAACCGCTTTTGCTATGGATTAACGACGGGCTGATGGCAGTATTTTTCCTGATGATTGGCCTGGAGGTGAAGCGTGAACTGTGTGAAGGCGCGCTGGCAAATCGCGAACAGGCTCTGTTCCCGGCGATTGCCGCACTGGGTGGCATGATCGTTCCGGCTCTGATCTACTTACTGTTTAACGGTGGTGACGACATTGCTCGTCAGGGGTGGGCTATTCCGGCAGCAACGGACATTGCCTTTGCGCTGGGTGTGATGGCACTGCTGGGGTCCCGCGTGCCAACTGGCCTGAAAGTGTTCCTGCTGGCACTGGCCATTATCGATGATTTGGGTGCGATCGTTATCATTGCGTTGTTCTACAGCCATGATGTCTCAATGATTGCGCTTGGGTTATCTGCGGCGTGTATCGCGGTTCTGGCCTGGCTGAACTGGCGTGGTATCACCAAGCTAACGCCGTATCTGCTCATTGGCGCCGTGTTCTGGGTGTGCGTACTAAAATCAGGTATTCACGCGACGCTGGCGGGTGTGATCCTCGGATTCCTTATCCCGCTCAGAACCAAAGAGAATAAAACCTCACCGGCGCGCCGCCTGGAGCATGGAATTCATCCTTACGTTGCCTGGTTTATTCTGCCTGTTTTTGCTTTCGCCAATGCCGGTATCTCGTTGCATGGCGTGACGGCTGCCGGTGCGTTTTCAATGTTGCCGATGGGTATCATGGCGGGGCTGTTGCTGGGTAAACCGTTAGGCATCATTCTTTTCGGCGGTCTGGCTCTGAAACTGGGCATCACCCGTCTGCCATCCGGCATTACGTTTAGCCAGATTGCAGCGGTGTCAGTGCTGTGCGGAATTGGCTTCACCATGTCCATTTTTATCGGCTCACTGGCATTTGCTTCACTTGATCCGGCGCTGCTGACTTACGCAAAAATGGGCATTCTGATGGGATCAGTGGCTTCAGCAGTTATAGGTTTCCTGATGCTGAGCCGCGCTTTGCCGAAAAAAACGCATCATTAAACTCTGTGCTGTGCGGGAAACCGCGCAGCATGATGCTGACTTCATACTTCAGAAAGGATGAAACCATGCCTCATATTAACTACAACCATTTGTATTATTTCTGGCACGTGTGTAAATCAGGTTCTGTCGTGGGAGCCGCAGAGGCGCTGTATCTGACGCCGCAGACCATCACCGGCCAGATAAAATCACTGGAAGAAAGACTGGATGGCAAGTTGTTCAAACGTCAGGGGCGCGGTCTGGTACCTTCTGAGCTGGGGCAACTGGTATATCGCTATGCGGACAAAATGTTCACGCTTAGTCAGGAAATGCTGGATATCGTGAATTACCGCAAAGAATCGAGCCTGCTGTTTGATGTGGGCGTGGCGGATGCGCTATCCAAACGCCTGGTCAGCCGGGTGCTGGAAGCGGCCGTGCCGGACAATGCGAAAATTCATCTGCGCTGCTTTGAATCAACGCACGAAATGCTGCTTGAGCAGCTGAGTCTGCACAAGCTGGATATGATTTTGTCAGATTGCCCCGTGGACTCCACGCAGCAGGAAGGATTGTTCTCCGTTAAGCTGGGTGAAAGCCCGATCAGCTTCTTTTGCTGCCAGCCGATGTCGGAAATGAGTTTTCCAGCCTGTCTCGAGCAGCGGCCTTTGCTGATCCCCGGTCGGCGATCCATGTTGGGGCGCAAGCTGCTTAACTGGTTTAACACGAAGGGACTTAACGTCAATATTCTGGGTGAGTTTGATGATGCGGCGCTGATGAAAGCTTTCGGAATGAACAATAATGCGATTTTTGTCGCACCGGCTATCTATTCGTCGACAGAATTTCAGGATGAAAAAATTGAAGAGGTCGGGCGGCTGGAGGGGATTATGGAGGAGTACTACGTGATTTTTGCGGAGCGTATGATCCAGCATCCTTCGGTACAGCGGATTTGTCACACCGATTTCACTACGCTGTTTGAGTAGCTTCTCGCTTGAGACTCAAATTTCAGATATAAAAAAACCGGCGTGAGCCGGTTTTTTTATCAAGCATTTCAGCGTAATGCGATTATTGCATTGCGTTGATTTGCGCAGTCAGATTTGACTTATGACGCGCTGCTTTGTTTTTGTGGATCAGGCCTTTGCAAGACTGACGGTCCACGATTGGTTGCATTTCGTTAAATGCGTTTTGTGCAGCAGCTTTGTCGCCTGCTGCAATAGCCGCGTATACCTTCTTGATAAAGGTACGCATCATAGAACGACGGCTCGCGTTGTGCTTACGGCGTTTTTCTGACTGTACGGCGCGTTTCTTAGCTGATTTGATATTAGCCAAGGCCAACTCCCAAATATTTTTCTATTGATGAACAATTCAAAGGCCGAGGAATATGCCTTTTCGGTCTTCTTTTGTCAACGGATTTGTGCAAATAAGCGGCGTTTTAAAGAGTAAACTTCGATCGTCGCTTGTTACGTTGTGATGGCGCAGGATTTTAACAGCTTCCGGCATCGGAATACAGTCTTTCGCGAGAAAAATCGACAGGAGAGTGTACAAACTGCCCACTACGGCCATTAACGCTTTGTTTATGCGAAAAGTCACGCATTCCCTGTATGCAACGAAAGATTTTCATCGCCACGCCGCCATTTGAACCGCAATATCTGCCGTATGCAAGAGAGAATGGTGAGATCCTGCTAATCGCTGGTTAACCTTGGAGGCTGTACAAGGTATAATCCGCCGATTTCCATCTTTATGAGTCAGCATTGGATTTGAGCCAGCTATGGAGCTAATTCGCGGAATACACAATATTCGAGCACGTCATCATGGATGTGTGCTGACTATTGGCAATTTTGATGGTGTACACCGTGGCCACCAGGCCCTGATTGAACAGATGAAGCTGGAAGGTCAACGTCTGGGGTTACCGGTGATGGTAATGATTTTTGAGCCACAGCCTCTGGAGCTGTTTGCCGGTGATAAAGCACCTGCACGACTGACCAGTTTGCGCGACAAAGCCAAGTATCTGGCAGAGTGCGGCGTTGATTATCTTTTATGTGTGCGTTTCGAACCCCGGTTCGCTGCCCACATGGCGCAGGCCTTTATCTCGCAACTGCTGGTCGAAAAGCTGGGCGTTAAATTCCTGACTGTCGGGGATGATTTCCGTTTTGGTGCCAGTCGTCTGGGAGATTTTGAGCTATTGCAGAAAGCCGGGGAAGAATACGGCTTTGAAGTGATCAGCACGCAAACTTTCCGTGAAGGGGAGAACCGCATCAGCAGTACGGCTATCCGTAATGCGCTGCGGGATGACGATTTAGCCCTGGCCGAAAACTTACTCGGCCATCCGTTCAGTATTTCAGGGCGTGTTGTTCACGGCGATAAGCTGGGACGTACCATTGGTTTCCCGACCGCCAACGTCCCGCTCAAGCGAGTCGTTTCACCGGTACGCGGCGTGTATGCCGTTGAAGTCTTAGGCCTCGGGCCTGAACCTTTGCCGGGCGTGGCGAACATCGGAATACGTCCGACAGTCGGTGGTGTGCGCAAGCAGTTGGAAGTGCACCTTCTCGACACCACATTAGATTTATACGGGCGCCACATTGACGTGGTGCTCCGCGCGAAATTGCGCAACGAACAGCGTTTCTCCTCGCTTGATGCTTTAAAGCAACAGATTGCGAACGATGAAGTGACGGCCCGGGAATTCTTTGGGTTAAAGACACTGCGCTAAACATGTACTGACAGGCGTGTAACAAAGCCTGGAATCCAGCCGAAAACGGAACCGAGAATCTATGAGTGACTACAAGAACACCCTGAATTTGCCGGAAACAGGGTTCCCGATGCGTGGCGATCTGGCCAAGCGTGAACCTGACATGCTGAAAAATTGGTATGACCAGGATCTGTACGGGATTATTCGTGCTGCCAAGAAAGGCAAGAAAACCTTTATTTTGCATGACGGCCCTCCGTATGCGAACGGCAGCATTCATATTGGTCACTCAGTAAACAAAATTCTTAAAGACATGATCGTTAAGTCCAAAGGACTGGCGGGCTTTGATGCGCCGTATGTTCCGGGCTGGGACTGTCATGGTCTGCCAATCGAGCTTAAAGTCGAGCAGCTGATCGGCAAACCGGGCGAGAAAGTCACTGCGGCAGAATTCCGTGAAGCGTGCCGTAAATACGCAGCAGAGCAGGTTGAAGGCCAGAAGAAAGACTTCATCCGTCTGGGCGTATTGGGCGACTGGGATCACCCGTACCTGACCATGGATTTCAAAACTGAAGCCAACATTATTCGTGCGCTGGGTAAAATCATCGGTAACGGCCACCTGCACAAAGGGGCTAAGCCGGTTCACTGGTGTACAGATTGCGGTTCATCCCTGGCAGAAGCAGAAGTTGAGTATTACGACAAAGCGTCTCCTTCAATTGATGTGGCGTTCAACGCGACTGACGCTGCCGCCGTGGCTGCGAAGTTTGGCGTATCTGCTTTTAACGGCCCGATCTCGCTGGTTATCTGGACCACCACGCCGTGGACCATGCCTGCTAACCGTGCGATTTCACTGAATCCTGAGTTTTCTTATCAGCTGGTTCAGGTTGAAGGCCAGTGCCTGATCCTGGCAACCGATCTGGTTGAAAGCGTCATGAAACGTGCCGGTATCGCGAAATGGACCATCCTGGGCGAGTGTAAAGGTGCGGATCTCGAGCTGCTGCGCTTCAAACACCCGTTCCTTGGTTTCGACGTTCCGGCGATCATGGGCGACCACGTAACGCTCGATGCCGGTACCGGTGCCGTGCATACCGCACCAGGCCACGGTCCGGATGACTTTGTCATCGGCCAGAAATACGGTCTGGAAGTGGCCAACCCGGTAGGGCCGAACGGCTGCTACCTGCCAGGCACTTACCCGACGCTGGACGGTAAATTCGTCTTTAAAGCCAACGACCTGATCGTTGAACTGCTGCGCGAAAAAGGCGCATTGCTGCACGTTGAGAAAATCACGCACAGCTACCCGTGCTGCTGGCGTCACAAAACGCCGATCATCTTCCGTGCTACGCCGCAATGGTTCATCAGTATGGATCAGAAAGGTCTGCGTCAGCAGTCTCTGGAAGAGATCAAAGGCGTGCAGTGGATCCCGGACTGGGGTCAGGCGCGTATCGAAAACATGGTCGCTAACCGTCCTGACTGGTGTATCTCCCGTCAGCGTACGTGGGGCGTGCCGATGTCTCTGTTCGTTCACAAAGACACCGAGCAACTGCATCCGCGCAGCCTTGAGCTGATGGAAGAAGTTGCTAAGCGTGTTGAAGTGGATGGCATTCAGGCATGGTGGGATCTGAATCCGGAAGAGATTCTGGGTGCCGACGCTGCCGATTACGTCAAAGTGCCTGATACGCTGGACGTGTGGTTTGACTCCGGTTCAACACATTCTTCCGTTGTGGATGTGCGCCCTGAATTTAACGGTCATTCGCCGGATCTGTATCTGGAAGGTTCTGACCAGCATCGTGGCTGGTTCATGTCTTCCCTGATGATTTCGACTGCCATGAAAGGCAAAGCGCCTTACAAACAAGTTCTGACGCACGGTTTCACCGTGGATGGTCAGGGCCGCAAAATGTCTAAATCCATCGGCAACACCATCGCGCCGCAAGACGTGATGAACAAGCTGGGTGGCGACATCCTGCGTCTGTGGGTGGCATCAACGGATTACACCGGCGAAATCGCTGTGTCCGACGAAATCCTCAAACGTGCTGCGGACTCTTACCGCCGTATCCGTAACACCGCGCGCTTCCTGCTGGCGAACCTTAACGGTTTCGATCCTGCGCTGCACAGCGTGGCTCCGGAAGACATGGTTGTTCTGGATCGCTGGGCTGTTGGCCGTGCGAAAGCCGCTCAGGAAGAAATCATTGCCGCGTATGAAGCCTATGATTTCCACGGTGTGGTTCAGCGCCTGATGCAGTTCTGCTCGATCGAAATGGGTTCCTTCTATCTGGATATCATTAAAGATCGCCAGTACACCGCGAAAAGCGACAGCGTTGCACGTCGCAGCTGCCAGACCGCGCTTTACTATATCAGCGAAGCACTGGTCCGCTGGATGGCGCCAATCATGTCGTTCACCGCAGATGAAATCTGGGCTGAGCTGCCGGGCAGCCGTGAGAAATTCGTCTTTACCGAAGAATGGTATGACGGTTTGTTCGGTCTCGCGGGCAACGAATCCATGAACGATGCGTTCTGGGATGAGCTGCTGAAAGTCCGTGGCGAAGTGAATAAAGTGATTGAACAGGCGCGTGCTGATAAACGTCTGGGCGGTTCTCTGGAAGCGGCGGTCACGCTGTTTGCTGATGATGCGCTGGCAGCCGACCTGCGTTCTCTGGGCAACGAACTGCGCTTCGTGCTGCTGACTTCAGGTGCGAAAGTTGCCGCGCTGTCTGAAGCAGACGATGCCGCTGTGCCAAGTGAATTGCTCAAAGGCCTGAAAATCGGTCTGGCGAAAGCGGAAGGCGACAAATGTCCGCGCTGCTGGCATTACACTACTGACGTCGGCCAGAACGCGGAACATAGCGATATCTGCGGCCGTTGTGTCACTAACATCGCTGGCGACGGCGAAGAGCGTAAGTTTGCATAATGAGTAAATCGATTTGTTCCACCGGACTCCGCTGGCTCTGGCTGGCGGTCGTGGTCATTATCGTGGATCTGGGCAGTAAGTTTCTCATTATGGGAAACTTCCAGCTCGGCGAATCCATGCCTTTGATCCCGTATTTAAATCTGTTCTACGCCCAGAACCATGGTGCAGCGTTCAGTTTCCTGGCAGATAAAGGCGGCTGGCAGCGTTGGTTCTTCGCGTTAATCGCACTGGTTATCGTCGTGGCACTGGTCGTGCTGATGTATCGCGGCAGCGCGAAGCAGAAGCTGAATAACATTGCCTTCGCTATGATTATCGGTGGCGCACTCGGTAACTTGTTTGACCGCCTGTACCACGGTTTCGTGGTCGACTTTATCGATTTTTATGTCGGTAGCTGGCATTTCGCGACCTTCAATCTGGCCGACAGTTTTATCTGCGTCGGTGCAGCAATGGTGGTGCTGGAAGGTTTTCTGGCTAAACCGAATGAAGCCACGAAGAGCAAAGGATAAGAATTATGTCTCAACAGGTGAAACACGACAGCGCCGTGCTGGTGCATTTTACGTTGAAGCTGGAAGACGGCTCGACGGCAGAATCGACCCGCGCTAATGGGAAACCTGCGCTGTTTCGCCTTGGCGACAGCAGCTTGTCTGACGCGCTGGAAAATCAGCTGCTAGGGCTGAACGTGGGGGATAAACGTGCATTCACGTTAGCCCCTGAATCGGCATTCGGGACTAAAAGCCCGGATCTGGTTCAGTTCTTCTCCCGTCGTGATTTTCAGGAAACAGGGGTGCCGGATGTCGGCACCATCATGTTGTTCAGTGGCCGCGATGGCAGTGAAATGCCGGGTGTTGTCCGTGAAGTGACCGAAGATTCCATCACTGTAGATTTCAACCATCCGCTGGCAGGGCAACATATCGATTTCGATATTGAAGTTCTGGAAATTGACCCGGAGCTTGAGGGGAAACATGCAGATATTGCTGGCTAACCCGAGAGGGTTTTGCGCGGGCGTTGACCGCGCAATCAGTATCGTTGAACGTGCGCTGGAAATTTACGGCGCGCCTATTTATGTGCGTCACGAAGTGGTTCACAACCGCTATGTGGTCGACAGCCTGCGTCAGCGCGGGGCAGTTTTCATTGAGCAAATCAGCGAAGTGCCGGATGGCTCAATTCTGATCTTCTCCGCCCACGGTGTTTCTCAGGCTGTGCGCGCAGAAGCGAAAGCCCGTGACCTGACGATGTTGTTTGATGCGACCTGTCCGCTGGTAACCAAAGTACATATGGAAGTAGCGCGCGCCAGTCGTAAAGGCACCGAAGCCATTTTGATTGGTCATGCCGGTCACCCGGAAGTGGAAGGCACGATGGGCCAGTACAGCAACCCGAACGGGGGCATGTATCTGGTTGAAGCGCCGGAGGATGTGTATAAATTGCAGGTGAAAGATGAAAACAACCTGTGCTTTATGACGCAAACCACGCTATCGGTTGACGATACTTCAGCGATCATTGATGCGTTGCGCGATCGTTTCCCGAACATTGTCGGGCCGCGCAAAGATGATATCTGTTACGCCACCACTAACCGTCAGGAAGCCGTGCGTACGCTGGCGGATGGCGCAGATGTTGTGCTGGTGGTTGGCTCGAAAAACTCATCAAACTCCAACCGTCTGGCGGAACTCGCCCAGCGCGTCGGTGTGCCTTCTTATCTCATCGACTCGGCAGCTGATATTCAGGAAAGCTGGCTGAAAGATGCAAAAAGCATTGGCGTAACGGCAGGCGCATCTGCACCGGATATTCTGGTGCAGGACGTGATCAGCAAGCTGAAAACCTTTGGTGGCCTCGATGTGATTAACATCGAAGGACGCGAAGAAAATATCGTGTTCGAAGTGCCGAAAGAGCTGCGCGTAGATGTAAAACAGATCGACTGACATCAGGCCTTAAAATGAAAAACCGGCTCACTGTGGCCGGTTTTTTTATGGCTGAAATCCGAAGGCAATTAAGGCTTTTCGAGTTTAAACAAATTCTGTGGCGCACCCACCGCGGTGGTTTCTACATGCAGTAAAGCACCTTCCAGCGCATGCGGCGCATCGAGGTTTTTACGGGCTGAGGTGATAAACAGCTCAGTCATATCCGGACCACCAAACGTGCAGCAACTCGGTTGTGTCACCGGCACCGGTTGCGTATCAAGCTTCAGTAATTCACCCTGATTAATCTGCTGACGCAGCAGGCATTTCGATCCCCAGCATGCGGTGATCAGCCAGCCATTTTGTGTCAGTGCTGAGCCATCCGGGATTTTATCGCCTGAAGAGAAGCAGGATATTTTCAGCGGATTGATCCGGCGGGCGTTGGCGGAAAAGAAGCGTTTTTTCTTGCTGTCCGCGAACCAGACTTTACCTTCATGCCAGACCAGCGTGTTGGTACAACCGACACCATCGAGCATCATTTCAGGTTTTTCTGCCCCTGCTTCATAGCGGAACCATTCGCCGTTGTCCTTCTCTTCCTTAATATCGAGCGTACCGAACCACAGCGAACCGTCGGGGGCGACAGCGGCTTCGTTCGGCCGCGTGCCTTCGGCACCGGGATAATCGCAAAGCTTCTGGCGGGATTTTTGCTCGTAATCGTAGAGGTGGATCCCGTCGACGGAAACCAGCAAAAATTGATTTCTCTTTTCGGTCAGCAACACGGCGCTGGTGACGGCGGGAAGCTCATGGATTTCAGTTTGCCCGGTATCGGGCCAGTAGCGCAGAACGCGCTGAGCCAGAATATCGACCCAAAGCAAAGATTGTGTGCGCTGGCACCAGACGGGAGTTTCACCCAATTCGGCTCGATAGTCGCCAATGGCAGTTATGTCGGACCGGAATAATGCTGACATCGCAAAGCTCTCCTGCAGGTTACAAAGTGGATATAGCGACAACTGTCTCTATGAGTCTAGTCTGGCTTTGCCTCTGCGGGATAGATGAAATGATGTAAAAAGAAAGGGCCAGCCCGTCAATAAGACGTAAAGCCGGCCCTTAAGGTTCAATCGTTAAGGCTTAGAAGTCGTAACGCAGACGGATCAGGTTCATATCACCGAGGTTATCGGTAGAGGACGTGAACACGTGCTCGTAATCAACACGGAAGCCGTAATCAAGCTGGAAGGACACACCCAGCCCGTTATCAATACGCTGGTAATTACGGCCAGTCACATAGGTCAGACGGTCACCCATGAAGTATGGCTGAATGGTTTTAACTGCCAGCTGATTGATTGGGAAAGCATAACCCAGGAAGTATTCCAGACCGTAAGCGTCGCCCGCGAAGAAGTTGTCTTCAGTTTTCACGCCAGTGGTCAGGAAGTCATGGTAGTAACCGCCGCCGAAGGACGCTGTCCAGTTGCCTGGTTTCCAGCTCAGTGCGGTACCGACAATGCTCTGGTTGTAGTCTTTAGAGGTGTTATCGCCAGGGTTTCTCATTTCTGCGTCGGTGTAGTTGTACGCCGTACCCCAGGTCAGATCTTTGGTGATGTGGTAATCCACACCGACGGAACCACCGCCGTTACGTTTGTAACGCAGGCCATTTTTGCCGGTCAGCAACTCGTTGTCTTCGAACAGGTAAGAGGCATACACATCGGCGTCGCCGAAGGTGTTCTTGTATTTCAGCATCTTACGGGAACGATAAGAACCGTCGTAGTCGCCGTTCACACCATTACCCGGCGCCTGGGCGAGCATGTCGTAATCCCAGATATCGGTTTTCGCACCGACCACATCGTAGTAAACGCTGTTTTGCTGACCAAAAGTCAGCTGGCCGTAGGTTTTGCTTTTCAGACCGGTATAAAGCATACGGCGGCTGGTGTTATGCGCGCCATCTGCGTGGTGATTGTCCCAGCCCGTCAGGGCAGGGATATTGACACCCAGTTCGTAGTAGTTAATCCAGCTGATATCATCAAACAGATAATAATCAGTGGAGAAACGGAAACGTGTACCGCCATCAAAACCGTTAGTTTTGTAGTTTTTCACGCCATTCTGGAACTGGAATTGCGGACGAATACTCCCGCCAACCTGGAATTGCAGGCGGCTCAGGGGATCGTTCGGCTGCGGGTCTTGTTTAATCAGGGTGATTTCTGCGTGTGAAGCGAAAGAGGCTAAGCCGAAGAGCAGGCCAGCAGTAGTCGCCTGGGCGACTTTGTTTAGTTTGAATTTCATCTTGAGTCCCTGTGCCAACATGCTGATTAGAAAAATCAGCAACAATATTGGCCCTGTATTTTTATTTTTCCCCTCACTGATGACTGTCTGGTGAGGGTGAAGACGCGCCTTATGATGCCAGGCTGCTCATTTTGACTGCGTTTAAATCAAATTTCCGCAGTTAAAATTAGGTTGCTATTTATTACCACAATCATTGGTTTTATCAATATTATTTGTGTAGATATAATAAAAATTTAATGTTTCAGATCTAAGAAATTGGCTGTCTGAAGAATTGATAACCGTTTCGTAGGAGAATAAGGGGATAAGTGAAAATTCAGGAGTGGCTGCCTGCATGATGATTATGTGGGCAGATTGACTGAAAGCGCGACGGGCAACCCGCCGCACTTAGGGGAATGATTAAAGCGAAGAAGTAGTTATCTGATAATAATCCCTCATTTGATCAGTAATTAAAGGTGGCGTAGTTTGCGGGGCCCCAAAGACGGCCATGGCATTGATCAGCTGCGTAACCTGCGTGGTTGCGGCAGCAAGACTTTCAGCCGCAACAAAATGCGATGTGTTTTGTGAGATTGCGGCAGATAAAGAGGTTGAATGATTCGATACTGTGATGTCAAAAGATTGCAGGGCTGCACTCTGACGTGCCGGGATCAATGTGTCGGTCTGTGTCACAGTCATAAGATCTTCATTTGTCAGCGTAGTATCACTGAATTCCAGCTCGTAACGCTTGTAATTAATGGATCCAATGAAATAATTCTTGAGTGTCACACTATCGCTGTTCCCGTAAGCATAAATAACGAGATCCTGCCCAACTCTCTCAGTTTCCATACCTGTTGAACGTGCACCGCTAAACACTAATCTGTCTGTCTGATCAATATTTGAACTGTAATCGGTTAATACATCATGCCCGTGACCTTCGCGGAACATATAGAGATCAGCACCGCTGCTTCCCCCATCCAATGTATCATCCCCAGAGCCACCGGTGAGGCGATCCTGGCCTTCGCCCCCAGTCAGGGTGTCGTTGCCTGCGCCGCCGCCGAGGGTATCGTTGCCGTTGCCGCCGGTAAGGCGGTCGTTGCCTGCTGCGCCCTCCATGACGTCCTGACCGTTCCAGCCGCTCTGAACGTCATTGAGGTCGGTACCGATAAAGGTCACGGGCAGGGCGGCGATACCGGCTTCATTGAGGGTGATATCATCAAAGGCAAAACTGACGTGACGGTTCCTTGCGTCGCTGAGAAAGCCACTCAGGGTGACGCTGTCGTCGCTGCCGTAGGCGCGGATGATAAGGTCGTTGCCGAGGGAGAAGAGCTGAACGTCGGCGGCGCGTGCGCCGGTAAAGCGCAGGGTGTTGAGGTCGGAGCCGGAATAAACATAGTCGGTCAGGGTATCCTGCCCGTGGCCGGTGGCGAAGACATAGGTATCGGCACCGTTACCGCCGCTCAGCGTGTCGTTGCCGCTGCCGCCGGTGAGGCGGTCGAGGCCTTCGCCCCCAGACAGGGTGTCGTTGCCTGCGCCGCCGTCGAGGGTATCGTTGCCGTTGCCGCCGGTAAGGCGGTCGTTGCCGGCTGCGCCCTCCATGATGTCCTGACCGTCCCAGCCGGTCTGAGTATCATTGGTTTCGGTACCGATAAAGGTCACGGGCAGGGCGGCGATATCGGCCTCGTTGAGGGTCACATCATCAAAGGCAAAACTGACGTGACGGCTCCTTGCGTCGCTGAGGAAATAGCGCAGTGTAACGGCATCGTCGCTGCCGTAGGCGCGGATGATAAGGTCGTTGCCGAGGGAGAAGAGCTGAACGTCGGCGGCGCGTGCGCCGGTAAAGCGCAGGGTGGTGATATCGCTGTCGAAGTAGACTATATCCGTCAGCGAGTCCTGCCCGTGGCCGGGGGCGAAGACGTAGGTGTCAGCACCGTTACCGCCGCTCAGCGCGTCATTGCCGGTGCCGCCGGTGAGGCGGTCGAGGCCTTCGCCCCCAGTCAGGGTGTCGTTGCCTGCGCCGCCGCCGAGGGTATCGTTGCCGTTGCCGCCGGTAAGGCGGTCGTTGCCGGCCGCGCCCTCCATGACGTCCTGACCATTCCAGCCGGTCTGAATATTATCGTTTTCGGTACCGATAAAGGTCACGGGCAGGGCGGTGATATCGGCCTCGTTGAGGGTGGTATCATCAAAGGCAAAACTGACGAGACGGTTCCTTGCGTCGCTGAGAAAGCCACGCAGGGTGACGCTGTCGTCGCTGCCGTAGGCGCGGATGATAAGGTCGTTGCCGACGGAGAAGAGCTGAACGTCGGCGGCGCGTGCGCCGGTAAATCGCAGGGTGGTGATATCGCTGTCGAAGTAGACTATATCCGTCAGCGAGTCCTGCCCGTGGCCGGGGGCGAAGACGTAGGTGTCAGCACCGTTACCGCCGCTCAGCGTGTCGTTGCCGCTGCCGCCGTCGAGCAGGTCATTGCCGCTGGCACCGATAAGCCTGTCATCACCTTCCCACCCAGCCAGATGGTTATTGTTGTTATCCCCATTTAATATATCGCTACTTACCGTTCCAGTAATATTGTTAATGCCTATCCTATTTACGATATCGCTAAATTCAGGATGGTAAACAAAGTAGTTTGTGAAAAGAGTTTTTAAGTTTATATAATCTTTAGGGTAAGTATTTTTTATTAAGGAGAGATATTTTTCGAATTGTTCAAAATTCAGGGATAACTCTTTATTTTCATTGTCAATGTCTGTTTTTATTAATGAAAACTCATGGGGGTAATAAGTGGGGATTAGAAGTTTTGCTGATACAAATTTCTCGAAATCAATAAATTCTTTCTTGATAATTTCCCCAGCATTTACACCTGGGTTTTTGGAGTTGGTGTTATTTTTATACGAGTCTCCTGTCGCAAGCTCCAATGCGGAAATTTGTCTTGCGTCGATGTAATTGCCACGGCTTGTAGGTGATATATCGTTCACTCCTGCCCAGATAAATATAATTTTTTCTAACGCTCCCTCAAGGCCTGGTTTATTGATATATTCAATGACAAGTTCCCTAAGTTCATTGTTCTTCGACATCGCAATGTGAAGGGAAGGAATATTTCCTAATCCGGCGATATTTGGCAGCCAGGATACATTTTCAGAAATTTCGAAATCGCCACTGTAGATTGTATTTTGTTTGTCGACATCAAACCAAACATCTGCTGAGCCAGTTTGTTTACCATCTTCAAACGTAACAATACTGGTCTGTTTGTGAGCATTCTCTTGGGCATCGATAAAAGTGCTTGAGGAATAGTTGGTGTTAATGGAAGCAATGCCAACATCGGATAAACTTTTTAATTCATTACTATCTAAAATAGCGTTGCCATTCATATCCTGCCAAATCATTAGCGTCGACCAAATGGTATCGAGATTGCTAATCAGGCCATCTTTATTTTCATCGAGTTCTTGTAAAACCTCATAGCCATTTTTAGCCAATGAACCATCTGCCATTAAAGTATTATTACCAAATAACTCAGCACCTGAGTTAATCTGACCATCATTATTAATGTCTCGTGCTAAAAATGCATCGTCTTTTTCTGCCCAGCCACTTTTTTCAGAGAAGCCATTATTATCGAGATCAAAAAAAACGCCATCTTTTAAAGAAATTGTTTCCACACCGTCATTATCTAAATCTATGATAATGGGTGAACTCTGATTTTCTGCCTCATCAAGTGAGGGACCTTGACCATTTTCAGACATTCCACCGCTATTCATTTTACGCCATGCATCATAAGCATTTATCGCAGGAATCAAATTACCCGTCGGATTGAGACCCGCAGCCTCAAGAGCTTTTATCAGACCCGGATTCATGCCCTCAGGAAATTTCAGACTACCATTCGGAATACCTAATTTCTCTGCAATACCAAGGTCATCCCATGCCTGCTCGGTGAGTATCGAGACGACCAGGCCTAGTGCCATAATTATTGGGGCTTTGATGACGGGGGGTAAAGGTGCTAGTTTCGTTCCAGCTGCGAATGCAGCAACTGCAACTGCAGCATTCGATGTCATTGTTTTTGCTATATGGTTAGTTACGGAGTCACCAGAAATAATCACGTCGGCTAAAGCCGCTTTGCTTGCATACTTATCTAAGATGTCAAAAGCAGGAGAACGGTCAGTTTCCTCCAATTCGCTCCACAGGTCCGCTATCATTGAAGCCTGCTGAGCTAGATCTCCACTCCAGCCAAAAAAGCTCGTTGTATCATCGTCTTTACTAGTTTGTAACGAGTCATTATTTATAAACGAAAGTAATTCATTATATCCAATTAGCTGTGAAATATAGCTTTTAACTTCATACTCAATTGAATAGGCTGTATATTTGCAGAGAGAAGGTGTAACTTCATATCCCTCAGAATTATAAGTATGCTTTATTATGTCCTGAAGTTCTTTCATTCCTTCAGCAGAAAAAACCATTGGTACGATCTGTAACCATTTATCAGGGGTGGTAATTTTAGATGTACTATTATTTGAGTTTATATATCCCACGCTAAATTCCTTCTGTTGGAGGATGTACTTGAGGAGTATTAGATAGATATTATCGAGATATATCAAATTTTATTTTTTTACCGTGTATTAGTGTGGGGGTTATGAGTTGGGGGTTTTTATTCATGCGCTGCATTAATAGTATCATTTAAAGTAAGGTGCATAACCGGTGATCATTGTTTTAAGTGATGCGTATTTTAGATTGTATGAGGCATGCAAAAAACATAGAATTTAGACTCTTGTCATATTCACCGATTTATGGAGTTTTACTAATTCCCACGTTGTAGTGAATAGAATGTTGTTGTTTCCTAACGTTGAGTCTCCATTATGAAAGATAATATAGAAATTCTTGCTCTTGTCATTCTGGCCCAATACCACGGTATTGCTGTAAATCCACAGGACATCTTGCATCGCTTTAACTGCGGTGAAGAGAGATTCAATAAAACAAACTGGCTTCTCGCTGCTAAAAGTATAGGTTTAAAAGCTAAGTCGGTAAGTACTCCTGTGAAACGACTTTGTAAAATTACCCTTCCGGCCCTCATGTGGGATGATGCAGGGAATCATTTAATTTTGGCAAAAATAGATGGTTCTCAATATCTCATTCAGGATCTAAATATAAAGAAACCTGTCATTCTGGAAGAGAAAAAGTTCCTAACGCGCTATACGGGTGAGCTTATCCTGATTACATCCCGGGCTTCGGTGTTAGGTTCCTTGGCTAAATTTGATTTCACGTGGTTTATTCCCGCGGTTATTAAGTATCGAAAAATATTGTTGGAAGTTTTGGTTACCTCTGCTGTGATCCAGTTTTTTGCCCTGATTACACCCTTATTTTTTCAGGTCGTTATGGATAAGGTATTAGTCCACCGCAGCTTTAGTACGCTGGATGTGGTGACTGTTGCGCTGCTGGTTGTCGTACTTTTCGAAGTCGTGTTAGGGGGCCTGAGGACTTACATTTTTGCTCATACCACCAGCAGGATTGATGTTGAGCTGGGTGCTCGCCTGTTTCGTCACCTGTTTGCTTTGCCATTGGCCTGGTTTGAGAAACGGCGGGTCGGGGATACCATCGCCAGAGTAAGAGAACTTGAACAGATCCGAAATTTCCTTACAGGCCAGGCTCTGACATCGGTGATGGATCTCAGTTTCTCTTTTATCTTTCTGATCGTCATGAGCTTTTATAGCGGGTGGCTTACGCTGGTCGTGCTTATTTCCTTACCTTGTTATGCATTCTGGTCAGCAGCTATTAGTCCTGTATTACGCGCCCGCCTGAATGAAAAATTTGCCCGCAATGCTGACAGCCAGTCATTTTTGGTGGAATCAGTCACTTCTGTTGGAACCATCAAATCAATGGCCGTTGAACCCCAGATGACTCGAAACTGGGATCAGCTGCTGGCCAGTTATGTCCATGCTGGTTTTCGTGTGACAAGGCTTGCAACTATCGGGCAGCAGGGTGTGCAGCTGATTCAGAAATTGGTCATGGTCGCTACACTATGGCTGGGAGCGCGGCTGGTTATAGGTGGTGATTTAACCGTGGGGCAACTGATTGCATTTAATATGTTAGCCGGGCAGGTTGCTGCGCCGGTTATTCGTCTGGCTCAGTTATGGCAGGATTTTCAGCAGGTTGGAATTTCAGTGGCGCGCCTGGGTGATATTCTTAATACCCCAAACGAAAATAGTAGCAGTCGGCTCGCGCTGCCTGAGATCCAGGGGGAAATCCATTTCGAGCAAGTCTGTTTCCGTTACCGTCCTGACGGGCATGAAGTACTGCGTGACCTGAGTCTGAAACTCCATGCTAATGAAGTGATTGGGATCGTTGGGCGCTCTGGCTCTGGCAAAAGTACACTGACGAAACTGGTTCAAAGGCTGTATGCGCCCGAGCGTGGGAGGGTGACCATTGATGGTAATGACCTTGCTTTGGCCGATCCAGCCTGGTTGCGAAGGCAAATTGGCGTTGTTTTACAAGATAATGTTTTGTTAAACCGCAGCGTTCGCGACAATATTGCACTGGCTGAACCGGGTATGACACTTGAACGTATTATTGAAGCGGCAAAGTTGGCAGGTGCCCACGAATTTATTATGGAGTTGCCTGAAGGTTACGACACCCATGTTGGAGAGCAGGGGGCAGGATTATCTGGGGGCCAACGCCAGCGTGTCGCTATTGCCCGCGCTCTGGTCGGCGATCCCCGAATATTAATTTTTGATGAAGCAACCAGTGCACTGGATTACGAGTCAGAGAAAGCCATTATGCAAAATATGCAGGCAATCTGTCGTCATAGAACGGTATTGATTATTGCTCATCGTCTTTCAACCGTTCGCCATGCACAGCGGATTATTGCGATGGATAAAGGACAGATAGTTGAAGAGGGTACTCATCAGGAATTATTATCTCGTGAAAATGGGTATTACCGACACTTACATTCTATCCAATCATTATAGAAAAATTCACTTTATTAAAAATAACAGACGCAAAAATATGAAATTATGCATTCAGGCAATATCGGAGTTATGCCGTAATTATTGTCGCATATGGAAAAGTATCTGGCCTTATCGTAAAGATCTGGAGCCTATAGAACGAAATGAAAATGAAAAAGCTTTCCTCCCGGCCCATCTTGAACTTACAGAAACACCTGTCTCTGTTGCTCCAAAGGCTGTCGCCCGCGCAATAATATTATTTACCGCGATTGCTTTTGTATGGGCGTTGATAGGCCAAATTGATATTCTTGCCATTACCCAAGGTAAAACAATACCGAGTGGACGCAGTAAACAAATTCAGCCGCTTGAAACGTCCGTGGTTAAAAATATTTATGTCAGCGATGGACAGTTTGTTCGCAAGGGGCAGCCTCTCATCGAATTAAGTGGTATTGGTTCCGACAGTGATTATGAGCAGTCGGTAAAAGGATTACAGGCTGTACAGTTGGCTAAATTGCGTGCGGAAGCTTTGATTGTTTCGATCGAGAAACGCCAGCGTCTTTCTTTGAATAGAAAATTGGCAGAAAAATGGGGTATTCCTTCTGAGGATATTAATGAAACTGAGATTTTGGGTGAAAATTACTATCAGACCTGGGTAACCCAAAATGAAAAGTTACAGGCAATACTTAATCAATATCATGCAGAATTGCGTTCAAATGACGATCAGATCCACAAACTGGAGCGAATAGGAAAAATTGAGAGACAACGCTCGAAAGATTTTCTTGTTTTGCTCAATAAAAACTATCTTTCTCAACATGAGTATTATGAACAGGAAAGTAAAGTCATCCAAAACGAGCATGATTTGAAAAGTTTGCGTAACAAGACTCAGCAGATACAAGAAAGTATCAGTCAGGCAGAACAAGAACAGCGGTTGAATACGACGACTTTACAGCGAGATACCCTTGAAACGTTACGGCAAGCCAATGAGCAAATTCATCAGCTTTCCGGTCAGCTTTTAAAAGCCACTCAGCGACAGCACTGGATGTCATTGTCTTCGCCAGTTGATGGCACAATACAACAATTGGCTGTACATACCGTCGGCGGTGTTGTGACGGAGGCACAACCGATCATGGTTATCGTCCCTCTTGAAGATAAAATTGAGGTAGAAACACTGATCGCCAATAAAGATATCGGTTTTGTAAATGTTGGCCAACCTGTCACTGTGAAAATCGAATCGTTTCCTTATACGCGTTACGGTTACCTGACAGGAAAAGTGATTAGCGTCAGTCTGGATGCGATGGAGCATGAACAACTCGGAATGGTGTTTAGTGCAATTGTCGCTCTGGATCAAAATCATCTTATGATCGAAGGGAAACGTATTAACCTGGTTGCGGGAATGAATGTCACCGCTGAAATAAAAACCAGTAAGCGGCGTGTCATCGACTATTTGTTAAGCCCGTTACAAACTAAAGTAGATGAAAGTTTTAAGGAGCGGTAACGTGAAGCACATTTTATTCATTGTCATGAATTTTTATGCAAATAACGTTTAGCTACTATTTTATTACTCTGGACACGGCCAAGTTCCAGTTCCGTCAGCGGTTTAACACAAAACCCTACTTTTAGTAACCTGAAACCAGATGGCTTTTACTGATATTAACCGGCCTGTATCATAATTTTCTAATTATGAGGCAATTTCGCTGGCTCCCTCATGGCGGGGCCGATAACCTGATTCTGTTTCATGGCAGAACCCCTATAAGAAGAGAGTAATTATGAGTAACGCTGATATTCGCATGGCCATTGTTGGCGCAGGTGGCCGCATGGGCCGGCAGCTGATTCAGGCCGTATCCGATGCCGATGGCGTGGTGTTGGGCGCAGCGCTGGAACGTTCGGGTTCTTCCTTAGTGGGTGCCGATGCGGGTGAACTGGCCGGTGTCGGTACTATGGGCATTAAAGTGCATGACAATCTGGATGCTGTGACGAACGACTTCGATATTTTGATCGACTTCACCCGTCCGGAAGGCACGCTGGCGCATCTGGAATTTTGCCAGAAGCACCATAAAGGCATGATTATCGGGACCACGGGCTTTGATGATGCCGGTAAGGCCGCAATTAAGCAGGCTTCGGAGATCATTCCGGTCGTTTTTGCCGCCAACTTCAGCGTTGGCGTGAATGTTGTCCTCAAGCTGCTGGAAAAGGCGGCCAAAGTCATGGGCGATTACACGGATATTGAAATCGTGGAAGCGCACCACCGTCATAAAGTTGATGCACCATCAGGTACAGCACTGGCGATGGGTGAAGCGATTGCCGGTGCATTAGGCCGTGATCTCAAAGAGTGCGCGGTGTATGCCCGTGAAGGTTATACCGGTGAACGTGATCCAAAGAGTATTGGTTTTGCCACGATTCGTGCAGGCGATATCGTCGGTGAACACACCGCGATGTTTGCAGATATCGGTGAGCGCGTTGAGATAACGCACAAGGCTTCCAGCCGCATGACATTCGCAAATGGCGCTGTTCGTGCGGGTAAGTGGCTTTCTTCACATAAAACCGGTCTTTATGACATGCGAGACGTGCTTGGTTTAGAAGATTTGTAAAAGATGATTTAGATGTGATGTGGTTGTTTTGGTCATAATGTTTTGATAAAAGGGCAGTTCCTTGATTGCCCTTCTCTTTTTATTAGAAAATAAGTGTTTCGCTTATTTTTATCTTTGTGTTTTCATTTTTATGGTGTTTTCACTGGTTTTATCTGATGCATTGCATGTTTTTTGAACGCGACCACTCTTCGGTTCTGTAACAATTCCCCTTTTCTCGTCATTTTCCACACATCCTCTCCCGCAAACGGTTACTATGGCGACTTAGTCACTATTTTTATGCCAGTCAGAGAGCCTTTTCTCTGAGTTGTACGAAAAGAAGAGAAATATTGGTGCTTTTGGTAGACAAACCGTACTGCCATCATTAGAATGCGCGCAATTTGCCAAAAATTGCCTTTGGGAGCGATTTTTGCATTGATTTAGATCGAGTTATCTGAATTAATATGCAGATATTGTGATTTATTATTCTTGGAGGATGCTTTGATAAAGTCAGCGCTATTGGTTCTGGAAGACGGAACCCAATTCCACGGTCGGGCCATCGGGGCAGAAGGGTCGGCAGTGGGGGAAGTGGTCTTCAATACGTCGATGACCGGTTATCAAGAAATCCTCACTGATCCTTCCTATTCCCGCCAGATTGTCACTCTCACTTATCCCCATATCGGTAATGTCGGCACTAACGCCGCTGATGCAGAATCCTCCGCAGTACACGCTCAAGGCCTGGTCATTCGCGATTTACCTCTGATTGCCAGCAATTACCGCAGTGAAGAAAACCTCTCTGATTATCTCAAGCGCAACAACATCGTTGCCATCGCCGATATTGATACCCGCAAACTGACCCGCCTGTTACGTGAAAAAGGCGCACAGAACGGCTGCATCATTGCGGGCGATTCACCGGATGCTGAACTGGCGCTGCAAAAAGCCAAAGCATTCCCGGGGCTGAAAGGGATGGATCTGGCGAAAGAAGTGACGACGACAGAATCCTACAGCTGGCAGCAAGGCAGCTGGACGCTGGAAGGCGAACTGCCGGAAGCGAAGAAATCTGAAGAACTGCCATTCCACGTGGTGGCTTACGACTACGGCGCGAAGCGTAATATCTTGCGCATGTTGGTGGATCGCGGTTGCCGCCTGACAGTGGTTCCAGCACAAACGCCGGCAGAAGAAGTGCTGAAGATGAATCCGGACGGTATCTTCCTGTCCAACGGCCCGGGTGACCCGGAGCCATGTGATTACGCGATCGCTGCGATCAAATCCTTCCTGGAAACTGACATTCCGGTATTCGGCATCTGTCTCGGCCACCAGTTACTGGCACTGGCCAGCGGCGCGAAGACCGTAAAAATGAAGCTCGGCCACCACGGCGGTAACCACCCGGTAAAAGATATCGATAAAGATATCGTGATGATCACCGCGCAGAACCACGGTTTTGCGGTTGATGAAACCGGTCTGCCTGCCAACCTGCGCGTGACCCACAAATCACTGTTCGACCACACGGTGCAGGGCATTCATCGCACTGATAAAGCGGCGTTCAGCTTCCAGGGGCACCCTGAAGCCAGTCCGGGTCCGCACGATGCGGCACCGCTGTTCGACCACTTCATCGAACTGATTGAAGCTTTTCGCGCTACCAATAAAAACGACGCCACTCTTACAGGCAAATAAATCAGGAGCAAGAAAAAATGCCAAAACGTACAGATATAAAAAGCATCCTGATCCTGGGCGCCGGCCCGATTGTTATCGGCCAGGCTTGTGAATTTGACTACTCGGGTGCGCAGGCGTGTAAGGCGCTGCGTGAAGAGGGTTACCGCGTCATTCTGGTGAACTCCAACCCTGCGACCATCATGACTGACCCGGAAATGGCCGATGCGACTTACATCGAGCCAATTCACTGGGAAGTGGTGCGCAAGATTATCGAGAAAGAACGTCCGGATGCCGTGCTGCCAACCATGGGCGGCCAGACCGCACTGAACTGTGCGCTGGAACTGGAACGTCAGGGCGTGCTGGAAGAATTCGGCGTGACCATGATTGGAGCGACCGCCGATGCGATTGATAAAGCGGAAGACCGTCGCCGTTTCGACGTGGCGATGAAAAAAATCGGCCTCGACACCGCACGTTCCGGTATCGCACACACCATGGAAGAAGCGCTGGCGGTTGCCGCTGATGTTGGCTTCCCGTGCATCATTCGTCCTTCCTTCACCATGGGCGGCACCGGTGGCGGTATCGCGTACAACCGTGAAGAGTTTGAAGAGATTTGCGAACGCGGTCTGGATCTTTCTCCAACCAAAGAGCTGCTGATTGATGAGTCGCTGATTGGCTGGAAAGAGTACGAGATGGAAGTGGTGCGTGATAAAAACGACAACTGCATCATCGTCTGCTCCATCGAAAACTTCGATGCGATGGGCATCCACACAGGTGATTCCATCACCGTGGCCCCCGCGCAAACCCTGACCGACAAAGAATACCAAATCATGCGTAACGCCTCGATGGCGGTACTGCGTGAAATCGGCGTAGAAACCGGCGGCTCTAACGTCCAGTTCTCGGTAAACCCGAAAAATGGCCGTCTGATCGTTATCGAAATGAACCCGCGCGTATCACGTTCTTCCGCGCTGGCGTCTAAAGCGACCGGTTTCCCGATTGCCAAAGTAGCCGCGAAACTGGCGGTGGGTTACACCCTCGATGAGCTGATGAACGACATCACCGGCGGTAAAACCCCGGCCTCGTTCGAACCTTCTATCGACTACGTTGTGACCAAGATTCCTCGCTTCAACTTCGAGAAATTTGCCGGTGCCAACGACCGTCTGACCACGCAGATGAAATCTGTCGGCGAAGTGATGGCGATTGGCCGCACTCAGCAGGAATCTCTGCAAAAAGCCCTGCGCGGTCTGGAAGTGGGCGCGAGCGGTTTTGACCCGAAAGTGAGTCTGGATGACCCGGAAGCACTGACCAAAATCCGTCGTGAACTGAAAGAAGCCGGTGCCGAGCGTATCTGGTATATCGCTGATGCCTTCCGTGCCGGGATGTCCGTTGACGGAATCTTCAACCTGACCAACGTGGACCGCTGGTTCCTGGTGCAGATTGAAGAACTAGTGAAACTGGAAAATGAAGTGGCCGAAGGTGGCTTCAACATTCTGACCCACGATTACCTGCGCATGCTTAAGCGCAAAGGCTTTGCGGATCTGCGTCTGGCGAAACTGGTCGGCGTTTCAGAAAGCGAAGTGCGCAAACTGCGTCACAAATATAATCTGCATCCGGTCTACAAACGTGTGGATACCTGTGCCGCGGAATTCTCTACCGATACCGCCTACATGTATTCGACGTATGAAGAAGAATGCGAATCTAACCCGACCAACGACAAGCCGAAAATCATGGTGCTGGGCGGTGGTCCAAACCGTATCGGTCAGGGTATCGAGTTCGACTATTGCTGCGTTCACGCCTCACTGGCGCTGCGCGAAGACGGTTACGAAACCATCATGGTTAACTGTAACCCGGAAACGGTGTCTACCGACTACGACACTTCCGACCGTCTGTATTTCGAATCCGTGACACTGGAAGACGTGCTGGAAATCGTGCGTATCGAACAGCCGAAAGGCGTGATTGTTCAGTATGGCGGCCAGACTCCGCTGAAACTTGCGCGTGAACTGGAAGCTGCTGGCGTGCTAATTATTGGTACCAGCCCGGACGCGATTGACCGTGCCGAAGACCGCGAACGTTTCCAGCAGGCGGTTCACCGTCTGGGTCTGAAACAACCGGCGAACGCCACCGTTGCGACTATCGAACAGGCAGTCGAAAAAGCGGCGGGTATCGGTTATCCGCTGGTGGTGCGTCCTTCGTATGTGCTGGGCGGCCGCGCGATGGAAATCGTCTACGACGAAATCGACCTGCGCCGTTACTTCCAGAATGCGGTCAGCGTCTCGAACGATGCTCCGGTTCTGCTGGATCGCTTCCTTGACGACGCCGTAGAAGTTGACGTTGATGCTATCTGCGACGGCGAGCGCGTACTGATTGGCGGCATCATGGAGCACATCGAACAGGCGGGCGTTCACTCCGGTGACTCCGCATGTTCATTGCCTTGCTACACGCTGAGCCAGGAAATTCAGGATGTGATGCGTCAGCAGGTCGAGAAACTGGCTTTCGAGCTGAGTGTTCGCGGTCTGATGAACGTCCAGTTCGCAGTGAAGAACAACGAAGTCTACCTGATTGAAGTCAACCCGCGTGCAGCCCGTACCGTACCGTTCGTCTCTAAAGCGACCGGTGTACCGCTGGCGAAAGTGGCGGCTCGCGTGATGGCGGGTCAGACACTGGCACAGCAGGGCGTGACCGAAGAAGTCATCCCGCCTTACTACTCCGTAAAAGAAGTGGTGCTGCCGTTCAACAAATTCCCTGGCGTTGACCCGATTCTGGGGCCGGAAATGCGTTCTACCGGTGAAGTCATGGGCGTCGGCCGTACCTTCGCAGAAGCCTTTGCCAAAGCGCAGCTGGGCAGTAATTCCGGTATGAAGAAAGCTGGCCGCGCCCTGTTGTCAGTCCGCGAGGGTGACAAAGCTCGCGTGGTGGATTTAGCCGCGAAACTGCTCAAACGTGGTTTCGAGCTGGATGCAACCCACGGTACGGCGGTAGTGCTGGGCGAGGCCGGAATTAATCCGCGTCTGGTCAACAAGGTGCATGAAGGCCGTCCGCATATTCAGGACCGTATCAAGAACGGCGAATATGTCTATATCGTGAACACCACTGCTGGCCGTCAGGCGATTGAAGACTCCAAGCTTATCCGTCGCAGCGCACTGCAATACAAAGTGCATTACGACACCACGCTGAACGGTGGTTTTGCTACCGCGATGGCGCTGTCTTCTGACCCGACCGAGCAGGTGATTTCAGTGCAGGAAATGCACGCGCGGATCAAAAACTAATCTGTTCACATTCTCGTACCAGCCGCAGGTTCGCCTGCGGTTTTTTTTGTCATAAATTTCATCTCCGCACATTCAGATATCATATTGTTTTGTCAGCATTCGTTAGAAGTTACGCCAATGCCCTCACTTCAGTAATATCCCTCAGAACGATAAAAATGAGATAAATAATATCCCTCATTAATTTAAAACATGACGCATTATATAAAATGATGCTTTTGATGTTGTTTTTATTTCACAAATCTCTTTTTATCACTCATTACTGTTTCTGGTAGGCAGGTAAGTTTTCAAAACACATAAACGTTCACTTTAAACATATTTATCTCAAGGTGAACTATATTAAATAAATCGGAGAGCTACATTATGGCAGATCAAGATGTTTATCTTATTAAAAAAAGCTCGGGCGTGAGCAATTGCCCTGACGGTAAATTATGCTTATTTACTAACGTGGACTATAACAAGACGGTAGGCGATATTCTGGTTATTTCTCCAAATATTCAAGTGGATCAGGCACAGCTTGAAAGCTATGGTTTTATCCTTGGCGCAGGGGGCGGCGTTTCGAGCGTAGTCAATAATATGAATCAGGCCGCTACACTAGTTTCGGGGATCTATCTTGACGGGCAGACGCTGTCAGTCTCTGCGGGGCAGGATGTTTCTACGCTTTATGACTATCCTCTGGGAAAAAGTACCTGGAATGATGCTGTGCGATCGGTGGTGAGCGCACCGGTGACTGAAGTGAATCTGGTAATACTGGCTGAAAGTGATTTTAGTGTTGGTATCGATGAAAGGTATTTATTTAAATGTAAAATTGAAAATGATAGTGCAACAACAGTAGAAGATGTCACGATTAATGTGACGATTAGTAATACCGATATTATCTCTGTGTCTGCAGTTCCTGCTGTTACTGTTCCTGCGAACAGTTCCGTTATTCTTCGAATTCCGGTAACAGGAAAAGCGGTAGGTTCAACAGAACTGGTGTGCAGATTACATGCCCCAGTTGGCGTGATCAATACAGGTAATAATGTCGTCACTACATTGGTTCATGTGACTGAACCTAAACCCTTACAAGTGACTCAGCAATTAATGTCTCACTGGAAATTAGTGTGGGACCAACCCGAATATATTTACAGTTATCATCTGATACTTACATCCAGGGATGAACAAGTGAGTTCGTGGGAATTGTCGTTTGTTCTGCCTGAAGGCGCGGAGGTCAGTCCTGATTGGCTGAAAACGAATGTTAACTGGATTATTTTGAACATTGAAAAGTCCGTAGAGGGCCACGTTTATTTGGAAAGCAGAGCGGGACACATTATCGGACCAAATCAGGATGTGCCGCTTGATATACAGATTATCTACCCTGGAGAGTCAACAGATTACAACGTAATCAATAATTTACGGCTTGAGCAACTAAGCTAAAAAACGGCCTCTTCAGTATGAGATAGCGTCTGGCAGGTAATTTCGGTGCAGGAAATGCACGCAAAAATCAGCAAATAAGCCTCCGCTGGTTCCCTACGGACGTTAAGACGCCCGCTCCCGAAAGGGGCGGGCTTTTTTTATACCTGTTCGGCTAAAATGTTAAACATAATCATTAAATATGTTTAACGTTAAAGATATATTTTTTATTTATTGGTGTCTTCATATGAAAGCAACTTTTGCTATAACTTATTCTTTTAGATCGATATTTTAAGTTAATGTGATGGGTATCATGCTGTTTTAATGTTTAATTATTGTTATGTGTTTGTGTCTGATTTTATACTCGAAGCCTTGGTTAGTTCACATCGAGAATTAACCCTTCTTGCAGTGCTTCCAGTCAAAAATGAGGAATTTCACATGAACAAAACTTCTGTCAGCCTTCTGGCTTTGCTTATCGGCGCGGTTCTTGCGCCGGTCTCACAGGCTGCACTTCCCGGAAAGCCAAGTCTCGGCGCGGATGAGACGACGTTTTCCATTATTGATATTAACCAGTCAGCCACCGCCTATAACCAGCTGGTCACAGTGAAGAATGCGGCAGATGTCACCGTAACCTGGAATTTATGGACGGGCGATGCCGGACAGACGGCCAAAGTGTTACTGAACGGTGCGCAGGTATGGAGCGGTCCGTCCGGGGCGACGGGGAGCGCCACTTTTGCTGTCAGTAAAGGCGGGCGTTATCAGTTACAGGTCGCGTTATGTAACAGCGAAGGTTGTACCACCAGTGACGCCAAACAAATTGTGGTGGCAGATACCGACGGCAGTCATCTGCTACCGTTAACCAGCACGCTGAAGGAAAATAACCAGCCTTATAACAACAAGTCTGGCAAGGTCGTTGGCGCATATTTTGTTGAGTGGGGCGTGTATGGTCGCGGATTCTCCGTGGATAAAATCCCTGCGCAGAACCTGACACATATCTTGTACGGCTTCACGCCGATTTGCGGCGGGGACGGGATTAACGACAGTTTAAAAAGCATTGAGGGCAGTTTTCAGGCCTTGCAACGCGCCTGTGCGGGGCGTCAGGATTTTAAAGTTGCGATACACGATCCCTGGGCTGCGGTGCAGATGCCTCAGCAAGGCGTCAGTGAATATTCAGCACCTTATAAAGGTAATTTTGGTCAGCTGATGGCGCTGAAAAAAGCCTATCCAAACCTGAAAATTGTCCCTTCCATCGGTGGCTGGACGTTGTCAGACCCGTTCTATTTCATGAAGGATAAGGCGAAGCGGGACGTCTTCGTAGCCTCGGTAAAAGAATTCCTGCAAACCTGGAAGTTCTTTGACGGTGTGGATATTGACTGGGAATTTCCGGGCGGTGGCGGTGAAAACCCGGCGCTGGGCAGCACGGCGGATGGTGATACCTATGTGCAGCTGATGAAAGATCTGCGGGCGATGCTTAATGAATTGTCAGCCCAGACAGGAAAAACCTACGAACTGAGTTCGGCGATCAGTGCAGGCAGGGACAAAATTGATAACGTGGATTACAGCGCCGCGCAGCAATATATGGATCACATATTCCTGATGAGCTACGACTTCTATGGGGCTTTCTCACTGACGACGCTGGGTCATCAAACCGCCTTATACGGTTCCGCCTCGAAGCCCGATACCGATTACACCACCGATCATGGCGTGCAGGCATTACTGTCACAGGGCGTGACGCCGGGCAAAATTGTGGTGGGTGCCGCTATGTACGGGCGCGGCTGGACAGGGGTGAAGAATTTCCAGAATAACGATCCTTTCACCGGCACCGCGACGGGCCCGACCGCAGGGACCTGGGAGAATGGCATTCTCGATTACCGTCAGGTGGCGAAGCTTAAAGCCAGCAGTGACTGGCAGTACAACTATGATCCGGCGGCTGAAGCCCCGTATTTGTGGAAGCCTTCCACCGGTGATTTGATCACTTACGATGACAACCGTTCAGTGATTGCCAAAGGTAAATACGTTCTGGCTAATCAGCTTGGCGGCCTGTTCGCATGGGAAATCGACGCAGATAACGGCGATATTTTGAATGCCATGCATGAAGGGTTAGGGGATGGCAGCGGCGGCGGCACTACAAATCTTGCGCCGCTGGCCAGTGCGGGAACGAATCAGAACGTGACCGGTCCGGTGACCGTGGTACTTGATGGTTCTGCCTCCCGTGACCCGGAAAATAGTGCGCTGACGTATCTGTGGACCAAAATCTCTGGCCCGGCAGTGACGCTGACCAATGCAGACAAAGCCAAAGCGCAGTTTAACGTCCTGACTACCACACAAGATCAGGTGTGGGTATTCCAGCTCAAGGTGACCGACCCGCAAGGGCTGAGCACTACCGCGCAGGTTCAGGTGACAAACTCGGCGGTTCAGGCGAACCAGCCGCCGGTGGTGACGTTGCCTGCGACCATGACCGTGACGGCAGGTAATACCTTCGCGCTGGTGGCACAGGCGACGGATGCTAACAGCGATCCGCTAACCTATCAGTGGACGTTGCCCGCCGGTCTGAGCGCCAGCTCGCTGACTACCAGCGCCATCAACGTTACCGCTCCGGCTGTCACCACCAGCACGGTTTATCAGGTCAGTGTTGTGGTCAGCGACGGAAAATCATCCGGCACGGCCAGCTTACAGCTGACAGTAAACCCGGCGACCTCGGGCGGATGTGGCGTGACAACGGATCCTGCAGCGGCACAAGTGCCAGCCTGGGACAGCAGTAAAATCTATAATACCGGTGATGCTGTAAGCTACAACCAGCTGATATGGAAGGCGAAATATTGGACTCAAAACAATCCGCCATTACGCAGCAGCGATCAGTGGCAACTCGTCAGCAATATCACTTTGCCTTACGACAATGCGGCCACCTATCTTCAGGGTGAAATGGCCACTTACGGCGGCCATAACTGGAAAGCGAAAGTCTGGACACAGGGTGTGACGCCGGTTGCAGGTGACAACTGGCTGGATCTCGGGGCAGTCAGTTGTCCGTAAATCCTTTCATCTAAAGCAACAGGGCCTGAGGGCCCTGTTTTTCATCGTATTTACGGCAGTTAATAAATGTTAAAAATACTTTATGATGAATGTATATTTTGTCGATATGAGTTCACTGATGATTTTAATAATTTACGCCCATCCTTATCCGCGCCATTCAAGAGCCAATCAGGGGTTGCTGTCAGCCGTCAGTGATTTGCCCAATGTTGAAGTGCGCTCGCTTTACGACCTCTATCCCGATTTTAATATCGACATCGCCGCTGAACAGAAAGCGGTTGAACGCGCGGATTTGGTGGTTTTTCAGCATCCCATCCAATGGTACAGCCTGCCGCCGCTGATGAAACTGTGGATCGACAAAGTGCTTGAGCACGGCTGGGCCTACGGTCATGAAGGCAATGCGCTGAACGGAAAACATTGCCTGTGGGCGGTGACGACCGGTGGCAACGAGCATCATTTCGAACTGGGTGATCACCCTGATTTCGACGTGCTGGCGCAGCCGTTACAGGCGACAGCCATTTATTGCGGCATGCACTGGCTGCCGTATTTTGCCGTCCACAACACCTTTATTTGTGACGAAGTGGCGCTGAAGGCGGCGGGCGAAGAATATCGCCGGCGTTTAACGGCTTGTCTGAGTCTGAAAGAAGGCTGTCCGCCGGAGGTGAGTCTTGGATAACCATAACCTGATGATCGAAGGCCTGATTTATCTCGGCTCGGCGGCGCTGTTTGTGCCGATTGCGGTACGCCTGGGGCTGGGTTCCGTGCTCGGTTATCTGATCGCCGGCTGCATTATCGGTCCGTGGGGGCTGAAGCTGGTGTCAGATGCGGAGTCAATTCTGACCTTTGCGGAAATCGGCGTGGTGCTGATGCTGTTTGTCATCGGTCTGGAGCTGGATCCCAAACGGTTATGGACCATGCGTGCCTCGGTATTCGGCGGCGGCAGTATTCAGATGGTCGGCTGCGGCGTGGTGCTCAGCGCGTTCTGTTACTTCCTCGGGCTGGACTGGAAAATTGCCCTGCTGATTGGCCTGACGCTGGCGCTGTCCTCAACGGCGATCGCCATGCAGGCGATGAGTGAGCGCAGCCTGACCGCGTCACCCATTGGCCGCAGCGCGTTTGCGGTATTGCTGTTTCAGGATATCGCGGCGATCCCGCTGGTGGCGATGATCCCGTTACTGGCAAGTACCGGCGAAGCTACCACGCTGATGAGTTTTGGTTTGTCCGCGGCAAAAGTGGCCGGTGCGCTGGTGCTGGTTATTCTGCTCGGACGCTATGTCACGCGGCCATTACTGCACTTCGTGGCACGTTCCGGCATGCGTGAAGTGTTCAGTGCCGTTGCGCTGTTTCTGGTCTTCGGTTTCGGCATTTTGCTGGAAATGGCCGGGATGTCGATGGCGATGGGCGCGTTTCTGGCAGGTGTATTGCTGGCGAGTTCTGAATACCGTCACGCGCTGGAAAGTGATATTCAGCCGTTCAAAGGCCTGTTGCTCGGCCTGTTTTTTATCGGCGTCGGGATGTCTATCGACTTCGGCACGCTGGTCCATCAGCCGTTGCTGATCGCCACATTGCTGGTCGGATTTATGGCGCTGAAAGCCGCTTTGCTGTGGCTGATTGCGCCGTGGCTGGGTGTGCCGAAAAAGCAGCGCGGCCTGTTTGCCATCTTAATCGGGCAGGGCAGTGAATTCGCGTTCGTGATTTTCAGTACGGCGCAGATGGCCGGTGTGTTGCCGGTGGAATGGTCAAAGGCGCTGACGCTGGCCGTTGCACTTTCTATGGCGGTGACGCCATTACTGCTGGTGTTGTCGGCGCGTCTTGAACGCAATGCGCCAAAAGATGACCGTCCGCAAGACACCATCGATGAAGAAAATGCGCAGGTCATTATCGCCGGGTTCGGTCGTTTTGGTCAGATTGCCGGTCGTCTGTTACTGGCCAACAACGTTCATACCGTGGTTCTTGACCACGATCCTGATCATATTGAAACGCTGCGCAAATTTGGTACCAAAGTATTTTACGGCGATGCCACGCGCGTGGATTTGCTGGAGTCGGCAGGCGCGGCACAGGCTAAAGTCCTGATTAACGCCATTGATGATGTGGAGGCCAACCTTCAGCTGACCGCGCTGGCGAAAGAGCATTTCCCGAACCTGAAAGTGATTGCCCGTGCGCGTGACGTTGATCACTGGTACCAGTTGCGCCAGTTAGGTGTGGAAGCGCCGGAGCGTGAACTGTTTGAAGGTTCACTGCGCGTCGGTCGTGATGTGCTGGAAGCGCTGGGGCTGGATGCCTATGAAGCCCGCGAGAAAGCCGATTTGTTCCGCCGCTATAACCTGAAAATGCTGGAAGCGACTATCGAGAATTACGAAGATACCGAATTCCGCATCGCCAGCATGCAGCGTGCGAAAGATATGCTGACGGCAGCGATTGAACAGGATCAGGAGCGTCTGGCCTCCGGTCAGCAACAGGGCTGGCGCGGCAGTATTGACGGGAAAGCCCCGGAGAATGAGGTGATTGAAGCGAAGGGGTAAATAGATTCAAAACTGAAAACCGGTGCCTGATGCACCGGTTTTTTTTCTTTACTGATTCAGTACAAATCAGCTCAGTGCGACTTTGATACCTAAACCAATCAGCACGCCACCCAACAGCTTATCGATAATTTTTTGTGCTTTTGCCAGACCGCGACGTACCGGCGGGCTCTGGATCAGCAAGGCCAGTGACGGCCACCAGATAGCAGACAAACCCACGATTATCGAGGCGTACCACAGCTTTTCACCGACGGTGGAGTTGATCTGCAAAACCTGAGTAAACATCGCCAGGAAGAACAGCGTCGCTTTAGGATTCAGCAGATTACACAGATAACCCTGCACGAACGCCGTGCGTAATTTCACTTGCTGCGGCTCGAGCCCGTCGAGGTTCATTTTGCTGTTGCTGCGGGAGAATAACGCCTGAATACCCACCCAGATCAGATATGCGGCGCCGACGTATTTCAGCAAATTGAATAACCACGGCGTAGTGGTGATCACCACCGCCAGACCCGCCACACAGTAAGACATGTGCGTAATCACGCCACAAATCACACCCAGCGACGTCATGAGTGCAGCAATGCGCGGATAGCGGGCCGCATTTTTGATCACCAGAAAGAAATCAGGGCCGGGCGAAAGCATGCCGAGGAAGGCAATACTGGCAACAAAAAGGGTGGTTTCAAGCATGAAAATAACCGTCGTCAATGTTCAGAGCAAAAGAAGGCGGCATGATACGCCAATCCTCAGTAAGTTAAATCACTCTTATTGCTTTTTTTGCGGACGGTGAATGGTATGCAGGATCCGGTCATAGAACACCCGGTGCGTGAAAGCCCCGAGGCGCATCATCAGCGTGAAATTACCCGTTTATGCATCGAATGTGCCCTGATGCTGTTGCAGCATGGCGCGGAAAGTATGCTGGTCGAACAGCTGTCGGCAAGACTCGGTGTCGCGCTGGGCATGGACCGGGTGGAAAGCTCAATCTCCGCCAATGCCATTGTGCTCAGCACGCTCAGCGGCGGTTACTGCCTGACCTCAACGCGTAAGAATGTCGATCGCGGGATCAACATGCAGGTGGTGACCGAAGTCCAGCACACGGTGATCCTGGCTGAGCATAAACTGCTCGACAGCGCGCTGGTGGCAAAACGCCTGCAAAAAATCAAACCGCTGCGCTATCCGCGCTGGCTGATGGTGTTGATGGTGGCGCTCTCCTGCGGGTGTTTCAGCAAACTTAACGGCGGCGGATGGGATGCGTTCATCGTCACCTTTTTAGCCAGCGGCGTCGCTATGGCCGTTCGCCAAAGTCTGACTGCACAGCACATGAATCCGCTGATCAACTTTTGCTGCACTGCATTTGTGGCGACGTCCATTTCAGGCCTGTTGTTGCGGCTGGGCATTTTTGATCAGTCGTCAAACGTCGCCATGGCCGCCAGCGTGTTATTGCTGGTGCCGGGTTTTCCGCTGATTAACGCTGTGGCGGATATGTTCAAGGGGCATGTGAATACCGGGCTGGCACGCTGGACGATGGCAAGTCTGCTGACGCTGGCAACCTGCATCGGTGTGGTCATGGCCATGGCGCTGTGGGATTTGCGGGGGTGGTCATGAGTCTTTTATGGGCGCTGATCGAGGACATGATTTTTGCCGCGGTGCCTGCCCTGGGCTTTGCGATGGTGTTTAATGTCCCACGCCGGGCATTACCCTATTGCGCACTGCTTGGCGGGCTCGGCCACGGCACCCGGATGTTACTTATTCATGGCGGGATCAACATTGAGTGGGCGTCCCTGCTGGCAGCTATACTGATTGGCATTATGGGCATTCGCTGGTCACGCTGGTTGCTGGCGCATCCTAAAGTTTTCACCGTTGCCGCCGTTATACCGATGTTCCCCGGTATATCAGCCTACACGGCGATGATTTCCGTGGTGGAGATTTCGCACCTTGGCTACAGTGAGGTATTGCTGTCGACGGCGCTTACCAATTTTCTGAAAGCCAGTTTTATCGTCGGAGCTTTATCTATCGGATTATCATTACCGGGATTGTGGCTGTACCGTAAACGCCCCGGTGTGTAAGGGTTGTTGTACAGCACGAATATACAGGACGAAATGCAGATCAACGGTTCAGCATTTTCGACTGAATTACGGCGAAAGCTTCCGGCTTTTGACCACACTTCAGGGGCTGAGATGGCACGTTTGACGGGGAATATCCCGGCAGGGGTAAAGCTCTCTTATATCTTTGTAAAGCGCAGGTCTTCCTATCGACGGCTGATAGGGCTTTCCGTATAGTGTCAGCTCTTTTTTCGGGTCACGCTCCAATTCCTTCTCTACACAGGGCTTCACAATGATTATTAGCCTGATCGCCGCACTGGCGACCGATCGCGTTATTGGCATGGAAAACGCTATGCCTTGGCATTTACCCGGTGATCTGGCCTGGTTCAAGCGTAATACGCTGAACAAACCTGTCATCATGGGACGCAAGACGTTTGAGTCAATCGGACGCCCATTGCCTGGCCGGCTGAATATCGTCATCAGCTCTAAACCGGGCGAACATGAAGGCGTGACCTGGGTAACGTCCGTTGACGCTGCACTGGCGGCGGCCGGTGATGTGGAAGAAGTCATGGTGATGGGCGGAGGCCGCGTTTACGAACAGTTGCTGCCAAAAGCTAACCGTTTATACCTGACTCACATCGATGCAGAAGTGGAAGGCGACACGCATTTCCCTGATTACGAGCCGGATGATTGGGAAAGCACCTTCAGCGAATTCCATGATGCGGATGAGCAGAACTCCCACGGTTATTGCTTCGAAATTCTCGACCGCCGCGCCTGATACCTGATCAGTCTGAAATAAAAAAGGCACCCTTTGAAGGTGCCTTTTTGCTGTCTGAATGTCTGCGGTTTATTAAATCACTTTTGGGATCTCAGACTGCTCTTTTTCGCTGTGGCGGTTGGACGGCTGCGTGAAGTAGGTTTTATCTTCCCAACGTAGCATCGTCAGATCTCCGCCCCAGCAACACCCGGTATCGAGTGCGTAAATACCTTCCGGCGCGCCTTTTCCTTCCAGAGACGCCCAGTGACCAAACGCAATGCTGTAACCCGCTTCCCGGACAGGACCCGGAATATCAAACCAGGGTTTGAGCGGTTTTGGCGCGCTTTCCGGCACATCTTTGCAAATCATGTCCAGCTGACCGTTTGGGAAACAATAGCGCATACGGGTAAATGCGTTGGTACTGAAACGCAGGCGTGCCAGGCCCGAAAGCTCCGGGTGCCAGTTGTTTGGCATATCGCCATACATCGCATCCAGAAATAGCGGATAGGTGTCGCTGCTCAGCACGGATTCCACTTCACGGGCGCACATCTGCGCCGTTTCGAGATCCCACTGCGGCGTGATCCCGGCATGTGCCATGACCAGCTTCAGCTCATCGTCTACCTGCAATACCGGCTGACGTCGCAGCCAGTTGATCAGCTCATCAGCATCTTCGGCTTCAAGCAGAGGCGTGATGCGATCTTTCGGTTTGTTAAAGCTGATACCGGCGTAAACCGCCAGCAGATGCAGATCATGGTTACCGAGTACCATGCGAACCGAATCGCCCAAACCGCTGACAAAACGCAGCACGTCGAGAGAGGACGGACCGCGGGCAACCAGATCACCGGTCAGCCACAGGACATCATTTTGCGGATCAAAATCCACCTGCGCCAATAGCGCCTTGAGTTCATCGATGCAGCCGTGAACATCACCAATAAGATATGTCGACATGAGGATTAATTTATCAGCGTAGGGATGGCGAGGCGGAAGACCGGAACAGGCACACGGAAGGCTTCACCGTCTTGTGCGACCATTTCATAATGGCCTTCCATCGTGCCCAGCGGCGTTTCTAAAATCGCGCCGCTGGTATAGTGAAATTCATTGCCAGGCAGGATCAGCGGTTGTTCACCGATGACCCCTTCGCCCTGAACTTCTGTCTGGCGGCCATTACTGTTGGTAATCAGCCAGTAACGGCGAAGCAGTTGGACATTAAAACGCCCCAGATTGCGGATGGTGATGGTGTAAGCGAAGACAAAACGTTCTTCTTCCGGTATCGACTGTGACTCAACGTAGATACTTTGCACCTGAACACAAACGCGGGGCGAATTAAGCATAACGCTACTCCTGAGGTTCCGGGGTTTTAGGTCGTGTGGACAACCAGTTAGCCAGTTTACAGAATTGCTCTACAGAAATATTTTCAGCACGCATGCTGAGATCTAAGCCCAGCTCGGTCATTTGTTCTGGTGTGAACAGATGGCCGAGGCTGTTGCGTATTGTTTTACGACGCTGGTTGAACGCATCGGTAGTCAGACGGCTCAGAATGCGAATATCCGGGACCGGATACGGGATCACTTCATGCGGCACTAAACGCACCACAGCGGATTCCACTTTCGGCGCCGGTGTGAAGGATTCTGGTGGAACTTCCAGAACCGGGATCACGTTGCAATAATATTGCGCCATCACCGTTAAACGACCATACGCTTTGCTGTTCGGACCTGCAACCAGACGGTTTACCACTTCCTTCTGCAACATAAAATGCATGTCTTTGATGGCGTTGGTATAGGTGAACAAATGAAACATCAGCGGCGTAGAAATGTTGTACGGCAGGTTACCAAAGACGCGCAGTGGCTGACCGAGTTCTTCAGACAGCTCGCCGAAATTGATTTTCATTGCGTCAGACTGGATGACCCGCAATTTGCCCTGAAACTTAGGGTTATTTTCCAGACGCGTCGCCAGATCACGGTCGAGTTCGATCACCGTCATGCTGTCCAGACGTGAAGCGACAGGCTCAGTTAATGCTGCCAGACCCGGACCGATTTCAACGACAGCTTCACCCGGCATAGGGTGAATGGCCGACACGATGCTATCGATAACAAACTGATCGGTTAAGAAGTTTTGCCCAAAACGTTTACGGGCAAAGTGACCTTGGTGGACTCTACTATTCATTGTTGTTATTTATCGTTGCTGTTATTTGCCATGTGAATGGCGAGATTTATTGCTGTCTTGAAACTGCCCGCATCGGCGGTGCCGGTGGCGGCGAGTTCAAGGGCGGTACCGTGATCAACGGAAGTCCGGATAAAAGGCAGGCCAAGCGTGATATTCACTGCGCGACCGAATCCCTGATATTTTAGCACCGGAAGGCCCTGATCGTGATACATCGATAAAACAGCATCGGCATGTTGCAGATATTTAGGCTGGAATAACGTATCAGCGGGCAGCGGGCCGATGAGATCTATCCCTTGCTGGCGCAGTTCGTCCAGTGCAGGAATGATAATGTCGATCTCTTCGTGCCCCATGTGGCCACCTTCGCCGGCATGTGGATTCAGACCACACACATAAATTTTCGGCGCGGTAATACCAAATTTGGTTTTCAGATCATGATGCAAAATGGTAATGACTTCATGCAGGCATTCACGGGTAATGGCACCCGGCACCGCCAGCAAAGGCAAGTGCGTAGTCGCCAGCGCAACGCGCAATTCTTCAGTCGCCAGCATCATCACAACACGGTTGCAATGGCTGCGGTCGGCGAAGAATTCGGTGTGGCCGATGAAGGGAATACCGGCATCATTGATAATGCTTTTCTGAACCGGACCGGTGATCAGTGCGGAAAATTCGCCGCTGATGGCACCGTCGCAGGCACGCGCCAGCGTTTCTACCACGTAAGGCGCATTAGCAACATCCAGTTTTCCGGCTGCCACAGGCGTGGCGAGGTTAACGGGTAAAACGGTCAGTGTGCCTGCCGCCTGAGGCTCAGGCGGACGGCCTTGCTGATAATCACGCAACTGAATACTCAGACCCAGTTTCTCAGCACGTTCAAGCAGTAAGGCCGGATCGACACATGCCACTAACTCAACAGGCCATGCCTGCTGAGCCAGAGCGAGTACCAGATCCGGCCCAACCCCGGCTGGCTCGCCGGGGGTGATGACCACAGATTTTGTCACGGAAGTATTATTTTCCATTACCATCCATAATTTTCACATACGCTTCAGCACGTTGTTCCTGCATCCACGTCTGAGCTTCTTCCGCAAATTTGCGGTTGAACAGCATGCGGTAAGCACGTTCTTTCTGTGCTGCATCTGTTTTATCGACCTGACGGGTGTCGATCAGTTGGATCAAATGCCAGCCGAACGAGGAGTGAACCGGTGCGCTCATTTCACCTTTTTTCAGGTTCATCAGGGCATCACGGAACGCCGGATCGTACATGTCAGGTGAAGCCCAACCTAAATCGCCGCCCTGATTGGCAGAGCCCGGATCCTGAGAAAGCTGTTTAGCTTCATCAGCGAAGGTCGCTTTGCCACTCTTAATATCCGCAGCCACTTGTTCCAGTTTTGCACGCGCCTGCGCATCGGTCATCACCACTGAAGGTTTCAGCAGGATGTGGCGGGCGTGTACTTCGGTGACGGAAACGGTTTTGTTATCGCCACGGATATCGTTCACTTTCAGGATATGGAAGCCAACACCTGAACGAATCGGACCGATAACCTGACCTTTCTGCGCGGTGCTCAACGCCTGTGCAAACAGGGAAGGCAGTTCCTGCAATTTGCCCCAGCCCATGTTGCCGCCTTTCAGCGCCTGGGAGTCAGCAGAGTAGGTGATCGCCAGTTTGCCGAAATCCGCACCATTGTTCAGATCAGAGACGATTTTCTTCGCCAGCTGTTCTGCAGAATCAACCTGATCCTGCGTCGGGTTTTCCGGTAATGGCAACAGGATGTGGCTGAGGTTGAATTCAGCACCGCTGCCATTTTGCGCAGCGACCTGTTTAGCCAGCTGATCCACTTCCTGAGGCAGGATCGTAACGCGACGACGTACTTCGCTGTTACGCACTTCGGTGATGATCATTTCTTTGCGGATCTGGGCACGGTAGGTGCTGTAGTTCAGGCCGTCATACGCCAGACGGCTGCGAAGCTGATCAACGGAAATGTTGTTCTGCTGGGCAATACCGGCGATGGCTTTATCGACATCCTGATCGGTAGGCGTGATCCCCATGCGGGTCGCCATCTGCAACTGGATCTGATCCATGATCAGACGATCGAGGATCTGGTGACGTAACGTTGCGTCATCCGGCAGCTGTTGTTTAGCCTGCTGTGCCTGCTGTTTAACGGAATTAAACAAACCATCTACGTCACTTTGCAATACGACGCCGTTGTTCACGACGGCAGCAACTTTATCAACTTCCTGAGGGGCAGCAAACGCAGTGCTGGCACAAAGCGTCACGCCGAGGAGAAGTGTTCTCCAGT
Source organism: Rahnella sp. JUb53 (assembly GCF_004346065.1). NCBI lineage: Bacteria > Pseudomonadati > Pseudomonadota > Gammaproteobacteria > Enterobacterales > Yersiniaceae > Rahnella > Rahnella sp. JUb53. The sequence goes on from NZ_SLYT01000009.1 coordinate 109,878, forward strand.
TCTTCATACTTTTTCCATTTGTCTAATCCGCAAGCGCGGGTTTCAAGTTCACTGAGTTCGTAGTGTCTTCACTAAATCAGCCCTGTCTGCACGAAATGACATGCAGACAGGAAATCAAGAGCGTCGTCGGGCTTAGAAAGCTCGCTGATATGGCAGTATGCCGGTGGCCAACATTTCTTTTGTTCCGAGGGTTTGATTGTTACCCAGGCCTCTAAGTTCAATATTGAAACCAATCTTATTGTCATACTTACTTTCGGACTTGGTCGTGTCGTAGTTGGTGATCTTACGTTCGTAACCGACATTGATTGCCCAGCAACAGGTATTGTATTGCAGGCCGATTAACTGATCGGCGCTTTGCTGTGCTTTGGTATCGTAATAATACGCACCGACGATGGACCAGCGGTCGGCAATCGGCCAGCTGGCGATACCGCCGACCTGAGAAATACCGTCCTGATACCCCGGGTTGGTGACCTGAGGTAATGTCGCCTGAATATATTCCGGGCTGGCATAACGGTAGCTCAACTGAATCATTTTCTCTGAGTCAGCACGATACTCAAGCACTGCATCGCCCAGCGCCAGTGCATCAAGACGGGTGTCATATTGCACACCGCCGCGAACGCCCCAGAAGTTATTGATTTTGTAATAAGTGTCACCTGCCCACACCAGGCTGCCGGTATCATCATTTTTATCCAGCACGCTGTTCTGATCGCCAGTACGCGGTGGCTGGAAGTAATAAATCTGTCCGGCAGAGGCGTTAAAACGCTCTTCCAGATTTTCATCGTAAATACGGGTAGTTAAACCACTCGCCACCTGATTGGCAGAAGCGATGCGGTCAAGGCCACTGTAACTTTTATCGCGGAACAGACCGGTGTAGTCGGACTGCAACAACGTGGAGTCATAGGTATTGATCGAACTCTGGTTACGATACGGAATGTACAGGTACTGCACTCGCGGCTCGAGGGTCTGGGTGTAATCACTGTCCCAGTCCATCGTGCGGTCAAACACCATTTTGCCGTCGGTTTTAAATTCAGGCATAACGCGGTTCACGGATGAACGCAGTTTGGTGTCCGGGTTCGCATCATAATAGGCATCTGGAATATCCTGCTGATAGTGGGTAGCCATCAGCTTGATTTCGTTATCCAGACTGCCCCAGCCATTACTGAGCGGCAGGCTTAACGTAGGTTCGAAGTGCGTACGTATCGCTTCCGGGTTATCCGGGTTCACGCTGGTGAATTTCACCGCCTGACCGTACAGGTGCAGGTCGAAAGGACCTACATCGTTTTTATAATAGTTAATGTCCAGCTGTGGCTGGGCACGGTAAGCATTCTGGTTACCGTAATCACTGAAGACCTGGAACTGTTTACTCGCCAGCGTGACGTCCCAGTTCTGATTCGCATACCCTACACTGAATTTTTGCGTGGAATAGCCATCGGTACTGGAACCGTATTTCGAATCGAAATCGGTGAAGTAATAAGGGTCACTGACTTTGGTGTAATCGACGTTGAAGCGCCACACCTGATCGTAAACACCTGAATGACGCCAGTAATACATCCAGCGTTTGGTGGTGTTATCACTGGTACGGCCTTCGTCCTTCAGGAACTGATCGTCGATCTTCTTATCATTGCCAAGATAATCGAACTCCATCAGACCCGCACCGGCGACGGTAAGGTAACGGAATTCGTTCTGCAGCTGCAGACCACGATCGCTCATGTAATTTGGCGTGATCGTGGCGTCGTAGTTTGGCGCAATGTTCCAGTAATAAGGAACCGTCAGGCCGAAACCATTGTTGGTGCTGTATTTGGCGTTAGGAATAAGGAAACCGGAACGGCGCTTATCGCCAATCGGTAACTGCATATAAGGGCTGTAGAACACCGGAACCGGGCCGATATGGAAACGTGCGTTCCAGATCTCAGCGACTTCTTCCTGACGGTCCTGAATCACTTCTGAACCGACGACGCTCCAGCTGTTATCACCGGGCAGACAAGTGGTGAACGTGCCGTTATCCATGATGGTGTAGCGGTTATTGTCACGCTGCTTCATCTTATCAGCCTGGCCACGACCCTGACGGCCAACCATCTGATAATCACCATCCTGAACATCAGTGTCTTTCGTGGTCAGGTTTGCAAAGCCTTTCGGGCCTTTCAGCTTGATTTGATTATCGTTATAACGCACGTTGCCGGTCGCTGTAGCGGTTCGGGTCGGCGTTGGCTGATTAGGATTCGCGATTTGATTGAGCTGAACCTGATCAGCGTCCAGTGTGCTGTTTCCCTGAACAACGTTAACGTTGCCGCTAAACAACGCGCTGTCGGGATAATTGCCTGTCGCCTTATCGGCATTAATAGTGACAGGCAGTGAGTTAGGATCACCCTGCACCAAAGGTTTGTCATAGGTCGGAACGCCGAGCATACATTGTTCTGCGAGATCGGCCATTGCGCCGTGACTGTACAATACTGACCAGATTGTGGCGGCCAGCATTGTCGGTAAGCGTGTTTTCAGACGTCTGTTTTTCATACGTAAAATGGTGTTCCGTCATCAGAGGCATCATGCCGGCAAACGGTCAGAGACTATCTCACTCATCATGGTTGCGCTAGTGTTAAATCCCACCTGTTACGTTGCCGCCGTTAGGCACAACGATAAATGCCGGTTATGATAAAGCAATTTTTAAGCGACGGCATGGCGAATTGAGGAGTATATGCAGTATTGGGGAAAACTGCTCGGACTTATCCTTGGCTTATGGTCAGGTTTAGGCTTCTGGGGAATTGTTGCAGGGCTGGTGATAGGGCATATGTTTGATACCGCGCGTTCCGCGAAACGCCGGGGATATTTTGCCGATCAGCAGACACGTCAAACCATCTTTTTCCGCACCACCTTTGAGGTGATGGGGAATCTGACTAAATCAAAAGGCAGAGTTACCGAAGCAGATATTCAGATCGCCAGTCTTTACATGGAACGTATGCAACTGCATGGCGAGCAACGTGAAGCCGCGCAACGCGCCTTCCGCGATGGCAAAGAAGCCAATTATCCTTTGCGGGAAAAAATGCGTGAACTGCGCAGTGCGTGTTTTGGTCGTTTTGACCTGATACGGACTTTTCTGGAAATTCAGATCCAGGCGGCCTACGCCGACGGTTCATTGCATCCTAACGAACGCGAAGTGCTGTATGTGATTGCTGAAGAACTGGGTATTTCACGGATGCAGTTCGATCAGTTCCTGCGCATGATGGAAGGCGGCCAGCAGTTTGGCGGCCATCAGCAGGGCGGACGTTCCTATGGCGGCGGTTATCACCAGACGCAGCAAGGCCCGACGCTGGCGGATGCCTGTAAAGTGCTGGGCGTGAATGCCACCGATGACGCGACAACAATCAAGCGTGCCTACCGCAAACTGATGGGCGAGCATCATCCTGACAAACTGGTGGCGAAAGGTTTGCCACCTGAAATGATGGAAATGGCCAAGGAAAAAGCGCAGGCGATTCAGGCGGCGTATGACCTGATCAAACGCGAAAAAGGCTTTAAATAACGTCATCATAAAAAAGGCGTCCATTCCAGGACGCCTTTTGCTTTTCGTTTCATATGCGGTCAGGGATCAGAAACTCACCTTCACGCCTGCAATCGCCTGCCAGTAATCAACCCCTTCATCTTCAATTCTGTGCTGATACTGCACACCGGTGTTCAGTGACACATTCGGTGTCGGGTTACTGATAATCCCCAGATCGATCATACCAGAGCTACCTGTTGCCCCACTGCGGAAGCTGTTGCTGACGTCGCTGTAGGTGTCCCCGATGTCCATTGACGCATCGTCACTGAGATCTTTAATGAACAGGGTATTGGCGGTCACCGCCCATTTACCTGCATTCGCGGTATCCCAGTCGTAGCGGTAACGCATCCCTAAACGGGCAGTCGGACGGGTGATATCGTCATAATGCACCTTAGTGTTATCAACATCCGTAAAATCATCGACTTGCAGTCGCTGAATGCCAAATCCAACTAATGGCGTCAGCACATGATTGCCCGCCTGGATTTTATATCCCACATCGACAGAGCCGCCGAAGGATTTCGCACTGATATCCGCCACGTCACTGCCGCGCAGGTCAGTCGACACATTGCCATCATAGATGGCGACATCCGAAGCCACATCCACCGTTAATCCGCTGACATACTGATACGACAGCAGTGAAGAGAGTCCCCAGGTGGTGTATTGCGTTTTGCTGTTGCCATCAGCGGCATCCGGCGTGACATCCAGATTAGCGCTGGAAAGGCCAAGGCTCAGTCCCAGTGCGTGAGTATCATTACCCAGTTGCAGAACTTTACCGCCAAACAACCAGCCTTCTTCTTTCTGGGTGTAGTCATAGCCATAATTCATAAAGCCCAACGAAGAATGATATTTATCTTCCCCATTGAGGTACTGGAAGAACATGTGCAGTTTTTTATCATCCTGCGCCAGTGTCTGGTTACGGAATGTCTCATTCACCCGGCTGTTATAGCTCAGCAGGGCGGAAGGTAATGAAAGATAGGAAGGCACCTGCGGTGTGACAGCCGGGCGTGTATTTTTCCCGTTGTCATCCTCATCGGGTGTCGGAGCAGGAGGAACAGGTATGTCGCCGTCATCCGGAGTTGGATCGGGAATCGGTGTCTCATCGCCGCCGTCATCCGGTGTCGGATCGGGAACCGGCGTATCGTCGCCGCCGTCATCCGGCGTGGGATCCGGAACCGGCGTGTTATCGACAGGCACCGTGTTATCGCCTTCAGTCAGCATATTGTTTTGCAGACGATAGTCCCAGAACTGATCGCCGCTTCCTTCAACATCACGCTGCTCCTCGGAGCTGCGTCCCGGCGCGAAAGCGTAAAGGTTGTAGGCATAAGCGCCACGCGCGACGTATTCCCCCGCCAGTTTGAAGCTGTTTTTTGTGGCGTTACCCGCTACCTGAATCAGAGAGATCCCTTCCTGATTATCCGCTGCACCGTCATTATCCGTGTCGGTGAAGAAGCCAGCACCCGAAGGCGTGACCTGAACGGTAACAGGTGCTGAAGAAACCATGTCGCCATTGATCAGTAACTTGTCGGTTTGCGCAAAACTCGGGTCGAAATGTGCGCGCAAGCTGAGCAGATTATTGTTACCTGCAGCGAGTGTGCCGTTAACGGTTTGTGTTGCCGGCATAAAGGCATCGCTTTCGCTCTCTGCTGGCCATTGAGGAAGAAGCTGAACATCATCTTTCAGAATAAGATCTGTGACGGTGCTGTTTCCCGCCAGCACGGTGTTTTGTTCCATAGTCACGGTCGAGGTAAGGGAACCGTTGAGGATCAATGCGCCGCTGTAAATATGGGTTGAGCCGGTGAAGGTATTATCGCTGTTGATATATAACGCACCGGGCGCCATTTTTTTCAGCGTTCCGTTACCGGAAATGGCGGCATCTATGATCACATCATTATTGCCGTCAGTGCTGGTGGTTTTACTGTCTGTCTGATCAACGGAAATCACACTGCCGGAGGCTAATTCAACCTGACCGCTCAGATGCGACTTGCTGTTCAGCATCATGTTTGCCTGCTCGTTGAGCTTAACGTTGGCATTCAGCGTGGCATGTTCATTCACCCGCAGGGTGGCATGGCTGGCGACATCAACCTGGTTAACATTATAGGTTTCATCAATCCAGTCATCACTGAAAACAGTGTCGCCGGCATGCGGTGTCGGGCGTCCGACAAGTCTTAGAATGCCGTTTTGCACGGAAAGCTGATTCAGATCGGCACCGCCCGCCAGGTCCCAGATGCCCGCAGAAGAATCAGGAGCATAATCGACGTTTAAATTTGATGCCGTTTCCTGACTGCCGAGATGGCCTACGAAGGTCTGGTTACTGCTGTTGTTCAGCGTCAGGGTGCTGATCTGGTCTGCATTGCTGTTAATAATCGCGGCACCAGAATCACTGTGATTGATGGTGCTGAAAGCCATGTCATAGCCATTCAGATCCAGGTTGCCGCCACGGTAACCAAAATAAATATCGCTGCTTTCAATCTGATTTTCACCGCCGATCTGCACCGTCGGACGGCCGCTGACAATGGTGACTTTGGAGAAGGCTTTTTGCTCACCCGCCTCATTGGCTTGCTGTGCCAGAACCACCAGACCGTCGCCAACATTCAGCGCGCCGCCATTATTGCCCACAGCATTGACGTACAGTGTGCCTTCACCGATTTTATGCAGTGTATCTCCATCTAAACCGTTCACTTCCCAGTCAACGGTTTTATCCGCATCCACTTCAATACCACCGCCTACCCAGGTACTGTCTGCACCTTCCGCCGACACGACCCGGTAATCGTTAGAGAACTGCAGCTTTGCAGCACCGTGATTGACGGCGCTGTCGAGTACGATCAGGCCGCCATCACCGGCAAAGCGCAGGTCTTTCGAGGCATTGAGTTCATCATTCGTGGCCTGCGAAGGTAGTGCCGTGTTAACACCGTGCCACTGCCAGCTGTTTTCGCCCTGGGTAATATTGGCCGCAGTCCAGTGAATGTCGCCATCGGCGGCGATATCAGTCACATCCGGATCGGTATTTTCAGCAATAACGCCATTGAGGAAATTCAACTGCATATCCAGGGTGTAACTTAAATAATCGTAACCCGTTTTTCCGGTACCTCCCCAGGGTGAAACACCATAGATTTTCCACTCTTTTTCAAGGTTATCATAAACGTAAAGTGGACTGCCGCTGTCGCCCGCTTGTATGGCAGAGCTGAATGGCTGAGCGCGTGAGTCTGGTGGCCCGTAGTTAACCCAGCGTAAACGTGAAGGTTCAAAAGTGGGATTAACCATCGTGCCGCCACTTTTCCAGTTGTAAGCACCGGTGAGATAAACGGGTTTCTTGGTGACCGGATCGACCTGATACTGTGTTCCTGAGCCAACCCGTGCATAGTAAACATAACGCTCAGGGTTATTACGTACTTGCTGCGTATCCACCATTGGCACGGGTGCGGCATCGGTCACGACTTTATTCAGGCGGGGAACATGAAAATCTTTCCCCCATGTTTCATAAGCTGGATGAATATTTCGGCTGATTAATTTATAGGTGGTTCTGTATTTTGCGTGATTCCCAAAGTCAACGGAAGTATACCCACCGTTATGGGCCACGCTGACAATATAAGAGGGAGAAATTAATGTCGCGATACCCAGACTGCTGACAGCGCCAAAATCAGGCATAGGAAAGTTCAGCACACCGGCTGATGTGCCATCCATTTTAAAGACTTCGATATTCTCTTCGCCAGCCTCGTATTTTCCCAGATTCTCGGCAAAGTCGCGATAGTCCTGCACAGAAACATCTTCACGCATTATCCCGGCATCGGCGTCAAACAGCGCCAATGCAATTAAGCTACTGAGCAGCTTAGGCTTCCATTTCATTATTATCTTCCCTGAGGATGAAATTATTAAAAAGGAGGGGATGTTAACAGTTGCAGGAAGAGTAATGACAGCTAAGGGAATAACAGGCTAAGGGGAGGTACTATTTTACGGGTAGTTAAAATCTAATAAATCAAGGTGATGGGAATATAATGCATATTGCTTAAAAATGACTTAAGAAATATGCATTATATGAATAATTAAAAATCCGGTTCGCAATTAAACACCAGTGGCGCATCCGTTATCGGATGGTAGAACGATAATTCCTGGGCGTGCAGTTGCAAACGATCTGCTGCCGCCAGTGCCTGCGGATGCGCATAGAATTTATCGCCCAGAATCGGATGACCAAGCGCCAGAAGGTGTACGCGCAACTGATGCGAACGTCCGGTGATTGGCCGCAGTTTCACCCGCGTGGTGCCGTCATCATCCCATGACATCACTTCGTATTGCGTCAGCGCCTTTTTGCCGGTTTCATGGCAGACCTTCTGTTTTGGCCGGTTGGGATAATCGCAAATTAGCGGTAAATCGATAATGCCGTAATCTTCTTCAACCCGTCCCCAGACCCGTGCGATATACACTTTCTTGGTTTCGCGCTCGCGGAACTGACGTTTCAGCTCACGCTCAGCCTCTTTGGTCAGCGCCACGACGATCACGCCGCTGGTCGACATATCCAGACGATGGACGGATTCAGCCTCGGGAAATTGCTGCTGAATGCGCGTCATCAGGCTGTCCTGATGCTCCGCCAGTTTGCCGGGTACTGAAAGCAGCCCGCTGGGTTTATTGACCACCATGATGTGCTCATCCTGAAAAATCACCTGTAACCAGGGATCGGTCGGCGGATTGTAATTCTCCAGCGGCCGGGTTTTTGACGGTTCAGGGATTATGGGTTGATGTTCGCTCATAGCGGTTTCAGTCTGCATTCGGGTTTAAATAAAGAAGGGATGCAGACCGGCTGCATCCCGTCGGACTTACTGGTGGCTGACCACCACCAGGCGGATCGCATCCAGACGCCAGCTGGCATCGTTCAGATTCGACAGCACCTGCTTACGGTTAGAGTCTACCGATTCCAGTTCGTCATCACGAATGTTCGGGTTCACTTCCTTCAGTGCTTTCAGGCGATCCAGCTCTTGGGTCAGTTGCTCGTCGGCTTCTACTTTGGCCGCTTCAATCAGCGCGCGTGCCTGCTCAGCGATTTCCGCTTCTGCCTGTTGCAGCATCGCGTGAACGTCCTGCTGCACCGCATTCACCAGCTTGCTGGAGTTATGACGGTTGATGGCGTTCAGCTGGCGGTTAAAGCTCTCAAATTCGACCTGCGCCGCCAGATTGGTGCCTTTACGATCCATCAGCATACGCACCGGCGTCGGAGGCAGGAAACGGGTCAGTTGCAGATGTTTCGGCGCCTGACATTCCACCACGTAAACCAGCTCAGCCAGCAGGGTACCCACCGGCAGCGCTTTGTTTTTCAGGATCGATACCGCACAGCTGCCGGTATCGCCGGACAGGATCAGATCCAGCCCGTTACGCACGATCGGATGTTCCCAGCTGATGAACTGCGCATCTTCACGGGACAGCGCCTGTTCACGATCGAAGGTGACGGTACAACCGTCTTCCGGCAGCCCCGGGAAGTCCGGCACCAGCATGTGATCGGAAGGCGTCAGTACGATCAGATTGTCGCTGCGATCTTCCTGATTGATGCCGACGATATCGAACAGATTCAGCGCAAAGTTGACCAGGTTAACGTCGTTATCCTGCTCGCCGATTTCCTTCGCCAGTTGCTGCGCACGTTCGCCGCCGTTGGAATGCATCTCCAGCAGACGGTCGCGGCCATTTTCCAGCTTCTCTTTCAGCGCATCATGTTCGGCGCGACATGTGAGAATAAACTCGTCCAGACCAGCCTGCTCGGCAGGCGTGGCCAGGAAGGCAATCAGTTGCTCATATGCGCTGTCATAAATGGTACGGCCGGTCGGGCAGGTATGTTCGAACGCATCCAGACCTTCATGGAACCAGCGAACCAGCACCGACTGCGCGGTCTGTTCGAGATAAGGCACCATGATGTCGATATTATTTTGCTGGCCGATACGATCCAGACGCCCGATACGCTGCTCCAGCAGATCCGGGTTAAACGGCAGATCGAACATCACCATTTTGCTGGCGAACTGGAAGTTACGGCCTTCGGAGCCGATTTCGGAACACAGCAACACCTGCGCGCCTTCTTCCTGAGAAGCAAAGTAAGCGGCAGCGCGGTCACGTTCAATGATCGACAATCCTTCGTGGAACACCGCGGCACGGATTGCTTCACGTTCACGCAGAACCTGTTCCAGTTGCAATGCGGTGGCGGCTTTGGCGCAGATCACCAGCACCTTCTCGTCACGGTTAGCGGTCAGATAACCGAGCAGCCATTCGACGCGCGGATCAAAGTTCCACCAGGTGGCGTTCTCGCCTTCGAACTCCTGATAAATCTGCTCCGGGTACAGCATGTCGTGCGCACGGGCTTCGGCGGTTTTCTTCGCGCCCATAATGCCTGAGACTTTAATCGCGGTCTGATACTGCGTCGGCAGCGGCAGTTTCACCGCGTGCAGATGACGCTCAGGGAAACCTTTCACGCCGTTACGGGTGTTACGGAACAGCACGCGGCTGGTGCCGTGACGATCCATCAGCATGGAAACCAGCTGTTTCGCTGCCGCTTCATCGCCTTTATTGGCGGCGGTCAGCAGGGCATCGGTATCGGCGTTGCCGACACTTTCACCCAGCAATGTCAGCGCTTCCGGCGTCAGAGGTTCTTTGTTGAGTAACAGCGTGACGGCATCGGCCACCGGCTGATACTGCTGTTGTTCTTCAATGAATTCTTCGTAATCGTGGAAACGATCCGGATCCAGCAGGCGCAGACGCGCAAAGTGACTTTCCTGACCCAGTTGTTCCGGCGTCGCCGTCAGCAGCAGAACGCTCGGGATTTGCTGGGAAAGTTGCTCGATAACCTGATATTCGCGGCTTGGCGCGTCTTCGCTCCACACCAGATGGTGCGCTTCGTCGACCACCAGCATGTCCCACGCCGCATCAGAAAGCTGCTCAAGGCGGGATTTATTGCGGCGCACGAAATCAAGCGAACAGATCACCAGCTGTTCAGTTTCAAACGGATTAGTCGCCTCATGCACGGATTCGGCGTAGCGGTCGTCATCAAACAGAGAGAAACGCAGGTTGAAGCGGCGCAGCATTTCTACCAGCCACTGGTGTTGCAGGGTTTCCGGCACCACGATCAATACGCGCTCAGCACGGCCAGACAGCAGTTGCTGATGAATAATCATACCTGCTTCAATGGTTTTACCCAGACCCACTTCATCGGCCAGTAAAACGCGCGGCGCGTGACGCTGACCGACTTCGTAAGCAATGTGCAGCTGATGCGGGATCAGGCTGGCGCGCATACCGCGCAGGCCGCCGAATTCCAGACGGAACTGTTCGCGCTGATATTTACGGGCGCGGAAACGCAGGGCGAAGCGATCCATACGGTCAATCTGACCGGCAAACAGACGGTCCTGCGGCTTACTGAACGTCAGCTTGCTGTCGAGCAGCACTTCACGCATCGCGACGCCGGTTTCTTCGGTGTCCAGACGGGTGCCGATGTAAGTCAGCAGGCCTTTATCTTCCAGGACTTCTTCGACCTGTAACTGCCAGCCTTCATGACTGCTGATGGTGTCACCGGGATTGAACATCACGCGGGTGATCGGGGAATCATTTCGGGCATACAAACGGTTTTCACCGGTGGCGGGGAAAAGCAGAGTAACCATGCGCACGTCCAGCGCTACTACGGTCCCTAATCCTAATTCGCTTTCCGTATCGCTTATCCAGCGTTGACCCAATGTAAACGGCATAATCTCTCTCTGTGTTGTTTGCTCGGTATACGACGACTGCGCAATGCGTGTTCAGCCCGTGAACTTTCTCGGGCAATAGTTTTCTTTCCCCGCCATAAGGCGCGGAGTAGTTCGCTGTGTGAGGATGTTTCAGAAATGGGAAAGGGCGCTATGGTAATGGAAGGTAAGCCTTTCGTCACCTGCGAATCAAAGAGCAATCCCTTTTTTGCTCAGAATAATCCCATCTGACCTGTAATCAGTGTAGCAAAGTCGTCATGGAGGAAAGGTAAAATACCGTCGGCAACCGGCTCCAGCTGACGTTCGATGTAATGATCGTAATCGATGGGGGACTGGCGGTTCTCCAGAGGTTCAGGCCCGGACGTGGTCATCACGTAACTTATCCAGCCGCCGTTCTGATACTGTTTTGCGCGCCCGTGCTGAACGTTATAATCATCCGCCAGCCTTGCGGCGCGAACATGCGGCGGGACGTTTTTTTCGTAATCACTCAGCTTGCGGCGAAGACGTTTGCGGTACACCAGCTTGTCATCAAATTCGCCGTCGAGCGTGCGCGCCACATAATCGCGGACGTAATCCTGATAAGGCTGCCGGTGGAAAATACGCTGATACAGTTCCTGCTGAAACTCCTGCGCCAGTTTCGTCCAGTCGGTGCGCACGGTTTCCAGCCCTTTATAAACGATGTGCTCGCCGTCGGCGTCATTCACCAGGCCGGCATAGCGTTTTTTGCTGCCGGTTTCCGAACCGCGGATGGTCGGCATCAGGAAGCGCTGATAGTGCGTTTCGAATTCCAGTTCCAGCGCGCTTTCCAGCCCGTATTCCTGTTGCAGGTGCGCTTTCCACCAGACATTGACCTGTTCCACCAGATGACGACCTATGACGTTAGCGTCTTCCTGCGAATGGGCTTTATTGAGCCAGACAAAGGTGGAATCGGTGTCCCCGTAAATCACCTGATAGCCTTCGGCCTCAATCAGTTCACGGGTCTGGCGCATAATGTCGTGCCCGCGCAGCGTAATAGAAGATGCGAGGCGTGGATCAAAGAACCGGCAGCCGCTGGAGCCGAGCACGCCGTAAAAGGCGTTCATGATAATTTTCAGTGCCTGTGAGAGTGGTTTGTTTTTCTGCTTTTTAGCTTCCTCGCGGCCCATCCAGATCTGGCGGACGATCTCCGGCAAACAATGTTTTTCCCGCGAGAAGCGGGCGTTGCGGTAACCCGGCACCGAGTGTTCGTCGTCAGGCTGTTGCAGTCCGGCAACCAGCCCGACCGGGTCGATCAGAAAGGTGCGGATAATCGACGGATACAGGCTTTTATAATCGAGCACTAATACGGAATCGTACAAACCGGGGCGCGAATCCATTACAAAGCCACCAGGGCTCATTTCGCCCTCTAATTCGCCCAGATTTGGCGCGACATAACCGGCGCGGTGCATGCGCGGTAAATAAAGATGGGTGAACGCCGCTACTGAACCGCCGCTGCGATCTACCGCCAGACCAGTCACCGAAGCACGTTCCAGCAAAAACGGCATCAGCTCTGTTTTGGCGAAAATACGCGTCACCAGTTCGCAGTCTTTCAGGTTATAGCGTGCCAGCGCCGGTTTATCTTCGCGAAAACGCTGTTCGATTTCGGCCAGCCGCTGATAGGGATTGTCACTGGCTTTGCCTTCGCCCAATAAACTTTGCGAGACGAATTCCAGACTGAACGAGTTGAAGTTCCAGAATGCGGATTTCAGTGCTTCAATGCCGTCGATAATCAGGCGGCCAGCGGCAGCAGCAAAAAAGTGCCCCTGTTTGAAGCCATGTTCACGCCATTCAAGATCACCGCCACCGCGCCCGAATTTCAGCGGGATTTTGTAGCGGTCTGCATGTTTCTGTAAAACCCGCAGGTCGAACTGCACAACGCTCCAGCCGATTATCGCGTCGGGATCGTAAGTCTCCAGCCACTCATTGAGTTTTTCCAGCAACTGCGGGCGGCTGTCGACGTAAACCATGTTGAAATCGAACTGAGCATCCGGATCGCCGTTGGGCGGACCGAGCATATAAACGTGGCGCTGCCCGCAGCCTTCCAGCCCGATGCAATACAACTCGCCGTTGCCGCTGGTTTCGATATCCAGCGAACACAGTTTCAGCGGCGGGCGGTAGTCTTCCGCCGGTTTCATTTTGGTGTCCAGCAACAGCTTGTCCGGCCCGGGTTTGCCGCTGAACCAGACCGGAGCGGTGATATAGCGTTCCATCAGGAAGCGTTCCGGCGGGCGGATATCCGCTTCGAAAACATTGACGCCATTTTCTTTCAGCAGTTTTTCAATCCGCATTAACTGCCGGTGTTGCGGGCAGTAAAGCCCAAGAACGGCGCGGGAATGGAAATCCTGCAACGGCAACGGACGCAGACTGATATTTTTTTCATCAATGAGAATACGCTCTGCCGCCGCACGCTGTTCAGCGGGAATAAACGCCACCGATTCCTGCAAGGGCAGGCGTACTTTTTGCGGGCCGTCGTCTGTCGCCAGCCATAAATCCACCTCCGTACCCCGCGGCGTGTCGCGCCAGTGGCGGGTCAGCACAAATCCCTGACGCGGCGCCGTGTCAGGGGAACGGGCAGATGAAGGGACGGAATTTGCGTTAATAAGCGCCTCGGAACAGATGAAATAAAAGATGAACTGCAAAGACAGAGTATGGTTATTTATACAGTCTTTGTCTATGGCTCAGGTTTCTGCCAAATACGTATACAATTACGCGGTTGACTGTGATAGTTCATGCGCTGACAATTCAGCCGCTTGATGTATTTACTACAATGAGAATGCAGAAAACTCACACTTGTCTCATTTATCTGCGCAATTGGCGCAGACGTAACTGAATTCTGGGAATTTATGGAAGCCTATCTACAACATCTGGTCGCTCAGTCGGTGGGCTTCGCATTAATTATTGTCGCTGTGGTGGCTTTCTTCGAGTCGCTGGCGCTGGTCGGGCTGATTTTGCCCGGCACCGTGATGATGGCGACGCTCGGCACGCTGATCGGCAGCGGTCAGGTCGGGTTGTACGAAGCCTGGCTGGCGGCGGGTCTGGGCTGTTTCTTTGGCGACTGGGCCTCGTATTTCATTGGCCGCGGCTTCAAGGAACCGTTACACCGCTGGCGCTTCCTTAAGCGTTACCAGTCATTACTGGATAAAACCGGATATGCGCTGGATCGGCACAGTTTTGCCACCGTCATTATCGGTCGTTTCATCGGGCCAACGCGCCCGCTGGTGCCGATGGTGGCCGGTATGCTGAACCTGCCGCCTTATAAATTTGCACCGCCGAATATCATCGGCTGCATCACCTGGCCGCCGGTGTATTTCCTGCCGGGGATTCTGGCGGGCGTTGCGATTGATATTCCGGCCAGCCACAACAGTTCAGTGTTCAAATGGATGCTGTTTGCCGCCGTGGTGCTGATCTGGCTGAGTGCCTGGTTGCTTTGGCGCTGGTTCCGGTCGGGCAAAGCTTCACCTGATGCGATGACCAAATGGTTGCCCCTGCCGCGTCTGCGCGTCGTTTGTGTGCTGAGTCTGATCGCAACCGCAGTGAGTCTGGTGATGCTAAGCAAACAGCCGATGATGCCGGTTTACGGTCATCTGCTGTGGAAAGTGATCACCCGCTGATGTCAGGCGGATGTCCTAAACGTCCGCTCCTGAAACATCTATCCCCAATACTCTGGCTTCCGGCGCACTGCCGTCGGCCAGTGCCTGCGTCGGTCCGTCGTAGAAAATCCGGCCATCGACAACCAGCAGTGTACGGGGGGCAATCCGCGCCGCATCGTCCAGATTATGCGACACCATCAGCAATGTGAGATGACGTTGCCCGCACACTTTATCCAGCAAACTCAGCATCTCACTGCGCAGCGCCGGATCGAGTGCCGAAAACGGTTCGTCGAGCAATAAAATTGGCTGGCTGCGTAACAGGCAGCGCGCCAGTGCGACACGCTGACGCTGCCCGCCGGAAAGCTGCGACGGTAAGCGATCCAGGCACTCTTCCAGCCCGACCTGTCGGGCGATGTCTTCCAGTTCGCGCTTCTGCTGCGCGGTGAGTTTCAGCCCCGGATGTAACCCCAGCCCCATGTTCTGACGCACCGTCAGATGCGAGAACAGATTGTTTTCCTGAAACAGCATCGACACTGGACGTTTTGCCGGTGGTGTCGCGCTGTGATCTGCACCGTTAAGCAGGATCTGCCCGCTGACCGGTGCCAGGAAACCAGCGACCAGGCTGAGCAGGGTACTTTTTCCCGCGCCGCTCGGCCCGAGAATGGCCACGCGCTCACCGGCCTCGATCTGTAAATCGAAGCGCATCGGCAGGTGTTCGTACAGGTACGTCAGTTTATTCAGCGTCAGCATGGCGGCCCGGTAATTTCTCAATCAGGGTGAATAACAGAAAACATAACAGCAGCAATAACAGCGCCGTCACCGCGCCGTCCTGGCTGCGATAGGCGCCGATCTGCTGATACAGATAAAACGGCAGGGTGCGGAAGTTCTCATTGCCGAATAAGGCGATCACGCCGAAATCCCCCAGCGACAGCACGCAGGCAAACGCCAGCGCCTGCGCAATCGGGCGCCTCAGCGCGCTCAGTTCCACCCAGCGCAGGCGCTGCCAGCCGTGCATATCCAGTGAAAGGCACAGCGGCGTGTAACGTTCGGCCACGTCGCGCATCGGGTTATCCAGCACTTTTAGCGCATAAGGCACCGCCATCAGCGCATTGGTCATGATCACCAGCGGCCACGGCGATTGCGGCAAACCTGTCGTATCGCCAAGCAGCAGGAAAAAGCCGGTTGCCAGCACAATGCCCGGCATCGCAAGGATCAGCATCCCGCTGAGATCCATCGCCTGCGCCCAGCCATTTCTCTGCCGTAATCGCAGTTCGCGACTGCTCCACAACAGCATCATAGTCAGCAGAACACACACTATTCCGCTGCCCAGCGCGATACGCACGGATGTCCATAATGCCAGCCACAGTGCAGGTTGTTGTAAAACACCGACTGCTGCACGGTTGATACCGTCGGTAATCACGGCGAGTAGCGGCGGCAGGATCAGCATTAACGCCAGGCCGATCAGCACGGCATCTGCGATGCGCCGCAGCCTGGAATCGTCCGGGTTACGCCAGCGCTGAGAATGCGTTTGTCCGACCGGCAACGCCTGACTGAGTTTCTGGCTGAGCAAGACCAGCGCCAGACAACAAAACAGCTGGATTAGCGCCAGCGTGGCCGCGCGACTTAAATCGTAGTCGTAACTTAACGCCTGAAAAATCGCCAGTTCAATGGTGGTCGCCTGCGGACCGCCGCCCAGCGACAGCACCGTGGCGAAGCTGGCGAAGCACAACATAAAAATCAATGCAGCGGCGGGGAAAATCTGCCGGCGAATGGCAGGCCATTCAACAAAGCGAAATTGCTGCCAGGCGTTCATCCCAAGCTGCGCAGCCAGCTGACGCTGTTCGACGGCGATATTCTCCAGCGCCTGCAATAAGAGTCGGGCTGCCAGTGGCAGATTGAAAAACACATGAGCCAGTAAAATGCCCTGTAAACCATAAGGCGAGAAACGGTAATCCACGCCCAGCCAGCCGCAAATCTGCGCCAGCCAGCCCTGTCGTCCGTAAACGCTGAGAATGCCGAAGACTGCCACCAAAACCGGTAATACCAGCGTCATCGCGCATAAACGTAGTAACAGCTGACGTCCGGGGAAGCGGCGGCGGAACAGCGCACGCGCCAGCAGAATGGCGGGCAGCACAGAACAGAGCGCCGAAAGCAGCGCCTGCCAGAAGGTAAAGCGGATCACATGCCAGAGATAAGGATCCTGCCACAGCGAGGCGCCGCTCATCTGTGGCGCATGACGCCACAGAGAGCCTAACGCCAGCATAGCCACCAGCAACATCAGCAGCGAGGCGATGGCGCCCGGCCACAACCAGCGCGGGATCAACGGCTGACGGCGTTCTGCCATGCCTGGATCCATTGTGAACGGTGAGTGGCGACATCCTGTGCGCTGTATTGCAGGGATTTAGCCGGGATCGTCAGCTGTTTAAAAGCGTCAGGCAGCGGGGTGTTGATCACCGGATACATCCAGTTGCCGGCCGGGATCACTTTCTGGAAATCTTCCGTAGTAACGAATTTCATGAACTCTTCAGCCAGTTTCGGTTGCTGGCTGTTCGCCAACTGACCCGCCACTTCGACCTGCATATAATGGCCTTCGGTGAAATCTGCTGCCGCGTAGTTATCTTTCTTCTCTTCCACGATGTGGTAAGCCGGAGACGTGGTGTAGCTCAGCACCAGATCGCTTTCACCTTTGAGGAATAAACCGTAAGCCTCGCTCCAGCCTTTGGTGACGGTAACGGTTTTCTTCGCCAGTTTTTCCCACGCTTGCGGTGCTTTGTCGCCATAGACTTTTTGCATCCACAACATCAGGCCCAGACCCGGTGTACTGGTGCGCGGATCTTCGTAAATGACTTTCCATTTCTGGTCGCTGTTGATCAGCTCATCGAGGCTTTTTGGCGGGTTCTTCAGTTTGTTTTTGTCATAGACGAACGCGAAATAGCCGTAATCGTAAGGCACGAACGTGGTGTTGTCCCAGCCGCCTGGTACGGTCAGTCTGGCAGCGGTTTTCGGCGCTTTGGCAAATAATCCGGTTTGTTCAGCTGCCTGCAACAGGTTGTTATCCAGCCCGAGAACCACGTCGGCTTTGCTGTCTTTGCCTTCCATCCGCAGACGGTTAAGCAAAGAGACACCGTCTTCCAGCGCAACGTATTTCAGCTCGCAGCCGCATTGGGCTTCAAAGGCTTTTTTGATCGCCGGGCCCGGACCCCAGTCGGCAGAGAAAGAATCATAGGTATAAACCGTCAGGACAGGTTTTGCCGCGAAGACAGGTGCAGAAAGTAACAGCAGGCAGGACAATAATTTTTTCAACTTTGCGCTCCAAAAAAAATGAAAGGGCAAAGGATTTTGAGTAAGCATCACGCAGTCTCAAATCCCTCCGCCGGGGTTAACCGGATCAGGTTCGACGGGTATCAGGTCTCAGCCATATTTAAACTTGCTTTCACAAGTGCTGGCACCCCGTTGAGAACGGATGTCATTCTAGAGACTAACGGCGCGATGCGATAGTCCGATTAACTGTCCGGCGGCGCAAACCACGCGGATTTGAAGTCGAACCAGCCGAGGGTGTTCATACGCACGCCGCGCATACTGCGCTGCCCCTGCAACACCAGCCAGTGATGAAACAGAGGATGGATCTGATGGCTGACCGTTTGTTTCTGACTCCATTTGGCGATCGATAAATTCCCCGCATGCCACTGCGCGGCGTCATCTTCCATTTCTTCACTGAAGCAGTGTTTCGCCAGCGGTAATTCATAGAAATGCGCAAACAGTGAAAATTCCAGTGGCAGGGTAAAGTTGGCGCTGCCGAGCCACAGATCACTTTTGGCGTCACCGCGGTGCCAGACCGCGTAATCCACGACCTGAATAATCAGCTCAATGCCTTCGGACGCCAGCAGCGGCTGCAGCGCATTGCAGATCGCCTGATGCTCGGAATGCTCGCCGTAAAATGTCAGTGTCACCTGGGTCAGGTTTTGCGGTCTGGGCGGACGCGGTTGTGGCGCTTTATGGTGCCAGCGTGGCAGCAGGCCGTAAGCCGGCGACCAGTAGCGCTGATAAATCGGTTCGGCATTATTCAGTAAGGCGATGGGATTAAGTAAATCGCACAACCACTGACGGGTTTCCGCGGATTGTCCGACCGGCGAACGCTGGTCAAATAACAGGAAATAGCAGCCTTCTTCCAGGCGACTTTCCAGTTCGCTTTTGCCAGATTCATCGGCCTGTAGCTGTACACCGGAATGCACCAGTTCTTCACTCAGTTCCGGCAACACCCAGATATTTACTTCGTCAATCAGCGCCCGGAAGCCAAAATAATCATCAAAGGCGCGGATGCGCAGTTGGGTTTTCAGATTACGCACCACGGCGTAAGGGCCGGTACCGACCGGATGGCGGGCAAAATCGGGCAGCGACTGCCACTCCTGCGGCAGGATCATCGCGTGGATATTGCCGAACAGCCACGGCAGCCAGCGATCGGGTTCATTCAGGTGGATATCAATAACATTTGGCGTGGGCGTTGTGACTGATTTCAGATTACTGAACAGCGGATGCGTTTTCAGCCGGGTGAAGGTAGCAATGATATCCACCATCTCCAGTTCACGGCCGTGATGAAAATGAATGGCAGGGCGCAGATAAAAACGCCATTGCAACGGCGAAATTTCCTGCCAGTGATGGGCTAAATCGCCTTCGACTTCCCCTTTTTCCTCATTTATGCGTGTGAGGCCGCTGAAAATTTGCCGGGCAATATGGGTTTCAGAGCGGCGTAACATGGTACCGGGCAGCAGATTAATCAGCGGACGGTAATACAACACACGCAGGATATGCTTACCCTGACGGAAACTGCGGCCGAGCTGGGAAAGCAGCATCTGGCGCACCAGGGTTTTGTCGCCGACCAGTTGTACCAGCTGATCAATACGATCCTGCTCCAGCAGCTCTTCGGCGCGCTGTTGCTGGAGTGCGAGGCCGGTATACAGAAATTTCAGCGTGGAACGTTTGCCGCGTCCGGCTTCTGCATCCCACGTCAGCCAGCCCTGTTCCTGCATGGTGCTGAGCAACGAGCGCATGTGTCTGCGTGAGCAACTCAGAACTTCCGACAGTGCCTGTAGCGTCGTTTCAGTGTCTTCACCGTGACAGCTTTGCCACAGGCGGATGAACTGTTGTTGCAAACGGGACGAGGACATAAAGGAGGAACTCCACGGGCAATTTTCATCAATTTATCTTTCCTCATATTACGCTGATACTGTTTCTCAACGAAAGCCTGTTGTGAATCACCGGAGGTCAGCATGAAACGCAGTCTGAACGCCCGTTTCTATCAGCGTTATTTTGAAGCCATCAAAAAGAACGCCTCTAAAAATCATGCAGACTGGCTGTCCTGGGTTCCGGTGCAATACCGTCTGGATATTCTGTCCCGTCTTACGCAGTGGGATATGGAAACGCTGGACGACGAGCAATACCGCCGGCGACTGTGACTTCAGGTCTGACTAAATTCGATTTTCTGAGTAATGGTGTATTGTCACCAGCCAGTGAGGAAACTCACTGGTTTTTTTATTCGTATACCCTTCACATTTCGAGCCACAGACGCGTTGGCCGCTCTTACTCACCCGAATCACTGACCTGTGTCAGCTCATCGGGATCCGTGCGCTTGCCGCCTTTCTGCAACTCGAACTGTTTTGGGTATACACTGTATATTGTGCTGTAAGACATTCATTTCTCAGGGACGACGTCATGCCAAAACCTCGTTTTAATCGTATTTATGTCACCTTTCTGGTGGTCTCCTTGCTGTGCGGCGTGGCGGGTGCATTACAGGCACCGACGCTGAGTCTGTTTCTGACTAACGAAGTGAAGGTCCGGCCACTGTGGGTGGGATTCTTTTATACCGTTAACGCCATCGCCGGGATCGCGATCAGCTTTTTGCTGGCTAACCGTTCCGATAACAAAGGCGACCGGCGGAAATTGCTGATGTTCTGCTGCCTGATGGCGCTGGGTAACAGCCTGGTATTTGCCTTTAGCCGCGATTATCTGGTGCTGATCACCGTTGGCGTATTGCTGGCGGCGATAGGCAATGCGTCAATGCCGCAGCTCTTTGCGCTGGCGCGTGAACATGCGGATCGCTCCGCCAGTGAAGTGGTGATGTTCAGTTCGATGATGCGTGCGATGCTCTCGCTGGCGTGGGTGCTGGGCCCGCCGCTCTCTTTTATGCTGGCGCTGAATTACGGCTTTACGCCGATGTACCTGAGTGCCGCCGCAGTGTTTGTCGGCAGCATATTAATGATCCTTTTCTTCCTGCCGTCAGTGCCGCGCCTTGAACAACCGGTGGATGAAAAAGCGGTGCCGGTTAGCGCCTGGCGCAACAAAGATGTGCGGCTGTTGTTCTTTTCCTCCCTGCTGATGTGGACCTGCAATATCATGTATGTCATTGATATGCCGCTGTACATCACCAGTGATTTGGGTCTGCCGGAAGGGCTGGCGGGCTTGCTGATGGGAACCGCTGCCGGACTGGAGATTCCGGCGATGTTGCTGGCGGGTTATCTGGTCAAACGTACCGGCAAGCGCAAGCTGATGCTGTATGCCGTGGTAAGCGGTGTGATTTTCTATGCCGGACTGGTGGCGTTTCAGTTCAAAGCCGCGCTGATGATCCTGCAATTGTTCAACGCGATTTTCATCGGCATCGTCGCCGGGATCGGAATGTTATATTTTCAGGATCTGATGCCGGGAAGGGCGGGTTCAGCGACCACACTGTTCACCAACAGCATTTCCACTGGTGTGATTTGCGCGGGGTTGTTGCAGGGCTTTATCGTGGAAAACTTCGGCCATTATCCGGTGTACTGGGCCGCAACCGTGCTGGCAGTGGTGGCGCTCGGGCTGATGTATAAAGTCAAAGACGTGTGAATGACGTGGGGTTAAAGAGCAATTAATTCGCTCTTTAACCTATTCAGCTGAATAATACATTTAGTTTTTTAAATTTCTGCAATGACTTAATTTTTATTAGTTATCTGGACTCTCCCTCAAGAATAAACATTCTTCTCCCCCTCTAATCCTCCTTACCGTCTGGATAATTAAAGGAGGGGGCTATATTATCGGCTTTCTAAAATACTGATAAAGGGGAAAGATATGATTCCGGTTGTACTTATAAGGAAAACATATAATTCATTTCTTGATGAGAAGAAATCTGAGGGCGTTTGTATTGGTTTATGTCTGACCTGGCTTGGCGATATATTAAAAGAACGGCCAGCACAGAAAATGGGCAACTGGTTTCCAGGCTGGCTTTCCGGTTGGTTTTCCCCGCCACTGACAGCGGATAAGAAAGCCTTAATCCCCTCTGATACTGTGAAGCTAAGGCTATTACTGGAGCGGGCATACCGACGGCATGAGAGCTATCTGAAAAGCTGCAGGGAGAGTCAGCAGGATCCGAAACGTCAGACAGGACGCCATGAGGCCTTTGTTAATTATAAAAATTTCCGTCAGGCAGAAAAGGAAAAAATAACAGGGGTTCCCGGATTACAATATCGACTGATAGCACGTAATGATTTTATGTTGTTTAACGGGTTAAATCTTTCTGGTCATGCTCATCCTCTCACCGGGACGATCATTGCTTTCCGGTATTCTGAGATACCGGGCGAGGTCGGCTACCATTCCGTTGCAGCCTTTCGCTATAATGCCACGGAATGTTTTTTTCTCGATCCTAATTTAGGATTATTTAAAACATCCTCTTCTTATCCTATGAAGGATGTCACTCAATATATTAATAAGGTATACAAAGAGGCTGTGCCATTATTAGAATTTATAGTTTCCAGGAATAATTAAAAACAGCCTCTCATGGATATTGTATTTCGTTAGATGATAATGTTGGAGATGTTTTTAGTATGATTACGATTACTTCTATTGAAAAAAACTATGGTTCATTCACTGATGAACATAAATCGGAGGGTTATTGTTTTGGCTTTTGTCTTACCTGGTTAGGCGATATATTGAAAGACCGGTCTTCACAATATTCAGGGCGTTGGTTTTCAGGATGGTTTACACCCGTGAAATCTCCTGAAGAAAAAGCTTTATTGCCCACAGATTATGCAAGCCAGCGCCTGCTTTTTGACCGGGCACGCAGAAAGCAAGAAAATTCAGAAAGACGAGCTGACGAGGATAGTGCTCAAGGCTTCAGCCAGTTAGAGCATGAGGAAGTTACTGTAAATTATAAGAATAGACGTCAGCGTGAAAAAGAAATGATAACTGCCGTTCCCGGCTTAAAATATTCTTTGCATGAACGAAGTTCCTTTATGACAATGACCACGCTGAATACTCGCGAGAATAAGAATCCCTTATCCGGGATGATTATCAAGTTCCAGTTTACAGATGAGGGTGAAGAGGCATGCCATGCTGTCGCCGCCTTTCGTTACAATGAGTTTGAGTCTTTTTTCCTCGATCCAAACTATGGTCTGTTTAAAACGGTGTCAGCCTACCCGATGCTGGAAATAGCCGAATTTTTATCGAGTAAATACCACTATCCTCTTGCGCTAAGCGAAATAAGGGTGACAAAGAAGTTTACGACAGAGTGACTCTGTGAGGGAAGTTTGGCAGAGGTTCTGGTATGAGGTTAAGGCTGATTAAGAAAGCGGGACTGAGCCCGCCTTCTTAATCGCTAACTGACAATAATCACTGCATAAAGGCAGGCTGATTTTTCTCGTAGCTGGAAATGTTTGTTTCGTGCTGCAACGTCAGGCCGATGCTGTCCAGACCGTTGATCATGCAGTGACGGCGGAAGCTGTCGATGACGAACGGATAGGTTTTATCGCCCGCTTTCACGGTTTGCGCTTCCAGATCTACTTCGAACTGAATGCCTTCGTTGTTTTTTACCAGTTCAAACAACTCGTCGATTTCTGCTTCGCTCAGGGTGATCGGCAGCAACTGGTTATTGAAAGAGTTACCGTAGAAGATATCGGCAAAGCTTGGCGCGATCACCGCATGGAAGCCGTAATCGGTCAGCGCCCAGGGCGCATGTTCGCGGGAAGAACCGCAACCAAAGTTTTCGCGTGCCAGTAAAATGCTTGCGCCTTTGTAACGCGGCTTGTTCAGCACGAAATCAGGATTGGGCACCTGACCGGCATCGTCCAGAAAACGCCAGTCGTTAAACAGGTGCTGACCGAAACCGGTGCGGGTCACTTTCTGCAAAAACTGTTTCGGAATAATGGCATCGGTATCGACGTTAGCTGCATCCAGCGGAACCACCAGACCGATGTGTTGGGTAAATTTAGCCATGGTGTTTTCCTCAGTTCAGTTCACGAATATCAGCGAAACGGCCGGTAACCGCCGCCGCCGCCGCCATTGCCGGGCTGACCAGATGCGTACGGCCCCCACGACCCTGACGGCCTTCGAAGTTACGGTTACTGGTGGACGCGCAACGCTCGCCGGGTTCCAGACGGTCATTGTTCATCGCCAGACACATTGAGCAGCCTGGCAGACGCCATTCGAAACCCGCTTCAATAAAGATCTTATCCAGACCTTCTTCTTCCGCCTGCGCTTTTACCGGACCGGAGCCTGGTACCACAATCGCCTGTACGCCGCTCGCCACTTTACGGCCTTTGGCAATGGCTGCTGCCGCACGTAAATCTTCGATACGGGAGTTGGTGCAGGAACCGATAAACACTTTATCGATCGCCACATCGGTCAGTTTAATGCCCGGTTGCAGATCCATATACGCCAGCGCTTTTTCAGCAGAAGCACGTTCTACCGGATCAGCAAATGAGGCCGGATTCGGGATGGTCTGGTTTACCGCCATCACCTGACCCGGGTTAGTGCCCCAGGTGACTTGTGGCGCGATTTCAGACGCGTCCAGGGTGACAATGCTGTCAAACTTCGCACCGTCTTCCGTTTTCAGGGTCTTCCAGTACTCAACTGCCGCGTCCCAGTTCTGGTCTTTTGGCGCGAACTGACGGCCTTTCAGATAGGCAAACGTGGTTTCGTCCGGCGCAACCAGACCGGCTTTCGCACCCATTTCGATCGCCATGTTGCACAGGGTCATACGACCTTCCATGCTCAGCGCCTCAATGGCTTTACCGCAGAATTCTACAACGTGACCCGTACCGCCAGCGCTGCCGGTTTTACCGATGATCGCCAGAACGATATCTTTCGCCGTGATACCGACAGGTGCATCGCCAGTCACTTCGATTTTCATGGTTTTGGCGCGACCCTGTTTCAGGGTTTGCGTCGCCAGAACGTGTTCCACTTCTGATGTACCGATACCGAAGGCCAGCGAACCAAACGCACCGTGCGTAGCAGTATGGGAATCGCCACACACAATGGTCATGCCCGGCAAGGTCATGCCCTGCTCAGGACCGATAACGTGAACGATGCCCTGATACGGATGGTTCAGGTCATACAACTGCACGCCGAATTCCGCACAGTTTTTAATTAATTCCTGCATCTGGATGCGCGCCATTTCGCCGCTTGCATTGATGTCTTTGGTTTGCGTGGACACGTTGTGATCCATGGTCGCAAAGGTTTTACCCGGCTGGCGCACCTGACGACCCATCGCGCGCAGGCCGTCAAAAGCTTGCGGAGATGTCACTTCGTGAACCAGGTGGCGGTCGATGTATAACAATGGCGTTTCGTTTTGTGCTTCATAAACGACGTGCGCATCAAACAATTTCTGATACAGAGTTTTGGCCATGTTATGCCCCTTCTTTCACAAAGCGGGCAATGATATCGCCCATTTCACTGGTGCCCAGTGCCTGCTGACCGTTAGCTAAATCACCCGTACGGTGTCCGGCTTCCAGTGCTTTATTAACAGCCTGTTCGATGGCATTGGCCGCGTCATCCGCACCCAGGCTGTAACGCAGTAACAGCGCGGCAGACAGGATTTGTGCAATCGGGTTAGCAATGTTTTTACCGGCGATATCCGGCGCTGAGCCACCCGCAGGCTCGAACAAACCAAATGCCTGCTCGTTCATGCTGGCAGAAGGCAACATGCCCATCGAGCCGGTGATCATCGCGCACTCGTCAGACAGGATGTCGCCGAACAGGTTGGAACACAGCAGCACGTCAAACTGTGACGGGTCTTTAATCAGCTGCATGGTCGCATTATCGATGTACATGTGGCTCAGGCTGACATCCGGATAATCTTTGGCGATTTCGTTAACCACTTCGCGCCACATAATGGAAGTCTGCAACACGTTCGCTTTATCGATGGAGGTCACTTTGCTGCGGCGTTTGCGCGCAGATTCAAAGGCAATACGGGCGATACGCTCAATCTCAAAGCGGTAATACACTTCGGTATCAAACGCTTTCTCATGCATACCCTGACCTTCGCGGCCTTTAGGCTGACCGAAGTAAATGCCACCCGTCAGTTCGCGCACACACAAGATATCGAAACCTTTTGCGGCGATGTCGGCACGCAGCGGGCAGAATTCTTCCAGACCCTGATACAGACGGGCAGGGCGCAGGTTGCTGAACAGTTTGAAATGTTTGCGCAGGGGCAATAATGCGCCACGCTCAGGCTGATCGTTTGGCGGCAAGTGTTCCCATTTCGGGCCACCAACGGAACCGAACAAAATTGCATCAGCTTGTTCGCAACCGGTAACGGTCGCTTCTGGCAACGGGCTGCCGTGTTTGTCGATGGCTGCGCCACCCACATCGTATTCGCTGGTGGTGATCTTCAGACCAAAACGCTGACGTACTGCTTCCAGAACTTTATATGCCTGGGCCATAACTTCCGGGCCAATTCCGTCTCCGGGTAAGACGGCAATATGATGGGTCTTGCTCATGTTCACACCGTTTCCTGATTATTTTGAATGTTGTTGTGTTGCTGACCTGACTGCTGCAAACGTTGTTTTTCAATCTCAACTTGTTTGCTGCGCCAGATGTTATTCAGTACGTGTACCATCGCTTTTGCAGAGGATTCGACAATGTCCGTTGCCAGGCCGACACCGTGGAAACGGCGGCCATTGAAAGAGACGACCACGTCAACCTGGCCCAGTGCATCTCGGCCCTGGCCTTTGGCGCTCAGCTGGTATTTCACCAGCTCAATCTGATAACCAGTGATGCGGTTGATGGCCTGATATACGGCATCAACCGGACCGTTGCCGGTGGCGGCTTCGGTGATAATTTCTTCGCCGCAGGACAAATTGACTGATGCCGTGGCGGTAATTTTTGAGCCGGACTGCACGCTGAAGTTATCCAGACGGTAGAACTCAGGCTCTTCTTGCTGCTTGTTAATGAAGACCAGTGCTTCTAAATCGTAGTCGAAAACCTGACCTTTTTTGTCGGCCAGCTTCAGGAACGCGGCATACAGATGATCCAGATTGTAATCGGCTTCTTTGTAGCCCATTTCTTCCATACGATGCTTAACGGCAGCACGACCAGAGCGGGAAGTCAGGTTCAGCTGAACCTGATTCAGACCGATGGATTCCGGAGTCATGATTTCGTAGTTTTCGCGGTTTTTCAGCACGCCGTCCTGATGAATACCGGAGGAATGCGCGAAGGCGTTAGAACCGACAATCGCTTTGTTGCCCGGGATCGGCATGTTGGTGATCTGGCTGACAATCTGGCTGGTGCGGTAGATTTCTTTGTGATTGATGTTGGTGTGAACGTTCATGTAGTCGCTGCGGGTGCGGATCGCCATGATCACTTCTTCCAGCGCAGTGTTACCGGCACGTTCGCCGATACCGTTCAGTGTGCCCTCAACCTGACGCGCGCCGGCCTGAATCGCCGCGATGGAGTTACCGACTGCCATGCCCAGATCGTCGTGGCAGTGAACGGAAATAATCGCTTTATCAATGTTAGGCACGCGTTCATACAGATTGGTGATAATGCCACCGAACTGAACCGGCGTGGTGTAACCCACGGTGTCAGGAATGTTAATGGTGGTCGCCCCGGCCTTGATGGCAGCTTCAACAACACGGCACAGGTTATCCAGCGGGGTACGACCAGCGTCTTCGCAGGAGAATTCGACGTCATCGGTGTAATTACGGGCGCGTTTCACGGAGTGAGTTGCCATCTCCAGCACCTGATCAAACGAACGCTTCAGCTTGGATTCAATGTGCAGGGTAGAGGTGGCCAGGAATACGTGGATGCGGAAAGCTTCTGCTACGCGCAATGCTTCGGCAGCGGCGTCGATATCACCGTCCACACAACGGGCCAGACCGCAAACCCGGCTGTTTTTGATCTGACGGGCAATGGTTTGTACAGACTCGAAATCGCCGGGAGAAGAGACCGGGAAGCCTACTTCCATTACGTCAACGCCCATCCTTTCCAGCGCCATTGCAATTTGAATCTTCTCTTTAACACTCAGGCTGGCTTGTAACGCCTGTTCACCGTCACGCAGCGTGGTATCGAAAATAATGACTTGCTCGCTCATGGGTTGTTCCTTGTCTGCTTTTATTTTCGCGCCCTGCGGAGAGATAAAAAAAAACCCGCGCATCGGCGCGGGTTTATTGTCTGTGGAAGTTGAAATCAGTTCTGATTTTCGCCCACTGGCTTACCGCGCAAATTTTCTGCGTTGAGTAGTAGGCCTAGGAGACGGGTGATCATGAACATATGTTTTCAGCTTCTCGTAATTGGGTGGTCAGAACGGACATCGTTCAAACAGTGCTTAAAGTGATACGGGAATGTGTGCGGTATGTCAACCTTCACGGTGTGGAAATTTAATAATGATAATTCATCTCATTTAGCATTATAAACTAGTTTACCAAATGTATCTGGAACGAAGGTTTTTGTTCGTTCAGGCGGCAGTAAAGAAAAAAAACCGTCTTAAAATGGACGTTAACTTATCTGGTCAATAGTAATAAACTATTTAATACAGTGGGTTATAAATGATTTAGTGGCGCTTAACTTATTATTCATTTTCCGCATGTTGTTTCTATAAACATTTTATTGTTTTATATCATCAGTTTTGCCTAGATGAAATTAAAGTAGCATTTATCTTTCTGATTATTGGAAATAAGAGTCCATTTTTTTCTGAAAGTAGAATGCATTCAGTTACTGCATTCATTTACTGGTTTTTGTATGCCCGAATTCATTTCGGTGACATTTTATTAAAAACGAATGATTAAGGATGATCAGCCTTAAACAGCTGAGGTATCTTGAATAGGAAATGTAATGTCCGATTTGACTACAGACAATCAAACTAAACCTCCTGAAGCGGAAACACACCTCCGCAATGTAGATTTGAATTTGTTAACGGTATTTGATGCCGTGATGCAATTACAAAATATTACTCGCGCAGCCAATATGTTGGGGATGTCCCAACCGGCAGTGAGTAACGCTGTCGCCCGGTTAAAGATCATGTTTAATGATGATTTGTTTGTCCGCTTTGGCCGTGGGATCCAGCCAACAATGCGTGCGCGCCAGTTATTTGGCCCTATCCGTCAGGCTCTGCAACTGGTGATGAACGAACTCCCGGGAGCGGGTTTCGATCCTAACGTGAGTATTCGTGAATTCAATGTGGCGATTTGCAGTCCGCTGGATAAGCGTCTGACTTCGCAGGTACTGAATGCGGTCGACACTTTGTCGACGGATGTCAGTATTAAATTGCAAACCATTGTGAACGACAATATTGAGCATCAGTTACGTTATCAGAATATTGAGTTCATGATCAGTTATCGTAAATTCGACCGCCCGGACTTTTGTAATCAGGCGTTATTTAATGATGAACTGGTTCTGGTTGCAGCACAAAAACATCCGCGGATCAGCCCGCATATGTCAGATGAGAAATATCTGAAAGAAAAACATGCGGTCATGATGCTTGATCGTTTTTATTCATTCAGTTCACCTTATTATGATGACCCCGAAATGCATTCGCTGATTGCTTATCAGGGAACAGATCTTTCCAGCGTAATGGAAATAGTGTCGAAAACAGATATGGTCGCGCTGGTACCGCGCTGGATGGCACAATCGAGTGCCGGAATATTAAATCTGTCCGTTATCCCGTTACCCTGGATGAAGAACAACCTGACTTGTTATCTGTCATGGCATGAATCTTCCAGTAAAGATAAAGGCAATATGTGGATGAAGTCGTTATTAAGCCAATGCATTATTTCTTTATAGCGAGTGACTCTGATACGTCCCATTTTTACTGTGTTTCCTTCCACAGTAAAAATGGCTGGTTATGGTTTTCTTTGTGGTTTTTTATCCTGCCTGGTTTTTGCGCCTCGTTAGAGCCA
This sequence comes from Rahnella sp. JUb53, assembly GCF_004346065.1. NCBI lineage: Bacteria > Pseudomonadati > Pseudomonadota > Gammaproteobacteria > Enterobacterales > Yersiniaceae > Rahnella > Rahnella sp. JUb53. The sequence goes on from NZ_SLYT01000009.1 coordinate 139,855, forward strand.
CGCAGGTTTTTTTCATTTCTAAAAGTCCTTCCTGGTTTTCCAAAAGAGCACCTGTGCTTCTACAATTTGATTTCACCGTGCAATGTTTGCCGGTAGACTGCGTTAAATCTTTGTAACAGAGCAATGCAGTAAGCTCCCTCCTTTATCTGATTGCGCTGGACGCCGGTATAGACGCTCAATGAATCCAACCTTAAATGACTACCACCTGATCACCCGTTTTCGCCATCAAGTCATCAGTCGCGCTGAAAAAATTGCATTCCGTGAATGGTCGCCTGTGGCTGAAAGCACGCTCACCTGGCGTGAACTAGGTGAGAAAGTCGATGCGCTGTCCGACGTTTTGCTTCAGGAGAACGTGGGTATCCAGGAGCGGATCGCCATTTGCGGAAACAACTCGATGGCCTGGGCGATGACCGATCTGGCGATTTTGCAGTTACGGGCCGTCACCGTGCCCGTGTATGCGACCAATACCCCCGCGCAGTCTGCGTATGTGCTTAATGATGCCGATATCCGCATTTTGTTCGTTGTCGGGCAGAGTCAGTATGATGCGGCGGTGGCGTTGCGTGAACTGTGTCCGCAACTGAAACATATCTTTGTGCTCGATAACGACGTTGATTTGCGCGGTGTGCCCATTGCCCGGCATGTTTCAGGCATTGTTCCTCAGGACAGCGTTGTGGCGGCTGAACGTGAGGCGCGGGTTAATGCCTGTGACCTCAACGATCTTTTCACGCTGATTTATACTTCGGGAACAACGGGGGAGGCGAAAGGGGTCATGCTCGATTACGTCAGTATGGCGACGCAACTAAAGCAGCATGAAAAACGCCTGAGTATTTCTGACCGCGATGTCTCGTTATGCTTTCTGCCGCTGGCGCATGTTTTTGAGCGCGCCTGGAGTTTCTTCGTCATGCACAGTGGCGCGCAGAATGTTTTCCTGCGTGAAACTGATTTGGTGCGCGATGCGTTGCAGGCCGTTAAACCCACGGTAATGTGCGCGGTTCCGCGTTTCTATGAAAAAGTTTTCAGCGCCATACATGACAAAGTAGCCCGAGCCGGAACCGTAAAAAAACGACTGTTCCACTGGGCTGTCGCGCAGGGCAAAGAGAAGTTTCTGACTGAACGCCGTAAAGCGCGTTATCCCTTCTGGCTTTCTCCGGCGTATTTCATCGCCGATAAACTGGTACTGAAAAAGCTGCGCAATCTGCTGGGTGGAAATTTACGCTTTCTGCCGGCAGCGGGCGCCAGTCTTGACGATAACGTGATCTTGTTTTTCGAATCACTTGGTTTGAAAATAAAATACGGTTACGGTCTGACAGAAACCTGCGCCACCGTTACCTGCTGGGAAGAAAACGATTTCCGCTTCGGTTCGGTCGGTACAGCGTTACCCGAAATTGAAGTGCGCATTGGCGAAGAGAATGAAATCCAGGTTCGCGGCCCGACGCTTTTAAGAGGTTATTTTAATAAGCCGGAAGAAACGGCGGCCAGTTTTACGGCTGATGGCTGGTTTAAAACCGGCGATGCCGGAAAAATGGATGCAGAAGGCAATGTGTTCATCACCGAACGGCTGAAGGATCTGATGAAAACCTCGGGCGGCAAATACATTGCGCCGCAGCGTATAGAAGGCACGCTGGTGCAGGATCGTTACATTGAGCAGGCTGCGGTGATCGCCGATGAACGTCACTTTGTTTCCGCGCTGATTGTGCCTGATTTTGACGTGCTGAACGTTTACGCGCAAAACCATCATATCGATTATCTCAACCGCACCGGACTGGTTAAAAACGAGCAAATCCTTTCACTGTTTGCGCATCAGTTGCGCGAGATCCAGCATGAGCTGGCCGGTTTTGAGCAGGTGAAAAAATTTGTACTGCTGACCAAGCCTTTCACGATGGAGGATGGTGAGCTGACCCCGACGCTTAAGTTGCGGCGCAAAATCATCTTCAGCCGTTATCAGAAAGAAATCGACCAGCTTTACCGCGAGTAATTCCTTCCGGATCTGTTTCCCCTTTTCCCTGCGCAATTACCGGCAAACATGCGTTTGCCGGTTTCATCCTCATTTGTATGTCCGTGACGGACATAATTTAATACTGTAATTTTTCGGGCCTTCCTGATATTTCTGACTGGTTGCTACTCTCAGGCAGTGTTTTGTGCCGGACAGAAGAATGAAGGCAGTGCGAGCCGATATAACGATATTTCCTGACCCTTTTTGGCGTTTGCCTGACTCAGATTCTGACGCTAAGGTACTGAGTTAGGTTTGTGAACGCCAATAAGAACAGCAGGGTTTTTTAATCCCGATAGAAAGTCCTAAAATTCAGCGGTTTCCCCATAAATCGTTGCCTGATAGAACAGCTAGCTGAAATAAAAAGTCATCCTATAGAAGAAACAAAAAGCCTGGAGGCAAAACCATGGAGATGTTGTCAGGAGCCGAGATGGTCGTCCGGTCGTTAATCGACCAGGGCGTTAAGCACGTATTCGGTTATCCCGGCGGAGCGGTGTTGGATATCTATGATGCCCTGCATACGGTCGGTGGGATAGATCATGTGCTGGTGAGACATGAACAGGGTGCTGTTCATATGGCTGATGGTTATGCGCGCGCCACGGGTGACGTGGGCGTGGTGCTGGTGACTTCCGGTCCCGGCGCAACCAATGCGATCACCGGTATTGCCACGGCTTATATGGATTCCATTCCACTGGTGGTGCTATCAGGTCAGGTCCACAGTTCACTCATTGGTTATGACGCGTTCCAGGAATGCGACATGGTGGGCATTTCCCGCCCTGTGGTGAAACACAGTTTTCTGGTAAAGCGCGCGGAAGATATTCCGACTGTGCTGAAAAAAGCGTTTTATCTGGCGTCTACCGGACGTCCTGGCCCGGTCGTCGTCGACCTGCCAAAAGATGTGGTGAATCCGCAGATCAAACTGCCTTACGCCTATCCTGAGCAGGTAACAATGCGCTCCTACAACCCGACGGTGCAGGGCCATCGCGGGCAAATCAAACGTGCCGTCCAAACCTTGCTGGCGGCTAAAAAACCGGTGCTGTACGTCGGCGGCGGTGCGATCAACTCTGAGTGTGATGCTGAGTTGCTGCAGCTGGCAGAGAAACTGAATCTGCCGGTAACCAGTTCTCTGATGGGGCTGGGCGCTTTCCCTGGCACGCATCGTCAGAGCCTTGGCATGCTCGGTATGCACGGCACTTACGAAGCCAATATGGCGATGCACAGTGCGGATCTGATTTTCGGCGTAGGTGTGCGTTTCGACGACCGTACTACTAATAATCTGGCGAAATATTGCCCGAATGCGACAGTCATGCATATCGATATCGACCCGACGTCGATCTCTAAAACCGTGAATGCGGATATTCCCATTGTCGGCGATGCAAAACAGACACTGGTTCAGATGCTCGAATTGCTGGCACAAAGCGACGAAAAGCAGGAATTCGATGCGCTGCGCGACTGGTGGCAAAACATTGAAAACTGGCGCGGCCGCGAATGCCTGAGCTACGACAAAAATACCGGCACCATCAAGCCGCAGGCGGTTATCGAAACGCTGCACCGTCTGACTAAAGGCGATGCCTACGTGACGTCGGATGTCGGCCAGCATCAGATGTTTGCTGCGCTGTATTATAAATTCGACAAGCCGCGACACTGGATCAACTCCGGTGGCCTCGGCACAATGGGCTTCGGCCTGCCAGCCGCGCTGGGTGTAAAACTCGGTTTGCCGGATGAAACGGTGATTTGCGTGACCGGTGACGGCAGTATTCAGATGAACATTCAGGAACTGTCGACTGCGCTGCAATACGATTTGCCGGTGATCGTTGTGAACCTGAACAACGGTTATCTCGGCATGGTGAAGCAGTGGCAGGACATGATTTACTCCGGCCGTCATTCCCAATCCTATATGCAATCTCTGCCTGATTTCGTGAAACTGGCGGAAGCTTACGGGCACGTGGGTATCGCAATCCGCACGCCGGATGAACTGGAAAGCAAACTGGCGCTGGCGCTGGAACAGAAAAATCGTCTGGTATTTGTGGATATCAGCATAGATGAAACAGAACACGTTTACCCGATGCACATCCGTGGCGGTGCGATGGACGAAATGTGGTTAAGCAAAACGGAGAGGACCTGATCATGCGCCGGATTTTATCAGTTTTACTGGAAAACGAATCGGGCGCGTTGTCCCGTGTAGTCGGCCTGTTCTCTCAGCGTGGCTACAACATTGAAAGCCTGACCGTGGCACCCACTGACGATCCAACCCTGTCACGCATGACCATTCAGACCGTCGGCGATGCCAAAGTGCTTGAGCAAATCGAAAAGCAACTGCATAAGCTGGTCGACGTACTGCGCGTGACCGAGCTGGTGCAGGGTGCTCATGTTGAGCGTGAAATCATGCTGGTGAAGGTGCAGGCTTCCGGCTATGGCCGTGAAGAAGTTAAACGTTCAACTGAGATTTTCCGCGGTCAGATCGTGGACGTCACCGCCACGCTTTACACCGTTCAGCTGGCGGGAACCAGCGACAAGCTTGACGCATTTTTAGCCAGTATCCGTGATGTGGCTGAAATTGTGGAAGTTGCACGCTCCGGGGTGGTCGGTGTTTCGCGTGGCGACAAGATTATGCGTTAAAGCTCAAATAATCAGCAAGATGTGAAGTTTTGCTGATAGTTAAAAGCCCGGCTCATGAGCCGGGCTTTCTTTTTTGCGAGTCAGGTGAAGCGATTCGGTAAAACACCTTGCCCGGCAGGGGCTTCTGCGGTTAGATAAAGCATTATCTTTATTAAGGGGTTTGCTCAGTGAAGCTGGATGAGATCGCGAGGTTAGCGGGCGTTTCGCGTACCACGGCCAGTTATGTGATTAATGGCAAGGCGAAACAGTATCGTGTCAGCGATAAGACAGTCGAGAAAGTCATGGCTGTCGTGAAGGAACATAACTATCACCCGAACGCGGTGGCAGCAGGTCTGCGCGCCGGTCGAACCCGTTCTATTGGTCTGGTGATCCCTGACCTGGAAAACACCAGCTACACCAAAATTGCCAATTTCCTTGAGCGGCAGGCCCGTCAGCGTGGCTATCAGCTGCTGATCGCCTGCTCTGAAGATCAGCCTGATAATGAAATGCGTTGCATCGAACATCTTCTGCAACGTCAGGTTGATGCCATCATTATTTCCACGTCTTTACCGCCGGAACATCCTTTCTATCAGCGCTGGGCTAACGATGATTTCCCGATCATTGCGCTCGACCGTGCCCTTGACCCTGAGCACTTCATCAGCGTGGTCGGGGCCGATCAGGAAGACGCACTGATGCTGGCGCAGGAACTGCGCACGTTCCCGGCTGAATCGGTACTCTATCTCGGCGCACTGCCGGAGCTTTCCGTGAGCTTCTTGCGTGAACAGGGATTTCGTCAGGCCTGGGCTGATGATCCCCGTCAGCCGAAATACCTTTACGCCAATGCCTACGATCGCGAATCGGCTGCCGTCGTCTTTGCTGAATGGCTGAAAACCAACCCGATGCCACAGGCGTTATTTACCACTTCATTCCAGTTGTTGCAGGGTGTCATGGACGTGACGCTGAAAACGGAAGGGCGGCTGCCGGTCGATCTGGCTATTGCTACATTCGGCGATAACGAGTTGCTCGATTTCCTGGAGTGTCCGGTTCTCGCTGTGGCGCAGCGTCACCGGGATGTGGCTGAACGCGTGCTGGAACTGGTGTTGGCCTGTCTCGATGAGCCGAAAAAACCGAAAGCCGGGCTGACCCGTATCCGGCGTAATTTGTTCCGCCGTGGCCGTCTGAGCCGCAAATAAACCTCCTGCGGGCATTCATCCTGACTGCCCGTTGTTTTCCCGTCTCAGCAACACGTTTCATAAGTAACAATGAATAAAGCATCTTGCAGGTTGTGATAATCAAATACGAAAATTCCCATATAAGCAGAATGGGTAAATTAAGAACATTCCCAGGCTGCTGAATTATTAACAAATGTTTTTGTCTTTCCTGCACTGATATAAACCTGCCAATCAATTTCTAAAATACGTTAATGCTCCCTGCAAAAGTGCTGTAGAATTCCCCGCTTAATTTCCCGCAGTTATGGTCTGACGCGTTGCTGATGAGTTTTGAATCAGCCGGAAGACTGATGTCCTGCGGGTTGACAGGCAAAATGATGATGATGTAGACGTGACAGTCATAAAAAAACTGAAAATGATTTTTGTTATGGCAAAACAGTCAGGAAATGAGAGTTAGCTAGCAGAAGAATATAAATAGTTAAATAATGTTCAGTTTGGCTTTTTTTTAAACGAAATTATTAACCCTCCGAAATTTCTTCAACTAATCATGACGTTATTTTCTCTCCCCTTCTAAAAAACATCATCACCTTGCGCTAAGTAATTGCCTGGCTGCGTAAATAATGCCAAACCTTCTCTGCTCTGGCTTGACAAGGTTTTAAAACCATCCGTAAACTCTTTTCTGTGGGAATTTGTGGGGGAAAGTGGTGAAAAAGGTCACAGAGGGGTAGATCGGTCATGTTTCGTGGCGCGACGATGGTTAACCTCGACAGCAAAGGGCGACTTGCCGTACCCACCCGTTATCGGGATTTGCTGAGCGAAGAATCGCAAGGTCAAATGGTTTGCACCATAGACCTCCATCACCCATGTCTCCTCCTTTACACCCTCCCTGAGTGGGAAGTTATCGAACAAAAATTGTCCCGTCTGTCGAGCATGAACCCTGTTGAGCGCCGTATTCAGCGCCTTTTACTCGGGCATGCGAGTGAATGTCAGATGGATAACGCCGGGCGCCTGCTGATTGCAACGACATTGCGACAGCACGCCGGGCTTGAAAAAGAAGTGATGCTGGTTGGGCAGTTCAATAAGTTTGAACTGTGGGATGAACAGACCTGGTATCAACAAGTTAAGGAAGACATCGACGCTGAACAATCGTCTCAGGAACCCCTTTCTGACCGATTACAGGACTTGTCATTATAAGCATGGTTGAAAACTACAAACATACCTCCGTTTTGCTGGATGAAGCCGTTAACGGCCTTAACATTCGTCAGGACGGCATTTACATAGACGGAACTTTTGGCCGCGGTGGCCACTCACGTTTGATTTTGTCCCAGCTTGGGCCGGACGGACGCTTGCTGGCGATTGACCGTGATCCACAAGCGATCAAAGCCGCAGAATCCATTGATGATCCTCGTTTTTCGATTGTTCACGGACCTTTCTCTGATCTCGCTGACTATGTGCGTGATCGCGGCCTCGAAGGCAAGATCGACGGCGTATTACTGGACTTAGGTGTTTCTTCTCCGCAGCTTGACGATCCTGAACGCGGATTCTCATTTATGCGCGACGGGCCTCTGGATATGCGTATGGATCCAACCCGCGGTTATTCAGCAGCTGAATGGCTGATGAAAGCGGAAGCCGAAGACATTGCCTGGGTGCTGAAAACGTTCGGCGAAGAACGTTTTGCCAAGCGGATTGCCCGCGCGATCGTTGAGCGTAACCGTGAGCTGCCGATGACCCGAACCAAAGAGCTGGCGGATTTGATTGCCAACGCTTCGCCGGTTCGTGAAAAACACAAACATCCGGCCACGCGCAGCTTCCAGGCTATCCGTATTTACATCAACAGCGAGCTGGAAGAAATCGAACGCGCGCTGGATGGCGCTCTGGAAATTCTGGCACCTGAAGGTCGTTTATCGGTGATCAGTTTCCACTCTCTGGAAGACCGCATTGTGAAGCGTTTTATTCGCCAGCACAGTCGTGGCGCGCAAGTACCAGCGGGTATTCCGATGACAGAAGCGCAAATCGCGGAGCTCGGCGGACGTTCGCTGAAGTCCGTCGGTAAAATGATGCCTTCAGACGCTGAAGTTGCTGAAAACCCTCGCGCACGCAGTTCAGTTCTGCGTTTTGCTGAGAGAACGACAGCGTGATCGGCAACGAACGCCACGGTTTAGTGGGGGTTATTGCCAGCGATATTCTGCGCAATGGCAAGATCCCGCTGATTTTGCTGATTGCTGTTCTGGTCAGCGCAATCTTAGTGGTCACAACCGCTCACCGTACGCGTTTGCTGACGGCTCAGCGCGAACAATTAGTACTGGAACGGGACGCGCTGGATATCGAATGGCGCAACCTGATCCTTGAAGAGAATGCTCTCGGCGATCATAGCCGGGTAGAACGCATCGCAACGGAGAAATTGCAGATGCAGCACGTTGATCCATCTCAAGAAATCATTGTGGTTCAGCCTTAAAATGCGCACGGAGAATACAGGCAGCTAATGAAAGCAACACGCACCGCGAAGTTAAAGCGTCCAGAAGATCAAGCCAGCTTTATTAGCTGGCGTTTTGCGTTGTTGTGCGCCTGTATCCTGCTGGCATTGGTTGGCCTGATGTTGCGTGTGGCATACCTGCAGGTCATTAACCCGGATAAGCTGGTGAGAGAAGGGGATCTGCGTTCCCTGCGCGTACAAACCATTCCTACTTCGCGTGGCATGATTACCGATCGTTCCGGTCGCCCTCTGGCGGTCAGCGTTCCGGTCAATGCTATCTGGGCAGACCCGAAAGAAATTAACGATCGCGGCGGCATTACCGTCGATACCAAATGGAAGGCACTGGCTGACGCGCTGAACATGCCGCTTGCCCAGCTTTCCGCCCGCATTAATGCCAATCCAAACGGCCGCTTCGTATACCTTGCCCGTCAGGTTAACCCTGCCGTTGGCGAATATGTCCATAAACTCAAACTGCCGGGGATTTCCCTGCGTCAGGAATCGCGCCGTTATTATCCGGCCGGGCAGGTGACGTCACATGTTATCGGCGTGACCAACATTGATGGCGAAGGCATTGAAGGCGTTGAGAAGAGTTTTGACCGCTGGCTGACCGGTAAACCCGGTGAACGTACCATTCGTAAAGACCGCTTTGGTCGCGTTATCGAAGATATTTCTACTGTCGACAGTCAGGCCGCCCACAACCTCGCACTGAGTATCGACGAGCGTTTACAGGCGCTGGTTTACCGCGAACTGAATAATGCGGTGGCGTTTAACAAAGCCGAATCAGGTACTGCCGTGCTGGTTGATGTCCAGACCGGTGAAGTGCTGGCGATGGCGAACAGCCCTTCATACAACCCAAACAACATGCCGGATACCCCGAAAGATGTGATGCGTAACCGTGCCATCACCGACATTTTTGAGCCGGGTTCTACAGTGAAACCGATGGTGGTGATGACGGCACTGAAAAACGGTGTGGTCCGCGAAAACAGCGTGCTGAACACCCTGCCGTATCGGATCAATGGCCATGAGATTAAAGATGTTGCGCGTTACGGTGAGCTTTCCGTCACGGGCATCTTGCAGAAGTCGAGTAACGTCGGTGTTTCACGACTGGCGTTATCGATGCCCTCCGCTGAGCTGGTAGATACTTACTCGCGATTCGGATTGGGAAAACCAACCAATTTGGGGCTGGTTGGAGAAAGCAGTGGCATATACCCTAAAAAACAACGGTGGTCTGACATAGAGAGGGCCACCTTCTCTTTCGGCTACGGGCTAATGGTGACACCTCTCCAGTTAGCGCGAGTCTACGCAACGATCGGCAGCATGGGCATTTATCGCCCATTGTCGATCACGAAAGTTGATCCGCCGGTATCCGGCGAACGTGTCTTCCCTGAACCGCTGGTGCGTACCGTCGTACATATGATGGAAAGCGTCGCATTGCCTGGCGGCGGTGGCGTGAAGGCCGCGATCAAGGGTTACCGTATTGCGATAAAAACGGGTACCGCGAAGAAAGTCGGTCCGGACGGTAAATACGTTAACAAATACATTGCCTATACCGCCGGCGTTGCGCCAGCAAGCAATCCAAGATTTGCGCTTGTGGTGGTCATTAACGATCCACAAGCAGGGAAATATTACGGTGGGGCCGTTTCCGCACCAGTGTTTGGCGCCATCATGGGCGGCGTATTGCGTACCATGAACGTTGAACCGGATGCGCTGACTGCCGATGAAAACGCAGACATAGTGAATAATCAAAAAGAGGCTTCAGGTGGCAGATCGTAATTTGCGCGACATCTTAGCGCCCTGGGTGAGTGATGCCCCGGCAGCAGCGCTAAAAGACATGATTCTGGACAGCCGCGTTGCGGCTGCCGGCGATCTGTTTGTCGCGGTTTCAGGCCATACCAGTGACGGGCGTCGTTTTATTCCCCAGGCAATTGCCCAGGGCGTCGCTGCCGTCGTGGCCGAGGCAAAGGGTGAACAAGAACACGGAACGGTTTGCCAGATGCATGGTGTACCGGTCATTTATCTCGAAGATCTCAACGTCCTGCTGTCAGAACTGGCGGGACGTTTTTACCAGCAACCGGGCAAAGCGTTACGTCTGGTTGGCGTAACCGGTACCAACGGTAAAACCACCACCACGCAGTTGCTGGCGCAGTGGAGCCAGTTACTGGGCGAAACCAGCGCCGTGATGGGCACCGTCGGCAATGGTTTGCTGGATAACGTGGTACCCGCAGAAAACACCACCGGTTCTGCCGTGCAGGTTCAGCACATTCTGGCCGATCTGGTGAAACAGGGCGCAACCTTTGCCGCGATGGAAGTGTCTTCCCACGGTCTGGTTCAGCATCGTGTTGCCGCATTGCCCTTTGCCGCGGCGGCATTCACCAACCTGAGCCGTGATCATCTTGATTATCACGGTGATATGCAGAGTTACGAAGACGCCAAATGGCAGCTTTTCTCCTCGCATCAGGTGGGTCAGAAAATCATTAATGCTGACGATGAAGTCGGGGCGCGCTGGTTAGCGAAAACGCCTGATGCTGTCGCCGTCAGTATGGAAGACAAAATCCCGGAAGGCTGGAAAGGCCGCTGGCTGGTGGCGCGCAGCGTGAATTATCACGATAACGGCGCTACCGTAAATATCGATTCAAGCTGGGGCGAAGGTAAGTTTGATAGTCGCCTTATGGGCGCATTTAACGTCAGCAACCTGCTGGTTGCGCTGGCAACGCTGCTTTCCCTGGATTATCCGCTGGCGCAATTACTGGCTACGGCTTCTCAGCTACAACCGGTTTGCGGCCGCATGGAAGTCTTCAATGCACCGGGCAAACCTACCGCTGTCGTTGATTACGCTCATACGCCTGACGCGCTGGAAAAAGCACTGGCGGCTGCCCGTTTGCATTGTCGCGGTACGCTGTGGTGTGTGTTTGGTTGCGGCGGTGACCGTGATAAAGGCAAGCGTCCGCTGATGGGCGGCATTGCGGAGCAATACGCTGACCGCGTGATCGTCACCGATGACAATCCACGCAGTGAAGAGCCGCGTGCTATCGTCGCCGATATCCTTGCTGGCCTGCTTGATGCAGGACGTGCGCAGGAAATTCATGGTCGCGCAGAAGCCGTAACCAGCGCAATTATGCAGGCGAAAGAAGAAGACGTTGTGCTGATTGCCGGTAAAGGGCATGAAGACTACCAGCTGGTCGGTAATCAACGCCTCGATTATTCCGACCGCGTCACGGTTGCACGTTTGCTGGGGGTGATCGCATGATCCGGGTTTCCCTGCAAACTCTGACAGATGTGCTCAACGCTGAGCTCATCGGCACAGATACTCAAATCGACAGTGTGACCACGGACACCCGTCAGGTCACCCAGGGCGCTTTGTTTATCGCGCTGAAAGGCGAAAAATTTGATGCCCATGACTTTGCTGCTGACGCCGTAAAAGCCGGCGCAGGGGCTTTGCTGGTGAGTAAGCGCTTACCGGTGGAGGTTCCTCAGTTAGTGGTTGCCGACACCCGCATTGCTCTCGGGCAACTGGGTGGCTGGGTGCGTCAGCAGGTTCCGGCCCGTGTCGTCGGCCTGACTGGTTCATCCGGCAAGACATCTGTAAAAGAGATGACTGCGGCTATTTTGCGTGAGTGCGGCAACGTGCTGTACACCGCAGGAAACTTCAATAACGACATCGGTGTTCCGCTCACCTTGCTGCGCCTGACCGCTGAACATGATTTTGCCGTCATCGAAATGGGCGCGAATCATCTTGGTGAAATCGCCTATACGACTGCGCTGGCACGGCCTGAAACGGCACTGGTGAATAACCTGTCAGCTGCGCATCTCGAAGGTTTCGGTTCCCTGGCGGGGGTCGCACGGGCGAAAGGCGAGATTTTCGATGGCCTGCCGGAAGACGGCATCGCCGTGATCAATGCCGACAACAACGACTGGGCGAACTGGCAGCATAAGCTGGACAGTAAAACCGTCTGGCGTTTCTCCCCGACTTTCGGTGAAGGCATCGATTTCAGTGCGACTGATGTAAAAATCAGTCCGCTGAATACCGCGTTCACTCTGCATTCTCCTCAGGGCAGCATTAATGTCTCGCTGCCGGTCCCCGGTCGTCACAACATCGCTAACGCACTGGCTGCGGCTGCGCTGGCAATGTCCGTCGGTGCATCGACGGAGAACGTGCGCGCGGGTCTGGCGACCCTGCAATCTGTCAAAGGGCGTTTATTCCCAATCGCACTTAGCGAAGGTAAAACCCTGCTTGATGACAGCTACAACGCCAACGTGGGTTCCATGACAGCCGCGGCGCAGGTGCTTTCTGAAATGCCTGGCTACCGCGTGATGGCGGTGGGCGATATGGCGGAACTGGGCGCAGAAAGCGAAAGCTGCCACCGTCAGGTCGGCGAAGCCATCCGCGACGCCGGTATCGACAAAGTATTCAGTATTGGTCATGACAGCCGCATCATCAGTGATGTCAGCGGATGTGGTGAGCATTTAGAGGATAAGGCAGCCCTGACGGCCCGTTTAACGAGCTTACTGTCTGAACACGCGGTAATTACCGTTTTAATTAAAGGTTCACGTAGTGCCGCAATGGAGCAGGTAGTACGCGCGTTACAGGAGAATGCAACATGTTAGTTTGGCTGGCCGAACACTTGGTCAAATATTATTCCGGCTTCAACGTCTTTTCCTATCTGACGTTTCGCGCCATTGTCAGCCTGCTGACCGCGTTGTTCCTGTCGCTGTGGATCGGGCCGCGCATGATTGCCCGTCTGCAAAAAATGTCTTTCGGTCAGGTTGTCCGTAACGACGGTCCTGAGTCGCATTTCAGTAAACGCGGTACGCCAACGATGGGCGGCCTGATGATTCTGGCGTCGATCACAATTTCTGTACTGATGTGGGCGTATCCGTCCAATCCGTATGTGTGGTGCGTGCTGTTTGTTCTGATTGGTTACGGCATCGTGGGCTTTATCGATGACTACCGCAAAGTCGTGCGCAAAGACACCAAGGGCCTGATTGCACGCTGGAAATACTTCTGGCAGTCAGTCATCGCGCTGGCGGCGGCATTCACCATGTATGCCATTGGTAAAGATACGCCTGCGACTGAACTGGTGGTGCCGTTCTTTAAAGACATCATGCCGCAGCTCGGTCTGATGTACATCCTGCTGAGCTACTTCGTGATCGTGGGAACCAGTAACGCCGTCAACCTGACCGATGGTCTGGACGGTCTGGCGATTATGCCAACGGTCTTCGTCGCAGCAGGTTTTGCGCTGGTGGCATGGGCAACCGGTAACATGAACTTCGCCAGCTATCTGCACATCCCTTATCTGCGTCATGCCGGTGAACTGGTGATCGTGTGTACGGCGATCGTCGGTGCCGGGCTTGGATTCCTCTGGTTCAACACCTATCCGGCACAAGTATTCATGGGCGATGTCGGCTCTCTGGCTCTGGGCGGTGCGCTGGGTACCATCGCCGTATTGCTGCGTCAGGAATTCTTACTGGTGATTATGGGCGGTGTGTTCGTGGTCGAAACACTGTCGGTGATCCTGCAGGTTGGGTCCTTCAAGTTACGTGGACAGCGCATTTTCCGTATGGCGCCTATCCATCATCACTACGAACTTAAAGGCTGGCCGGAACCGCGCGTCATCGTGCGCTTCTGGATTATTTCGCTGATGCTGGTGCTGATTGGCCTGGCGACGCTGAAGGTACGGTAATTATGGCTGACTATCAGGGTAAAAAAGTGGTCATCATCGGGCTGGGTCTTACCGGCCTGTCCTGTGTTGATTTCTTTGTAGCACGTGGCGTGATGCCGCGTGTCATTGATACCCGCGTCAGCCCGCCAGGACTCGATAAACTGGCGGATAACATTGAGCGTCACCTGGGTTCGCTCAACGAAGACTGGCTGCTGGATGCAGATTTAATTATTTCCAGTCCGGGCGTTGCGCTGGCGACGCCGGCACTGATCGCTGCTGCTGATGCAGGCGTGGAAATAGTGGGTGATATCGAACTGTTTTGCCGTGAAACGACGACACCAATTGTCGCCATCACCGGTTCTAACGGTAAGAGCACCGTCACCATGCTGGTGGGCGAAATGGCGAAAGCCGCGGGCTGGCGCGTCGGCGTGGGCGGCAATATCGGCCTGCCGGTGCTGACCATGCTGGATCATGAATACGATCTGTTCGTGCTTGAGCTTTCCAGCTTCCAGCTTGAAACCACGCACAGCCTTCACGCGGCGGCGGCGACCATTCTGAACGTGACTGAAGATCATATGGATCGCTATCCGTTTGGTTTGCAGCAATACCGTGCGGCAAAACTGAAAGTGTATGAAAACGCTGCGTTGTGTGTTGTTAACGCGGACGATGCGCTGACCATGCCGGTGCGTGGCGCGGATAAACGTTGTGTGAGTTTTGGTGTCGATGTGGGTGATTACCATCTGACCCGTCAGCAGGATGATATCTGGCTGCGTGTTCATGGTGAAAAAGTGCTGAATACCCGTGAAATGCCGCTGACCGGACGCCACAACTACACTAATGCGCTGGCTGCTCTGGCGCTGGCAGATGCGGTGAATATTCCTCATGCGTCCAGCCTGAAAGCGCTGACCACTTTTACCGGCCTGGCTCACCGTTTTCAGATAGCCTGGCACCACAACGGCGTGCGCTGGATTAATGATTCCAAAGCCACCAATGTGGGCAGCACTGAAGCGGCGCTGAACGGTTTGCAGGTTGAAGGGACGTTACATCTGCTGCTGGGCGGAGACGGAAAATCTGCTGATTTCGCACCGCTGACGCGTTATCTGCAGGGCGATAATTTGCGTATTTATTGCTTTGGCCGTGATGGCGCGGAGCTTGCTGAGTTGCGACCTGATGTTTCCTCCCTGTTTGAAACAATGGAACAGGCGATGCGGGAAATCAGTCAGCACGTGACTTCCGGCGATATGGTTCTCCTGTCTCCGGCTTGCGCGAGTCTGGATCAGTTTCGCAGTTTTGAACAACGTGGTGATGTCTTCACCGCGCTGGCGAAGGAGCTGGGCTGATGCGGTTGCGTATTCCGGGGCTGAGCCTCATCGCAAAATTTAATGACTGGGTGATGGGCGCCA
Organism: Rahnella sp. JUb53; assembly: GCF_004346065.1. NCBI lineage: Bacteria > Pseudomonadati > Pseudomonadota > Gammaproteobacteria > Enterobacterales > Yersiniaceae > Rahnella > Rahnella sp. JUb53. The sequence goes on from NZ_SLYT01000009.1 coordinate 155,148, forward strand.
AGGAAAGCGACTCGGTCACGCTGGTACTTTACGACCGGACGTTACTGTGGCTGACCTTTGGTCTGGCGATCGTGGGTTTTGTGATGGTGACGTCCGCTTCCATGCCTATCGGTCAGCGTCTGGCAGACGATCCGTTCCTGTTTGCTAAACGTGATGCCATTTATCTCGGTCTGGCTTTTGGTTTATCGCTGGTAACGCTTCGGGTGCCGATGGCCGTCTGGCAGAAGTACAGCAACGTGCTGTTGCTGCTGTCTGTAGTGATGCTGCTGGTGGTTCTGGTGGTCGGTAGCTCCGTCAACGGGGCCTCGCGCTGGATTTCACTCGGGCCATTGCGTATTCAGCCTGCTGAGTTCTCGAAGCTGTCGCTGTTTTGCTATCTCGCCAGTTATCTGGTGCGCAAGGTAGATGAAGTACGCAGCAACTTCTGGGGTTTTTGCAAACCGATGGGCGTGATGGTCGTGCTGGCCGTTTTACTGCTGGCTCAGCCTGACCTGGGTACCGTCGTCGTATTGTTTATCACCACGCTGGCGATGTTATTCCTGGCGGGGGCGAAAATGTGGCAGTTCCTGGCGATTATCGGTTCCGGTGCGTTTGCGGTTGTGCTGCTGGTTCTTGCCGAACCCTACCGTATGCGCCGTGTTACCTCTTTCTGGAATCCGTGGGCCGACCCGTTTGGTAGCGGCTACCAGTTAACCCAGTCGCTGATGGCATTTGGCCGTGGTGAATTCTGGGGACAGGGCTTAGGGAATTCAGTACAGAAACTGGAGTATTTACCGGAAGCGCATACCGACTTTATCTTCTCCATTTTGGGTGAAGAACTGGGGTATTTCGGTGTGGTTTTGGCCCTGTTGATGGTATTCTTCGTCGCTTTTCGCGCGATGTCCATCGGGCGCCGTGCATTAGAGATTGATCAGCGTTTTTCCGGATTTTTGGCCTGTTCTATCGGCGTGTGGTTTAGCTTCCAGGCGCTGGTCAATGTGGGCGCGGCGGCGGGGATGTTGCCGACCAAAGGTCTGACGCTGCCGCTGATCAGTTACGGTGGTTCGAGCTTAATCATTATGTCGACGGCAATCGTGTTATTGCTGCGAGTGGATTTTGAAACGCGGCTGGCAAAAGCCCAGGCGTTTGTAAGGAGTGCCCGATGAGTGGCAATACCCGGCGTTTAATGGTGATGGCTGGCGGTACCGGTGGACATGTGTTTCCGGGGCTGGCTGTGGCGCATCACCTTATCGCGCAAGGTTGGGAAGTTCGCTGGCTCGGTACAGCAGACCGGATGGAAGCGGATCTTGTGCCGAAACACGGCATTGATATTGATTTCATTAAAATCTCTGGATTACGTGGGAAAGGTCTGAAAGCGCAACTCACCGCCCCGATTCGCATATATCATGCGTGGCGTCAGGCGAAGGCCATCATGAAACGCTTTCAGCCAGATGTGGTGTTAGGCATGGGCGGATACGTTTCCGGCCCCGGCGGTCTGGCGGCATGGTCACTGGGTATTCCGGTGGTGCTGCACGAACAAAACGGCATTGCGGGCATGACCAACAAAGGGTTGTCGCACATTGCTACCAAAGTATTGCAGGCGTTCCCCGGTGCTTTTCCGAAAGCGGATGTCGTGGGAAATCCGGTACGCACGGATGTGCTGGCACTGGAATTGCCGGAAACGCGCTTAGCCGGACGCGAAGGCCCGATCAGAGTCTTAGTGATTGGCGGCAGTCAGGGTGCGCGGGTGCTTAATCAGAGCATGCCGGAAGTGGCGGCGCTGATGGGCGATAAAATTACGTTGTGGCATCAGGTCGGTAAAGGTGCGCTGGAGTCAGTGAATCAGGCTTACGAAAAAGTCGGTCAGACTCAGCACAAAGTCACCGAATTCATTGATGACATGGCAGCAGCTTATGCCTGGGCAGATGTGGTGGTTTGTCGCTCCGGCGCGTTAACGGTCAGTGAAATTGCTGCCGCAGGTTTGCCGGCTATTTTTGTGCCATTCCAGCATAAAGACCGCCAGCAGTACTGGAACGCATTGCCGCTGGAAAAAGCGGGTGCTGCAAAAATTATTGAACAGAAAGACTTTAGTGCCGCAGCCGTCGCTGATCTGATGGCCGGATGGGACAGAACCCATCTGATGCAAATGGCAAAAGCTGCGCGTGCAGCCGCTATTCCTGATGCGACAGAGCGTGTAGCCGCAGAAGTGGTTGCCGCCAGTAAAAAATGAAATTGAACGGGCCATGCAGTGTGTGGTCCCAGCCGTAAGAAACGGATTAATCAGTAACCTGAAATAGTGAATAAAAACGTGAATACACAACAATTGGCGAAACTGCGTACCTTCGTGCCCGAGATGCATCGTGTCCGGCACATTCACTTTGTTGGCATCGGTGGTGCCGGCATGGGTGGTATCGCCGAAGTGTTGGCAAATGAAGGCTATCAGATCAGTGGTTCCGATCTGGCGCCGAACGCAGTAACACAGCAACTGACCGCTCTGGGCGCGACGATTTATTTTAATCACCGTCCTGAGAACGTGCTGGATGCCAGCGTAGTCGTGGTATCCACGGCAATCTCTTCCGATAACCCGGAAATCGTTGCCGCACGTGAAGCGCGAATACCTGTGATCCGCCGCGCGGAAATGCTCGCTGAGCTGATGCGTTTTCGTCACGGTATCGCCGTGGCAGGTACGCACGGCAAAACGACGACCACAGCGATGGTCACCAGTATTTATGCTGAAGCCGGTCTGGATCCGACATTCGTTAACGGCGGACTGGTCAAAGCGGCGGGTACCCATGCGCGTCTGGGATCAAGCCGTTTCCTGATTGCTGAAGCAGATGAAAGTGATGCGTCATTCCTTCATCTGCAACCGATGGTGGCAATTGTGACCAACATCGAAGCGGATCATATGGATACGTATCAGGGTGACTTTGAAATCCTGAAGCAGACGTTCATTAATTTCCTGCACAACCTGCCATTCTACGGACGTGCAGTGATGTGCATTGATGATCCGGTGATCCGCGAGCTGATCCCACGCGTGGGCCGTCATATGACGACTTACGGTTTCAGCGAAGACGCGGATGTAATTATCGAAAATTACCGCCAGGTCGGCGCGCAAGGACACTTTACGCTGCGCCGTCAGGACTTGCCGCTGATAAGCGTGACGCTGAATGCGCCGGGCCGTCATAACGCCCTGAACGCCGCGGCCGCAGTAGCCGTTGCGTCAGATGAAGGGATCAGTGATGACGCCATTCTTCGCGCGCTGGCAGGTTTCCAGGGTACAGGCCGTCGTTTCGATTTCCTGGGCGAATATGCGCTGGAAAATGTGAACGGCAAAGCCGGTAGCGCGATGCTGGTTGATGACTACGGTCACCATCCGACGGAAGTCGATGCGACGATCAAAGCCGCACGGGCAGGTTGGGCGAATAAGCGTCTGGTGATGATTTTCCAGCCGCACCGTTACACGCGTACCCGTGATTTGTACGACGATTTTGCGAATGTGCTGTCTCAGGTTGATGTGCTGATCATGCTGGATGTTTATCCGGCTGGTGAAGCGCCCATCCCTGGCGCTGACAGCCGCTCGCTGTGCCGCACCATCCGTGCGCGCGGAAAATTGGATCCTATTTTGGTTTCTGATATTGAAGCCGTGCCGGAAAGTCTGGCGCAGATCCTCGAAGGTGACGATTTAGTTCTGGTTCAGGGCGCCGGTAATGTCGGCAGAGTGGCCCGTAAATTGGCTGATCAAAAGCTGCAACCAGTGAAGAAAGGTGAAGAACATCATGTCTGAGAAAGTAGCAGTATTGTTGGGTGGTACTTCCGCAGAACGCGATGTGTCATTACAGTCCGGCGCCGCAGTGCTGGCTGGCTTACGTGAATCAGGCATTGATGCTCACGGCATCGATACCAAAACGTTTAATGTGGCGCTTCTTAAAGAAGAAGGCTTCAGCAAAGTCTTTATCGCATTGCACGGTCGCGGCGGTGAAGACGGTACGTTGCAGGGCTTGCTGGAACAAATCGGTTTGCCTTATACCGGCAGCGGTGTAATGGCGTCTGCGCTGACTATGGATAAATTCCGCACCAAACTGGTGTGGCAGGCGTCAGGTTTACCAGTCGCACCGTTTGTTGTACTGCATCGTTCACAAATTGAAGAAGCAGGGCAGGGCGCTCTGGCGGCAAAAATCGCCGAACTGGGTCTGCCGGTAATCGTCAAACCCAGCCGCGAAGGTTCCAGCGTTGGCATGAGCAAAGTGACTACGGAAAAAGAGTTGCTGCCAGCCCTGCAGGAAGGCTTCCGCCATGACGATAACGTACTGATTGAAAAATGGCTGAGCGGCCCGGAATACACGGTCGCCATCGTGGGTGACGACGTGATGCCCTCCATTCGCATCCAGCCAGCCGGAACATTTTATGACTATCAGGCAAAATATTTGTCTGATGAAACACATTACTTCTGTCCGAGCGGTTTAAGCGAAGCACAGGAACAACAGCTTTCTGCGCTGGCATTGCAGGCGTATCAGGCGCTCGATTGCAGCGGCTGGGGGCGTGTTGACGTGATGCAAGACAGCGACGGCAGCTTTAACCTGCTGGAAGTAAATACGTCGCCGGGCATGACCAGCCACAGTCTGGTGCCAATGGCAGCCAAACACGCCGGGTTAAGTTTCCCGCAGCTCGTTTCCCGTATTCTGGCACTGGCGGACTGATATGTCTCAAGCCGCCCTGAATACCCGAGAGCGTGAGACGGTCGAAAACAACGGCCGTCGCAGTAACGGTGGCCAGCTGGCTGGGATCGTGTTTCTGTTGTTGGTTGTAGGAACGATTTTATGGAGTGCGTGGGCCGTTGTTGGCTGGATGCAGGATGCGAACCGACTGCCGTTGTCCCAGTTAGTGGTTACCGGGGAACGTCATTACACGACCAATGATGATATTCGTCAGGCGATCCTGTCCTTAGGGGCTCCGGGAACGTTCATGACGCAGGATGTAAACGTCATTCAGCAGCAGATTGAGCGTTTACCCTGGATAAAACAGGTCAGCGTCCGTAAGCAATGGCCGAATGAATTGAAGATACACCTGGTGGAGTATGTGCCGGTCGCACACTGGAATGATTTGCATATGGTAGATGCCGAGGGCAAATCTTTCAGCATACCCGCTGAACGTGTGGTCAAACAGAAAATGCCGTTGCTTTACGGTCCGGAAGGCAGCGAACAGGATGTTTTGCAGGGCTTTCAAACAATGAGCCAGGCGCTGGCCGCCGGTAAGTTCCAGTTGAAAGCAGTGGCAATGAGTGCGCGTCACTCGTGGCAGTTAACTCTGGATAATGACGTCCGGCTGGAATTGGGGAGAGATGACCGGATGGGGCGTTTACAACGTTTTATCGAGCTCTACCCGCGATTCCAGCAACAGGCAGAGGCCGATAAGAAACGCATCACTTATGTCGATTTACGTTATGACAGCGGTGCGTCGGTAGGTTGGGCGCCAGAGTTTATTGACCAGCAAAACAGTAATCAGCAACAGAATCAGGCACAGGCTAAACAACAATGATCAAGTCGACGGACAGAAAACTGGTAGTTGGGCTGGAGATCGGTACGGCAAAGGTCGCCGCATTGGTGGGGGAAGTTCTGCCCGATGGCATGGTCAATATTATCGGCGTGGGCAGTTGCCCATCCCGTGGCATGGACAAGGGTGGCGTGAATGATCTGGAATCGGTGGTGAAATGCGTACAGCGCGCCATCGATCAGGCTGAACTGATGGCGGATTGCCAGATTTCCTCTGTTTACCTTGCTTTGTCTGGTAAACATATCAGTTGTCAGAATGAAATAGGGATGGTTCCTATTTCAGAAGAGGAAGTCACACAGGAAGATGTAGAGAACGTCGTGCATACCGCAAAATCTGTGCGTGTGCGTGATGAACATCGGGTTCTGCATGTGATCCCTCAGGAATATGCCATTGATTATCAGGAAGGGATCAAAAACCCGGTCGGACTTTCCGGCGTGCGTATGCAGGCTAAAGTTCACCTGATTACCTGCCATAACGATATGGCGAAGAACATTGTTAAAGCGGTAGAACGCTGCGGCTTAAAAGTTGACCAGCTCATTTTTGCCGGTCTGGCCGCCAGTTATGCCGTTCTGACCGAAGATGAGCGTGAATTAGGTGTGTGTGTGGTCGATATTGGTGGCGGAACCATGGATATCGCGGTTTATACCGGCGGCGCACTACGTCATACTAAGGTTATCCCTTATGCCGGGAACGTGGTCACCAGCGACATCGCTTATGCGTTTGGTACACCACCGACCGATGCCGAAGCGATCAAAGTTCGCCACGGTTGTGCATTAGGTTCGATTGTCGGCAAAGACGAAAACGTCGAAGTGCCGAGCGTAGGTGGACGTCCACCACGCAGTCTGCAACGTCAGACACTGGCTGAAGTTATCGAGCCACGTTACACAGAATTGCTGAATTTAGTGAACGACGAAATTTTGCAATTGCAGGAGCAGTTACGCCAGCAAGGCGTAAAACATCATCTGGCCGCCGGTATTGTTCTGACAGGCGGTGCAGCACAAATTGATGGTCTGGCAGCCTGTGCGCAGCGGGTATTCCATACCCAGGTGCGTATCGGGCAACCCCTGAACATCACCGGGCTGACAGATTATGCGCAGGAACCTTACTACTCAACGGCTGTAGGGCTGCTGCACTACGGGAAGGAGTCTCACCTGAGCGGTGAGGCCGAAGTGGAAAAACGCGCCTCAGTGGGCAACTGGTTCAAACGAATCAACAGCTGGCTGAGAAAAGAGTTTTAATGGTTTAACAACGGGATCATGCTGTTAAGGTTTTTGATCCCGACGCGACAGGCACAAAACGGAGAGAAACTATGTTTGAACCTATGGAACTGACCAATGACGCGGTGATTAAAGTCATCGGCGTCGGCGGTGGCGGTGGCAACGCTGTCGAACACATGGTGCGCGAGCGCATCGAAGGTGTTGAATTCTTCGCCGTTAACACCGACGCACAGGCGTTACGTAAAACGGCAGTAGGCCAGACTATTCAGATCGGTAGCGGTATTACCAAAGGTCTGGGTGCTGGTGCGAACCCGGAAGTGGGTCGCAATTCTGCAGAAGAAGACCGTGAAGCCCTGCGCGCTGCGCTTGAAGGTGCTGACATGGTCTTTATCGCAGCGGGCATGGGCGGCGGTACCGGTACCGGTGCAGCGCCAGTGGTTGCTGAAGTAGCTAAAGATTTAGGTATTCTGACCGTTGCTGTCGTGACTAAGCCTTTCAATTTCGAAGGCAAAAAGCGTATGGCATTCGCCGAGCAGGGTATCGCTGAACTGTCCAAGCATGTGGACTCCCTGATCACTATCCCGAACGACAAGCTGTTAAAAGTTTTGGGTCGCGGTATCTCTCTGCTGGACGCCTTCGGTGCGGCCAACGACGTGCTGAAAGGCGCGGTGCAGGGTATCGCAGAGCTGATCACCCGTCCGGGTCTGATGAACGTCGACTTCGCTGACGTGCGCACCGTTATGTCTGAAATGGGTTATGCCATGATGGGCTCCGGCGTGGCATGTGGTGAAGACCGTGCTGAAGAAGCGGCTGAAATGGCGATCTCCAGCCCGCTGCTGGAAGATATCGACCTGTCAGGCGCTCGCGGCGTTCTGGTCAACATCACCGCTGGCTTCGACCTGCGTCTGGATGAGTTTGAAACTGTGGGTAACACTATCCGTGCTTTCGCCTCTGACAACGCTACCGTGGTTATCGGTACTTCCCTTGACCCGGAAATGAATGACGAATTGCGCGTCACCGTGGTTGCGACCGGTATTGGCATGGACAAACGTCCTGAAATCACTTTGGTGACAAATAAGCCAGCCGCACAGCCAGTGATGGATCATCGTTATCAGCAGCACGGGATGTCTCCGCTGCCGCAGGAAACGAAACCCGCTGCTAAAGTGGTCAATGATCAAAGCGCGCAATCTAATAAAGAGCCCGACTATCTGGACATCCCTGCCTTCCTGCGTAAGCAGGCAGACTAGTCCGAATTGTAGGATCTCCGCTCTTTGTGCTAAACTGTCCCGCCGACCTTAAGGTATGCTTAGGTCGGTTGGATGGATAAACATTGCGAGATAAAAACGATGATCAAACAACGTACATTAAAACGTATCGTTCAGGCGACGGGCGTCGGTTTACATACCGGCAAGAAAGTCACCCTGACTCTGCGTCCTGCACCGGCAAATACCGGGGTCATCTATCGTCGCACTGACTTGAATCCACCGGTTGATTTCCCGGCAGATGCAAAATCCGTGCGTGATACCATGCTCTGTACTTGCCTGGTTAATGAGCATGACGTACGTATTTCTACGGTTGAACACCTTAATGCGGCATTAGCTGGCCTGGGCATTGATAACATTGTTATCGAAGTCGATGCGCCTGAAGTGCCGATTATGGACGGTAGTGCTGCACCTTTCGTCTATCTGCTGATGGATGCAGGGATTGAAGAGCTGAACAGCGCCAAGAAATTCTTGCGCATCAAAGAAACCGTGCGTGTTGAAGACGGTGATAAGTGGGCTGAGTTCAAACCATTCAATGGTTTCTCTCTGGACTTCACTATCGACTTCAACCACCCGGCGATCGATTCCAGCTCTCAGCGCTACAAAATGAACTTCTCCGCAGAAGCATTTGTTCGCCAAATTAGCCGCGCACGTACTTTTGGTTTCATGCGTGATATCGAGTACCTGCAGTCACGTGGTTTGTGCCTGGGTGGCAGCTTTGATTGCGCTATCGTTGTGGATGATTATCGCGTGCTTAACGAAGATGGCCTGCGTTTTGAAGATGAATTCGTTCGTCACAAAATGCTGGATGCTATCGGTGACTTGTTCATGTGTGGGCATAACATCATTGGTGCGTTTACCGCATTCAAGTCTGGCCACGCGTTGAACAACAAGTTATTGCAAGCGGTATTGGCTAAGCAGGAAGCCTGGGAATTAGTCACCTTCCAGGATGAAGCTGAATTGCCACTGGCTTTTAAAGCGCCTTCCACAGTAATGGCGTAATCGATACTCGTATTACTTATTACGACTGGTTGTTTTGGCACCCTCTCCGGCCAATTCAGCCAGTCGTTCTAATGCCTTCCTCAGTTTTTCCGGGCTACGGCTCGCCAGTCCTCTTAATTCTTCAGCACTTTGCGCACTCAAATGTCTGACAGGCATGGACTCTGAAGCGATTGCTTTATTTTTAATCGCAATCTGCGAAGCATTTTCCATTTTCGACATGAGCGAAGGATTAATCCTGATGTCGATTGATGACAAAGATGGTAGAATTTGCGCTCGAAGTGCAGAGAGTAATGCAGGTTGTTCATAGCGTAATCGCATCATCCAGCTGGCATTAGCAATCTCGAGTACTAAAACACCCTGTCGATAATTACCGACACGACACCATGGTTGCATGGGCGCCGGTAACAGACCTTTGACTGCGCGGTTGAGTTTTAATAACGCCGCAGCACGCTGTTGAACAATACGCAGCGGGCTTTGCTCTGTGGAAGAAGCGTCATCGAACAGGATATCTAATAATTGTGGGCGACTATCGCGCATGACGGGCTCCGGCGGATTGTAAACTTGTGATTGGCATTCTAAATCGTTGGCGACAATTTGGCAGAAGGTATTTTTGGCCGCATCTCCTTTTGGGGATGGTCGCGGCCAGCCTTGGCGTGTCAACGAACCTGTCGCAAACGGAACTGCCTGCTGTTCCCAATACGTCCTCAAGTCTAAACCGTCTTAACATCAGTAGTACAGGGCTGAGTAATCTTGCATTGCTCCAGGCGAACCGCCGCCCGTCTTTTGGTGTGGATTACTGGCAGCAACATGCGTTGCGCACAGTTATCCGTCATCTCTCTTTTGCTCTGGCTCCGCAGGTGGTTTATACCGTTGCCGCGCCGGAAGTGGTCGCTGAAGAAGCCGGACCATTACACGTTCAGCAACTGGCCCTGCTGGTCACTCTGAATGCTTTACTGACCCATGAATCCAAGCCACCGGTTATCATCCGTCAGACGCAACAACCTTTCCTTACCTTCTCTTTACCGCACCAGACCGGCCTGTGGTTAGCACAGGTACAAGGTATTCGTGCTGGGCCAACCTTCCTGATTTAACAGACTGTAATTTCAAACTCTATCTATAAATCAATAAATTAGTGGCCATTTTTAGATGGCCTCCAAGAGATATTAAGCATAATGTTAATCAAATTATTGACCAAAGTTTTTGGTAGCCGTAACGATCGTACACTGCGTCGCATGCGTAAAGTTGTTGATCTGATCAACCGCATGGAACCTGAAATTCAAAAGTTGACCGACGAGCAACTGCAGGCGAAAACCAATGAGTTCCGTGAGCGTCTGGCAAAAGGTGAAGTGCTGGAAAACCTGATCCCGGAAGCTTTTGCTGTGGTGCGTGAATCCAGTAAACGTGTGTTCGGGATGCGTCACTTTGACGTGCAGTTACTCGGCGGTATGGTTCTGAACGAGCGTTGCATCGCGGAAATGCGTACCGGTGAAGGTAAAACGCTGACTGCAACGCTGCCAGCTTACCTGAACGCACTGAGCGGAAAGGGCGTTCACGTCGTGACCGTCAATGACTATTTAGCCCAGCGTGACGCCGAAAATAACCGTCCGTTGTTTGAATTCCTCGGTCTGAGCATCGGCATCAACTTGCCGGGTATGCCTTCACCGGCTAAGCGTGCTGCTTACGCTGCTGACATCACTTACGGTACAAACAACGAATACGGCTTTGACTACCTGCGCGACAACATGGCATTCAGCCCGGAAGAACGTGTACAGCGTAAACTGCACTACGCGCTGGTGGATGAGGTTGACTCCATCCTGATCGATGAAGCACGTACTCCGCTGATCATCTCCGGTCCTGCTGAAGATAGCTCAGAAATGTACACCCGCGTGGACAAACTGATCCCTAAACTGATCCGTCAGGAAAAAGAGGATTCCGACACCTTCCAGGGTGAAGGCCACTTCTCTGTGGATGAGAAAGCGCGTCAGGTTCACCTGACCGAACGTGGTTTGGTGCTGATCGAAGAAATGCTGGTAGAAGCAGGCATCATGGAAGAAGGTGAATCTCTGTATTCCCCGACTAACATCATGCTGATGCACCACGTGACTGCGGCACTGCGCGCACACGTGCTGTTCACCCGCGATGTCGATTACATCGTGAAAGACGGTGAAGTCATTATCGTCGATGAACACACCGGCCGTACCATGCAAGGCCGTCGCTGGTCCGACGGTCTGCATCAGGCAGTAGAAGCTAAAGAAGGCGTTGAGATTCAGAACGAAAACCAGACGCTGGCTTCTATCACCTTCCAGAACTACTTCCGTCTGTACGAAAAACTGGCCGGTATGACCGGTACTGCGGATACCGAAGCATTCGAATTCAGCTCTATCTACAAACTGGATACCATTGTTGTGCCAACTAACCGCCCTATGGTGCGTAAAGACATGGCCGACCTGGTGTACATGACTGAGATGGAAAAAATTGGCGCGATTATCGAAGATATCCGTCAGTGTACCGCTAAGGGCCAGCCGGTTCTGGTCGGTACCATTTCGATTGAAAAGTCAGAAGTGGTTTCTAACGAGCTGACGAAAGCGGGCATCGCTCACAGCGTTCTGAACGCCAAATTCCACGCCAAAGAAGCAGACATCGTTGCACAGGCGGGTCAGCCAAGCGCAGTAACCATCGCTACCAACATGGCGGGTCGTGGTACCGATATCGTGCTGGGCGGCAGCTGGCAGGTTGAAGTTGAAAACCTGGGCGAAGAAGTGACCGACGAGAAAATTGCTGAAATTAAATCCGCATGGCAGATTCGCCATGACGCGGTTCTGGCTTCTGGTGGTTTGCACATCATTGGTACCGAGCGTCACGAATCACGTCGTATCGATAACCAGTTGCGCGGTCGTGCGGGTCGTCAGGGTGATGCCGGTTCATCACGCTTCTACCTGTCTATGGAAGATGCCCTGATGCGTATCTTCGCGTCTGACCGTGTATCAAGCATGATGCGTAAACTGGGTATGAAACCAGGCGAAGCGATTGAGCACCCATGGGTGACCAAAGCGATTGCCAACGCTCAGCGTAAAGTTGAAAGCCGTAACTTCGATATTCGTAAGCAATTGCTGGAATACGATGATGTGGCGAGCGATCAGCGTCGTGCGATCTACAGCCAGCGTAACGAACTGCTGGACGTGTCTGATGTGAGCGAAACCATTGCCAGCATCCGTGAAGATGTGTTCAAAGCGACTATCGACAGCTACATTCCACCACAGTCTCTGGAAGAAATGTGGGATGTGAAAGGTCTGGAAGAGCGCCTGAAAAACGATTTCGAGCTGGAAATGCCGATTTCTGAGTGGCTGGATAAAGAGCCGGAACTGCATGAAGAAACCCTTCGCGAACGTATCATGGAACTCGCGAAAGAGTCTTACGCCCGTAAAGAAGAAGTGGTTGGCGCTGAAATGATGCGTAACTTCGAGAAAGGCGTAATGTTGCAGACCCTCGATTCCCTCTGGAAAGAGCATCTGGCAGCGATGGATTATCTGCGTCAGGGCATCCACTTACGCGGTTACGCGCAAAAGGATCCTAAGCAGGAATACAAACGTGAGTCCTTCGCGATGTTTGCTGCGATGCTGGAATCCCTGAAATATGAAGTGGTCAGCGTGCTGAGCAAAGTTCAGGTGCGTATGCCTGAAGAAATTGAAGCGATGGAAATCCAGCGCCGTGAAGAAGCGGAACATCTGGCCCGTCAGCAGCAGCTGAGTCATCAGGATCAGCAGGAAATCGAAGTGGCGGAAGCCGCACGTCTGGCTGCCTCCGGTGAACGCAAAGTGGGACGTAACGATCTGTGCCCATGCGGTTCCGGTAAAAAATACAAACAATGCCATGGCCGCCTGCAAAAGTAACATATCAGGCTAAGTCATCGTGTTAATCTTAAAGGCGGCTAATCACCGCCTTTAATTTTGTCTAAAAGTTCGTACAGGACAGTCTTTGCAGTCAGCGGATAGGTGGATACTGTGACGCTTAAACAACTGAATATCTCAGTCGGCATTATTCGTAATGCTCAGAAAGAAATCTTTATTACTCAGCGCGATGTGTCATCGCATATGGCAGGTTTCTGGGAGTTTCCCGGCGGGAAAATTGAAGCAGGTGAAACGCCGGATCAGGCAGTGATCCGCGAATTGCAGGAAGAAGTTGGAATCGATGCGCAATCACCGGTACTGCTGAAAACGCTGGAGCATCGTTTCCCCGACCGCATCATCACGTTGCATTTCTTCCTGGTGGAAGAGTGGCAAGGTGAACCTTATGGCAAAGAAGGGCAGCCTAAACGCTGGGTTGCACAGTCTGATTTGAAAGAGGAAGAGTTTCCTCCGGCTAACGAAGCCATCGTAACGGCCCTTAAAAACAATCAGTACTGATGACGCACTTGTTGTGGATGACATGATCAAAAAAGGGGCCAAAGCCCCTTTTTGCATACTCATGATTTGACTTAAATCTCTTCTTCACTCCAGTCGTCCAGGTCATTCACATCGCCTTTACTCGGGATGCGTTTCTCTTCATCGGCCCATTCACCGAGATCAATCAACTGGCAGCGCTTGGAACAAAAAGGGCGGAAAGGGCTTTGTTCGCCCCAAACCACCGTTTTGCCACACGTCGGGCAATTTACTTCAATAATTTCAGGATCCATGTGCAACTCCTAGCAGCAGGCAAGTTCGAAATTCAGTCGCGCGGGAACCACGCCATGTTCGCTGTCCAGGGGTAAAAAGCGAATGGCATAACGGGTTTTATGCCCGGATACTTGCGGATAAAGTTGGTTTTCCATCGAGAGGCGCAATCGTAACAGATCTGCGCCTTCTGCGTTGTCCTGGAAAAAACCATTCAGGCTGATCTGATTACGAAACGCGCCAGACTGGCGGATCAGCCCCAAAACCATAGTGAGTGAGTTATTCAGCGGGGCGAGCGTTTCGAGCCAGTTTTTAACTTCGCTGTCACGCTGGGACTGAGCCAGATGCAGCCATATGTGCAGCGTCGGGAGATCAAAACTACAGCAGCCACCTGGAATACTCAGACGCTGGCGGACCAGGGCAATCAGGCGATCTTCCTTCAGCGCCTGTCCGATGCGTGGGGCTTTCATCAGCACGGAGGCGCACTGTTTGAGCTCGCTACGCAGGCCGTCAACTCTTGAAAGATCCACGCCCGGAACGTCTTTCCACTGGGATAATTTTTGTTGCTGGCGTTCCAGTTCTTTCAGTAAATCAGTACGGACTTCTCCGCGCTCCAGTACGTCGAGCAAATCAGATGCGGTACGGAAAAATAACAGGGCAGAAGCAATGGAAGTGATTTGTGCATTAGAGTGCATCTGTTGCAACAAAAACTCGATACGCAGCCAGGTGCGCATTTTCTCATTCAGGGGATGTTCAAAAAGAACGGTTGCAGCTACATCAGTCATGCTTGGCAATATCCTGTCTGTTTACTGATGCCGCAAATTCCAGATAGCGGCAATGTAATAGGGCAACACGCGGTTCAATGGATTTCGGGTCACCGCTGTTATCAATGATGTCATCCGCACAGGCCAGCCGCTTTTCACGACTTACCTGCGCAGCAATAATATTTTCTGCCTGCTGACGACTAATTCTGTCGCGAAGTAGGGTGCGTGAAAGCTGAATCTGAGGCTCAACATCCACTACCAGTACGCGATTTGCCCGCGTCTGTAATCCATTTTCAATCAGCAATGGCACTACCCAGAGCACATAGGGCGTATCGGCCTGTGCAAAAAGCTGCTGTGTTCTGGCATGAATGATGGGGTGCAGTAACTGGTTAACCCATTCTTTATCAGGCGGATAACTGAATATCTTTTCCCGCAGAGCCGGGCGGTTCAGTGAGCCATCGGCAAGAATAATTTCGTTACCAAATCGCTGATGGAGCTGATCCAGCGCAGGTTCTCCCGGCGCTACTACCTGACGGGCGATAATATCGGCATCGACAATGTTTACACCGTGGCGGGCGAAACTTTCGGCAACTGTACTTTTGCCACTCCCGATACCTCCGGTCAATGCAACGATATAGCTCATGCGGATGCTCTGATAAAATTAGACAGGTAAATGATAAAGAGATTGTGATTAAGTGCAAGCCGTCGTCGTCCCGCTTTTCATGCGAAAACTATTCAGCAGCACAATCAAAAGTCTGTGATGTGAGTTGCAAAAGCCATCTTGCCGTTGTCATTTTCCTGTGTATGATAAAACCACTGGAAAGGGTGTCTAAAAATTTGCTGTACACCCTAGCGACCCGTCGCCAAACCAGGACAAACCCGTCATGCGTATTGAAGAAGATTTGAAGTTAGGTTTTAAAGACGTACTCATCCGCCCTAAACGCTCCACTCTCAAAAGTCGTTCCGAAGTCGAACTGGAACGCACATTCACATTCAAACACTCTGGTATCAGCTGGTCTGGCACACCGATCATTGCCGCGAACATGGACACCGTCGGAACATTCCGTATGGCGACCGTTCTGGCTTCTTTCGGTCTTTTGACCGCGGTACATAAGCATTACACCGTAGAACAGTGGCAGGCATTTATCACGTCTTCGGATGAATCCGTCCTGCGCAATGTGATGGTGTCGACCGGAACATCAGAAGCGGATTTCGTTAAAACTCTGCAAATTCTGGCTCTTTCCCCGCTGTTGCAATTTGTTTGTCTGGATGTAGCGAACGGGTACTCCGAGCATTTTGTCGGTTTCCTGCAACGTGTTCGTGAAGCCTGTCCGGATAAAGTGATCTGTGCCGGTAATGTGGTCACCGGCGAAATGGTTGAAGAGCTGATTCTTTCAGGTGCAGATATCGTTAAAGTCGGTATCGGTCCAGGGTCTGTCTGTACCACTCGCGTGAAAACCGGTGTGGGTTATCCGCAGCTTTCTGCTGTAATTGAATGTGCAGATGCGGCGCACGGTCTGGGCGGACAGATTGTCAGTGATGGCGGCTGTGCGGTTCCTGGCGATGTAGCGAAAGCCTTCGGCGGCGGTGCTGATTTCGTCATGCTTGGCGGTATGCTGGCTGCGCATGACGAATGTGAAGGTACAGTCGTTGAAGAAAATGGCGAAAAATTCATGCTTTTCTATGGCATGAGTTCAGAATCTGCGATGAAACGTCACGTCGGTGGTGTTGCAGAATACCGTGCGGCAGAAGGTAAAACGGTGAAATTACCTCTGCGTGGTCCGGTTGAAAACACTGTGCGCGATGTCCTCGGTGGCCTGCGTTCTGCCTGTACTTATGTGGGTGCTGAGCGTCTTAAAGAACTGACAAAACGCACGACCTTTATCCGCGTCGCGGAACAGGAAAACCGGTTGTTCGGCAGCAAATAAGCCGGCAATGGCTGATGCGGCGAGACTCGATTTCGCCGCTTTCTGCTCCTTCTGCTTTATCCTCTTCCTATCCCATCACTGACCCCAGCTGGAATATCGGCAGATACATTGCAATCACCAGCCCGCCCACAATGACGCCCATTACCGCCATCAGTACCGGCTCAATGGTTTGCGATAACGTATCCGCCAGTGAATTCGCCTTATGATTATGCAGTTGCGCGAGCTTTTGCAGTAACTCATCGAGAGAACCTGACTCCTCACCGATTTTAATCAATTGATGGCATAAGCTCGGAAACAGTGGTGACTGAACAAAAGCTTTGTGTAACGGAACCCCTTGTATGATCTGCTCACGTATCTGGCTCAGCGCGGCCTGAAAATGCAAATTGGATACAGACGCAGAAGCCGCCGCCAGCCCCGCAATTAACGTCATTCCGGCCTGTTGTGTCATGGCCAGTGTCTGAAAAATCTGTCCGAGGCTGCTGTCGGTGACCAGCCGTGAAGTCAGGGGCAACCGCAGCAGAAGCATCTGTTCACGGCGTTTCCAGCGTACGTGCGGATGCATTTTTTGCAGATACCCAAAACAGCAAAACAATAATCCTCCTGCTATCCACGGGCCTGCTGTGATTAATGCTTCTGATGTGTTGATTAACATCTGAGTAAACCACGGTAACTTAGCATCAAAGGATGCATAGATTTTCGCAAACTCAGGCAACACCAGGGTCAGCATCAGCAGGGTAACAATCGTGGCGATTGCACTGACAATCAGCGGATAACGCAGGGCCTTTTTCACCTTATTTCTTAACTCCGCCTGTTGTTCCTGCTGACTCGCCAGTTGCAGGCAGCATTTGTCGAGTTGTCCTGTCAGTTCTCCAATCGAAATAATTTGCCGGTAAATATCAGGGAACGTGTCGGGATAATGCCCCAGCATCTCTGAAAGAGGCTTTCCTTCACGAACTCCTTTGGCGATATTTAACAGCACGCAGTTCCATGCCGGTTTCGTATGCTCATTGCCCAGCAGCGTCAGGCTATTCATCAGGGGTAATCCGGCCTGCAATAGTGTCGCCAGCTGTCTGACAAAGGCGACGCGATCCTGATTTTTCCAACAACTTCCTCTCAGGCGTTGCCTCATCCTGATACTGACCGGCTGTAAGCCAGCAGCAAAAAGCTGCTGGTAGATGATGTCTTTATTTATCTCAATGCTGTTGCCTTGCTGAATGCTTCCCTGGGTATCAACTGCCTGCCATTGATAAAGCCTCCATTTTTTAGAAATAGCCCCGATTTCGCTCATAAGCCAGTGTCTTCGCCGGTGACTCTGTAAAGCTCCTCAAGCGAGGTAATGCCTTGCTCGACCAGCAACATTCCCGCTTCCTGCAAGGTTTTCTGCCCCTGCTCACGGGCGATTTTACTCAGCTCAGTGACGCCCGCTCCGGCGACCAGTGCCTGCTGTAACCTGGGCGTGATATTGAGTATCTCGTAAATTCCCGTACGCCCGTAGTAGCCGGAAAAACATTGATGGCAACCCGCGGCCAGCCAAAGTGGCAACGTACCGCTGCGGCCATCCGGGCCTTTTTCGACCAGTGACATATGCGCTTTGCGACAATGCGGGCAGAGCTTTCGAACCAGCCGCTGTGCAATGACCAGACGTAAACTGGCTGCAATATGAAAACTCTCGATCCCCATTTGCCTGAGACGTGTCAGGGTCTCGCAGGTGGAATTGGTATGCAGGGTGGAAAGCACCATATGCCCGGTCTGCGCCGCTTTTACGGCAATCTCAGCAGTTTCTTTATCCCGGATTTCACCGACCATAATCACGTCAGGATCCTGACGTAATAATGCCCGCAGGACACCGGCAAAACTCAGATCTGTTTTGCTGTTGATCTGCGTCTGATTAATGCCGCTGACCGGGATCTCAATCGGGTCTTCGACGCTGCAGATATTGCGGGTAATGGCATTCAGATGTCGCAGACCTGTGTAGAGCGTGACTGTTTTTCCGCTCCCTGTCGGACCTGTGACCAGAATCAATCCTTGCGGATGTTTAAGCGCGGCCTTGAAATAATCGAGATCACGCGGCGTGAATCCCAGCTGTGACATCGACAGATCCTGCTGCGTCATATGGAGTATCCGCAGCACAATTTTTTCGCCGTGCAGCGTTGGCAGGGACGAGACCCGCATGGAATATCGCTGATTTTGTAACATCACCGAAAGCTGCCCGTCCTGCGGCAGTCTGCGTTCTGCCACGTTGAGCTGTCCCATGATTTTCAGACGTGCACAGATACCGGCGGCCATTGCAAATTCAGGGCCGGGGATTTCTTGTAGTACGCCATCAATCCGGACGCGAACCCGGAAACTGTGCTCAAAAGGTTCAAAGTGAATATCCGATGCGCGGCGGGTGATAGCGTGCCTGAGGATCTGATTAAGTACATTGATCACTGGCGCATCGCTTTGGGCATCCAGTTCATTCTCATCACGAGGTACAGAAGGGGTGAGCTCTTCCTGCGCGACAAGTTGTGGCGATCCTGAATGGCCTTTTTCCATCACCTGTTCCAGCCGCGCCTGTGGCCAGCGTTCAAGCTGGACTTTTAATCCGGTGGCGAAACGCAGCACGTTGCTCAGGGATTCCGTGTCCGCCTCACTTTCATGGCAGGCAACGCGAATTATCTGCGGATCACGATGCAAAATGACGGCTTTATATCGCTGGCACAGGGCTTCAAGCGATGCTTCGCTTTGCTGCCTTTCGCTGTGTACCGGCGAAACAGGAACCAGTGGAGTATCGGTCATTGTGTTGCTCCCTGACTGTCAAAGCGGAATACGCTTTCGCAGGCCTCAACCATCGACGTGTTAGCGGCATTCGTACAACTGCGATTCCAGACAATCCCTCCGGCCACATTATCGACAACCGGCGTCATGACAACGCTGAGCCCTTCCAGCGCCTGTTGTCCGGTGAGCGAGATGACGCCTGTGCTGACTTGCACCTGGCTGACGTAACGGCTGCTGGCTGCTGCGGGTATTCCCTGAGTGCCTGCATCGCAACCCGTCAGAGTGCCGGAATCAATCACACACAATTCGACGCCGGTTTTATACGGCACCATGGTTTGCAGCATGTCGGTCATGGCGGCCTTCTGGATATAACTCTGGTAAGCGGGTATACCGATGGCACTGAGGATCGCAATAATCGCGATCACTACCATCAGTTCAATGAGGGTAAATCCTTGTTGCCGGTGCATGGCGTTCTCCGTTTTGTAAAACTGCGTGGGTAAAGCTCGTGCAGCAAACTAAACGCAGAAATAACCAGACTCCAGCCCCATTGTTGGCTTCTCCAGGATGTCTTCCAGGATAAATATGTATGTCAGTCAGGTTGGCAAAACTTTTGCGCGATGCGCCGCAACAATGAAGATGAAATGAAAAAGGGGATGGCAGTCAGACCGGGAGAATGAGAGGGTAATGCGGCAAGATGAAATAGACCGAAAGAAGTCGTGTTGCCCCTGAAAAGGAAGTCAGGGGCAACAGCGTTGCGATTAGCTAAAGCGCATGGAGAGATCCATGGCTCTGACATGTTTGGTGAGCGCGCCGACGGAAATGTAATCCACGCCGGTCTCTGCGAATTCACGCAGTGTTTTTTCCGTGACGTTACCGGAGACTTCCAGCAGTGCTTGGCCGGCAGTCAGCGCAACGGCATCACGCATCATCGGCACGGTAAAGTTATCGAGCATGATAATGTCAGCTTTGGCATCCAGCGCCTGCTGAAGTTCATCAATGGATTCGACCTCCACTTCTACAGGAACGTCGGCATGGATCCACAACGCGCGCTCCACGGCCGCTTTGATTGAGCCACAGGCGATGATGTGGTTTTCTTTAATAAGAAATGCATCAGCCAGACCCAGACGATGATTGCTTCCGCCACCGCAGAGCACGGCATATTTCAGTGCAGTACGCAGACCCGGCAAGGTTTTGCGGGTGTCCAGCAACTGAGTTTTGGTGCCCTGCAGAATTTTCACATAGTGATTCACTTCGGTTGCCACACCCGAGAGGGTTTGCACAAAATTCAGGGCGGTGCGTTCGCCGGTCAGCAACATCCGGGCAGAGCCGGAAAGTTCGCATAAGGTCTGGTTTTCAGAAACTGTATCACCGTCTTTTACATGCCATTTAACGGTGATTTTATCCCCGGCCAGTTGCTTAAAGACTTCATCCAGCCAGCGTTGCCCGCAAAAAATACCGGGTTCACGGGTGATGATGGTGGCGGTCGCGTTTTTATCCTGTGGCAATAATTGTGCCGTTAAGTCATTGTTAGCATTAGCTTCTCCGCCGAGGTCTTCGCCCAGGGCTTGAGTGACAAGAGCAGGAATATCATTCTGGATACGTTCGAGTAACTGTGCGCGGCGACTTTCAGGGCTGTAGCTGCGGGTAGACATACAAATACTCCGAAATGGCGGATAAGAAGGACAAAAAAACATGCTACCCTGTTGCTGTGATAAGTACCACACAAGCACATCATTGAGGTCTTTGATGCACTTAGAAGAAGGCTGGATAGCTGAAGCCCGGCGGGTTGTTTCTCCCCATTTTGATCTCCGTCCTGACGATGAAATCCCCTCGTTGCTGGTTATCCACAACATCAGTTTGCCGCCCGGGAAATTCGGTGGTCCCTATATTGATCAACTCTTTACCGGTACGCTGAATCCGCAGGACGATCCTTATTTTGAAGGTATCCACCAGTTGCGTGTGGCGGCACATTGCCTGATCCGCCGCGATGGCGAAATTGTTCAATATGTTCCTTTTGATAAACGCGCCTGGCATGCGGGTGTTTCCAGCTGGCAGGGTCGCGAGCGCTGTAATGATTTCTCAATCGGCATCGAGCTGGAAGGCACGGATTTTGAGCCGTTTACTGACGCGCAATATCGCAGCCTGGCCGCTGTTACTGAGTTGTTAATTAAGCACTATCCCATTAATCTTGATGCCATTACCGGACACAGTGATATTGCTCCGGGGCGTAAGACCGATCCCGGCCCTGAATTTGACTGGGCATTTTATCGCAAGCTGATAGCCCTGCCAGTAGGGCAGAATAGCGCTTCTGACCAGTGAGTTAACGCGGTCTCTGGTGCGTGTTTAAGCATGTGATGTGTTGAGAGAGAGTGACAATCGATGACGTTATTTACTTTGCTGCTGGTGCTGGCTTGGGAACGGCTGTTCAAACTGGGTGAACACTGGCAGCTGGACCATCGGTTCGAAGTGATATTCCGCCGAGGGCGGCAGACTTCCTTAGTGAAAACTCTGGCTATCATGGTCATCTGGATGGCGGTGATCTGGGTCGTCCTGCGAGCGCTACAGGGGATATTCTTTGGCGTACCGACACTGATTTTATGGGTGATTTTGTGTCTGCTGTGCATTGGCGCGGGGATTAAACGTAAGCATTATCGCGCTTATCTTAAGTCAGCCCGTCAGGGGGATGCCGACGCTTGTAAGGAAATGGCCGAAGAGCTGGCGCTGATCCACGGTCTGCCAACGGATTGCACAGAAGAAGCCCGTTTGCGGGAACTGCAAAATGCGCTGCTATGGATTAACTACCGCTACTATCTCGGCCCTTTATTCTGGTTTGTGGTGTGTGGTCCCTGCGGACCGATAGCTTTAGGCGGATACGCGGCTTTACGCGGTTATCAGACCTGGCTGGCGCGCCACATGACGCCTTTGAAACGTGCTCAGTCCGGCGTTGATTCCCTGTTACATATTCTGGACTGGATCCCGGTTCGTCTGGCCGGTGTGGCTTATGCCTTGCTGGGGCACGGCGAGAAGGCTCTGCCGGCCTGGTTTGCTTCGCTGGGTGATATTCACTCGTCGCAGTATCAGGTATTAACCCGTCTGGCACAGTTCTCGCTGGCGCGTGATCCGCACACCGATCCGGTACAAACGCCTCGTGCAGCCGTCGGTCTGGCGCGTAAAGTGACGATGATTATTCTGGTGGTTGTGGCGCTGCTGACGATTTACGGCACGCTGATTTAACGAGACTTTTGTTGCTGAGACCGCCAATTAAAAAAGCCCGGTACATTTACATGTCCGGGCTTTTTGCTTTTTATCCGCGCTGCTTTTGTAAGGTCAGCGGACGGTTATCGGCGGCGGGTTCACCGAAGTCAGGCAGGCCATTTTCATCCCAGCGAAAGGTTTTGATGCGCGTATGCCGGTTCGGGTCATACAGCGGATCGCCTTCAATTTCTGTGTAATTTCTGGCGTGGTATACCAGCGCATCTTCGCCTTGTTCGTTGCGGGTAAAGCTGTTGTGGCCGGGGCCGAACTGTTTGTTCTGCGCCTGGGTAGTGAACACCGGATGCGGAGATTTATGCCAGCTCGCCGGATCCATCAGGTTGCTGCTGAGATCTGCCCAAAGCAAGCCGATACAGTAATTTTCATCGGTGGCGCTGGCGGAATAAGTGATGAAAATCTTATCGCCATGCGTGATCACGGCCGGGCCTTCGTTAACCCAAAAACCGATGATTTCCCAGTCCAGCTCCGGCTTGCTGAGCATGACCGGCGGAGATTTCAGTGTCCACGGGTTTTCCATTTCAGCCAGATACAGATTCGAGTTTCCGCGAATTGCCGGATCTTTCTGCGCCCACAGATAATAGTTTTTGCCCTGATGCTCAAAGTGCGTGGCATCCAGCGAGAAGCTGTCGATCGGGGTCTGGATCCGGCCTTTCTCCTGCCATTTCCCCGTGAGCGGATCTGCTTCTTCGCACACCAGCGCATACATCCGGTGCTGGAATAATCCGTCCACAATCTCCTGCGATGGTGCAGCGGCGTAATAGATAACCCATTTCCCGTCGATAAAATGCAGTTCCGGCGCCCAGATCAGTGCGCTCATCGGGCCGGTTTCAGGTTTATGCCAGACGATGGTGGCTGGCGCATTGGCAAGTCCGCTCAGCGTTGGCGAGCGGCGGATCTCCAGCCGGTCGTATTCAGGAACCGACGCGATAAAGTAATAATTTCCGTCGCTGTGCAGCCAGATATGCGGGTCTGCCCGTTGCTCAATCAGCGGATTAGGGTAATTACTCATGTTTCAGCTCCTTGCTGTTCAGTGGGACGCTGGCGATATCCGCGCCCTGTGTATTTTTCGCATCGTGATATTCATTCAGTTCGTGGTAATTACGGCGGCGAATTTCGAGATCAGCCTGAATGGTACGCATGGTTTCGCGATCCACTTTCAGTAAACGCACCACACCGGCAGTAATCAGATATCCCACGCCCGGAATGATGGTGAACAGCAGCATAATTCCGTTGATTGCGTGATCACTTTGCTGCGCTGCTCCGGCGTTGTAGCCATAAGCTGACAACAGGAATCCGACCATTGCACCGGCTACCGCCAGTCCGCATTTAAGGAAGAACAGGTTGCCGGAGAAGCTGATGCCGGTCACGCGTTTACCGGTTTTCCATTCGCCGTAATCATCCACATCGGCCATCAGCGACCAGTGCAGCGGGGAAGGGAGCTGATGCATGATGTTCAGGATGAAGTACGCTACCAGGATCAGCGTTGTCGCATGCGGATCGAGGAAATAGAAGCCGCAAGAGAAAATGGTCAGGATAATGTTGGCCCAGAAGAACACTTTCAGTTTGCAGTATTTATCGGTCAGCGGTTTTGCCAGCGCGCTGCCGATCATCATGCCGACCACACCGAGGCTGATAAACATACTGGCAAATGACGTAGATTTTTCCATGACCCAGGTGACGTAATACATGGTGGCTGCCATACGGATAAAGCCCGGACATACGTTACAGAACGTCAGCAGCAGGATGCGCACCCACTGGTCATTTTTCCAGACATCTTTCAGATCAGATTTCAGGGCGTGTTTAGACGGCACCGCTGGCTGGATACGTTCTTTCACTGAGCTGAAGCAGAACAGGAACATAAACAGCGCAATGATCGCCATTACGCCCATCGACATCTGGTAGCCCTTGGCTTTGTCCGCGCCACCGAAAAAATCTGCCATTGGCAGCAGGGTGGAAGACAGGATAAGTGTTGCGATCCCCACCATAAAGAAGCGGTAAGACTGGCAGGCAACACGTTCGTGCGGATCGGCAGTAATGACGCCACCGAGCGAGCAATAAGGAATGTTAATGGCTGTGTAAGTCAGAGACATCAGGAAGTAAGTCACAAAAGCATAGATAACCTTGCTGTTGTAGCTCCATTCCGGCGTGGTGAACATCAGTACGCTGAACAGAACATACGGCACCGAAACCCATAACAAATACGGGCGGAACCGTCCCCAGCGGGTGGTCGTACGGTCGGCAATCGCGCCCATAATCGGGTCGGTGACGGCGTCGATAACGCGCACGGAGAGCAGCAATACACCAACCAGCGCCGGGGCTAAACCGAAAACGTCCGTATAAAAATAATTAAGAAACAGCATGATGGCGCCGCCAATCATATTGCAGCCTGCATCCCCCATGCCGTACGCCACTTTCTCTTTGAACGACAGCGCGCCTTCCTTCATGGATGTTCTCTCCGCATAGATGTCAAAAGGACAGTTGTTAAAAAACTGTTTGATAGCTCAGAGTATTGGCTCAGGAAGGGAATAAGAGTCAGGAGGTAAGAGTCATGAAGATGGACGATTTAGTTATCTCAGAAAAAGTGTGACCTGTATAACAGGACGCCCCGGCAAGTGACTTAACCGGGGCGTCTGAGGATTTTAAATTATTACTCTTGCTTAAGCGTTAACGGATTTCCCGCTTTGCTGATTCTTGATCCAGTAACCAATGCCCAGAACTACCAGCCAGACAGGGATCAGCCATACGGAGATCGCCATGCCCGGAGTGATCGCCATGATCACCAGAATTGCCGCCATAAACAGCAGGCAGATGTAGTTACCCACCGGATACAGCAGCGCTTTAAACTTAGGTTCCACGCCTTCACGACGCTTCGCCTGACGGAATTTAATGTGTGCCAGGCTGATCATCGCCCAGTTGATCACCAGTGCAGAAACCACCAGCGCCATCAGCAGACCAAACGCTTCGGCTGGCATCAGGTAGTTAATCAGAACACACAGGGCAGTAGTGGCCGCAGAGACAAGGATAGACGTCACCGGCACGCCGCGTTTGTCCACTTTCATCAGGGATTTCGGTGCGTTGCCTTGCTGCGCCAGACCAAACAACATGCGGCTGTTGCAGTAAACACAGCTGTTGTAGACCGACAGCGCGGCAGTCAGGATCACCACGTTCAGTGCGTTGGCAACCAGTGCATCACCCAGTTCATGGAAGATAAGGACGAACGGGCTGGTGTCCGGCCCGACGCGGGTCCACGGCATCAGGGAAAGCAGCACGGCCAGTGAGCCCACATAGAAAATCAGGATGCGGTAGATAACCTGGTTGGTCGCTTTAGGAATGCTGACTTCAGGATTATCGGCTTCTGCCGCTGTAATCCCCACCAGCTCCAGGCCACCGAACGAGAACATAATGATGGCCATCATCATCACCAGCCCGGTCATACCATGCGGCAGGAATCCGCCTTGCTCCCACAGGTTACGTACTGTCGCCTGCGGACCGGCTGTGTCGCTGAACAGCAACCAGCCGCCGAACAGGATCATCGCCACAACCGCAACCACTTTGATGATCGCAAACCAGAATTCCATCTCACCGAAGACTTTAACGTTAGTCAGGTTGATGGCGTTGATCAGCACGAAGAAGGCCGCCGCAGAAACCCAGGTAGGAATTTCCGGCCACCAGAATTGAATGTATTTACCGACTGCGGTCAGTTCTGCCATCGCCACCAGCACGTACAGAACCCAGTAGTTCCAGCCAGAAGCAAAGCCTGCGAACCCACCCCAGTATTTGTAAGCAAAGTGGCTGAATGAGCCCGCAACCGGCTCCTCAACAACCATTTCACCTAACTGGCGCATGATTAAAAAGGCAATAAAACCTGCAATTGCGTAGCCAAGAATAATCCCCGGCCCCGCAGACTGAATGACGGAAGCGCTGCCCAGAAACAGCCCTGTACCGACGGCCCCACCTAGTGCAATCAGCTGAATATGGCGGTTTTTGAGACCACGCTTCAGCTCATCGCCTTGTTGTTGTTCAACCATTTACCTGTCCTCTGTCATTGGGGCAAAACCCATAACATTCTGTGTGTTAGAGAGAATGTAAGGCGATAATTACACTTTTTGTATCTAATTATTTACGGCTGGATTGTACCTAAAAAGCAGGATCATCTACCGTTCGCGCAAGAATAATGTTATGCGCAAAAGTTTGCACGGGGTTTATGCATCATCTGCATAACAAATAGCCAAATTGACTGTAAATTTGTTCAGGATCTAAAAAATGTGATCCGCGACTGGGTAAAAACCATAAATGATAAAAATTTGTTAAATTGTGCGGGGTCGACGCATTTACTGGGTAGCCATATGGACACAAGGTGAATACTTTGTTACTTTACGGCCACGTTTTTTAAATTGGTATTACCAATTGACTCCGGCAACTTACAGAGTCGCTACTCGCAGAGAACAGCACATATATGGCTTACAGCAAAATCCGACAGCCTAAGTTATCCGATGTGATCGAGCAGCAACTTGAGTTCCTGATCCTCGAAGGCACTTTGAGGCCCGGGGAAAAGCTTCCGCCAGAGCGCGAACTGGCCAAACAGTTTGATGTATCGCGACCTTCTCTCAGAGAGGCAATCCAAAGCCTGGAAGGGAAGGGGCTACTCCTGCGCCGTCAGGGTGGTGGCACTTTCGTACAAAGTAACTTGTGGCAAAGCGTGAGTGACCCGCTGGCTGAGTTACTGGCCGACCATCCTGAATCACAATTCGATCTCCTTGAAACACGCCATGCCCTTGAAGGGATCGCTGCCTATTACGCGGCGCTTCGTGGCACAGAGGAAGATTTGCAGCGCATTCGCGATTGTCACGTGGTCATACAGACCGCACAAGACAGCGGGGACCTGGACGCAGAAGCCGACGCGGTAATGCAGTATCAGGTTGCTGTAACAGAAGCAGCGCATAATGTGGTGCTGCTGCATCTGGTTCGCTGTATGGGACCGATGCTCGAGAAAAATGTTCGACAGAACTTTGAATTGCTTTACTCCCGCCGCGAAATGCTGGCGATGGTAAGCAACCACCGCGCCAGTATTTTCGAGGCGATTGTTGCACGGGAACCAGAAAAAGCGCGTGCCGCATCTCACCGTCACCTGGCGTTCATTGAAGAAGTTTTGCTGGATCTCAGCAGGGAACACACCCGGCGGGATCGGTCTTTACGACGGCTCCAGCAACGAAAAGATGAAAGTTAGCCCACGAGGTTAATTTTTAGAGTCTTCATTTGAGGGCTCACGGCAACTACATGACGGGCCTGTCTTCGTGCGCTTTCTCATCACGAAGACCGTTTTAAAAGAGCGCAGGAAGACAGGCTCCAGATAAACCAACGTATTAGATACAGATAAGGAAAAGCACCATGTCAGAACGTGTAAATAATGACGTGGATCCGATCGAAACTCGCGACTGGCTACAAGCGATCGAATCGGTCATCCGTGAAGAAGGTGTTGAGCGTGCACAGTTCCTGATCGACCAGGTTCTCAGTGAAGCGCGTAAGGGCGGCGTGAGCGTCGCTGCTGGTGCAGCCAGCCGTAACTACGTCAATACCATCGCTGTTGAAGACGAACCTGAATACCCGGGTAACCTGGAGCTGGAACGTAACATTCGTACCGCTATCCGCTGGAACGCCATCATGACCGTTCTGCGTGCGTCCAAGAAAGACCTGGAACTCGGCGGCCACATGGCGTCCTTCCAGTCTTCTGCGACCGTGTACGAAGTGTGCTTCAACCACTTCTTCCGTGCGCGCAACGAGAAAGACGGCGGCGATCTGGTGTACTTCCAGGGCCACATCTCTCCGGGCGTGTATGCGCGTGCTTTCCTTGAAGGCCGCCTGACTGAAGACCAGATGAACAATTTCCGTCAGGAAGTTCACGGTAAAGGTCTGTCGTCTTATCCGCACCCTAAACTGATGCCTGAATTCTGGCAGTTCCCGACCGTATCCATGGGTCTGGGCCCGATCGGTGCAATCTACCAGGCTAAGTTCCTGAAATATCTGGAACACCGTGGTCTGAAAGACACTTCCGCACAGCGCGTTTACGCATTCCTGGGCGACGGTGAAATGGACGAACCAGAATCCAAAGGTGCGATCACCATCGCGACCCGTGAGAAACTGGACAACCTGTGCTTCATCATCAACTGTAACCTGCAGCGTCTTGATGGCCCTGTCACCGGTAACGGCAAAATCATCAACGAACTGGACGGCATCTTTGCAGGCGCTGGCTGGAACGTGATCAAAGTCATCTGGGGCAACCGTTGGGATGAACTGCTGCGTAAAGACACCAGCGGTAAACTGATCCAGCTGATGAACGAAACCGTGGATGGCGACTACCAGACCTTCAAGTCCCGTGACGGCAAATACGTTCGTGAGCACTTCTTCGGCAAATATCCTGAAACCGCTGCGCTGGTCAAAGATATGACCGACGACGAAATCTGGGCGCTGAACCGTGGTGGTCATGATCCGAAGAAAGTCTTCGCTGCACTGAACAAAGCACAGAACACCAAAGGCCAGCCGACCGTTATCCTTGCGCATACCATTAAAGGTTATGGCATGGGCGACGCTGCCGAAGGTAAAAACATTGCTCACCAGGTGAAGAAAATGAACATGGATGGCGTTCGCTACATCCGTGATCGCTTCAGCGTGCCTGTTACCGATGAAAATCTGGAAAAACTGCCGTACATCACTCTGGAAAAAGACTCTGCAGAATACAAATACCTGCATGAGCGTCGTGCTGCGCTGAAAGGCTACCTGCCGACTCGTCTGCCAAACTTCACTCAGAAGCTGGAAATGCCGAAACTGGAAGACTTCTCACAACTGCTGGAAGAGCAGAAGAAAGAGATCTCTACCACTATCGCTTTCGTCCGTGCCCTGAACGTGATGCTGAAAAACGACTCCATTAAAGACCGTCTGGTCCCGATCATCGCCGACGAAGCGCGTACATTCGGTATGGAAGGTCTGTTCCGTCAGATTGGTATTTACAGCCCGAACGGCCAGCAGTACACCCCGCAGGACCGTGAGCAGGTTGCTTACTATAAAGAAGACGAGAAAGGTCAGATCCTGCAGGAAGGTATCAACGAACTGGGCGCCGCGTCTTCATGGCTGGCCGCAGCGACGTCTTACAGCACCAACGATCTGCCAATGATCCCGTTCTACATCTACTACTCCATGTTCGGTTTCCAGCGTATCGGCGACCTGTGCTGGGCAGCGGGTGACCAGCAGGCGCGTGGCTTCCTGATCGGCGGTACTTCAGGTCGTACTACCCTGAACGGTGAAGGTCTGCAGCACGAAGATGGTCACAGCCATATTCAGTCTCTGACTATCCCTAACTGTATTTCTTACGATCCGTCTTACGCGTACGAAGTTGCTGTCATCATGCATGACGGTCTGGTGCGTATGTACGGTGAAGCGCAGGAAAACATTTATTACTACATCACCACGCTGAACGAAAACTACCACATGCCAGCCATGCCGGAAGGTGCGGAAGAAGGCATCCGTAAGGGTATCTACAAGCTGGATACGCTGGAAGGCAGCAAAGGTAAAGTGCAGCTTCTGGGCTCCGGTTCTATTCTGCGTCACGTACGTGAAGCGGCTGAGATCCTGTCCAAAGACTACGGTGTGGGTTCTGACGTTTATAGCGTAACGTCCTTCACTGAACTGGCCCGTGACGGTCAGGACTGTGAGCGCTGGAACATGCTGCACCCGACTGAAACCCCACGCGTTCCGTACATCGCCCAGGTGATGAGCGACGCGCCAGCGGTTGCGTCCACCGACTATATGAAACTGTTTGCTGAACAGGTTCGTACTTACGTTCCGGCCAGCGATTATCGCGTACTGGGTACTGACGGCTTTGGTCGTTCAGACAGCCGCGAAAACCTGCGTCACCACTTCGAAGTGGATGCGTCCTACGTTGTGGTTGCTGCGCTGGGTGAATTGGCTAAACGCGGTGAAATCGAAACGTCTGTAGTGGCTGAAGCCATTAAGAAATTCGATATCAACCCAGAAAAAGTTAACCCGCGTCTGGCATAAGAGGTAAAGACAGATGGCTATTGAAATTAACGTACCGGACATCGGTGCAGATGCAGTGGAAGTCACCGAAATTATGGTGAAGGTGGGCGATAAGGTTGAAGTTGAACAATCGCTGATCACCGTTGAAGGCGACAAAGCTTCTATGGAAGTGCCTTCTCCACAAGCTGGCGTGGTCAAGGAAATTAAAGTTGCGGTCGGCGATACCGTCGAAACCGGCAAACTGATCATGATCTTTGAAGCCGCTGACGGTGCTGCTGATGCAGCACCTGCGAAACAGGAAGCCAAAGCAGAAGCTAATGTTCAAGAGAGCGCTGCTGCTGCCCCTGCTTCCAGCGAAAGCAAAGAAGTGAACGTACCAGACATCGGTGGCGACGAAGTTGAAGTCACTGAAATCATGGTTAAAGTAGGCGACACCGTGACAGCTGAACAATCGCTGATCACCGTAGAAGGCGACAAAGCCTCTATGGAAGTCCCTGCGCCGTTCGCGGGCAAAGTTAAAGAAATCAAAATCGCTGCGGGCGACAAAGTCAGCACCGGTTCTCTGATCATGGTCTTCGAAGTGGCTGGTTCTGGTGCAGCCGCACCTGCCGCTGCTGCAGAAACCCAATCAGATGCGGCACCTGCTGCTCCGGCTCAGTCCGGCAGCAAAGAAGTGAACGTACCTGATATCGGTGGCGACGAAGTTGAAGTCACTGAAATCATGGTTAAAGTTGGCGACAAAATCAGTGCAGAACAGTCACTGATCACCGTTGAAGGCGACAAAGCCTCAATGGAAGTCCCGGCGCCGTTCGCGGGTACTGTGAAAGAAATCAAAATCGCTGCGGGCGACAAAGTCAGCACCGGCTCTCTGATCATGGTCTTCGAAGTAGAAGGCGCTGCGCCTGCTGCTCCGGCTGCTAAGAAAGAAGAAGCGGCTGCTCCTGCGAAACAGGAACAGAAAGCGGCGGCTCCGGCAGCAGCTAAAGCTGAAAGCAAAGGCGAATTCACTGAGAACGACGCTTACGTTCACGCCACGCCGGTTATCCGTCGTCTGGCCCGTGAGTTCGGCGTTAACCTGGCGAAAGTGAAAGGGACTGGCCGTAAAGGTCGTATCCTGCGCGAAGACGTTCAGACTTACGTGAAAGATGCGGTCAAACGTGCTGAAGCGGCGCCGGCAGCAGCAACGGGTGGCGGTCTGCCAGGCATGCTGCCTTGGCCGAAAGTGGACTTCAGCAAGTTCGGTGAGATTGAAGAAGTCGAACTGGGCCGTATCCAGAAAATCTCTGGTGCGAACCTGAGCCGTAACTGGGTGATGATCCCGCACGTTACGCACTTCGACAAAACCGATATCACTGAGCTGGAAGCGTTCCGTAAACAGCAGAACGATGAAGCCGCTAAACGCAAACTGGACGTGAAATTCACCCCGGTGGTCTTCATCATGAAAGCCGTTGCCGCTGCCCTTGAGCAGATGCCACGCTTCAACAGTTCCCTGTCCGAAGATGGTCAGAAACTGACACTGAAAAAATACATCAACATCGGTGTGGCGGTCGATACGCCAAACGGTCTGGTTGTTCCGGTCTTCAAAGACGTGAACAAGAAAGGCATCGCCGAGTTGTCCCGTGAGCTGATGGCTATCTCCAAGAAAGCCCGTGACGGTAAGCTGACTGCTGGCGAAATGCAGGGCGGTTGCTTCACTATCTCCAGCCTCGGTGGTATCGGGACGACCCACTTCGCGCCAATCGTCAACGCGCCGGAAGTGGCTATCCTCGGTGTTTCCAAGTCTGCTATCGAGCCAGTCTGGAACGGTAAAGAGTTCACACCGCGTCTGATGATGCCAATGTCGCTCTCCTTCGACCACCGTGTTATTGACGGTGCCGATGGTGCGCGCTTCATCACCATCATCAACAACGTGTTGTCTGACATTCGCCGTCTGGTGATGTAAGTGAAAAGCCGGCCAATCGGCCGGCTTTTTTCTGATAATCTCTTCATGCTGTTTGGGATTTTCGGGCGCTAAGCACAAATCGTATGCCGTTTGTTGTTTCAAATTTGTTAACAATTTTGTAAACTGCGGGCGGATAGAACGACCCGGTGGATGATGGGCGTTGCGACATAAAAATGACGTCAGACCCGCCGGACATAAATTAAGAGGTCATGATGAGTACTGAAATTAAAACTCAGGTCGTGGTACTTGGGGCTGGCCCTGCGGGCTATTCTGCTGCTTTCCGTTGCGCTGATTTAGGTCTTGAAACCGTTCTGGTTGAGCGTTATTCCACTCTCGGTGGCGTGTGCCTGAACGTTGGCTGTATCCCTTCTAAAGCTCTGCTGCACGTCGCGAAAGTGATCTCTGAAGCAAAAGCACTGGCAGAACACGGTATTGTTTTCGGTGAGCCGAAAACTGACATCGACAAAGTGCGTGTCTGGAAAGAAAAAGTCATCAACCAGCTGACCGGTGGTCTGGCAGGTATGGCGAAAGGCCGTAAAGTCAAAGTCGTGAACGGCTTGGGCAAATTTACTGGCGCAAATACTCTGGTTGTTGAAGGCGAAAACGGTCCTACGACCATCACTTTCGACAATGCCATCATTGCGGCGGGTTCCCGTCCAATCAAACTGCCATTCATTCCACATGATGACCCGCGTGTCTGGGATTCTACCGATGCACTGGAACTGAAAACCGTCCCTGAGCGTCTGCTCGTGATGGGTGGCGGCATCATCGGTCTGGAAATGGGCACCGTTTACCACGCGCTGGGTTCGCAGATTGACGTGGTAGAAATGTTCGATCAGGTGATTCCTGCGGCTGATAAAGACGTGGTGAAAGTCTTCACCAAGAAAATCAGCAAGCAATTCAACCTGATGCTCGAAACCAAAGTGACCGCGGTAGAAGCCAAAGAAGACGGCATCTACGTCACAATGGAAGGCAAGAAAGCCCCTGCAGAACCACAGCGTTACGACGCGGTGCTGGTGGCTATCGGCCGTGTTCCTAACGGTAAACTGCTGGAAGCGGGCGCTGCAGGCATTGAAGTTGACGACCGTGGTTTCATCCACGTCGACAAACAAATGCGCACCAACGTGCCACACATCTTTGCCATCGGCGACATCGTCGGTCAGCCAATGCTGGCGCACAAAGGTGTTCACGAAGGCCACGTGGCTGCCGAAGTTATCTCCGGCAAGAAACACTACTTCGATCCGAAAGTCATTCCATCCATTGCCTACACTGAGCCAGAAGTTGCCTGGGTTGGCCTGACTGAGAAAGAAGCGAAAGAAAAAGGCATCAGCTACGAAACCGCCACCTTCCCGTGGGCAGCTTCAGGCCGTGCCATCGCTTCCGACTGTGCAGACGGCATGACCAAACTGATCTTCGATAAAGAATCTCACCGTGTTATCGGTGGTGCGATTGTCGGTACTAACGGCGGCGAGCTGCTGGGCGAAATCGGTCTGGCAATCGAAATGGGTTGTGATGCAGAAGATATCGCGCTGACCATCCATGCTCACCCGACTCTGCATGAGTCCGTGGGTCTGGCAGCAGAAATCTACGAAGGCAGCATTACCGACCTGCCAAACCCGAAAGCGAAGAAAAAGTAATTTTCTCCTTTGCTGATAAACGCCTCTCCGGAGGCGTTTTTTTTTGCCCGGCGGACTATGCCTGATTAATCACCTGATACAACGGGATCATCGCCGCGCCCCAGGAGGCGCTTTCGGCACCCATCGGGGAGTTCACCAGCCTCACTTTCGGGCGGTCTGGATCAAGCCTGGCATCGAGTTTTTGCGTTAAAACCTCAGCCAGCCTTTCGGTGATGGTTTTCGGCATAGCCCCGCCTAAAATAATCAACTGTGGATCCAGCCATTGCAGACATCCCATGATGCTCTGCTCGACCTGATCGCAACAGCGTGAAAACCAGACTTCCAGCAAGGGATGCTGTTCTGCGGTGAGTGCCGGTAGTTGCGCTTCGCTTAACCCTGCCTGAGTGAGCGTCGCGACCAGATCTTTATAGGATGGACGCGGTTTATCGCCGGGAAATGCCATACCGACTTCACCGGCATTCAGAAACCCACCGCGCAGGAGTTTGCCATCGGCAATAACCCCGGCACCAATCCCGTAACCGAGATCGATAAACGTTATGTCACGATAGGAATTCCACGTACCTGAATACAGCTCGCCAATCGCCGAGGCATTGGCGTTGTTTTCAACCCATGTCGGCCACGGCAAATTGTCCTCAAACGCCTGTTGCAGGTCGACATCGCGCCAGCTTGAAAGCCAGGCCACACAGTGGCGCTTTTTGCCATCGGGCTTTAGAAAACCCGGCACGGCATAACCCATGCCGAGGATGCGCGCATGTTGAAGCTGGCGTTTTTTTAGCGTCTGCTCTACCAGGTTTTTAATCTGTTTTAGTGTGGTGGCAAGCGGCTGATTTTCCTGATGAGGCTCAGAAATACTCAACAGTTTGCGGCCACTGAGATCGACCAGCGTCATGTCGATAAAGCCAGGGCTGAAAGCCAGCCCGACTGCACACGCGCCGCCAGGATTAAGCCGCAGGGGCAGCGACGGTTGTCCGCGCTGTCCCATATTGCGTTCGCCTTCGATAACCAGACCCGAAAATAAAAGCTCCCGGCATTGTTGGGTGATTGACCCCGCAGTGAGATTTGAATAGCGCGCCAGTTCGGCGCGTGTCACCGGTGCATGGCGACGGATCAGCTCCAGCAGCAAACGTTGGGTAGGGCGCAGTTCCAGACGGTCAGGTTTTACATTCATAATATGGCTATCATTTTTGTTATCAGGCCCAGCGCAGTCCCGCTTCTTCAATCAGCGCCTGCAGGTACGGAAGATCATCATGGCTGAGCATATCGATCAGACCTTCACGCAGCCAGCCCATGATCTCGGGGCGACTATCATACCCGAATTTGTGCTGGTACTGCTCCAGTGGCGTCATGCCATTTTTCACTTCATGCAGGTACATGCGTACCCCCAGTCCCGCCTGTTTATAGGCACGAAGATCGTCAACATGGGCGAACTCATATTCAAAACAGACGCAACTGGCATGGGAATGCTGCACGGCGGCCAGTTGATTGTTGTAACGCTCCAGCGTCACGACCTGCAATGCTAAATCTGGGATCAGGGCTTTGACGCGGTTAATCAACACATGATTAAACCCCAGTAACTGAATATGTGACAGCGCCTCTGGCATTGACTGCAACAAGGCAACCAGATGATACACAAATTCGTCATGTCGGCGACGTTGCTTCACTTCCACGATCAGGCCCATCCCATTCTCTGCCGCCCAACGCAGAATATCCTGCAATAAAGGGATCGGCGTGCCAGCAAATTGCGCATGGTACTTAACGCCGAAATCAAATTGCTGTAACTGCGCGAGCGTCATTTGCTCGACAAAACCGGTGCCGGTCGAAACGCGATCAATGCGGTGATCGTGTGTGACCACCAGATGATTATCTGCGGTCAGATGAATATCTAACTCAATGCAATGCGTCCCTGCTTCTTTTGCTCCGATAAACGCGGGCAGAGTGTTTTCAGGATAACGGCTGGAGTAGCCGCGGTGACTGTTTGCCAGCACGATGCCTTGTGCGGCCTGATGAAAATTAAACGCCATGGTTGTTCCTCATGTGATTCCAAA
Organism: Rahnella sp. JUb53; assembly: GCF_004346065.1. NCBI lineage: Bacteria > Pseudomonadati > Pseudomonadota > Gammaproteobacteria > Enterobacterales > Yersiniaceae > Rahnella > Rahnella sp. JUb53. The sequence continues at coordinate 191,184 of NZ_SLYT01000009.1, forward strand.
GTTTGAATATTAAATTTACTCTTTAAACTTAATTAGAGAAGAGAAGTTTATATCCTGGCAATATTTACGGGTTAATAAGTTGATATTAATCGTATTTATCTTTACCTCTTGTGTTGTTTTTGGTTTTGAGGATCTTTATCACATAAATTTTATGTTTAGTGTGTAAATTTAATAGACGAGTTTTAACACAGGATTTGTACACTATGTCGACGCTTTCACTGGAACAGGTTACAAAGCAATTTGGCGCATTTTACGCCGCCCGCGAGGTCTCCTTTACCGCCGAGGAAGGTGAATTTGTCACCCTGCTTGGCCCGAGCGGATGTGGTAAAACCACGCTACTCAAAATGATTGGCGGGTTTCATCAGCCAGACAGCGGACGCATTCTGATTAACGGGCAATCCGTTAATAATTTGCCGCCGGAAAAGCGCAACACCGCAATGTGTTTTCAGTCGTACGCGCTGTTTCCGCACCTGAATGTGGCGCACAACATCTGTTTTGGTTTGAAGCAAAAACGCTTACCTCTTGCCGAGCAGCAACTGCGGCTGGCAGAGGTTTTGAAGCAGGTTGGCTTGCAGGATCAGCACCTGAAAATGCCGGTGCAGCTTTCTGGCGGGCAGCAGCAACGCGTGGCACTGGCCAGAGCGATGGTTACGCGCCCGGATGTGGTGCTGTTTGACGAGCCGCTGTCCAATCTGGATGCGAAACTGCGTGAAAGTGTGCGTTTTGAAATCAAAGAGTTACAGCGGCAATATCAACTCACGTCCATTTATGTCACCCATGATCAGGCCGAAGCGTTGACCATGTCCGATAAGATCGTGGTGCTCAATGCGGGCAATGTGGAGCAAATAGGGCCGCCAGAAGAGATTTATTACCGTCCTGCTAACCGTTTCGTCGCCGATTTTATTGGCGCGGCCAATATCGATATCGCCCACATCACGCCTGCGGAACAGCCTGGTTTTTATCGGGTTCGCTGCCAGTTAGGTGAGTTTTACGTACGTTCTCCGCGTCCCCCGCTTGCTGAGCATTGCTATATCTGCTGGCGGCCTGAAGATGCGCGCTTTGTGCCGCAGCCACAAACCGGCGATAACCATTTCTTCCTCACGCTGCGCAAAATGGCGTTTATGGGCAACCTGACCGAAGCATGGGGCGATAACGATGACGGTAAATTGTCGGTGCGTCTGCAACTGATCAAAAAACCGCAGGCCGAAAGCGGGGCGCGGGTTTGCTTCCGTTTACCCGAGGATGCGATTCACTTCCTCGAGCCGGTAGCGGAGGGGCACGATGAAATGGCGTAATGAGCTGACCGCCTGGCTGATGATGATCAGTGGATTGGGCACCATTGTGTTGCTGATGGGATCGACCTTTTACGTGGTGCTGGTACAAAGCATCGGCTATTTCAATCTTTCCGGCGACAGCCAGTTTTCGCTCGAATACTGGCAAAACGTATTACAGGATCCGGTGCTGCACAGCGCGCTGATCTATTCGGTTAAAGTCTCAATATTGGGGGCTTTCGGTGCCGTACTGCTCTCTTACCCGCTGGCGTTATGGCTCCGTCAGCCGCTGGTGGCGAAAGAAGGTATTGTTGCTGTTTTGCGTGCGCCGATGTTTATTCCCGGCCTTGTGGCGGCATTTCTGTTCATCAATATCATTGCTTATCACGGCGTGATCAATGAGCTGTTGCTGGCGCTGGGCGTTATCGATCAACCGTTGCGTATGCAGAACGATGACTTTGGCTGGGGCGTCGTTATCTTACAAATCTGGAAGAATCTGCCGTTCGCGCTGATTCTGGTCGGTGGCTCAGTTAACGCAATCCGTACCGATATACTGGACGCGGCGAGTAACCTGGGTGCCAGCCGCTGGCGCTGTTTTCGGGACGTTATCTTTCCCCTGACGTTACCCGCAGTGCAAGTGTCCCTGATCCTTATTTTTATCGGTGCGCTGGGCGACTTTGCCTTCTTCTCCGTCGCTGGCCCGCGCAATACCTACTCGCTGGCTCGCCTGATGCAGGCCACGGCCATGGAATACGGGGAATGGAATAACTCTGCGGTTATTGCTGTGATTATCATGCTGACGGCAGCATTGGGTACCTTGCTTATCGCCGTCCTCCTGACACCCCTCGCCACCCGCAAAGGAGAGGTCAAATGAACCGTACGGCGAATGGACGTCTGATCGTCAGGATTTCACTGTTGTTCTTTATTCTGGTCAATCTGGTCTGGCTTGGACTGCCATTTTCAATGGCTATCTTATGGTCGCTGGTTGACCCGCAACACCCGTGGAGCTATCCGGACTTATTCCCGCAAGTGTTGTCGATTAACCGCTGGATACAGGTGTGGCAGCAAACTTCGCTGTCAGAAGCCCTCTTTAACAGCTACACCATTGCGCCCGCCGTGGCGATGCTGAGTTTACTGTTGTCGTTACCCACCGCTTATGCGTTTGGGCGCATGACTTTTCGTGGCAAAGCCGTCGCAGAAATGCTCACGCTGATCCCACTGGTTATGCCAGGTATGATCATCGGGATCTTCTTCAGCGCCATGCTGATGAATCTGAATATCAGCAACCCGTTTATCAGCATCGTGTTAGGGCACACTGTGCTGACGCTGCCTTACTCGATCCGCATTATGTCCGCAGGGTTTAAAGCGGTGCCGCAGGATTTGATTGATGCCAGTCGCGATCTCGGTGCCAGCCATTGGGGAACGTTCTGCAATGCTTTTTTACCGATGCTCAAGCCCAGTTTCCTGGCCGCGTTGATTTTTTGTCTGGTGCGCAGTTTAGAAGAGTTCAGCATTTCATACGTCCTGGGCGCGCCAGATTTTATTACCGTGCCGACCATTCTTTATTCCTTTCTCGGCTATTCCTTTGTGCGCCCGGATGCGGCGGTAGTCTCAATGATCCTGGTGATCCCGAATGTCGTCCTGATGGTCATTATTGAGAAGCTGCTGAAAGGGAATTATCTGTCACAGTCAACCGGCAAGGCGTGATCCTTGATAAGGGAGTCATTCAACATGAAAACAGGCACGGTTTTATTTCTCAGTGGCATGTTATTCAGCGGGGTAGCGACCGCCACGCCACTGGCACAACAAGATTGGGATCTTGTCGTCGCACAGGCCAAAAAAGAAGGTTCAGTCACCTTCAACGTCTGGTATTTACAACCGCAATGGCGCAGTTTCGTGGCTGATTTTGAGAAACAGTACGGAATTAAAGTGCGTATTCCGGAAGGGTCGATTGATGGCAACATGAATAAACTGCTGGCGGAAGCTCGCCGCGAGAAAGGCAAAATGGACGTGGTGGCCTTGTCGGTGGCGCAGTTACCGATCATCCGTAAAGCAAATGCCCTGGCGCAGGTAGACTGGCTGCCGGGTTACGGGGATGCGGTGCATCAGTTGCAAAGCGTGAATACCGAAGGATATGCGGTTGCCTTTTGGGGCAACCAAACCGGTATGGCCTACGATCCGCAACAGATGGGCAATCAACCTTTGCCGCAATCACTCGATGATTTACAACACTTTATCGATGCGAATCCGAAGAAGTTTGGTTACAACGATCCGAATAACGGCGGGGCTGGCGAAGCCTTTATTCAGCGCGTGGTCACCCTCTCCTCAGGCACATTTGATGCTGATGCTACGCAAGTTGATCCTGCCATTATTAAAAACTGGAAAAAAGGTTGGGAATGGTTTGTCGGTAATAAAGAAAAAATCACCCAGACAGCATCGGGTGCAGATAGCCTGACCCGTCTGAATGATGGCGAATTATTGCTGGTACCCGCCTGGGAAGATCATCTGGCGGGTTTGCAAAAATCCGGGGCGATTACCGGTCGCCTGAAATTTTATATTCCGGCTTTTGGTATGCCGGGCGGGGGCAATATTGCGGCTATTGCCGCAAACAGCACACATCCGGCGGCGTCGGCGGTGTTCCTGAACTGGTTAACGCAAGCTGAAACCCAGCGGGCGTTGAATGTCGCTTTCGGCGCGGTGCCGATGAACAAACAAGTGAAAACAGACGTGGTGCAGCCAGATATTGCCACGCAGTTTTACGGCAAGGATTACAGCATGCAGCTCAGAAAGGAGTTTGTGCGCCAGGTTTCTATGCAATAAGTCGTGAATGTCTAAAACCGGAAATATTTCTCATTTCCGGTTTTTTTACCTTTTTTCCTCGGTGGCACCCTCCGTGCCGGTTCTCATTTATCTCATTACATCCTCATTCATTTATTTTCTTCCGCTTAATATTATCGATAAAATAATGTGAGGGGATGTGATTACCTCAAATGTACCTGCTTGTTTAAAGTGAATGTATATCGCCAGATTTGATAAATAAATCTGGTGGGGTTTATTCAATTTTAATCTCAGGTATTATTTCATGAAGAAGCGTAATTCTTTTATTTTACTTCTCGGCACTGTGTTGTGTTTCAGTCAGACCGTCGTACACGCAGCCGATGGCACCATTAATTTCACCGGACAAATTGTTGCGACGACGTGTGATGTGAATGGCGGAAGTACCGCATCCATTAATGTGGATTTAGGCACTGTCGCCGCGACCTCATTTACGGCAGCCGGTGATACCTCTTCGCCGACCGCGTTTACGATTTCACTCACCAACTGCCCGACAACCTTCACGGCTGCTGCGGTTAAATTCGATGGTACCGCCGATGCAGTGGATAACCAGCTACTGGAAGTGACCGGTGGCGCAACCGGCGTAGGCATTGAAATTGCAGACAATCAGGGGACGCCAATTCCGCTTTATACGGCCTCACGCTTTTATCCCATTGATGCGACCGCTGAAGGGGTGGATATGAACTTTATCGCCCGCTATAAAAGTACCGAGGCAACCGTAGGCGAAGGCGAAGCAAACGGGACCTCTCAGTTCACTATTAATTATCAATAATAAGAATCAAAAATAATCTCTTTAAACTGGCAAGGATGCCAGAACTTCAGACGTGGACGTCTTTTGTTTTTATTGACGGAAATATGAGAGGAACCTATGCAGCGTCTTTTTATTATTTTATCAGGGATGTTATTTATTCTCTTCTCTGTGCCCACGGTTTATGCGGGTGTGATTACAGAAGCCACGCGGGTGATATATCAGGGCAATAAAAAAGAAGCCTCTCTGACCGTCAGTAATCAGGGAGCACAAGCAGAGCCCTTTCTGATCCAGTCATGGGTAGATAATAACGGACCTGACGGGACGCAAAAATCCTCCGTGCCCGTACCTTTTGTCGTCACTCCCCCTTTATTCCGGCTGAATGCCGGGGAAGATAACAGTCTGCGGATTATCCGCACCGGCGGCCTGCTGCCTGAAGATCGCGAATCCCTGTTCTGGCTAAATATCAAATCTATCCCTCGTCTGCCTGAAAACGCTCCCGCCGGTTTATTGCAAATCGTGGTGAAGACGCGCCTGAAGCTTTTTTACCGGCCCGCCGCATTGCTCACACCCGCAGGGCAAAGCGCCTGGCGGCAGTTGCAGTTTTCCCGTCAGGGCTCAGACCTGCGGGTGACCAATCCGACACCTTATTACTTCACCTTTTTCAGGCTGAACCTCGGCAGCAATCATGTGGCGACAGGCAACACAATGGTTCCGCCCTTTGGGGAAGCCCGTTATCCCTGGCCTCAGGAGGCGGTTGCTGGCGAGGTCAGCTGGCAGGTCGTCAATGATTATGGCGGTGCCAGTTCAGTGGAAAAAACCCGGCTGCGCTGAGGCATGTTATGAATAAAAATCATGTCGTTACGCATCTTTCGTCTTTCACTTTGCGGTCATGGCTTCTGGCCGGGATTGTTTTGGGAACCTCTGAAACACGCGCGGATGACCGTTTCAACGTGCAGGCGCTGGAAATAGAACATCCGGGGGCACCGGTGGATTTATCGCAATTTTCCCGGGCAGGCGGGCAGACACCCGGTGTCTACCGTGTGGATGTGCTGGTGAACAATGTGCCGAAAGGGCGGCAGGATGTGACGTTTATTGCCCTGCATGACCAGACGCTTTCCCCACTTTTCACCCCGACGCAGTGGCAAAATCTGGGGCTCAGAACCCGCAGCATTCCGGCATTACGGGACTGGCCCGCACAAAAGCCGGTTGAGGATTTCACGCCGCTGATGCCCGGTGTGGTGAGCCAGTTTGACTTTTCGCGTCAGAAGCTGCTGATCACCATCCCTCAGGGATTGCTCGACACGCTGGCAAGGGGCGCGGTCAGCCCGGAGTTATGGGATGAGGGAACGCCAGCCTTGCTGCTTAATTACAACCTCAGTGGTGCCCGTACCTGGCAAAATTCAGGCGGCAGCGATCAGAGCCAGTTTCTGAGCCTGAGAAGCGGTGCCAACTGGGGCGGCTGGCGGCTGCGCAACTACAGCACATGGCGTTACAGCCGCAACATTGACGGGCAATCGCAGCAAGACTGGGACTCGGCATACAGCTTTCTCCAGCGCGATGTGCCGGTGCTTAAAGGGCAATTTATCGCCGGAGAAAGCACCACACCTGCGGATATCTTTGACAGCTTTTCGTTTCGCGGCGTACAGCTCTCTTCGGATGACAACATGTTGCCGGACAGCCTCCCCGGCTTCGCGCCGGTGATCCGCGGCATTGCCAGAAGCAACGCGCAGGTGACGATCAGGCAAAACGGCATGGTCATCTACCAGACCTATGTACCGCCCGGCGCTTTCAGCATTAACGATTTATACCCGACTTCAGCCTCCGGAGATCTGGATGTGACGGTCAGGGAAAGTAATGGCGAAGAGCGACATTTTACTCAGGCATTTTCCGCTATTCCGATCATGCAGCGCGAAGGCCGGTTGAAATACGCCATGACGCTGGGGAAGTACCGTACTTATCAGTCCGGGGGGGACGAGCCTGAATTTCTTCAGGGGTCACTGATTTACGGACTGGGTTATGGCGTGACGCTGTTTGGCGGCAGTCAGCTGGCGCAGAACTATAAAGCGGCGAATGCCGGTGTCGGTACGATGGTCGGGGATTTTGGATCTCTGTCATTTGATACCACGCTGGCCAACAGCGAGCTGACTGACAGTCAGCGGGAAAAGGGCGTGGCGTACCGGCTGCAATATGCCAAAAGCGTTGCTGCTACCGGCTCCACGCTGTCGCTGGCCGGGATCCGCTTTGCCGGGGATTTTTATCATTTCAGTGATGCCAGTAACTGGCGTCAGGACGAAAGCAACGGGACTTATTATGGTCAGCCACGGGAACAGTATCGTCTTAACCTGACCCAGATGATTAACAACGGGCAGTGGGGATCACTTTCTCTTTCCTGGTACCAGCAAAACTACCGACAGTCGCAAATTAATCAGCGCAGTGTTGGGATCAGTTACAACGTCAATATTGCCAGTATCGATTACGCCTTATCGGTATCGGATAACCGGACTTACGGTACTGAGAGCGATAAACAGATCGCGTTTAATGTCAGTATTCCCCTGGCGCGCTGGCTGCCCAACGCCTGGGCCACGGCTAACGTGAACAGCGCGAGCCACGGGCGGACGCTTTATCAGACCGGCATCAACGGCATGCTGCTTGAGGATAACAACCTCTCTTATGCTGTCAGTGAAGGCTATGGCACTCACGGGCAGGGAAACAGCGGCAGTGCCAGCCTGAATTATCTCGGCAGCGCCGCTCAGCTTAGCGGAGGCTACAACTACAATCAGGACACGCATCAGGTCAATTACGGCTGGCAGGGCGCGATTGTGGGCCATCCCTTTGGCGTCACTTTTGCGCAGCCTCTTGCCAGCGATCTCTCCCCCATTGCCATTGTCCGCGCACCGGGAGCGGCGGGAGTGAAATTGCAAAATAACACCGGCGTGTATACCGACTGGCGCGGCTACGCCGTGGTGAACTATCTCAGCCCTTATAAGCGAACCCGCGTGGCGCTGGATACCACATCACTGGATGAGAACGTTGATATTGACGACAACATCCTTTCCGTTGTTCCCACTGCCGGTGCTGTCGTCATGGCCTCTTTTACTACGCGCTCAGGCAGCCGGTTATTACTCAATCTGACCTATCACGGGCAGCCTGTGCCTTTCGGTGCAGAAGCCTTTGTGGCGGGCGATGAGCAGAACCACGCCATTGTCGGAGACAAGGGGCAACTTTATCTCAGCGGCTTGCCGGAGGAGGGCGCAGTCCGGGTGACGTGGCAAGGGGGGCAGTGCGAAGCACCGTTTACATTATCCGGTACACAGAAAGCGGCGGTCTCACAGGCCACCAGCGTATGTCGATGAGGTATTTATGAAAATGATGATACTGCTGGTCTGTCTGGTCCTGTTTTCCGGCAAATTATGGGCGGCCTGCTCTACTTCTCCGGCCATGCCACAGTCCTGGGATTTAAGTTCGGTTGCGGTGACCTCTTCACTGCCTGTTGGCGCGGATATTCCCGGAAGTCAGCATACTTTCAATGTGAGCGGTACCTGCGGTACCAGCGGCAGTAACGAACTTGCCGGTGACCCGATCATCGCCTGTTACTACGGAACCGGTGCTGAAATAGCCGGTTTCCCAGGCGTTTACTCCACCGGCGTCGAGGGCATCGGTATAGCCCTGACCAACTCCAGCGGGCAACGTGTGGTCGGAGGCGGGATAGGCTGCGATACGCGTAATACCTCGCTGGGTAGCCTGGACAGCAGTCTCAGCTATCAGATAGCGGTGACATTATCGTTAGTCAAAACCGCCAACGATATTTCGGATACGGCACTGCAGCAAAGTCAGACCCGTTTCGGATTGGGGGTGTATGGCAAATCAGGCATCGGAGGCGGGGGCAACAACACGCTTTCCTACACCGGCAATATCAATATCAGAACGGAAAGCTGCGATGTGCTGAATAACACAATAAATGTGCCACTGGGTACGGTGACTCGGGGACAATTTTCCAGTACATCCCCGGGCGGTGTTTCACCGGATGTCCCTTTCAGCATTGAACTCAATTGTGATGCCGGGGCGAATGTGAATATCCGTATCGACGGCACAGCCGATGATTCGCTGGCCGCTGGCGTAATCAAAATCAGCAGTGGCGCAGAGGGGCAGGCGACCGGAGTGGGGATTCAGATACTCAAAGGTGATACGTCACCCGTGGGCATCGGACAGGAATGGGCAATCACACCCTCGGCCAGTGAAGGAAACCTGAGTATTCCCTTTTTTGCCCGCTATTATCTCAACGGACAAACACTCAGCAGCGGAAGTGCGAACGGCACAGCGACGTTTACGATGATCTATTATTGAAAAAGGTCGCCCTGACAGACGACCTCAATTGAGATTTTTCAAAAAACGGTCTGATGTAGACGACGACGTCTTAGTCCGATCACACATTAAGCGCCGTTATTAAGCCGTTATTAACTTATTGGTCATCAAAATCATACTGTGGGGCGCTTTGGAATGAGGGATAGGATCTGAGATTTTTATTTTTTAAGCGAGCTTCCAGCTCAGTTCTGATTTTTAAGGGAAAGCTCTCATATTCCCTTTCTAATCTTATATTTCCCGCTGGTAAAAGAGCAAAAATATTATCCTGAAGTGTTTTAATTTGTTGGCTGTAGATGCTGACTTCTGTTAGTGCATCGTAGTAATCGAATGCCCTGATCATATACTGATGATGCTCATTCCCGGTGCATTGATCGATTTGAACTGTGCCAAGGTATACAACGGCAATGTTAACCGTTCGTTTATCAAAACCCTCAATATCAGATGAAGTAATAAATGGCCTGGATTTCATTTCTGACAAGCATTTCTCAAGTTTAGTGTTGAGATTATTGTAAGCTAAAAGATATTTTTCACGGCTGTATTCGATATCTTCATTTATATGCGCAAGGCAAGGGAATGTCAGCGCGAGGATAAGTACCAGGAGGATTTTCTTCATACGGAACGTTCCTTGTTATTTAAAGGTTTTTTCCATGCATTTCCAGAACTCATGTTCTGTACCATTGCATCCCAACATTTTAACTTTCCTTAATATTCATATTAAATATCGATAATTTAATTCATTTCATAGTTTCCGTGAATTAAGTAAGCCTGTAATTAGTAAATAAATTAATGCGCGAAAAAAATATAGCGAAGTTTTATTTTTTAAGCAATGCCTGTTACCTGTCAGTATTCGTCTGGAAAACGCTTATTGATGGTGATCAGTTTCCCGTTCTGAATATCGATATAATCTCCTGTCCGTAAATCCGCCAGAATCTTCATGACGCCGCTGCGCGCTAAATTCGAACGCTCCAGAATAAAGTTTACCACGCTGCTTTTGCTGCGGACTTCTTGTGGTAACCGTTCTATTTCGAGTAACAGACCGCAAATAATGTCATATGCGGTGCGGTTGATCATCAGGTCGGAATGATAGTTGCGGTAATCGGTAAAGCGGGTGGTACAGGCGATAACTTCTCTTACCAGTCCATGTTCGGCAATCAGGTCGATTGCCTTATCGCGCGGCAGCACGCTGATCTTACTATCCTTATTTCCTTTAAAGATAAAAGAGGCGCTGCTGTATTCTGAGGTCATTAACCCCAGCATCGTGGGCGATTCAGCAATGCCATACAGCAAGTTGTCAGAAGCGCGATAGCCTTTTATCTCGCCTTCCAGCAGCAAAATGATTTGCTGCTTACCGTCTTCGGCGCGCAGGGTGATGGGGATATTGGGGGTGTCTGTAGCCACCGGCGTGGCGTGGGGTAAGCAGACTTCAATCAGACGTGTGATGGCTTCCAAAGGCTTCTGTCCCAGCGGCGAGTTTTTGCCATGGCTTGAGAGATTATTGTTTGTCTTCATAGGCGATCAGTTTCTCTTCAGAGGGGCAGAACTTCGCTTCATGCGACCAGGTTTAACAGCAGCTTGCAGATGAATTATAAACAGTAAATTTTTACTCCACACGCTTGTCTTTGCTGGCTTCACAAGGCAGTAAGCAGATGTCTGAACGCCATATCGGAAAGGATTATTTTGCCCTTAACGATTCAGCAAGAATTTAATGTTGCTTTTTTGTAAACAGATTAACACCCCCCAAAAATCCTGCTATGCTGCTTCGGCGCTAAAGGACACTGTGCTCCGGTTCAGGAAGTGTCGTAAACCGACAAAGAAACAATCATACCCGCAGTGTCCCCGACTCATCAGACAATCCGATATTCCGCTGTCCCTGCAGGATTACTAGCGGTCTGATGAGGGAAGCCAGGCATAATAAATGACAATGAGAGCGAGGAGAATGTCGTGCTAGAAGAATACCGTAAGCACGTAGCCGAGCGTGCTGCAGAGGGCATCGTCCCTAAGCCACTTGATGCTTCACAGATGGCAGCGTTGGTTGAGTCCCTGAAGAATCCGCCACAAGGCGAAGAAGATACTCTGTTAGACCTGCTGATTAATCGTGTTCCACCGGGCGTCGACGAAGCCGCCTACGTTAAAGCCGGATTCCTGGCTGCAGTCGCCAAAGGCGAAACTACCTCTCCGTTGGTCACTCCTGAAAAAGCCGTTGAACTGCTCGGTACCATGCAGGGCGGTTATAACATTCACCCGCTGATCGACGCGCTGGATAGCGAAACGCTGGCGCCCATCGCCGCCAAAGCGCTGTCTCATACGCTGCTGATGTTTGATAACTTCTACGATGTGGAAGAAAAAGCACACGCCGGCAACGAACACGCGAAAAAAATCCTGCAGTCGTGGGCGGATGCCGAATGGTATTTGTCACGTCCGCAACTGGCTGAAAAAATCACCGTCACTGTGTTTAAAGTGACGGGTGAAACCAACACCGATGATTTGTCACCGGCCCCGGATGCCTGGTCCCGTCCAGATATTCCGTTGCACGCGCTGGCGATGCTGAAAAACGAACGCGAAGGTATCCACCCGGATCAACCTGGCAGCGTCGGTCCTATCAAGCAAATCGAAGAACTGAACAAAAAAGGTTTCCCGCTGGCTTACGTAGGTGACGTAGTCGGTACCGGATCCTCACGTAAATCAGCCACCAACTCCGTGCTGTGGTTCATGGGCGATGATATTCCTCATGTCCCGAACAAACGCGGCGGCGGTGTGGTTCTCGGCGGTAAAATCGCGCCAATCTTCTTCAACACCATGGAAGATGCCGGTGCGTTGCCGATCGAAGTGGACGTTTCTGACCTGAACATGGGCGATGTCATCGATATCTACCCGTACAAAGGCGAAGTGCGTAACCACGAAACCAACGAAGTGATTGCGACTTTCGAACTGAAAACCGACGTACTGCTCGACGAAGTGCGCGCCGGTGGCCGTATTCCGCTGATCATCGGCCGTGGTTTAACCACCAAAGCCCGTGAGTCACTGAAACTGCCTCAGAGCGAAGTGTTCCGTATCGCGAAGCCAGTTGCTGCAAGCAACAAAGGTTTCTCGCTGGCGCAGAAAATGGTGGGTCGCGCCTGTGGCGTTGCCGGTGTTCGTCCGAACGAATATTGCGAACCAAAAATGACGTCCGTGGGTTCTCAGGACACCACCGGCCCGATGACCCGTGATGAACTGAAAGACCTGGCGTGTCTGGGCTTCTCCGCCGATTTAGTGATGCAGTCATTCTGTCATACCGCCGCGTATCCTAAGCCGGTTGACGTGACCACGCACCACACGCTGCCTGATTTCATCATGAACCGCGGCGGTGTTTCACTGCGCCCTGGCGATGGCATCATTCACTCATGGCTGAACCGTATGCTGCTGCCGGACACTGTCGGCACCGGCGGTGACTCCCATACCCGTTTCCCGATCGGGATTTCCTTCCCGGCAGGTTCCGGTCTGGTGGCCTTTGCTGCGGCGACCGGCGTGATGCCTCTTGATATGCCGGAATCCGTACTGGTGCGCTTCAAAGGCAAAATGCAACCGGGCATCACCCTGCGTGATCTGGTGCATGCGATCCCTTACTACGCGATCAAAGAAGGTCATCTGACCGTTGAGAAAAAGGGTAAGAAAAACCTCTTCTCTGGCCGTATTCTGGAAATCGAAGGCTTGCCGGAACTGAAAGTAGAACAGGCATTTGAACTGGCGGATGCGTCCGCAGAACGTTCAGCGGCAGGTTGTACGATCAAACTGGATCAGGCGCCGATCAAAGAATACCTGAGCTCTAACATCGTGCTGCTGAAGTGGATGATCTCTGAAGGTTACGGCGATCGTCGTACCATCGAGCGTCGCATCAAAGGTATGGAAGAGTGGCTGGCGAACCCGAACCTGCTCGAAGCCGATGCCGACGCGGAATACGCGGCGATCATCGAAATCGATCTGGCGGACATCAAAGAGCCAATCCTTTGTGCGCCAAACGATCCGGATGATGCACGTCTGCTGTCTTCCGTGCAGAACAGCAAAATCGACGAAGTGTTTATCGGTTCGTGCATGACCAACATCGGTCACTTCCGTGCGGCAGGTAAACTGCTCGACAGCCATAAAGGCGCGTTGCCAACCCGTTTGTGGGTTGCGCCACCGACTAAAATGGATGCGGCTCAGCTGACGGAAGAGGGCTATTACAGCGTCTTTGGTAAGAGCGGTGCGCGTGTAGAAATTCCAGGCTGTTCACTGTGCATGGGTAACCAGGCGCGTGTGGCCGACGGTTCTACCGTGGTGTCTACCTCTACCCGTAACTTCCCGAACCGTCTGGGTAACGGTGCCAATGTCTATCTGGCTTCCGCAGAACTGGCGGCGATTGCGTCCCTGCTGGGACGCCTGCCAACGCCGGAAGAATACCTCGGCTACATGGCTGAAGTGGATAAAACAGCGGTGGATACTTACCGTTATCTGAACTTCGACAAGCTGAGTGAATATACGGATAAAGCTGACGGCGTGATCTTCCAAACCGCAGTCTAAATCGTTATATTTGCGCCAGTGTTGAAAAGGGAGCTTCGGCTCCCTTTTTTATATCAATTTTTTATAATCAAACCAGTACAGCGATGCTGTTAATCCAACGGGACGTCAGTATTTTCCCCGGGGATTTATTTACATGTCAACTCAGAATATCTTCTGATGGATTTTTATATTTTTGACCATTTGAATTATTAATTACGAAAAAGGTCACTTTTATTTATTTCTGCGTATCATGCCCTCCCGGTTTCTTTCCTGTTTTGATGACGTCCATCACACTTCATATTTAGATTTTCTCCTGGAAATAAAATAGCACTCAACATGATGGTTCTGTTTATGACGTTATCTAACGAATAAAAAGGCCACTTATGACGAGAAGCACATTAGCCGAAAACATTATTCATGCCTGTCTGGAAATGAGCCGTCTGGGGTTAAATCAGGGAACTGCCGGAAATATCAGCGTGCGTTATCAGGAAGGTATGCTAATTACTCCCTCCGGAATTGCCTATGAAAAGATGAATGCCGGACAAATTGTGTATGTGAACGCCAGCGGAGAATCTGAAGAAGGTAAAATTCCCTCCAGCGAGTGGCGTTTTCATCAGGCAGCCTATCAGGTCAGGCCAGACGTTAACGCTGTTGTCCATAACCACGCGCCGCACTGCACTGCCGTCGCCATTCTCAATCTGCCGATCCCGGCCATTCATTACATGATTGCCGCCGCCGGTGGGAACACCATCCCCTGTGCTCCTTATGCCACCTTTGGCTCCGTTGAACTGTCCGCGAATGTTGCGGCTGCATTACGCGATCGCAAAGCCACTTTATTACAACACCACGGCATGATTGCCTGTGAAGTGGATCTGGAGAAAGCCCTTTGGCTGGCTCAGGAAGTCGAAGTTCTGGCGCGCTTGTATCTGGCCGTATCAGGACGAGTTAATCCTGTTCCAGTCCTGTCAGAGGAGGAGATTAACGTGGTATTGGAGCGATTTAAGCATTACGGGCTGAGAGTTGAATAATAAAAATAACAAGGAGTGATGTCATGAATGAAATTGAGCACTGCTTTGAATATCCTCACGATCGTACTTCAGACGGCTCGCTGAAATGGGCTTTTCCCTCACCCTGGCTACCTGAGAATGTGACCAAAAGGCCGATACCGCTATGGATCGCTGACATGGATTTTATCAGTCCTCCTGCAGTGAATCAGGCACTGGGCCGGATGGCAGAACACGGGATTTACGGTTACACCGACGCGCCTGAAAGCCTGCGTGAAGCACTGGCTGGCTGGCAATATACTCACCATCAATGGGCAGTAAAAACGCAATGGATGTTGCATAGCCCGGGCATTGTCAGCGCACTGAATCTGACGATCCAAACCTTTTCTGCGCCGGGTGATGGCGTCATGATGCTGATGCCGGTATACGGCCCTTTTCATGACAGCGTCGGTCTGAATCAGCGGCGGGTTGTGCCCGTGGAGCTGGAGCTTGTGGGGCAGGATTACGTGCTGGATATAGAAAAGTTCGAGGCAGCGATTACCCCTGATGTGAAAATTTTCATTCTCAGTAACCCGCACAATCCGATAGGCAAAGTCTGGAGTCGCGAAGAATTATTGCTGCTTGGTGAGTGTTGTCTGCGCAATAATATTTTGGTGATAGCAGATGAAATTCATCAGGATTTAGTGATCAATTCACAGGTGAAATACCTGCCTTTTGCCAGCCTCTGCGCGGAATTTTCCGACATCAGCATTACCTGCACCGCACCCAGCAAAACTTTCAATCTGGCCGGATTACAGACCTCTACGCTGATTATTTCTAATCCGCAATTGCGCCAGCGTTTACATCAACACTATGTGGCCTGCGGGCTTGAGCGCCCGAATATCGCCGGGATTATCGCCTGTGAAGCGGCTTACAGAAACGGTGAGCCCTGGCTGAACGCGTTGCTTAGTACGTTGCGCGATAACCTCAGACAACTGGATCTGATACTCAAAGATTCGGGTATGCAGCGATGTGGTGGCGACGCACTTTATCTGGCGTGGATCGACTGTCGTCGTTTGCAGCAGGTCGATCTGAAACATTTTTTCCTTGAAAAAAGTGATGTGTGGATTGAACCCGGCACACATTTTGGCAGGGGCGGTGACGGATTTATTCGCCTGAACTATGCCACTTCACGCACGTTATTAACGTCCGCGCTCAGACAAATGGTCACTGCGACCTGATAATTTTTTGCTGCGCTAATTCGATCTTCTGCTGCGTTATTTCATTCAATTAAGGAATGATCATGAGCGAACCTTCGGTTTCCCGTAATGCGGATAAACTGGTTAAAACACTCAGCACGCCGGTAATTTTTTTCGCTGCAATTAAAGCCATTATTGGCGGCGGCGTAATTGCACTGACTGGCGTTATTATTGCCAATACTGGCGGTGGAACACCCCTGGCATACTTAGTGGCATCATTAATTACCGTTCTTGCCGGTATTCCCTATGCAGTATTAGCGGCAACCTTGCCGGTGACCGGCGGAATATACAGCTGGCCTTCACGTTTAATTAGCCCGACATGTGGTTTTTTGGTGTTCTGGTTTTTCTCACTGACTCACGTTTCACTGTCGTTATATGCGCTGACCTGCTCTGATTATCTGATGGCCTTTTTTCCCGACCTGCCAAAAACAGCGGTCAGTTTCGTCATATTAACGGTCATTTATCTGGCAAATTTGCTTGGCGCGGCCCTCAGCGCCCGCCTGAGTATGATCCTCACGATTATCATGTTATGTGGCATGTTGCTGTTTGTCGGTGAAGGTATAGGGGAGGTGCAGATAAACAACTTCACCACCCTTTTGCCGAACGGCTTCGCGGCCTTTGCAACCTCGGTGGCCTTGCTGCTGTTTGTTACCAACGGTGCCTGTACGGTGGCAGAACTGGCCGGTGAAATGAAAAACCCGGCACGCGCAATTCCGGTGGCGATCATGGGTTCCACGGCGTTTGCTGCGCTGATTTATATGCTGGTTTCTGTCACCGCAACCGGAATTTTACCGCTATCAGAAGTGGCACATCAGCCGCTGACTGTGGTCGCAAAATCCTTCATGTCACCGGGATCTTTCCTGTTCTTCAGTATCGGCGCGGGGATTATCAGCATGCTGGGGATAACCAATGTGCAGATGTTGTGGGGCAGTAAAAGTTTGCTGGTGGCCTGCGATGACGGCTGGCTGCCGCGCAGCCTCGGGCGTGTAAGTCTTAAAACCCGCGTGCCGTATTTACTGCTGACCCTGCTGTATCTGATCGGGGTGATACCAATCCTGTGCGGTATTTCGGTGTCCAATATTGCCAGTGCCGCTGCAATCACCTTTCTGGCGGCACAAATCGTCTGCATTATCTGCTCGTGGCGGGTGCGCAAAACGGCCGCCTATCAGATGTCTTCTTTCCGTATATCACCTGCGTTACACATCATTACCGCTACGTTAAGTATCGCCATTCTTGGCTGCATGATTGTGATGTTACTTCGCGATACCGACAGTAAAACACTCAGCGTTATGGGGGTCTGGCTGCTTCTGGGTATCACTCTGATCTTTGTCCGCCGTAAGAATGTGATCACCAACCGCGTATTAGCCAGTGAGGGCGCAAAATGAAAACATTGACTGAATCCTGGATTTCTCAACCGATTACACTTGGTATTCGCCCGGTTATCGACGGACGAAGAATGGGCGTGCGTGAATCACTGGAAACGCAAACTATGGCGATGGCCGAATCTGCCGCTGAGCTTATCTCATCGTGTATCCGTCATCCCGATGGCTCATCGCTGCGCTGCGTGATTGCCGAGACTACGATTGCCGGGCGCGCAGAATCGGCGCGTTGCGACGCGCTGTTTCGTCGTGAAAATGTCGGTCTGACCCTCACCGTCACGCCTTGCTGGTGTTATGGCGACGAAACGATTGACAACGATCCGCTGCGGCCAAAAGCCATTTGGGGATTTAACGGCACTGAACGTCCGGGCGTGGTCTATCTGGCGGCGGCGCTGGCCGCGCATAATCAGCAGGGATTACCTGCGTTCGGCATCTCCGGACGGGATGTACAGGATGCCGATGACACCCATATTCCTGCGGATGTAGAGGAAAAACTGCTGCGTTTCGTTCGGGCAGGGTTGGTCGTCGCCAGTCTGCGTGGCAAAAGTTATTTGTCAGTGGGCAGTGTCTCAATGGGGATCGCCGGATCGATTGTTGATCATCACTTTTTTGCTGAAACATTAGGCATGCAGGTGCAAAGCGTTGATATGACGGAACTTCGCCGCCGCATAGACTGCGGTATTTATGACGAAAAGGAACTGGCACTGGCGATAAGTTGGGCAGAGGCTGGGTTTGTGTACGGCGAAGAGGTTAATCCGCCAGAATTTCAGCGTTCTGACAGCGATAAGCGGCGGATTTTGCAAGAGTCACTGACGATGGCGTTGTGCTTACGCGACATGATGCAGGGTAACCCGCAACTGGCGGTGCGCGGCTTTAATGAAGAGGCGACAGGCTATAACGCCATTGCCGGTGGGTTTCAGGGGCAAAGGCACTGGACCGATCATTATCCGAATGCGGATATCGCAGAAGCCTTGCTCAACAGCAGCTTCGACTGGAATGGACCCCGTCAGCCGATATTGATGGCGACAGAAAACGATAGCCTGAATGCGGTCTCAATGTTGTTTGGTCACTACCTGACCGGCAAGGCGCAAATCTTTGCCGATATGCGAACCTGTTGGTCGCCGCAGGCCGTTTTTCGCGTGACGGGACATCAGCTGGCGGGCAGGGCAGCTCAGGGAATTATCCATCTGATCAACTCCGGTTCTGCCGCGCTTGATGGCAGCGGTGCACAGCGCGATGAGCAGGGGCTGCCGACCATTAAACCACACTGGCAAGTGACGCCTGAAGACGCACAACGTTGTCTGGCGCAAACCCTCTGGTGCCCGGCAGTGCATGAATATTTTCGCGGAGGCGGTTTCTCCTCGAACTTTCTTACGCCTGGCGATATGCCTTTCACCCTCAGCCGGATCAATCTTATCAAGGGCATTGGCCCCGTATTGCAATTGGCAGAAGGCTGGAGTGTGGAATTGCCGGAGGATGTACATCAGCAGCTGGATCAGCGTACTAATTCCACCTGGCCCACAACGTGGTTTACGCCGAGACTGACCGGACAGGAACCCTTTAACGATGCCAGTACGATGATGAATTGCTGGGGAGCCAATCATGGGGTGCTAACGCCGGGTCATGTAGGTGCGGATCTGATCACTCTGGCTGCCATGTTGCGTATTCCTGTCTGTCTGCACAATTTGCCGGATGTACAACTCTTCCGTCCTTCTGCGTGGTCAGCGTTTGGGATGGACAAAGCAGGCCAGGATTACCGCGCCTGTCAGCACTATGGCCCGTTATACAAATAAATGACGAACGCGGTGCTGACCGGGAATCAGTGATGCACCGCGGTATTCATTGTCTAAACGCTTTACGCTGGCCTTCTTCTTTCAGGTTTATGGAACCGTTTATGAAGATAAAGCAGGCACGCCATCTCTGCATTCTTGAACTCCTGGCACAGCAGGATGCGCTCAGCGTGAGTCAGCTCGCCCGCAGTTTACACGTCAGTCATGAAACCATCCGCCGCGATCTCGGGCAGCTACAAATTCAGGGGGAGATAATTCGCCGGCATGGTTGTGCAAAAAGCATCAATCAGACCCAGGATGTGGGGATCACTTTCGCGCAGCGAGCGAAAAGTCATATTTCACCGAAGGATCAGTTGGCTCAGCAAGCGTTATCCTATATTGAAAACGATATGACGCTGGCTCTGGATGCCAGCTCCACCTGCTGGTATTTAGCCAGAAAACTGCCCAATATCCCTCTGACGGTCTACACCAACAGCGTACGTATCATGGAGACGCTGGTGCGACGTGAGAATATCCGGGTGATTGCGACGGGCGGGGTGCTTTCCCGTAAATATCAGGCGTACCTCAGTGACATCCCGCATCTGTTGGCTTTACTGCGATCACTGGAGATTGATCTGTTTATTTTCTCCTGTGAAGGATTAGACGGCGAAGGCGTGCTTTGGGACAGTAATGACAAAAATGCCCGCTTTAAAGCGCTATTGATCAAATACGCCGCACAATCACTGTTACTGATGGACAAGAGTAAGATCCTGCGTAAAGCCGGTGCGCCGATTTGCAACATAGAAGAGGTGGACATACGGCTGTTTGAACGCCAAAATGCGGCCGGTTGACGATTCCCCTTTTCATCCTCCTGCGGAGTAACCCATGGATTACGATTTTTTGCGCGACATCACCGGTGAGGTCAAAGTGCGTTTTTCAATGGGCCACGAAGTGCTCGGTCACTGGCTGAATGAAGAAGTGAAGGGCGACCTGAACGTGCTGGATACCGTTGAAGCCGCACTGGCTGAGCTGAAAGGCAGCGAGCGCCAGACGCAAATGGTCGGCCACGAATACACGCTGCTGTTAGCCGACGATGAAGTGATGATCCGCGCCAATCAGCTGGATTTCGACGGCGATGAGATTGAAGAAGGCATGAGTTATTACGACGAAGAGAGTCTGGCGTTTTGCGGCGTCGAGGACTTTTTGCAAGTCCTCGCCAAATACCGTTCTTTCGTGACGACTTATCGATAAGGTTACGACCTGTCGCTGAAACTTATTTACCCCGCGAGGCGGTCCAGCACAGCAGCGAACCGCCGACCACCATCAGCACGCCCGGCCAGAAACTGGCGCCCGGCAACGTGTGCAGCCACAACCCGGCAATCAGAATCGATGACAGCGGCGTGAAATACGACAGCGCAGCCACCAGTGTGGCATTGCCTTTTTTCATCGCGATATCCCAGCACTGATACGAAATGGCCGTCACTGCGCCCATCGACAGCAGTTCGAGAATAGCCGGCAGCGTCAGGCTGATGCGGTTCGATGAATAGGTAAAATACAACACCCACAGCACGGCACCCGTCGCCAGCAGAAACAACGGCAGCACGCCTTTGCCTTTACATAACACACGAACCAGATTGGAATACAGCGCCCATGAAACGGCTGCGCCCAGCGCCAGACTGTAGGCCACCGGATTGCCACGCACATTACGCAGCAGCTGATGGATATCCAGTCCGTGCCCGCCGCTGATTGCCCACAGCACACCGGCAAACGCCAGCACCACGCCCGGCCAGATCCACCAGCGTACGCGTAATTTCAGCAGCGGAACCGCAAAAATCAGCGTCAGGCTCGGCCACAAATAATTGATAAGTCCCAGTTCCAGCGTTTGCTGACGGGTATGCGCCAGACCAATCGCCAGCGAAAACGCCACCATATAAAAGATAAACAGCAGACCGCAGACGATCAGATAAGCGGGCGATTCCCCGCGCAGGGAAGGCTTTCCGCCGACCATCCAGACCATAATTCCACTGACTGTATAAATCGATGCGGCGGCGCCAAAAGGCCCCAGAGATTCAGATAAACTGCGGGTGAGCGCCACGCTCATGCTCCACAATAAAATGGCGAGAACGCCAGCCAGCGTTGCGAAACGATCCATATGAAAGGTAAGCCTCGGGAAAAGGAGGCTTTTAAGATAAGCGATTGTCCCGGTGATTTACACCGGAACAATCCGCTTGAGGGCGCTTATTCGCTGGCATCATCAGAAGTAGAAACCGACTTCTAATCCCAGCGTGGAGGTGGTGGTCGCGGGCTGATAATAGCCGACGGTGCGTCCGTTCAGGTCACCCTGTTTCTCGTCCGACTTGCCGTATTTCTGGTGCACATAGCTGGCTTTCACAAAGACATCTTTGTTGATATTCCAGGTCAGGCTGGTGAATGGCGAGAGCTTAGATTTCGGCTCCAGCCAGACTGAACCCTGATTGCTGTGCGTCCAGGTTTTAATCGGATACAGTGCACCGCCTTCCAGACTCAGACGTGAATCTGCGGTCATCTGCCAGTTCGCACCCAGGGATGCTTTGGCATAAGGCTGCAGCGTGACTTCCACCGCGTTGTAATTGCGGGTGGTATTTTCCGAGGCAATATACACATCGTCAGAGCGGATGTTTCGCAACCATGCCTGGCCGCCGAGTGCGCCTTTCATATCGAAAGACACACTGTCGGATGCCCGGTAACGGTAGCCGCGCGTCATGTCCGCACTGTAACCGGTGTAGTAGGTTTTGCCTTTCAGTGATCCGTTCGGCACATTGGCCTGATCGTCCAGCGTACTGCCTTTATACCGGACGATCCCGAACATCACGCTCATGTCCCAGGCTTTTAATAATCCGCCGGGGGCATCGAGGTAATTATTGGATCCGAAATTAACACGCAGGCGCGGGCCATGTTCAGCAACATATTTACCGTCCATATTATCGACGGATTCGTCCCACTTATAATATTCAGCACCGTAACTCACATAGTGCCGCATTCCTTCAGTATTGCTGCCTAACAAACTTTCCCCGGCCCGGGAAACCCCGGAAACCAATAAAGAACTCGTGACCAGCAGGCTGGATACGGTCTTTAATTTACTCATTGTCATTTTTTATTTCTGCTTGCAGGTGGATGGAGCTGGTTGCTTAGTAAGCAATAGGAGGATGCTAATGGTCGGAGGGGGAGATATAAAGGTATTTATCTCTTTTTAAGAAAAAAGCGATCTTTTGATCTGCCATAAGCTAAATTATTGGTTATTCGTGAATTTTATTTGATTTATAGCCTGTATATTATTTCTGGAATTTGGCTTAATACTGAGATCGATCGTTCAATAATTTGAGTTAAATAAGGATTTAATGACTGATTTAACATTAATTTGTCTTAAGGAGTATAGCGGGTTTTCAGATATGCCAGGATATTTTACTTAAGTAATGCTTATTGAGTTTAGAATGGAGAGAATATTTATTATCAGAATTTGTCTATACAAAAAAAGGCCGGACATTTTACTCATGTCCGGCCTTTTCTTTATTCAGCCCTGATCAGACTGACGGCAGATTGCGGCCGTAATAGATTTCCTGCATTTCTTTGTACAGCAAATCGGTGATTTCCTTACGCTCCTGCGCGCTCAGTTCATCCGGTTTGGCATTGAAAAGATAATGTTTGAGATCGAACTCTTTCAGCAACATCTTGGTGTGGAAGATATTTTCCTGATACACGTTGACGTCCATCATGTCGTACAGCGCTTTCATATCCTGCGACATGAAGTTCTGAATCGAGTTAATGGAATGGTCGATGTAGTGTTTCACGCCGTTCACGTCGCGGGTAAAACCGCGAACGCGGTAATCGATGGTGACGATGTCGGATTCGAGCTGATGGATCAGATAGTTCAGCGCTTTCAGCGGTGAAATTACGCCACAGGTCGAGACTTCAATGTCAGCGCGGAAAGTACACAGCCCGCCTTCGGGATGGCTTTCCGGATAGGTATGCACGCAGATATGGCTTTTATCCAGGTGTGCGACCACGGAATTCGGCAACGGACCCGGATGTTCTGTGTTATCGACATCACGCGGATCCATCGGCTCTTCGCTCACTAAAATCGTGACGCTGGCGCCCTGTGGTTCGTAATCCTGTCGCGCCACGTTGAGGATATTGGCACCGATGATCGAGCAGGTTTCGGTGAGGATCTCCGTCAAACGGTTAGCGTTATATTCTTTGTCAATGTAGGCAATGTAGCCATCACGATCGTCTGCGGTTTTGGCGTAGCAGATATCGTAGATACAAAAACTCAGGCTTTTGGTCAGGTTGTTGAAGCCATGCAGTTTCAGCTTTTGCAATTTAGTTCACCCCCTTATGGATGCAGTATCAGCGCGCGGCTGACAGGGCATTCAGTAAATATTGTGGCAGGGCAAAGCTGCCGTGATGAATCGCCGGATTGTAATAACGACAGGTGATATCTGCGGCGTCAAAGCGTGCCTGCAAGGTTGCGCTGTCGATCTGGCGATATTCCGGGCTGTTGGTCGCCCAGGCAAAGGTCATGATGCCGCCATAATAGGTCGGGATCGCGGCCTGATAGAAACTGACGTCACTGAAATAGTGGCTCAGTTTGGTGTGGCTGTTGACCGCTTCATCCTGCTGGAGGAAGCACACGCCATTTTGTGCCACGAAAATGCCGCCCGGTTTGAGACAACGGGCACAGCCTTCGTAGAACGCCGACGTAAACAGACTTTCTCCGGGGCCGATCGGATCGGTGCAGTCGGAGATGATCACATCATAGGTTTCAGCGGTCTGATTGACGAAGTTCACACCGTCGTCGATCACCAGGTTGAAACGCGGATCGTCATAGGCACCGGCATTATGGTTGGGCAGATACTGGCGGCAAAACTCCACTACGCCGGCATCAATTTCCACCATCGTCACCGATTCCACGCCTTTGTGGCGGCACACTTCGCGCAGCATTGCGCCGTCGCCACCGCCAATGATCAGCACCTTTTTCGCGTTGCCGTGGGCGAACAACGGCACATGGGTCAGCATTTCGTGATAGATGAATTCATCACGCTCAGTGGTTTGCACCACGCCGTCGAGCGCCATCACGCGACCCAGCGCGGCATTCTCGAAAATCACCAGATCCTGATGCTCGGTTTTGTCTCGGTATAACTCTTTATCGACGCTGAAGTACTGGCCAAAATGGGCGTGCAGCGTCTCATACCATATTTCTTTGGATGACGAGCTCTGGGACATGTTGTTGTTTCTCCTGATCAATCGCAGCCATAAAAATGGGCGCACATGATAGCTAACTCTGCCGGTCCATGCACGGTTTCAGACCAACCCGTTTAGGTTAAGTGTAGCTGAGGCAGACGTGGTACGGGTAACAGAGGGAAGGGGAAGCGGCTCCGGCAACCAAATGACGGAGCGCAAAGCGCGTAAACAGGCTTAAAAATTAGTTGGTGTAGGCCAGCAGACTCAAGGAATCACGCGCCAGAGATTTGCATTTGGTCGGTTTAGGGACGGCAATCCCGCTCAGATCGCGGTAGCTGTCTTCGCCCATCGACTGCATATTAAAGCTGTTGTAATTGCTCAGATCCCAGCGGTTTTGCTGGGCGAAAAACACGATCGCCCGTTTGATTTGGGTATTCGGCAACTGTTCGTAACCGCAGTTGTTTTTCAGATAAACGAAAACGGCAGTCAGATCCGCCAGATCTTCCGCTTCTGATTCACTCAGCGCCTGACTGGCGGAGGAGAAGCCAAGCAGCGACAGTAATAGCAAACACAATGTTGTTTTTTTCATCGGCGTGTTCTTGTTCTTTTAGATAGAAAGTCAGAAAGACTTGGCTCACAAACAGTGAAAAGGACGTTACCATATTTGCACTGAGCGGCACCAAATTTCTTTTCCCGCTGCGCCGCTTGACCTTCCCCTTAGGGGAAGGGTTAGGCTGTCGTACTATTATGGCACGCTTACGCCATCCGTCTGGCAATTGCCCTCATAAGGACTGAAAAATGAACCGTCGTGATTTCGTAAAATGGACAACCCTGATGGGGGCCGCCAGTACGCTGCCCGGCTGGAGCCGCTTCGCGCTCGCCGCAGACCGCCCTGCATTACCCATTCCTGCGATGCTGGAACCGGATATCCGTAACGCCATTATGCTGACGTTGCAGCGCGGTCAGAGCCAGTTTCTGCCGGGTGTAAACACCGAAACCTGGGGCGTTAACGGTAATCTTCTCGGCCCGGCGCTGCGTATCCGTCGCGGCAAACAGGTCGATGTCACCGTCAATAACCGTCTGGATGTTGCCAGCACCGTTCACTGGCACGGGCTGGAAATCCCCGGTGACGTCGATGGCGGTCCTCAGGCACTGATCGCTCCAGGTCAGAAAAGAAAAGTCAGTTTCACACTCGATCAGCCAGCGTCGACCTGCTGGTTCCATCCGCATCCGCATCAGACCAGCGGTTATCAGGTGGCGATGGGTCTGGCCGGTATGGTGCTGATTGAAGATGAAGCCAGCGACCTGTTGCAGATCCCTAAACGTTGGGGCGTGGATGATATTCCGGTCATTTTGCAGGATAAACGCCTGAACGACGCCGGACAGATTGATTATCAGATGGACGTGATGACCGCGGCTGTCGGCTGGTTCGGGCAACATATGCTGACCAACGGCGCGGTGTATCCGCAGCACGGTATTTCCCGCGGCTGGGTGCGTTTTCGTCTGCTCAATGGCTGTAATGCACGCTCGCTGCACATCGCCACCAGTGACCAGCGGCCGATGTACGTCATCGCCAGCGACGGCGGTTTCCTGCCTGAACCGGTGAAAGTCAGCGATTTATCCTTGCTGATGGGCGAGCGTTTTGAAGTGCTGATTGATTGCAGCGACGGCAAAGCCTTTGATCTGGTCACGCTGCCGGTGAAACAGATGGGCATGACGCTGGCACCTTTCGACAAACCGTTGCCGGTGCTGCGTATTCAGCCGACGCTGACGCAAAGCGGCAGTTCTCTGCCGGACACGCTGGTCCCGCTGCCGGCGCTGGTGTCCGTCGATAATCTGCCAACCCGCTGGCTGCAACTGATGATGGATCCGCAACTGGATCAGCAGGGCATGGCGGCGCTGATGAAACGCTATGGTCACAAGGCAATGGCCGGCATGAGCATGGATCATGGCGGCGGCGATATGGCGGCAATGCCGGGCATGTCGGGTTCAGAACATGAGGGTCACGGCAGCATGGCGGGTATGGATATGAGCAAATCGTCCGCCGGTTACGACTTCATGCAGGGCAACAAAATTAACGGCAAAGCCTATGACATGAATGTGCCCGCTTTCGATGTGAAACAAGGCCAGTACGAAAAATGGACTATTTCCGGCGAGGGCGACATGATGCTGCATCCTTTCCATATCCACGGCACGCAGTTCCGTATTCTTTCTGAAAATGGTCAGCCTGTGCCGCCGCACCGGCAGGGCTGGAAAGATATCGTGCGCGTTGAGGGTGCCCGCAGTGAAGTTCTGGTCCGCTTCAACCATCTGGCCAATAAACAACATGCTTATATGGCGCACTGTCATCTGCTGGAACATGAAGATACCGGCATGATGCTTGGATTTACGGTGTCGGCGTAACGGGTTTTACTTTCTGTAGTTTCTTAAAAGTTTCTAAAAATAAGCTGGCCTGAGACGTTCCTCCGGTCAGTCTCACCCCTCTTTCTTCCTGCTCCCTTCTTCTTCCTGTAATGCCTCTTGATTATCAATCTTTCAAATTGAAAGGTTAAACTTTCAAAATGTGATCAATATATAATTAATATAAATTCATAATGATTATATTTTCAGCGTGGAGTAACAAAACATGAAAGCGTAAACCCACGATCCCCTACAGGAGAAGATGATGATTGATGTAATAACGCACGGTGCCGAGTGGTTTATCGGCCTGTTTCAAAAAGGCGGTGAGGTGTTTGTCGGGATGGTCACCGGCATCCTGCCTCTCTTAATCAGTTTGCTGGTAGTCATGAACGCGCTGATTGTTTTTGTCGGACAACGGCGAATCGAACGTCTGGCACAGCGCTGTGCTGGCAATCCGATTTCGCGCTACCTGCTGCTGCCGGTGATTGGCACCTTTGTTTTCTGCAACCCGATGACCCTCAGCCTCGGGCGCTTTATGCCCGAAATCTACAAACCCAGCTATTACGCCGCTGGCTCTTACAGCTGCCATTCCATGAACGGTCTCTTCCCGCACATCAACCCCGGCGAACTGTTTGTGTATCTCGGCGTTGCCAGCGGGCTGACCACGCTGGGACTGCCGCTCGGACCGCTGGCCGTCAGTTATTTCCTGGTCGGTATGGTGACCAATTTCTTCCGCGGCTGGATAACGGATCTCACCACTCGCATCTTCGAACGCAAGATGGGCATTCAGCTGGATCGTCAGGTGCAGCTGTAGGCAGGTTCCAGTCTATTCAAAATCCAATTCTAAAAACCGGAGCAGAAAATGAGCGTTACGATCCGTATTAACCGGGGTGAAGGTGGCTGGGGTGGTCCGCTGTTGATTGACGCGGTGCCCGGCAAAAAAGTGGTGTATATCACGGCGGGCACGCGCCCGGCGATTGTCGACAAGCTGGCGGAACTGACCGGCTGGGAAACGGTGGATGGTTTTAAAGAAGGCGAACCTCCGGCGGAAGAAATCGGTGTGGCGGTCATCGACTGCGGCGGCACGCTGCGCTGCGGCATTTATCCTAAACGGCGCATCCCGACCATAAACATCCATTCGACCGGCAAGTCCGGCCCGCTGGCGCAGTTTATTACCGAAGACATTTACGTTTCCGGTGTCCGCGAGAATGACATTGTTATTGAAAGCACAGACGCCGCGGAACCGGTAACGACGACGCCGAAACCGGCTGCGTCTGCGGCAGGGCGCGACTACGACACCACCAAAAAAATCACCGAACAGAGCGACGGCCTGCTGGCGAAAGTCGGTATGGGTATGGGCTCCGGCGTCGCCGTGTTGTTCCAGGCCGGGCGCGACACCATCGATACGGTGCTCAAAACCATCCTGCCATTTATGGCGTTCGTGGCGGCGCTGATCGGCATCATTATGGCCTCCGGGCTGGGGGATCTGGTGGCGCACGGGCTGACGCCGCTGGCGAAAAGCCCGGTCGGGCTGGTGATGCTGGCGCTGATCTGTTCCTTCCCGCTGCTATCTCCTTTCCTCGGCCCCGGCGCGGTCATTGCGCAGGTTATCGGTGTGCTGGTGGGTGTGCAGATCGGGCTGGGCAATATCCCGCCACATCTG
Source organism: Rahnella sp. JUb53 (assembly GCF_004346065.1). NCBI lineage: Bacteria > Pseudomonadati > Pseudomonadota > Gammaproteobacteria > Enterobacterales > Yersiniaceae > Rahnella > Rahnella sp. JUb53. Next base: position 219,591 of record NZ_SLYT01000009.1, read on the forward strand.
GCGCTGCCTGCACTTTTCGCCATCAACGCTCAGGCGGCCTGCGATTTCATTCCCGTCGGATTGTCGCTGGCCGAAGCCAAACAGGACACCGTGCGCGTGGGCGTGCCCTCGGTGCTGGTCAGCCGTTTTCTGACCGGCGCACCGACGGTACTTATCGCCTGGGCGGCTTCCGCTTTCATCTATCAGTAAGGAGTCATCGTGCAAACCATTTATCAGACCACTATCACGCAAATCGGCGACTTCGCGCGTGAGGCGCTGACCGACCAGATGCTGATCACCTTCCGTGAAGGCGCACCGGCAGACATTCAGGATTATTGCTTCATTCATCAGCACGGGAAAACCGAAGGGGAATTGCACCGCGGCGCTTACATGGAACTTGCCGATGTGCGATATCCGGTGACCGCCGTGGGCGACGTGGCGATGCAAAACCTGCGCGAGCTGGGGCATATCACCCTGCGTTTTGACGGCAGTGCCGAGGCTGAATTCCCCGGCAGCGTCCATGTAAAAGGCACCACGCCCGACGATATTCCGCTGGGCAGCGTATTGAAATTTATCGATTAACTATCAGAATCAGGAGTCAGTTATGGAACAGGTTGCAGTCGTAATCGGCGGGGGACAGACGCTGGGCGCATTTCTCTGTCAGGGGCTGGCTGAATCCGGCTATCGCGTGGCGGTGGCGGATCTCAATGAGAAGAATGCCGCGTCGGTGGCAGAACAGATTAACCAGCAGTTTGGTGAGGATCGGGCATTCGGATTTACGGTCGATGCCACAAATGAGGCCAGCGTAGAGCAACTGGCGAAAGCGGTGGATCAGACGTTTGGCAGGGTCAGTTTGCTGGTGTACAGCGCGGGAATGGCGAAAGCATCGCCGATCACCGACTTCGCTCTCAACGACTTTGATCTCTCACTGCAGGTCAATCTGGTGGGGTATTTCCTCTGTGCCCGTGAGTTTTCCCGTCTGATGATCCGCGACCGTATTCCGGGACGGATTATCCAGATCAACTCTAAATCCGGCAAAGTGGGCAGCAAACATAATGCCGGTTACAGCGCGGCAAAATTCGGCGGCGTCGGGCTGACACAGTCTCTGGCGCTGGATCTGGCGGAATATGGCATCACAGTGCATTCACTGATGCTGGGTAATTTGCTCAAATCGCCGATGTTCCAGTCATTATTGCCGCAGTACGCCAAAAAGCTTGGCATTAAGGCCGATGAAGTCGAGCAATATTACATTGATAAAGTGCCGCTGAAACGCGGGTGCGACTATCAGGATGTACTGGATATGCTGTTGTTTTACGCCAGCGATAAAGCTTCATATTGCACCGGTCAGTCGATCAATATCACCGGTGGTCAGGTGATGTTCTGATGCCATCCGCCCCTGTTTTGCAGGGGCGGATGACTATTTTAATGAGCAAATCATGTTACTCAGAAAGTCATGTTAAGGAGAAAAGATGACCCCGACTTCGGCATTAATCCTCTGTGCGGTGCTGGCCTGGGTGGCGCAAATCGCGCTGGGCTGGTGGCAGTTGCAGCGCTTTAACCGGGCATTCGACAAGTTGTGTTTGCAGGGCAATGTGGGCGTCGGGCGTTCCGGCGGACGTTTCAAACCGAGAGTGGTGCTGGCGCTGGCTTTCGATCAACAGGAAAAAGTCTGTGACGGATTTTTACTGCGCGGCCTGACGATTTTTGCCAGCCCTCAGCCGGTTTCATCGCTTAATGGCATGAGCCGGGAACAATTGATGACAGGTGTGATCTTCCCGAAAGATCCGAATATTCAAACTGCACTATCATTAGCGATTGAACCGAAATCATGATATTTTCACTTTAAAAGCTATTATCTTTCAAAAAGAATGATGGCAGTGAATTTATCTTAAAATTTGAGCGAAAATCGTGATGAAACCTAAGCAACGGCAGGCGGCGATACTGGAGCACTTGCAGCAATTTGGAAAGACGGCGGTGGACGATCTCGCCGCGCATTTCGCCACAACCGGCACCACTATTCGTAAAGATCTCACCCTGCTGGAAGAAGAGGGCGCAGTGATCCGCACTTACGGCGGCGTGGTGCTGAGTCGCGAGGAAGGTGATCAGCCTATTGATCGTAAAACACACATCAATACCGGCAAAAAACTGCGCATCGCCCGCGCGGCCATTCAGGAAATTCAGGACGGCGACTCGCTGATTTTCGATGCGGGCAGTACCGTGATGCAGATGGTGCCTTTCCTGAGTCAGTTCAATAACATCACTGTCATGACCAACAGCCTGCATATCGTCAATGCGCTGGTGGAGCTGGATAACGACCAGACAATCCTGATGCCGGGCGGCACCTACCGCAAAAAATCGTCTTCCTTCCACGGCAGCCTTGCCGAAAGTGCCTTTGATAAATTCAACTTCGATAAGCTGTTTATCGGCGCTGATGGCGTTGATCTCGATGGCGGTGTCACCACATTCAACGAAGTTCACGGCGTCAGTCAGGCGATGTGTAAAGCGGCTGAACGTCTTTTCCTGCTGGTGGATTCGTCAAAATTTGGCCGTAAAAGCCCGAATGTGGTGTGCCATTTAAGCAAGGTCGATACGCTGATCACGGACAGCGGGTTAAGCCAGCAATATCGTGATGCCATCGAAAAGTTGGGGATCCGCATTATTTTAGTCGGGGAAGACGATGAGTGACGCATTACTAAATTACGCACGTGAAACGCTTGAGATTGAAATAGAAGAAGCCCGCCGTTTGCTGACGCGGCTGGATGATAATTTCCTCTGCGCCTGCCGCTTATTGCTGAACTGTAGCGGCAAAGCCGTCATTTCCGGTATGGGAAAATCCGGTCATATCGGTAAGAAAATTGCGGCCTCACTGGCCAGCACCGGCACACCGGCGTTCTTTGTGCATCCCGCCGAAGCACTGCACGGCGATCTGGGCATGATCGGCAGTGAAGACGTGATGATTTTTATTTCCTATTCCGGCCGGGCAAAAGAGCTGGATCTGATCCTGCCATTGTTAAAAGAAAACCAAACTCGTCTGATTGCCATCACCGGCGGCAAAGATTCGCCGCTGGCGCTGGCAGCCGATTGTGTGCTGGATATCAGCGTTGAGCGCGAAGCCTGCCCGATGGGACTGGCACCGACCTCGAGCGCGGTAAATACCTTAATGATGGGCGATGCGCTGGCGATGGCGCTGATGCGACACCGTGGTTTTGGCGCGGAAGACTTCGCCCGTTCACATCCCGGCGGCAGTCTGGGGGCGCGTTTGCTGAATCGCGTGCATCATCTGATGCGTTCCGGCGATCGTCTGCCGGTGGTCGACAGTCAGAAAAATGTCATGGACGCGATGCTGGAACTGAGCCGCACCGGCCTGGGTCTGATTGCGGTATGCGACGCCAGCCTGCATGTGGTTGGCGTGTTCACCGATGGCGATTTACGTCGCTGGCTGGTCAAAGGCCACAGCCTGCACGACCCGCTGGCCGATGCCATGAGTCGTCCCGGTTATCAGCTTCCGGCACAATGGCGGGCAGGCGAGGCACTCGAAGCCCTGCATCAGCAAAATATCAGCGCCGCGCCGGTGGTCGATAGCGAAGGCGTGCTGGTCGGTGCGATCAACCTGCATGACCTGCATCAGGCCGGTATTGGCTGACACCGGCGTTACTCCCCGGCGGGTTCTTTGATATAATCCTTTCCACTATATGGTCGCTGCTTTCCTAAAAAGCAGCGATAAATATTCTTAAATCAGGTGGTTAGTCTTTATATGAAACATCGCGTTGACGTCATGATTTCCGAACAGGAAGTCAAAACCCGAATTGCCGAGTTGGGCCGTGAAATCACCGAACACTACCGCGACAGCGGCAGCGAAATGGTGCTGGTTGGATTGCTGCGCGGTTCGTTCATGTTCATGGCTGACCTGTGTCGCGCCGTGGATGTACCGCACGAAGTGGACTTCATGACCGCCTCAAGCTACGGCAACGGCATGTCCACCACCCGCGACGTGAAGATCCTTAAAGATCTCGACGAAGACATTCGTGGTAAAGATGTGTTGATCGTCGAAGACATCATCGACTCCGGCAATACGCTGAGCAAAGTGCGTGAAATCCTGCAATTGCGCGGCCCGAAATCTCTGGCTATCTGCACCCTGCTGGATAAACCGGAACGCCGCGAAGTTGACGTTAAAGTCGAATACGTCGGCTTCCCGATCCCCGACGAATTCGTTGTCGGTTACGGCATCGACTACGCCCAGCGTTATCGTCATCTGCCGTATGTTGGCAAGGTTGTGATGCTGGACGAGTAGCGATTCACAACGAGTATTTTTGCAACGGCTTCCTAATGGAAGCCGTTTTTGTATGTCATTATCGAATATATTTTTAATCAATGAACAGTGTGGTAAATAAATACTTAATTCAACTCATGAATAATTAACGAGTATCGTTTTTTCATGTGGTAATAGCTATTTTATAAGAGTATGTTTTTGAAGTGGCGGATGATTATTCAATGAGTAAGTGAGTTTTTTAAATGAATAGGTAATGCGTTCTTATTTTACAAGGATGAATATTATGACGTGGGAATATAACCAAAGCACGGGTGAATTGAAACATAACGGACAACTTTTCAGACAGGGTTATAGTGGGCACGGTGCCGGGATAAATAATCCAGCTATGGAGTCAGTGAATAGTCAGGGTCCGATCCCAAAAGGGTATTATCGTATAACGGGTGCGCATAACACCGTCACGCCAGTCACTATTATTCTGGAGCCTATTCTGGGGACTAATACGTATGGGCGAGATCTATTCCGTATCCATGGCGGCTCAAGGAGTGGGGGGCGTACTGCATCGAATGGTTGCATTATCATCGATGGCGTAAGTAATCGCGAACAAATCATGAACAGTGGTGACACGATCTTGGTGGTCAAATGAAAATTGTATTCTCTCTTTTGCTTTTACTTTCTTTTTCAGCAGCCGCCACGACCCAAATAACATCCGTGGAGTTAACTCAGCAGATCAAAACTCAGGGCGCCAGAGCGGTTATCACCGATTTGTACAAAGATGGCGAATCCCAATGGCTGTATGTGCTGACTAAAATAGGCAGTGGTGAACAAAACTGGCTGGACGTGGCTGCATTATTAGCGCCCGGTAGTGATGCTGATTCAGCGGAGTCGCTTGCTACTGCCGCTGCCACGGCAATTCCACATAATCCCGCAGGTGTGCTCTCCCTTCTTAAAGGTGGGGCTTTACCCTTCAGTACCGATAATGTATGTGCTTTACCCTTTTATAGCATCAAAGAACCGGAATTTAACCAATATGTCGTTGATGCAATTCAGGCTCTTTATAAGGTTCCGAACAGCAAAGCGTGTATCGATACTATTGTGAATGCTATCGGGCAATCAAACGGATTTGCAGAGGACAATTAATATGGGCATTCCTGTTTATATGTTTTTGTATGATGATGGCGGCAATATTATTAAGGGTGGCGTTGACATTCGAGGCCGTGAATACAGTGTGGAAGTGTCAGGACTGCATCACAGTGTACATATACCAACCGATAACCATAACGGTAAATTCACCGGAACCTGCCAGCACCTGCCATTCCTGATAGAAAAAGAAATCGATTCATCTTCCCTCTATCTCTACAAAGCGCTTTCTACGGGGAAAACGCTGAAGCGTGTGGAACTGAAATATTATCGAATCAACGATGCAGGGCAAGAGGTGGTATATTTTACTATTCTGCTGGAAAACGTGAGAGTCGTTAACCTGATGCCCGTGATGTTCGATATCAAAGATCCTGCAAGAGAAAAATTTAATCATATGGAAATCGCAGAATTTCGTTATGAGAAGATTACCTGGCTCTACCTCGATGGAAACATTCAACACAGTGATGCCTGGAACGAAAGGGCGACGGCATAGCCAGCGCGCAGCCTATGATGTAAAAAACCTCACTGAAACGCATAATCTTTGTGCCTAAAATCGAATTTAATAATATGAATTAAATGTATTTTTTCATTTTAGTGCCCAGACACTAGTCACATTGACAAGTAAGCCCCGTTTATTCGGGGCTTTTGCTTTAGTGCATCAGGAAGGATTGCTGCTGATGTTTATCAGGATGCAACTGAACAGCGTGAACCATTAGACGGTGGCTGCAACCTGTTCATTTACGCACCAAACGGTAAGCCGGACGGGATCATCTATATGCCAAGATGCGAAGCGATCCTTATGTTCAAGACGTATCTGCCTTAAACCTCATCTACGTCCCGAAATGTACATCTCGAACCTCGGCGCTCGCAATGTTACCCGGCTACGCGCTTCCGACTCGGCTCACTGTTTTTAATGCATCTGTTAGTACGCCTCAAAGCCAAGCCTGAACGGCGAACAGGAATGTTTTGATACTTTAGGGATCATGCAAAACCATGCGCAAAATGCATGTTTGGCTCCTTAAAGAGCTACCCACCGAAATCGATGGATTTTGCCCGCATCGTTTACATCAAAGATAACGACAAGTAACTCCTCTTTTGCGGGCTAGTTTTAAAAAGAATGGTGCTGGACACTATTCTTACCCACCTGGCCAGAGCCTACCGAAGTATGGTGATGGTTTATTAGCACTGAGTTTGTGGGGATCTCTCAGTGCTAAGCGGGGTATTCTTATGCTGCCGCCCGCTGTTCTTTAGGGGGGAACCTTTCGGTTCTAATCTCAAACTCTGTGAATATAGCCACTGGTTTAACAGAACCTTTATTTTTCACTTTCTTAATAAATCCATGTTTTTCAAGGCTACTAAGGGTGGTTGACAGATTGCTAACTTCGCGGCCTGAGATTTTGGCCAACTCACTGATCGTTTCCGGTTTCTCACTGTCCATCTGGCAGAGCAGTGCTATGTTGTCATTGTTCAGGATCTGGCCCAGGGCTACCAGTGAAGAAAACCATACTTTAGGTTCTCCTTCCGCCGGCACGTACTGACCTCTGGCAATAGCCATCACACGCTCGCGGAACATGCTTTCTGGCATAATACCGATGAGTGCTTTCATAATTTACCTCTGTGACGTGATGTCATTTACTCTGAAATTCCGGCGATAATTTTGTCAATCGCTGAGAAAAAATCTTCCATCAGTTGTGCAGCATTAACAAATTCATATGGAGTGCCTTTGTCGCTGATGGATTGGTGAAGGTGATCCCACTCCTGGATTCTGCCACGGTACATTCCCTGCTTCGTGGGGGCGACTGCGTGAGAGTTATCCATCCCATAGATGCGTTGATTATGGTGATCATGAAACGTCAGTGAGTAACGAATCCCATGTGGTCTGGATGATGTGACTTCTACCTGATAAGCCACTATCTCAAACCAGTAGCCGCAATCGTATGTGTACTTAGTACCATGCATGTTAAGTAACGTGTCTAAATCATGATCCATCAAAATGGTTCCTTTCCCTTATGACCAGAGCATAAGCCGCATAAAGGAACCTTTCAAGTCATGAGAATTAAATGTTTCGTTATATGTTGATTCTTAAAGTAATTATATTTATATGCTTTCAATACTCCGGACTTCCTGCAGGACGCAATTTCCTTCAATCCATTGAGGGGGCGGGGCTGGAGTTGGTCCCACCTCGCCTGGGCTGTCTGCATAAAAGAAGGCTTAGCGTAGGATATTCTTCGTTTCCCGGGCGGACCCCATAATAGCCCTCTGGAGTAAGGCAAGAAAAAAGCCACCTGCGGATGCGGGTGGCTTAGGTGAGTCAGTGAATTCAGGTTGTTATCAGAAAGCGTAACGCACCTTAACGGCAACGCTTTGGCTGAAGAAGCTGGAGCGTTGCTCTGAATCGTACTGAACGGTGCCGTCCAGTTGGTCAGTGAACTTGGCGGTCACGCCTACACCCGCCATCCCAATCCACGGGCTCTGCTCCATGCTCTGGTAGGTGATCGGGGTATCAGGGCTGCCGGTAAATGCGATTCGGTTGGCGCTACGATCATTGATGGTGTCATACCCCACACCAGCCGTCGCATGCACATTGACAATGTCAGACACCTGTAAACCCAGCTTGGCTTTGGTGGAAACAATCATCGCTTCAAGGGTCTGCCCATCCACATCCAGGCTCAGATCGCTGGCATTTTTCTCGGTGTAACCTTTGTCCTTGATACTGTAGTAGTCGCCACGCACTATCGGCGTCAGGGTCAAATTGTCAGTCAGATTGAAGATGCTCTGTAAACCGAGGCCCGCCTGCACGTTATGGCTGTCATAGCTGGAACGCGCCACACCGCCAAAAGCCAGGTCAGACGAAGACGGGTTAATGATGTTCAGGTAACGATTACCGTCAACGGTGTCGCGGCCGTAGCCCGCTTTCCAGGTCAGAGATGTGGCCGGGGTGAAGTCAAAGCTGCCATAAAGCAAAGTATTCCAGCTTTCAATCTGCGCATCATGGCGGAAATCGTCTGAAGTATCCTTCACATCGGTGCGGCTGGTGCCCACTGCCACGCCCACGCGAAGCTGTTCTAATACCGGCACATCGGCACCAATGGCGATACCGCGAGTATCAGATTTATAACCATCCAGACCACCACGTTGTTCCTGGTTATCCCAGCGACCTACCGGTCTGATCCATAAGTACTTCTCGGGATTAAACTCTTCGTATTGACCAAACTCACGCACGGAGTCCTGACGAGAGTCCACAATATCGCCAAAGGCACGCGCATTATTTAACTCGGCATAGGGCAGCATACCGTTCATCAACGGCCCTAACTGCACCACGTTACGGTAAACCTGTTGTGCATTGGATGAGGACGTGATGGCACAGACCGTCGCTCCTAACGCGCCAGAGCAATAGCTGGACTCGTTACCGTTGCCACTGGTTTCAGGGGTTGTGCCGGGAATAGTACCCGAACCAGTGCCTTCGCCAGCGGAAGTCGTTTTGGCTATAATCTGGTCGATAGCGCCACCGATACGGGAAGCCGTCGGTGAGGCGGTTTGCGTGGTGACCGCTTCTTTTACGCTGGTAAGTCCCGTATCGACGATGCGTAATGAGTAACTCGTGGGCGTCAGCTCCTGCACAAACTGGAAGCGCAGAGAGTCATCAATCACCGATGTCGGTGTGCCCACAATACTCGGGGCGGTAACCACATCACTCAATACATCACCATTGCTAAAGTCCAGGCTACCATTGGTGACCACAATGGTATTACCCGCCAGCGATGCCGTTCCGCCAACCTGAAGTTGCCCATAATTAGTGGCATTCTCAGCCTGCAGAGCTAAGAAGGCATCTGAAGACTGGCTGTAGTTGGCGACTCGTGAAGGGGAATTATTATTGAGCAAATCAAACAGACCACTGTTGCTCATATTCGTTGTGGGAGCATCAACCCTGCCAATAATAATGCCTTCATTATTGATGCCGTTATTCACGGTGCTGGTTTCGCTGACACGGATCGCATCCCCTTCGATTGAACCAATAACGCCGCGGTTAAGCAGTAAATTGGTTCCGCTGGTATCGTCAAGGGTAATCCCTCCGCGCCCGGCAGCAATAATCCCATCGTTGATAATGTGTGAAACTTGCGCGTTATCTTGCAACGAAATGCCACTGTCTGCCGCTTCAATTATCCCAGCGTTATCAATGGTACCGGTTGAATCACGGCTAAAGTTAATACCATCGTCAGTCTCAGAGTAGATCACACCTGAGGAGCGGTTTACCACCGCGACGTCGTCAGCCGTAGTTGTGGCCGTATCAACGAAGATACCGGAACCGCTCGGGCCGTTTGCTGTGATGCTTCCGCTATTGTTAATTGTGATGTTCCGGCTCTCTCCTGTTACCCAGATACCATGGGATTGAGCACCGGTAGTGGTAATAACTCCATTGTTATTTAAGGTGCTATTGCCGATGTTTGCATCTAACAGGATCCCTGAACTGACGTTCCCCGTTGTACTTAACTGTCCATTATTGGTAATCGTGCTATCAAAAACACCAGACAGATGGACGGCGTTGGAATTGCTGCCCGAAGTGCCTACGAAGGCGTCGTTGATTAAAGTGAACCCACTGAGGGTTTCTAAAGCCACACCATCACTGGTGATAGCGTCAGTTGTAATATTGCCCTGGTTTTGAAGGCTGCTGGATGAGGTAGTGAAATAAAAAGCAGGCGTATCCTGTGCAGTAAGAGCAATTTGCGTACGAGGAATAATCGTCGCTGTGATACCGCTTGCATCAGTAAAGGATTGCTGCGTATTTATTATTCCATCACAGATTATGCTTACGTCATTCCCCGCTGCGGGACTACAGGCTGCCAGAGCATTCACAGGGTTAAATAACCCATAGCTGCCAGCGATCCCACTAAAGAGAAATAACTTCATTTTTGTTTTCAAAAATATATCCTTCCCCAGAAAAATTAATCATTAAAAATAATGAGCAAAAAGGGTGCAGAACCGCCCCAGAAGTAATGCTCACAGATAATAGTAGGCGGGGAAACGATAATAGCCAGCCAAAAGGCTATTGATTATATTTCGGATGGGATAACGATATTCCAGGGAGGTAATCGTTGATTTTACCGACGCAGTCATTTACCCGCCCGGCTCAGGCCAGCATTGGCGTCAAATACACACCGCATATAACTCATTGATTTATAGTGATCGCGTTGTAAGTGCAGGAAAAAAAAATGGTAAAAAAGGCACATTTTTGTGCCTTAGGAAACGATATTAACTACATGAATTAAATGGATTTATTCATTTCAGTGTCCACACATTGACCACATCGACAACTAAACCCCGTTTATTCGGGGTTTTTTCTTTAGTGCATCTGTAGGGATTGCTGGCTGTGTTTGTCTGGATGCAACTGCACGGCGTGAACCGTCCCAGGCTCAACAATGATGTCAGCAATCGACTCATGAGTTTTGAACGTGCAGCTGCAATTAATATTCTGGCACTGGTGATAACGTTCTTTGGTGTTGATGCTCAGGTAACGACTTGAACGGGCGTGGGCGGCGTGCTGGCATTTCGGGCAGTGCATCATAATAATCACCATATAATCATTTTTAATCAGATGCAATCATTGTATGTTATTGCTCAAAACATACATCCGGGATTACAGTGTTTTACATTACAGGTGACAAATTCCACAAGGCAGACGAGATGACAAATCAGGACGATATACAAAGCGCGATCCGTGACGCTGACGAAAGGGAACGCTATATCTGGCGTCGTGCCCGTTGGTTTATGAAGGCTGTATGGGTTTGCCTTCTTATATACGTACTCTTCCCTGAAGTAATTAGGTTATTTTATTGTTTCTGAATAATTTTTAGAAACTCATAAAGAAACTGTGCATTCATCATTCACAAGCTATCGCCCCCGCTCGCCTCATAACTCACATCCGACAACAATACCTCCAGATTCAGCACCGTCACAAAGCCACTGCCGCCCAGGCTGTGCGTCACCTTGCTGATTATCCAGGGCTGCGCGTCGATCACGGATTTAAATCCGGACACCGCCACCGGCGTTTCAGGAAATAAATCGGCCCGCCCGCGAGCCAGGGAGATCGAGAACTCCGCGACACCGCGCTGGAGTTTGTCCCACTTCGCCTGGGCTGCACGCATGGCCGCTTTCTGCGTGGCGTAGACGGTAGTGAGGGTAAACACATTGTCTTCACTGCCCGCCAGGTAATCGCCTTCTTTCGCCTCTGGCGTTTTCTGCACCTTTGCGCTGACCTTCTTCGCCTTCGGATGTTGCAGGGCACGCAGGTACTGCACTTTCGGTTTCCGCTGCACCTTCACCTTTTTCGGCTTCGGGTCTTTGGTATGCAGCCAGCTTGCCGATACGCCGGTATAGGCTCCACGGTCAGCGATATTAAACGTGTGCCCGTCGCCGTCGCTGCGGATAATCGTCATCTGCGGGATGGGTTTCCCGCTGGCAGTCTTTGCCGCACCAGGCTTGATAAACAGCAGGCTGCCCGCCTTGATGGCGACAACCGCGCCGTTCAGCTCCGCCAGGCGCGTGATAAATTTCGCGTCCGTTTCCTGGGTCTGGTCGATGTGCGACACCGGCACGCCCCTGAAAGGTTCAGCAATCGCGGGTTTGAGGTTGTTGCGCGCCGCCACGGCGGACACCACCGCTTCCAGCGTCGTGTCGTGATAGGAGCTGTCGCGGCGGGAATTCAGGCTGCCGCGATAGTCCGCACTGCGGGCGCGGATGGTCAGCGTGTCCGGCGTGCCGCGATGCTCTACCTCATCCACGGTAAAGTCGCCTTTGTTCGTCAGTGCCTGACCTTTCCAGCCGAGCGCGATATTAATCACCGCGCCGCGTGGCGGCATGTCCAGCAGGCCGTCCGTGTCGCTCAGCTCAATGTCGAGCTGGTCAGCCTCAAAGCCACGATTATCTGTGAGCGTCAGCGAGATCAGCCGGTTGCTGACGTCCTGTGTGATGTCTTTGCCGCCGACGGTCACCGTGTAGTCCGGAGCAAACAGCGCACCGGCTCCGATGGTCATATTTGTAATCACAGCAGCCCCCCAAGCTGTCCGGTTAAACCACCTGCCTGATCCAGCAGCCCGTCGGCCTGGGCTTTCATATCGCCGAACATCGCCGCCAGTGATTCATCCACGCGGGTCAGCGTCAGCGTGAATTCAATCCGGCGGGCGGCTCCGTTGGAAAAATGTTCCGTGTGGGTTTCGCTGACGCTTTTCACCACGAACATCCCGTAAATGGTGCCGCTGCCTTCCAGCAGAGGCCACGCCTTGCCCTCGTCAGCCATCAGGTTAAGTGCCATCAGCGATAATTTTCCGCCGGTGATTTCCGGCATCAGCACGCCGGACAGGGTAATTTTCTCCTCATTCACGCCAAGGAACTGCGGCAGCGGACGCAGGCCGACGCGGTTATTCGCAGGCCAGCGGTAATCGACGTCGCGCTGCAAACTTTGATAGGGGACGGTCTGCAACTGAAACACAAACAGCCCGAGCGTTAACATCATGCGGATATCTCCTTAATCATTATCCATGCGGGAACGTTGCTGTGCGGCGCGTGCGCGGTCACGGGCTTCCAGCTCGGCGCGGATCTGACGACTGGTATCCTGGACGCCTAAACCGGCACCGGCGGCAATGGTGTAATGGTGCGTGCTGCGGTCGATATAGCTGCGCCCGCCGCCGACAGATACCGGCGTGTAACCGCCGCCCAGAAGGCCGCCAGTCGGTGGCGGGGTGACAGGCGCGGGGTTATCCAGCGGATGTTCTGCCGGATCCGTATCGCCGTTTTGCCTGGAACGCCGGTCAGCTTTGTCCGCCGTTTTATCAATGTCTGCGGATTCATCCTTGATGATGCCGAGCTTCTCCAGCAACCAGTCCACGCCCGAACGCAGTTTATTAAACGCCTGTAACGGCGCGGTCAGCGCGTTGGCGATGGCCTGCCCGAACATCACGCCTGTGTCCTTGCAGTTGTTCAGCGTGTCCTGCGTGGATTTCACCGGTTCAATCAGGTCTTTGAACCACTGCCAGACCATTTTTAGTTTGTCGCCCAGCCAGTCAAACACCGGCTTGAGCGGCGCAAAGAGTTCCTTCACCGGCGCGAACGCAATGCCGAGCCCTTCAATCACCCCCGCGAAGAACGCGCTGATCGGCTCCCAGTATTTACGGATAAGCAGCGCACCGGCGACAAACAACGCGCCCACACCAACAATGATCCCTCCCACAGCCCACAGGGGCATACTTAACCCGCCGATAACCGTGGCTATTGCTCCGCCTGCTATGGTCAGAACTGTCCAGAGCGTACTGGCAGCAGCTACGATCAGATTAATACCGCTGATAACCGGACCCGCCACCAGACCAAACACGCCGAGCGCGCCGATAATCAGCAGCGCACCGCCCGCAATTTTGCCGAGCGTCGTCGCCAGGGCTTTATTGTTCACAATCCACTTATCGAGTTTCAGCACGTAGCCGGTGGCGGTCTGCACCAGTTTGCGCAGGGAGGAATCCTGCTGATCGAACAGGTCGGTTCCGACGGCCTCATAAGCTGACTGAAATTCCTTAAAGTCGCCGCCGAGGTTGTTCTGCATCACCTCCACCAGCGCCTTGGTTTTTCCGTCCGAGGTTTTGAATGCCTGGGTAAGTTTGTCGAGCTTGCCCGACGTTGCTCCGTCCATCAGCACCATCGCCGCTGAACTGGCTTCCTCGCCAAAGACGGCTTTCATGTACTGCGCCCGCTGTGCATCACCAAGCTTATTTTTCTCAAAGCTCTTTTGCATTTCTTTCAGGATGGTAAACAGCGGGCGCATGTTGCCTTTGCTGTCCGCCGTTTTCACCTTCAGCTCACCCAGTGCGGCGGCGGCGGTGCCCGTAGGTGCCTGCAGGCGGGTAATGACAGCGCGACTGCCAGTACCCGCCATTGAACCGGTGATTTTGGCATCCGCCAGGGCGGCAGCCATCGCGGCGGTTTCTTCGACGCTGATACCGGCCTGTTTTGCCACCGGCGCGGCATAGGTCATGGTGTATGACAGCCCGTCAAAGGTGGCGGCAGATTTATTCATTGCCGTAGAAAGCACGTCGCCGATGTGTGACACGGTGTCATTGGTCATGCCAAACGCGGACTTCACGCCCATCAGCAGGGTGGCGTTTTCCTCCATGGTGCGCTTGTTTGCCAGGGACAGATTCAGGATGGTCGGCGTCGCCGCCAGAATGCCGTCCTTGTCCGCGCCGGATTTGGCGACAATGATTTGCGCGGCGGCGGCATCGTCGGCAGAGGCGGCGGTATTGTCGCCGAGCTGCCGCGCCTGAGTGCGCAGGGCGGTCATATCGGCAGAGTCTTTTTCTAATCCTAACGTCGCCTGTAACTCTGAGTTTTTCAGGGCAAAGTCATATCCGGGCTTGAGCATCCCGGCACCGGCTACCGTGCCCGCCGTCGCAATCCCGACGCCCGCAGCCCCCGCACCCGTCACGCTACCGGCGAATTGTTTACCCTCCTGATACCGCCCTTTCACCGCGTTGAGTTTGGCCTGCTGCGCGCTGACGCGTGCCAGGGATTCGCGCTGGCGGTTGAGCTGTGCGGTGGTTTCACTGATGGAGGTTTTCAGGCGGCGCTCAGAGTCAGACAGCGTGCGCGTGCTGATGCCCGCCTGGCTGAGTTCCGTGCGCTGACGCTGCACCGACTGCCGCAGCCCGTTGAACTGGGTCTGCAACTGCGCGGCGGTACGCTTCGCGGACTCCATCGCCTGCGCCTGGGCGCGGGTCGGGTTGGCGGTGTTTTTGAACTGGATAGCCAGCGCCGCCGCTTCCGCTTTGGCGTCTTTGAGTTTCTGACCGGTGACGGCAAGCTGCGCGCTGGATTTCCTGAAACCGTCAATCTTTCCGGCCTGGGCGTTCAGGTCTTTGAGCGTGTTTTGTGAATTACGGATATCTCCGGACAGCGCCTTACTGGCGTTCTGCACCGCTTTAAACGGGCGGGTCGCCTGGTCAACCGCCTTTAACAACACCTCTAACTTTACGTTACTCACTGTCGGTGGCTCCGCTGCGCTGCATGGCCTTATGACGCCACACCAGCAGCTCGGTCAGCGTCATCGGGTTCAGTTCTGACGGCGGCCAGTGAAAAATCACCGCCACGTCCGCCATCAGGTCATCAACGGTCAGTGCCGCCGGAAGTGTTACTGTTCCGATTTCGGCGATAAAAAACCGATCACCTTGCCCGCCATGGCAATCAGGTCGGGCAGATGCAGGCTTTTGCAGTCCTGAGTGGTCAGGTTCGGGACGGTAATGCGCGGCAGGATCACGGTCAGCGCGTCAACGTCGGCATTCGCCAGCGCCGCCAGGCCAATCCCGCGCAGGTGTCCGGCGTTCGGTTTGATGATTTCAATCTGCGTGATCAGGGTGTCGCCGCGTTTGATCGGTTCTTCCAGGATAACGATGTTTTCATTCTGTTCTGACATAGCGGTGTCTCTTATTCAAAAGGGAGTGAAGCGCCGGTGTCCGGCGCGGGTTACTGATTACAGGCCGATGTTTTTGCGGTGCTCCGCCACGCGGTCAACGCCGCCGACGATTTCCACCATGTTCACGGTATCGACTTCAATCACGTCTTTGCCGTCAATCGTGAGCTTGAAATAGGTGCACTGGGTGGTGATTTTGGTTTCGGTGTCCTCACCCTGTTTGTACTCGCCGAAATCCATTTCTTTATGGCGTCCGCGCAGGGTGACTTCCACGGCGGAGGTGTCGCCGGTGTCGTCACGCTGGAAGGAACCTGCAAAGCGCAGCGGCACGGCATCCACCGCGCCCCACTGTTTCAGCACCAGTTCATCAAGCCCGCCCACCGTCCACTCAAAGGTCTGCGCGTCATCGTCCAGGCCAAAATCAATCGAGGCCGAACCGGTCATGCCGCCGCCGCGGTAGTTCTCAAGCTTGCGGGTGAGTTTCGGCAGCGTCAGCGCGCTGACCATGCCGAGGTAGCTGTTCCCGTCGTTAAACAGGTTCAGGTATTTCAGTTTCTTTGGCAGTGCCATGTTTTAGCGCCTCTTAGCTGTTAACGGAGGTGGCGAACGTCGCCAGGTACTGGTCGGTGATGCGCTGACGCAGGGTCAAATCTTCCAGCGGCGGCACCGGCGTATAGTCGTAATCAATGAACAGCTTGCCCGCTTTCAGGGTTTCGACGGTGTTGGCTTCGGGGTCATACCAGCAGGAACCATCAATGATCAGACCGGCAGATTTCATTTCGCGCAGCTTGGCGTTAATGCCCGCAATCATGTCTTTGATAAGCGTCGGGGTCATTGGCCTGTCCATCGCCCACAGGTGCGCTTCTGCCATGGTGTCCGCCAGCACCTGCGCGGTGCGGGTATAGTTCTCAAACAGGAACAGCGGATCGTCAGAGCAGGTGCGCTGCCCCCAAAACTTAAAGCCGTCTTTGCGGATAAGCGTGGTCACGCACGCCTGATTCAGCAGGTCGGCATCGGTGCCGGTGGTCTGCAAATCCCAGTAGACGCTGGCAGACAGGCCGGTGACGCCGTTGATGCCGACGTTTGAAAGCGTTTTATGCCAGCCGGTTTCGGCGTCGATTTTGGCACGCAGGCCGAGCGCGTAAGCCGTCGCGGGCGCGATATCGCTGGCATTGGTGGTGGTGTTCCAGGACACGAAATCAGGCCAGACAACCATCAGCTCACGCTGGCTGAAATTGTCTCGGTACTTGATGGCATCGGACACGGTTTTACATCCCCAGGCGCTGACGTAGCCAAAGGCGCGCAGCTGCTGACAGACGGCACCGAGCGCCGTCGCAACTTCCAGATTATCCAGCCCTGGCACGCCGAGAATGCGCGGCTTTACGCCGAGTTCAGTTTGTGCAGACAGCAGGGCTTTCATGCCGGTATACATGCCGGTTTCGTCCGAACCGCCGATGATATTGGAGGTGGTTTGCGCGTCGGTTTCGCCCTCTGCGACGCGGACAACGACGACAACCGGTTTAGCCTGGTTGGCGATTGCCATCAGGGATGAACGCAGCGTGCCGGTTTTTCCCGCCTTGCCTGCGGCGGTCAGTACGTTGGTGATAAGCACCGGCGTATCGAGCGGGAACGCGTCGGCGTCCGCATCTTCTGCCGTGCAGACCATCCCGATGATGGCGGTGGAAACGGTGGAAATAACGCGGGTGCCGTCATTGATTTCAACAACGCGCACACCGTGATGATAATCAGCCATGGTGTTTTTCCTGTGATTAATAAGCCAATCAATCATCGCGTGTTGGGGACAATCAGGCACGGCGTGAGGGGAGTGTGGGGAATGGCACAACGTGGCCGTCTCCCCGCCCATAACAGGGAGACGGCTGAGGTAATAAACCTTCAGAACATGTCAGGCGAAGACATCAATCTTTGTCAGTTTTGGGGTCACGGATATTTTTTTATCCGTTTCCCCCGAGCTGGATGTTTTTTTATCACCACCTTCTTCCATTTGTTTTTGCAGTAACTGCGCAAGTTGTTGATAAAGAGCCTCTAATTGCTGTTTCAGCAGTGCTTGCTCTTCTTTTGAAAGGCCTCCCTCTGCAATACGCTCGAGAACAGTTGAAATTTTCTCTTGAATATCATGTATCTGTGCCGAGATGTCCTTTTTAGAATGTGACTTACCAACTTCATTATCTGTACTTATCGGATTGCCACGCATGCCTGTATCTATAACCATCTAATCCCTCCTTTTATGAGTTAACTCCTCATAATTAATCGGAGCATGATTAAAAAGGATAAGCAGGCCAGGCAATATCCGGCGCTGCTGATAAATCCAGCCGGTTCAGGGCAATGCGGTATTTTTTCCAGGCGGTCAGGCTTGCCCGTTCCGCCTCCGTCGCGTCGTCAATATCGACGGCATCCTGCAAAGGCGCGATAGCCGCGTTTGCCTTTGCCATCAGGGCTGACAGTGTGGCGGTTGCCTCGGCTTTCAGTTCCGCCACGGACGGGGCGGGAATATCTGCCCAGGCGGGCAACCCGTCAGTGCCTGCAACCCGCATTTTCCCTTCCGGCGGGGGAAGGGTTTGGTATTCACGGTAAACGACATCACTTACCGCAATGCCATCATCAGGCCAGCTTCCCGCATCGTCGTAAACTTCCCGCAGTTCACGCGGATAAAAGCCGTTAGTGAGCGGGCTGTATACATAAAGACTTGACGTGATTGCGCTGTAATAGTTGCTCATGTTATCCCCTTACCAGCCGGTGGCTTCCCAGTAACTGCCGCCGCTGTCCTGACCGCAGGTGAAACCGATGTTATTAATAATCTGTGCCGTACCAAAGTTGTCGTTGAACGTCCCTCCGCCGCCATTGATCGCCGTTACCTGAACGTTGACGCAGGTATTCGGGAAAGGAATGGGAAAATTCACCGTAGACCAGCCGCGACTCCCTTTATTGACGACGCCCCACTGCTTAATCATGCCGGTGTCACCGCAGCGCCACCAGCCGCCGCCGAGGTTGGCGGTATTGGTATTGACCGGCTGCCGGTTGTTGGGGCTGTAAACCCGCTGCCCCCTCTCGAAAACGCCACCGGTATCAGCATTGATGTTGCCCTGGGCATTTAAGTCGCCGACACCATTAAACCTGACGTATCCCGTTTGCTGAGTGTTATTGACGTTGACCGTCCGGAATGTAAATCCACCAGAACCGCCCCCCTTATTATTGATAAAGACGGACTCGCCCTGGCTGCCACTTTCATTCCATCCGATATGCGTTCCCTGACCCGAACCTGGATTCGGGGGATTCGTCGCACGCAGGACTGAACCATACACCGCACCAGGACAGCTAAAACTCCCGTCCATTGGATCGAATAACCAGGATGCCGAAAGCCCACTATCACCAATTGCATGAATAACGGCGGTCGCAAATTTCTGCCCGCCGCTGGTGAGCGCCCCAAAACTGATGGCTGTGCCATAGCCATAACTCGTGGTTTGAATCACCCCTTTAACAATCGGCGCATATGAGCTGACATCCCGTGGTGCCTTATATCCGTAGGGAACGATGAACGGGGCATTCGGTTGGGCATACTGATTAGCAAACCCTCCCACCCCCTCCCACACATCTGGCTTGATGCTGTAGTGAGTCGCGTTGTTCAGATACCCCACGTTGCCACCAGCGGCAGGGACGGCATTTACATCAGCGGCAGCGAGGCTGATATCTTTGGTGCCATCAAACGCTACACCGGAAATCTTGCGTGCGGTGGCGAGTTTCGTCGCCGCGACGGCTGTGCCATTGCTAGGCAGTCCGCCCAGGTTTTTTAATGCGTCGGTGGCAGTTTTCGCACCGGTGCCACCACTGGAAACAGGTAGCGCCGTGTTTAATGTCAACCCACCCACCACCGTCATGGCACTGGCAAAAGTGGCATCTTTAACGACCTTCATGGTGTCATTGATGGTCAGTGGCGAATCAATGGAAACCGCCGACGTGAAGATGTTGGCAGTGTCCCTGTTATATCCCAGATACAACGTCCCGCCGGTGCCTGAACCTGCATCCTTCAGACTGGCTGACAAGGTGACATTGCCGTTGTTATGGTCACGCAGAATGACGGCATCATTACGCCCGCGGATCACTGAATTCGCATTCGTTGAGGAAAGGGTAATACCTGACTCAGGCCGTAAAACGCCGTTTGCGATTTGTACGCTGTCAGTTTGTCCGTCGCAGACGATACGGGCTTTAATGGTGCCGGTTTCATCCCTGGCATCCATACGCATCACGCCTTCACCAGCGGGATAAATGGCAGCGGACAGGCCACCCAGCGCGCGCCCAGCGTGCGGATCTGTATCGGTCAGCGTATTCGGCAAACGGAAATACATATTCCCCATTGAGGTCAGCGCAGAGGGAAGATTTGCGGCGGACACCTTGCCGACGCGGCTGGTGAAGGACATGTAAGCTTCATAGTCATTCGGTCTCATGATACCGACGCGATAATTAGCCTGGATCGAACTGGCGACCTCCAGGTTAGCAGCCATTTTAACGCTGGACGCAATGTCGGTAAGTTTGCTGAGGCCGGTAATATCCGCGTTCTCACCCGATCGGGCGACGCCCAGCCGCGTTAAATCCGTCAGCGTCATGCTGCCGCTGTCCAGAATCTTCCGCCAGCCGAACGGATAACCGCTGTCACTGAGGAACCATTTCCAGCCACCCGCCGCAGTGTATGAACCGATGCGCTCAAAAATCTGTCCGTCGTTATTAATCAGGCGCTGATAGGCCGCCGCACCCGCCGCCCAGTAGCGCCGCCAGTTGTGCAACTGACCGGCAACGACATAGGTCGCACCCAGAGGATGGTCTTCAAACGTGGCAGAAATACTGATGGGATTGGTGACGTCAATAATGGACGGGTCATCCAGACGCTTAACCTTCGTCGTGTCCGTTGCCAGCATCAGATTGCTCATTGCCCCGACGTCCGCCGCCGCCAAAGTGATATCAGCACTCAGCGCTTTGTTATTTATTTTACGGGTGGAAGGTACGCGGGTGTTGGCATTGTCGTTGGCGGTCTTCACCGCCTTTGGCGTCGCCGCCAGCGTTTCACTGGTACTGCTGACCGAGCTGTTAAGCTGCACAAAACCTTTTGCCGTCAGCGTGCCGTCGGGATGGTTACGGGATTTTTCATGCGCTGCCAGCAGGTCATTCACATACTGTTCAGTCGCCATAATCACCGAGTCATCGATCAGCAGGCTGATAGCTTCGGTGTTGCTGATGGCAATCACCATCCGCAACGTCTGCGTGCGGCCTGAACCTTCCGCCAAAGTTGGCTTGTACGTGTCCGCCATATTACAGACGGCAATCAGCGAACCGTCGTCAGCAAACAGCCCCATTTCACGCATCCAGAAGCCGCCGACGCTTGCGGAAATCACCGCCTCAGCAATCACCCAGTTACCGTGAGTCGGATCCAGCTTTAAGGAATTGAGCGGCGTGCGGTACACCTCTTTAACCAGTTTGGTCTGCGTGGCGACGGGTGTGGTCGCCTTGCCGTTGCCGTCACCGACGGCAAGCTGCGTAATGTTGATGTCAGTTCCCGCCGCAATGGCTGCCGCAATGCGCGACTGCCCGAGCGTGGTGACAACGGATTTAAATGTGCTCATATCGTCCTCTTATGCGGGGTAAACGGTCAGCAGTTCGCCAAGGTATTGCGCCGCGCCGATGTAAACATCGCCTTTGATGTCCTGGGTGATGGTCAGCCCGATCAGATGGCGGCTGGCAGGTTTAGCGTCAGCAATCAGCCTTTCCATTTCTAAATACATTTCTTCGGTGATGCCGGTTTCCAGCACGCCGATGTCCAGGCGAAACGTCCCTGGTTCGTCATTCGTTTCCCACCACTCGGTCACGTTAATCAGGTAGCCGAGCGGCTCCACCACGCGCCGGATGGCACCGATGGTTCCCTTGTGGCAGTGAATGAACCAGGCCGACTGAATGACGCGGCGCTTGGTGGCGACAGGCCAGTTTTCGTCCCATCGGTCAACCGACAGCGCCCACGCCAGGTACGGCAAAAACTTTGCCGGACAGGTCAGCGGATCCCAAAGCTGCCGCAGTGGCACCGGTACGTTTTCAAGCGCAGCGCAGGCATCGGCGGCGGCGACTTCCAGCGCGGAGGAACCGACGGGCAGCAGGCGATCACTCATCGTAACCGCCCACTTTAAGGGTGTACGCGGTGCAGAATGACGCCTGCGTTTTATCCAGCTCGATGTCAGCAGCGGGGCTTTTCAGCTCCACCCGCTGCACGCCTTCAACGTGCAGCGCGGCATAAATGGCGGACAGGCGGATGTCGCGGCCTAAGCGATGTTGTGCCGTGGTGTAAGCAATCAGTTTTGCCTCGGCGGCTTCGCGGATAGGTTCGGCTTCCGGACCAGGGAACAGATACAGCACGGCGTCGATGGTGTAATTCACCACCGTAGCCGACTGGACTGTCACGCGGTCAGCCACGGGGCGCACGTTCTCATCGTTGAGCGCGGCCTGAACCACCGCCAGCAGGTCAGCGGGGGCGGTGCCGTTGCCGGTCTGTGCCAGCACGGAAATCGTCACGCAGGCAGGCGACGGGCTGACCACTGAAATATCCGCCACCCGCCCGTCAGCCGAGCGCCCGTGATACTCATAGGAGCCGGCCGGACCGGCCACGCTCAGCCCTTCAAAAGCCTGCTGCGCACGGATACGCAAATCAGCATCGCTTTCCATCACCGCCGCCACGGCGGGCACGCTGACCGTATCGGCAGGGGGGATCGTCAGGCGTTCGACGCTGAACGTGGCGGCGATATTGTCGAGATCAGTACCGGCGGCATAAGCCAGCATCACCGCCTGCGCGGCCTCGTTAACCCGTTGACGCAGGATCACTTCGCGGTAAGCGTTCTCCTCCAGCAGCTTCACAATCGGTTCAGACTCCAGCGTCAGCGTGCGGGCAATAGCGGCCTGCTGGTCTTCGGGATAAAGCGATACCAGCGTAGCTTTGCGTTCAGCCAGAAGGATTTCGTAATCCAGCACCTCCACCACGTCGGGGGCGGGTAACTGGCTCAGGTCGATAGTTGCCATGGTTAGCTCAAGGGTAAGGTTAAGGAAATGGCGGCGGACGTGTCTTTGCGGGTGCCGGTGAGTTCCACCACACCTTTTCCGTCAAACGTCGTTTCAAAGGTGATGCCGGTCAGGCTGACGCGTGGCTCCCATTTTAGGATCGCGCTGTAGCACGCCGCCATGATTTGCAGGCGCAGCGCCGCGTTCTGCGGGCGGTCAGTCAGTTCTGACAGCAATGAACCATAGTCACGGCGCATGACGCGGGAACCGACGGGCGTGCGCAGAATGTCGCTGACTGACTGCTGAATGTGCGCCAGGTCTTCGACGCTATGCCCCGTGTCGCGAGCCAGGCCGATGTATTTGGCGTTAGTCATGAAGGCACCTGCGTCTGACCGCCGCCCGTCTGGACGCCGCCGTGTTTATGGGTATGCACAACCACACCGTTTGATGTGATGCTGCCGCCAGAGTGGGTCAGATTTCCTGTCATCTTGCCGCCTTGCTTAATCTCGATAGTGCCGGTGGTGAGTTTGTTAGTGCAGACCACCTCCGGCGTGTCGAGCGTGATGCGGGTTGTCGCCGTGCAGGTGATCAGCGGGGCAGTTACAGACACATTGTCCGAGGCGTTTACCGTGGCGGATTTGATGCCGGTTGCCAGCAGCGCGCCGGTTTCGGGTTCATATTCGATTACCGCACCGTCAGGGAAGGTGACGTGTACAGCATCGGCGGACGCTGACGGTGCCGGATAGTCATCTGAAAAAATACCAGGCATCACAAAGGCGGTATCCAGCTCGCCGCCCAGGCAGAACAGCAAAACCTGTTCCCCAATGGACGGCGCCCACCAGGAACGGGAGCGACCCGCGCGGGAGGTCAGCCAATGCAGCCAGTCGGTGACGTTGCCGCCGGAGTTCACGCGGCAAGTACCCGCAACTAAATTCACCTCGGCAACGGTGCCAATGCGGATAAGATTGCGCAGCAGGCGCGGAATGTCGTTGTTTGGGATGGATGTATTCATGGGTAGAAGAATGCAGCCCTGTCAGGCGGCATACAATTTGAGGCGGGTTGATGGTGTGACCTGCCCCCAGGATTAGATACAACGCTCACTTAGTAATGTCGGATCCTTCACTATCAGAATTACCCTTTCTCCAGCCCGCCGCAAACTCAGA
>NZ_SLYT01000010.1:0-181854 GCF_004346065.1 Rahnella sp. JUb53
ATATGTGGCGACCTCATACCCATCTTGGTGGTCTTTCACCAAACGAATATGAGGTCGCCGCTTAATGGGGTGTCAACTTTTACTAGACCAGAACATCACACCATTGACCAACACTTCGCGCGTTTCACCTTCCGGCAACACGATATCCAGCGTTTTCCAGGCAGGTTTGAAATCGCCGCGCTGCGTCAGCGTGATATTGATTCGCTGCTCGTCACTGCAAATATCCCAGTTGAGCCACAGCGCATGATTCTGCTCCCAGCGATGGCTTTCGCCGTCGTCCTCAAACAACATGCCGGAAGAGGTCGCCTGACCCGGAGCCGGATACACATGCAATTCACGCAGTGCATCTTTGCTGGCATCAACATGTGCGAGACGGCAGGATTGCGGCAGTGCAGCGCCCGCGCGAACCAGCAGCGGCAATCTGTCCAGTGGTGCGTCGAGGATGATGGTCTGGCCACCCGCAAACCATTCGCCGGTATAGAAATCGCACCAGCCAATGCCGTTATCCGGCAGGTAAACATTCCGTTCACGCAGCCCTTCATCCACCACGCTGGCGACAAGTAAATCACGTCCCATCAGGAAATCGTCGGTTTCCGCGAAGGTGTTTTTGTCGTGCTCGTGATCGAGGAATGTAGGGCGCAGCATCGGCTCGTCATCCGCATGAGCCTGCCAAAGCAAGGTGTAGAAATACGGCAGCAGACGGTATCGCAGACGAATAGCGTCGCGAATAAGCGGCGTCACCTGCGGATACATCCACGGCTCATTAACGGTGTGATCGTCATTCCAGGAATGAATGGTGAAACGCGGATGCATCACGCCGTTTTGCACCCAACGGACAAACAGTTCAGCATCCGGCTTATCCCCTGAGAATCCGCCAACATCGTGCCCGACGTTATACAAACCGGATAAACTCATGCCGATGCCCATGCGCGTGTTGTAGCGCAGAGTCTGCCAGTTAGTGCGGTTATCACCGCTCCACGTTTGCACATAACGCTGCATCCCGGCGCAACCGGAACGTGAAATCAGATACGGGCGGGTTTCCGGCGCAAAACGTTGCTGCGCTTCAAAAGACGCCCGCATCATCAGCAACGGCATCACCGGACGGATATGTTTGATGGCGATAGACTTGCCGAAACCGTGGCAACGCGCATCGCTGTCCCAGACTTCGTATTCGTTATTATCATTCCACGTCGAACCAATGCCTTTTTCCAGCAACTGTTGCGTTACGCCTTTCTGCCACCAGCGCACTGCAGAAGGATGGGTGAAATCGAGGTGCGACCCCTCGTCGTCCCAGAAAACAGAACGTTCCGGCACATTGTTTTCGCTGTCACGGATAAACAGCCCCTGTTCCGCCACCTGCCCGTACTGCGGGTGATCCTGCAACAGACACGGTTTGATGTTGGCGGCCAGACGGATACCTGCATCGAGAAATGCCTTCGACATCACTTCCGGTTCCGGCACTTTGTCGTAGTTCCAGTTGAACACGTAACGCTTGTTGCCGATCGAGGTGTAACCCGATGAAAGCTGGAAGGAATCGCAGGGAATTTCATGTTGCTGACATAGCGTGATGAATTTCATCAGTTGCTGCTGGGCGTCCGGCGCATCGGTGTAATACATGGTAGAGCCGCTGTAACCGAGACTCCATTTCGGCCCGAAAGTGGTTTTACCGGTCAGGCGGACCAGCTTTTTGGTGACTCCCAGTGACGTCGGCCCGATGAACAGGTAGTAATCCAGATCGCCCGCTTCAGCACTGAAACGACGATAGGGCAGATGGTAATTATCCAGTTCATTGCCGAGATCAAGCCAGACATTGCTGAGATTGTCGTAGAAAACGCCAAAACTCACTTCATTGCGGCGCGTCATTGTAAACGGAATATGTTTGTACAGCGGATCGGTGCTGGCGGCGTTATAGCCCATGGCATCCAGATTACGCATTTCGAAACGACGACCGCTGCGGTTCAGATCGCCGGCTTTCTCTCCCAGTCCGTACACGCCGTCCTGCGCCTCACGCAGCTGATAGTGCGCCGACGCGTCGTTTTTCACGCCGAGCATATACGCGCCGGTTTTACGATCTTTCACCAGCGGTTGCCAGGCACCCGCCTCGTTTTTGTATTCCCATTCCAGCCACAATGGCTGATGAACAGTGACACGTAGCGCGTCAGTGGTCACTGTCAGACGGTCATCACTTTGTTCCAGCTGATAGCCCGGCAATGAAAAGCCTTCGTTGCTCAGACGGTCACGCCCTTCCCAGGGCACATCGTTCAGGGGCGCGATACTATTTTCGGGTGCGGTACTATTTTCGGGTGCGGTACTATTTTGCGGCGCGATGCTCCAGGTACGATCCAGCGCCAGTTCGCCGTTGCGCTGAATGAATACGCGGACTAAACCTTGTTCCAGTACACGCAGAGAAAACAGATGTTTGCCATCAACGCGCAAATCCACGCCTGCGTCATCCTGCCCGGCAAGCTCCCAGTGTTTTAACGTCTTCATACACTCTCCCTTTTTGCCGGATTGCGGCGTTCAGCGATCAGGGCAATCAGGAAGACTGCGCCAATCAAATCAAAGAAACCCATCGCGATAAACAGCGGATTGAAACCCATTTTGTCGGCAACTGCGCCGATCAACAGTGAAAACAGGAAGCTGGCGATCCATGCGGAAGAACCGCGCATACCGTTGACCGTCGCTACCTGACTTTTATCGAATGTCTCCACCACGACCGCGCTTAACATGCAGGAAATCACCTGATGACCGAATCCGCCGATGGAGATCAGGGCAATGGCGGCGTACGGGCTTTGCGTGACGGCGACCAGCGCCAGCGACAGCATCATGAATGCGCCCGTGACAGAGCTGGCAACAATGGAGTTGATGCGTGTGCAGCCAAATACTTTGCGGTACAGCGTGGTGAGATAGCCGCTGGCAATACTGCCCAGATCGGCGGCCAGGAACGGCAGCCAGGCAAACATCACGATGTGTTTTAAGTCCATCCCGCGTTCGTTGGCGAGATACAGCGGCACCCAGAAACTGAATACAGCCCATGCGGGTTCGGCCAGAAATGCCGGAATGGCGATACCGTAAAATTTCTTGTTTTTACAAACGATTTTCAGTGATTTGATAAACGGCAGTCGCGTTTGTTGCGGTTCGTTATCGGAACGGATCAGCGCCAGTTCATCTTTGCTTAAGTTCGGATGCGTTTCCGGTGAATGGTAGAACTTCCACCACAACAGAACCCACAGCATTGACAGCACACCGCAGAACAGAAACGCTCCGCGCCAGCCAAACGACACATGTGCGACCAGAATAATCGGCGGTGCCAGCATGGCACCAATCGAGAAGCCTACGCCCGCCCAGCCTGCAGCAACCGGACGTTCCTTACGCGGAAACCAGTCAGAAATCGCTTTGGCGTTGGCCGGTGTGGCCGCCGCCTCGGCGCTGCCCATAAAGAAGCGCAGAACGGCAAGCTGGATCCAGCTGCCGGCACCCGCGTGCATCATGCAAACTACCGCCCAGATTGAGGCACAAATCAGAAAGCCCAGCTTCAGGCCGATCACGTCAATCAGCCAGCCGCATAAAGGCTGGAAGATGGTGTATGCCGCCTGAAATGCCGCAACGATGTAAGAATATTGTTCAGTGGTCATGTTCAGGCTGGTTTTCAGTTCAGCCGCCAGCAGACCCAGAGAATTTCGCGTGACATAGTTCACCGTCACGCCAAGGAGAAACAGCGCCAGCATCCACCAGCGTAAGGCTTTTATTTTCCTGCGTTGTACAACCGCAGCCGTCCCGGTATTTATTTGAATTGTCATGTCCGCTCTCCCACCCGTCGGCCTGGCCGCAGATGATGTGTTATGTGAGGTACTTCTGCAGAGTAGGCAGCTGGATTTGTGAGTGAAACGTGATTTTTTGCAAAAGCTTTCACGCTATAACTGCAGGAGGAAGTCAGGGAGGATAAAAGCTCACAGGCAGCACATCTTCTGATATGAAAAATTTTGCATGGACGATTTTGAAGGAGATCACAGTTTGAAAGGAAAGTTAAATATCCAGCAAATTGCCGACCAGACAGGGCTGTCGATCAGTACCGTTTCACGTGTTTTAGCCGGAAAAAATAACACCAGCAGCAAGGCGCGCGACAGCGTGCTTGAGTGTGCCAAATCTCAGGGCGTGCTCAATCGTCTTTCCACCGGCAGGCTGATGCTCAATAACATTTTGATTTTCGCCCCCGCCCGCGCTTTTGATGTACGCAGCGATATTTTTTACTACAAGGTGATCCAGGGCATTCTGGCTGCCACCGCCCATCATGAAGTGCGTGTCCGCTACTGCGCGCTGGAGGAGGAAAACGCCGACGCCGCGCTGTTCATCACCAAAATGACCGATCCTCAGACCGAAGCCATATTGCTGGTCGGTATAGACGACCCGCATATTCATCAGCTGGCGGCCGAAATGGGCAAGCCGTGCGTGCTGGTCAATTGCCATGACCGGCACATGCGCCATGACAGCGTCAGCCCGGACCATCAGACGATGGGCGATTTCGCCTGCGACTACCTGTTTTCTCAGGGGCATAACCACATCGTGACCGTACAATGCCTGCGTCGTCATACGATGGAACTGCGCCTGACCGGCATCAGACAGGCGTTCGCCCGCCATCATCTGACTTTCAGTGACAGCCAGCATTTGCTGAATACCTCAGGATTCGGCGCGCAGGAAAGCGAACAGACATTACTGGAATACCTCGATGGTTTACCGCCCGGCCAGCCGATGCCAACGGCGATCCTGGCCGGTGGGGATTTTATGGCTTCCGGCGTAGTCGCCGCGCTGGCAAAGCGAGGTTTCTCTGTACCCGACGATATCAGTGTGATCAGCACCGACGGATTCAATCTGGCAGAAATTCATGACGTACCGCTGACGGCGGTGCATGTGCCACGCGATGAACTGGGCGCTGAAGCTATTTCCCTGTTGCAACGACGGATGTTGAGACCCGATGCGCCCCATACCACCCAGCTTTTACAGGGAAAACTGGTGGTGCGCGAGTCAGTCAGAAAAGCCAGCGGACGCGCCGTGACCTGTCATCCGCACACGTTGTATGACCCGCAGCCGGACAGATAAATCTTATCTTTAACAGACGAATCGCCCGACAGTCCTATACTGACCATTGATGACTAATCATTAGCCGTCTTTCAGTATCAGTCGGTCAGAACACCTTGCCTTCACCTTCGGGTGACCCTTGATAAGGAGATTCACGATGAATCATAGTTCAGCGAAGCGTTACAACAGCGTTATCCCGCCATACATGCTCAACCGCATTATTGAGCACGGCTCAGAACCTCAGCGCCGTTGCGCGAAACAGACTCTGGTCCACGTCAATACGTTAATGGCGCAGCCTTATGCGAAACCGCAGAAGATTGTGACTGCCAAAGCGGGTCAGGTTGAGCGTGATATTTACGATGCCAAAAACACCACGCACCTGCCCGGTGAATCGGTTCGTAAAGAAGGTCAGGCCAGTAACGGCGATGTATCTGTTGATGAAGCCTATGACTATCTTGGTGTGACCTATGATTTCTTCTGGCAGGCGTACCAACGCAATTCGCTAGACGGCAAAGGGCTGGCGTTGCTAGGCACGGTTCACTACGACAAAGGGTATCAGAATGCTTTCTGGAACGGTCAGCAGATGGTGTTTGGTGACGGCGACGGGGAAATCTTCAACCGCTTCACTATCGCCATTGATGTGGTGGGACACGAACTTTCCCACGGTGTGACTGAATCTGAAGCCGGTCTGAACTATAACGGACAATCGGGAGCGCTCAATGAATCCCTGTCAGACGTGTTTGGCTCGCTGGTGAAGCAGTTCCATCTCAGGCAAATCGCCGATAAAGCGGACTGGATCATTGGTGAAGACTTGCTGGCAAAAGGCATTCATGGAACCGGCCTGCGTTCGATGTCCCACCCCGGTACGGCCTATGACGATCCGTTACTCGGCAAAGATCCGCAGCCTGCCGACATGAAAGGCTATGTGAATACCCGTGACGATAACGGCGGTGTACATATCAATTCGGGGATCCCTAACCGCGCATTTTATCTGGCGGCCACTAAACTGGGAGGTAACGCCTGGGAACGTGCGGGTTACGTCTGGTATGACACGGTCTGCGATAAATCCCTGTCGAAAGATGCTGACTTTGTCGCCTTCGCTCAACTCACTGTCAAAAACGCGGGCAAACGCTTTGACGATTCAGTCGCACAAGCCGTTCGTGAAGCCTGGGAGCAGGTTGGAGTGATGTAAATGAAACCTTTAGATTCGCTGGAAAGTAATACGGTAATTGAAATCTACCGTGAGGGAGGGGTTGCTTTTATCCCCAAACTCAGCGGACCGCGACGGGTTGAGCTTTCAGGTATGAGTGATGACAAACGGCGGGAAATTTGCCAGCTCATCAACAAAGCTCTGCCTTATGCTCAGGAAAAAGAAAACGCCGGTCGGGGTGACCAGCGTTATTTCCGTCTCGAGATTTATTACGCGTCGGCAGAGCATTCCGCCAGTCTGGTGGTGATTATTCCCGAAACCGAGACTCCCGAAGAACTGGTGGATTTATGGAAACAGGCTCCGCCCGACGATCACTCTTGCGAATAGGGTCAACAGGGTGAATAGGTAAACGTTACCCGTTTTTTAGAAATCATTCCGTGCCCGTTTTGGCAGAAATAATCCACCGCGCCGCAGGCTTTCAGTTCCTGCAACGGTTGCTGACAATCCGGGCATAATGCCGTTTGCTGATAATCGGTATGGCACGCATCACAATGAAAGTGACCGCTTACCCAGCTCATCGGCTGGCCGCAAACCGGACAGAGCGCATCCATCGTACTTCCCCTCTAAATGACGCCCAGCGTCCGCAGTAAATACAGACCCAGAGCCGTCGTGAAAAATGATCCCAGCGTCGTGACGGCAATAATATTGGCCGCCAGCGTAGCATTACCGCCCATCGCACGGGTCATGACATAGCTGCCCGCCGCAGTGGGTGTACAGGAAAAGAGAAATATAACGCCGAGCGCCGCATCGCGAAAGCCAAACAGCCATGCACCGAAAGTCATCAGCGCGGGAACAAATATCACGCGTGAGGCTGAAGACCAGGCCGCCACGTTTGAGCTGCGGAACATCGCTTTCCAGTCAAGGCTTGCCCCGGCACACAACATCGCCAGCGGCAGCGCCATACCTGAAATAAAATCACCGGTGCTGGCAATCGTCGCTGGCATCGGTAAATGGCTGTACTGAAACGCCAGCCCGAGCACCAGTCCGATAATCAGCGGATTAGTGACGATGCCATGCATGATGGGTTTAAGGCCGATACGTTTGCCCTGCCCGCCTTTCAGGCTGCGGGTCAGCGTAATCACGGACAGCACGTTGAAGAGGATCACTGTGACCGCCAGATACATCGACCCCAGCGCAATACCCTCGCTGCCAAACGCCAGCGACGCATAAGCCAGCCCGGCAATACCGGTATTCGCTCGAAATCCGCCCTGCACAAAAATGCCGCGCTCACGCGGGTCTTTTACCAACTTAATCGCCACCAGTTCCAGCAGCAAAAAAGTCACGACGGTACCAAGTCCGCCATAAATGACGAGCGGCAAGTTAGAACCCGAGGAATCATGCCCTTGTGCCACGCTGAAAAAAAGCAGGCAAGGTAAGGCGATATTGAATACCAGACGGCTGGCTTTCTCGTTAAAACTGTCATCCATCAGGCCAGTGCGGCGTAAAAACACGCCCAGCAGCAAGATCAATAAATTGGGAATCGTAACGCCAAATGCAAAACTCCAGGTCTGCCAGAACATCCAGCCAGCTCCTTGCGGGAAAATGAAGACAAAAAAATGGGGTACATTTTCATGCACCCCATTCGTTTAGGATTTGTTTTTCAGGTGCTGCATCAGACGTCGGCGCTTACGCTGCTGGTGAGGAGAAAGCGAGTTTTTCTTGCCTTCATACGGGTTCTCACCTTCTTTGAACTGGATGCGGATTGGCGTACCCATCACTTTCAGTGAACGGCGGAAATAGTTCATCAGATAGCGTTTGTAGGAATCAGCCAGATCTTTCACCTGGTTACCGTGGATAACCACGATTGGCGGGTTATAACCCCCGGCGTGAGCATATTTCAGCTTAACGCGACGACCGTTAACCAGTGGTGGCTGGTGATCGTCAGCGGCCATCTGCATGATACGGGTCAGTAAGGAAGTACTTACACGCGTGGTCGCACAGGTATAGGCTTCGTTCACGGATTCAAACAGGTTACCTACGCCGCTGCCGTGCAGGGCAGAGATGAAGTGAATACGCGCGAAATCGACGAAACCAAGGCGCAGTTCCAGCTGGTCTTTCACCTGCGCACGCGCTTCTTCGTTCATGCCGTCCCACTTGTTGACGACAATCACCAGTGAGCGCCCGCTATTGAGGATGAAACCTAACAGCGAGAGATCCTGATCGGAAATACCTTCGCGGGCATCGATGACCAGCATCACCACGTTGGCGTCTTCAATCGCCTGCAGGGTTTTGATTACCGAGAATTTCTCAACGGTTTCAGTCACTTTTCCGCGCTTACGCACACCGGCGGTATCAATCAGAACGTATTCACGCTCGTCACGCACCATCGGGATATAAATACTGTCACGGGTCGTGCCCGGCATGTCGTATACCACGACGCGCTCTTCGCCCAGAATACGGTTAGTCAGTGTGGACTTACCTACGTTCGGACGCCCCACGATAGCCAGTTTGATTGGCAGAGACTGCGGGTCGAAATCGTCTTCCACGTCTTCAGGGATTTCATCCCCGGTGCCTTCCTGCTCAGCCCAGTAAGCGGCATTCGCCTCTTCTTCGGTGAGTTCGACTTCTTCCGGCTTTTCGCCCACGAACGGGATCAGAACGTGTTCGATAAGCTGCGTGACGCCACGACCGTGGGATGCGGCGATGGCATAGACTTCGCCAAGGCCCAGCGAGTAGAAATCGCCGGTGGCGCTGTCCGGATCCAAACCATCAGTTTTGTTGGCGACCAGGAAAGTGGCTTTTTCACGGCTGCGCAGATGCTGGGCAATGCCCTGATCGGCAGGCATCAGACCCGCACGGGCATCGACCATGAACAGCACGATATCCGCTTCTTCGATAGCGAGCAGAGACTGCCCCGCCATGCGGGTTTCAACGCCGTCTTCGGTACCGTCGATACCGCCGGTATCCACGATGATGAATTCATTACCCTCAATTTCGGCACGACCATACTTGCGGTCACGCGTAAGCCCCGGGAAATCCGCAACCAACGCGTCACGCGTTTTGGTCAAGCGGTTAAATAAAGTGGATTTACCCACATTCGGGCGCCCTACAAGCGCAACGACAGGTATCATTTTGAAGCCTCAGTTTTTTTAATATGGTGCAAAACGCAAATAGCGGGCCTGCAGAATTTCAATACAAACCACTATAATTCAAATTGTTACAACGCAATCGGTTTAAACCGTTTACGCAGATTTCAGAATACGAAACGGCCCCTGAGCAATTCAGGAGCCGTTTTAAAGCCCGGGATCAACCGATCTCAGAGCCTGACGCAAGTCGCGATATTAACGGGTGAAGGAGTAAACTTCGCCACCTTTCGCCTGCACGACCAGCTTGTCACTGGCCACAATCGGTCCGCTCAGGAAGCCATCACTGTCGACTTTCTGCTGAGCCACAAAGCGACCGTCTGTGGTGTTAATCCAGTGCAGATAACCTTCGGAATCACCGACCACAATGTAACCATTATACAACACCGGGGCTGTCAGGTTACGGTGCAATAATTCACTCTGACGCCACACGCTGACACCGCCCTGGGTATCAAGCGCCATCACGCGGTCATCCTGGTCAACCATATAGATACGGCCGCCATCAACGATGATGTCGTTGACTGAACCCACATCACGCTTCCACATGATCTGACCAGAACGAAGATCCATCGCCACCAGGTTGCCGTTATAGGCCAGTGCATACACAATGCCATCAACGATAACCGGTGTGGTATCCACATCGCTCAGACGGTCAATTTCAGTTGTACCGGTAGTCTGAGAGATACGTTGTTGCCAGATCAACTGGCCTTCTTTCATCAGCACTGCGCTGACACGACCGTTGTCACCACCGACGATAGCCGCACCAAACGCCACGGCCGGAGCCGATTCGCCACGCAGGGAAAGTGTTGGCATATCGAGGTTAGCTGTCCACTGGATAGTACCATCGGACTCACTCAGCCCCTGCAACATACCGTTGCCGGTATGCACCAGCACCAGACCATCGCTGACGACAGGACGGGAAAGCGCCTCACCCGCGACTTTAGTCTGCCATGCCACGGTGCCGTCAGTGGTGTTCAATGCATACACCACGGCTTTCTCGCTGCCGACATACACATGGCTACCGGAGACCGTCAGGCCGCCAGAAAGTTGTGCTGAAATATTACGGGAGAGGAAGCCGGTCTTTTGAGACAGATTCACGCTCCATTTTTCTTTACCGCTGTCAGCATCGAGTGCTTTAACCACACCAAAACGATCAGCAGCATAAATAGTGCTGTCCTGCCAGGCCGGACGCAGGTGGGAGTAGAAATCGCCTACGCCGTCGCCTACGGATTTGCTCCAGACTTTGGTCGGAGTAAATTGATTCTCAACTTTTGGCAGCGGAGACATTTTTACCACGTCTTCTTCGCTGTTAAACAATGAACAGCCACTCAGCAGGGCAACTGAAACCCATCCTACCAAGAGTGTTTTACGCAATTGCATCGGGGTTCCCCTTAGCTGGCTAAGTTGTTCAATTTCATACGCAGCATAGTTTGCAGCGTTTGAGAGGGTTTAGAATCGAGTCCTTTGCTGTAGGCTTCACGTGCGCCTTTTGCATCGCCTTTCGCAAGCAGAACATCACCACGGATGCCTTGCTGCATAGCCGCCCAGCCTTCACCCTTCACGCCATCTAACGTTTTGAGTGCATCATCAAATTTGCCTTGCTGCATCTGGATACGAGCCAGACGTAAATTCACCAGCGAACGTAAATTGTCTTCTTTAGCCTGACCTTGCGCCTGGACTAACTGCTTTTCAGCATTCGCGAAATCTTTGGTCTCAACGAAATGATCAGCCAGTTGCAGGGCAGCAAACACCCCGTAATTATTGTCATTGCTCTGAGCAAACTTCTCGAGACTGGCCACGCCTTGCGCATTATTACCCGTCATCGACTGATTCGCTTTCTGGAAAGACGCAGAAGCTTCCGTCAGGGCTGTGTCCTGGTGACTCTGCCAGAAACGCCAGCCGCCCAGGGCTGCAATACCCAGAACAACGCCGATGGCCAGCGCTTTACCATTTTCGGCAAAGAAGCGACGTACAGCATCAACCTGTTCATTCTCAGTGGTATAGACTTCCACAGTGTCCTTCTCCTTAACCCAACATCGAAGCCAGACGCGCGGCGATTTCGCTCTGCGCCAGCGTTTCTTGCGTTCCACTTTGCAGGTCTTTTACTACAACCTGCTGATTAGCAACTTCATCTTCGCCTAATACCAGGGCAACGCGCGCACCCCATTTATCTGCACGGGCGAATTGCTTTTTGAAGTTACCACCACCGTAGTTAGTCATTACTTTCAGCTCAGGCAGCGCGTCACGCAATTTTTCAGCCAGTTGCATGGCCGCGCTTTGCGTTCCGGCACCGGAAGAAATCACGTAAGCGTCAACAGTTGCCGGTGCTTTGAAGTCCGGGTTTACGGCCTGAACCAGTAATACCAGACGCTCCAGTCCCATCGCAAAACCGACGGCCGGCGTTGCACGACCGCCCAGTTGTTCGACCAGACCGTCGTAACGACCACCGGCACAAACGGTACCTTGCGAGCCTAAGCTGTGAGTTACCCATTCGAACACGGTGCGGTTGTAATAATCCAGACCGCGCACAAGTCGCTGATTAACCGTATATGGGATACCAGACTGCTCTAAAAGTTCACACAGACCTGCAAAGTGTTCTCTTGATTCTTCATCAAGATAATCACCGAGTTCCGGTGCATCGTTTAATAACGCCTGAATGTCCGGATTTTTAGAGTCCAGAACGCGCAGCGGATTGCTGTACATGCGACGTTTGCAGTCTTCATCCAGCTTGTCTTTATGCTGTTCAAGGAAAGCCACCAGCGCGTCACGATAGTTGGCGCGTGCTTCCAATGAACCGATAGAGTTCAGTTCCAGTGCGACGTGTTCGGAAATCCCCAGCGCACGCCACCAGCGGGCTGTCAGCAGGATTAATTCTGCATCAACGTCCGGGCCTTGCAGACCAAAGACTTCCACACCCAGCTGATTAAACTGACGATAGCGGCCTTTTTGCGGGCGCTCGTAGCGGAACATCGGACCGATGTACCACAGACGCTGTTCCTGATTGTACAGCAGACCATGTTCAATACCGGCGCGCACGCAGCCCGCCGTACCTTCCGGACGCAGCGTCAGGCTTTCACCGTTGCGGTCTTCAAAGGTATACATTTCTTTTTCCACGACATCGGTCACTTCGCCGATAGCGCGTTTAAACAATGGGGTCTGCTCTACAATCGGCATACGGATTTCATTGTAGCCGTAGCTGCCAAGCACCTGTTTCAACGAACCTTCGATGCGTTGCCACAGTGCAGTGTCTTCTGGCAGGTAGTCGTTCATGCCGCGAATGGCCTGGATATTCTTTGCCACGTCAGTTCTCTATCGTTTTATAAAAAATGAACCCGATTATAGGGGCTTTATGGGCTGTGGTTCAACGCACAGACGCCATTACCCCATTCGGGTTCAATATAATTATGCAGGTCTATACCCGTCATTCTTCGAGTCGCAGATGCGTTGGCCGCCTTCACTTATCCGAATCACTTACCTGAGTAAGCTCATCGGGATTCGTTCGATTGCCGCCTTTGTGCATCACGAATTATTGGGTATAAGTATTATGACCCGCAACCGATGTTACTTTTCAAGATGATTGATAACGATACGTTTACTCTCATCCATCAGCGCTGCTTTGGCGCGAATTTTAGCTTCTAACTGGTCGATCATGTCGTTGTTGTCAAAGCGCTCTCTCTGACGAACACCGTCTTCGTAGAAACCGCTTTTGTTATGACCGCCGGTCACGCCCATAGTGGAAACCAGCGCTTCGCCCGGACCGTTAACCACACAGCCGATAATCGAAACGTCCATTGGCGTGATGATATCTTCCAGACGTTGCTCCAGCGCATTAACGGTGCCGATGACATCAAACTCCTGACGCGAACAGGTCGGGCAGGCAATAAAGTTGATACCACGGGAACGGATACGCAGGGATTTGAGGATATCAAAGCCGACCTTAACTTCTTCAATCGGATCAGCCGCCAGCGAAATACGCAGCGTGTCGCCGATGCCTTCAGACAGCAGCAACCCTAAGCCAATCGCCGATTTAACGGAACCTGCACGCAGGCCACCCGCTTCCGTAATCCCCAGATGCAATGGCTGAACAATCTGTTTGGCCAGCAAACGGTATGACTCAACGGCCAGGAATACGTCAGATGCTTTAACGCTGACTTTAAACTGGTCAAAGTTGAGACGGTCGAGAATATCGACATGACGCATCGCCGATTCCAGCAGCGCCTGCGGCGTGGGTTCGCCGTACTTTTCCTGGATGTCTTTTTCCAGAGAACCGCCGTTCACACCGATACGGATAGGAATATTTTTGTCGCGCGCGCAATCCACCACAGAGCGGATGCGGGATTCGTTACCAATGTTACCCGGGTTAATACGCAGGCAATCTACACCATATTCTGCAACCTGCAGGGCAATGCGGTAATCGAAATGAATATCAGCGACCAGCGGGACATTAACCTGCTGTTTGATAAGTTTGAATGCTTCTGCTGCATCCATCGTAGGCACAGAAACGCGAACAATATCGACACCCACGCGTTCCAGTGATTTGATCTGTGCGACAGTCGCCGCGACATCTGTGGTGCGGGTGTTGGTCATCGATTGCACTGCAATCGGTGCTCCGTCACCTACAGGCACCTTGCCGACATAAATCCGGGTTGATTTGCGACGGGTAATGGGTGACTGGTTATGCATTACTTCACTCTCCATCGTTGCAATCGTCTGACAAACTGCCGATTACTCGGCAGCTAAGGTCAGGCGCGCAACACGGCTTGATTTTACAAAACGACTTAAATCAACCGGTTTGCCCTGGAACTGGATATCTACTGCACCCGGCGCACCGATTTTCAGTTTATACGGCGCAGTGCCCTTCACGCTGAAGGTTTCACCGCCTTTCTTCATGCCGCTGAACAGGGTTTTGCCTGACGCGTCATCAATCTGGAACCAGCAGTCAGCTTTAAAGGTAAAAGTGACCGCTTGTGGATCCGCACCCGCTGCCGCAGCAGTTTGTGCATCGCCGGTTGGCAGACCGTTTTCAGCGGTGGCTGCTGGCTGGCTGGTAGAAACGGCAGCAGGTGCCTGTTCAGCTGGCGCAGTCGTCGTCGCTGGCGCACTGTTGGCGGTCACCGCCGGTGCTGTGTTCAACGGAATGCTGTTCTGTGCTTGCGGTGCATTTGCAGCAGTCGCTGGCTCAGAAGCCGTATCGTCTGTGGTCGGTGCAGAATTTGCGTTATCGCCCAGAGGAATGGTCTGCCCCTGGCCGTTATCCTGATTCAGCTGTGCCGATGACTGATCGGCCATGGTGGCGATTTCCTGCTGCTGCGCCTGATGATTTTGCCACCACCACGCACCCGTCAGGCCAATCACGACAAACACCACCAGCCAGGTAAAGCCCATCAGCCAGCCATCGCGTTTTTTGCGAGACTTACCGAGAGAGAACCCTTGCATTGACGCCACTTTAGGCACTTTGATCGGCGCTTGTTTACCGATCAGACCTAATAATTCTTCTTCAGGTACATGAACCAGCTTGGCATAAGAACGGAGATAACCACGCAGGAAAGTCGGCGCAAGATCGGCCGGCGTCGTTTCTTCTTCAATTTGGCGAATAGTCGAGACTTTCAGACACAGGCGTTCTGCAACGGCCTGATGACTAAGACCTAACTGTTCACGAGCCTGACGCAGACGTTCGCCTGTTGTCAGTTTTGCATTATTTTCTTGAGGGGCTTCAGTATTCATTGGCTAAGAACTGCTGGTACTGTTTAGATTGTGGATAACTACGCGCAAGTTGCTTACCGTAGCGTTGAACGCTATCCGGGTTGCCCGCTAACGCAGCGAATCGAATTTGCAACATGAGACTCTCAGCGGTGGCTGGCAGAACATGTTGATATACATCCAGTAAAAGTTTCGCCTGAGCGCGGTTCCCTTCCCCAAATTCTTTGGTTGCCTCAGTCAGCAAGGGTGCGCCTTTATCGGGATCAACTTTCAATGCCCGGCTCAGTAACACTCGCGCTTCCTCATTCTGATTGGCCTTCAGAAAACAGTAGCCTGCATTTTCCAGACTGTCAGCAACCTGACCGTAATCAGGCGCATTAGCTGCGGCGCTAAACTGCTGTTGTGCCGGTACATACTGCCCTAAACTACACAAAAACGCACCGTAATTATTTAACACCGTCCCATTTTGCGGCGCCAGCTTCAGCGCCTGCTGGTAGCGGCTTTCTGCGGCTTTCTGATTGCCGTTTTTTTGCTCGTAAAGCGCCATCCCCAGCTGCGTCCGATAATCCTGCGGCGCACCGTCAACGGCTTTCTGCAAATTCTGTTTTGCCGCGTCCATGTTCCCCTGATTCAGGTAAGCCATACCCAACTCCAGGCGCGTTTGTGCTGCGCCACTGGCCGGTTGCGACTCCTTGGGTGAACTGGAACAGCCTGCCAGCAAAGCCACCGACATGCCTGCAGCTATCAACATTTTCACACTGCCCTTCATTGTCATGCTTAATTCCCTTTACCCTGCCAGCGACAATAAAACAGCGGGCTTCGACGGAATACCGTGGCGAAGCCCATTGGAATCAGACGGCTTTTACGGAAATCTGTTGCTCGCCTGCCATTTTTTTCTTCAATGTACGTTTGGTACGGTCGATAACATCACCGGCCAGCTGACCACACGCGGCATCAATGTCATCGCCACGTGTTTTGCGCACGATAACTGTAAAGCCATAATCCATCAGCACTTTAGAGAAACGATCGATACGGCTGTTGGAGCTGCGGCCATACGGCGCGCCCGGGAACGGGTTCCATGGGATCAGGTTAATCTTGCATGGCGTGTTTTTCAGACGCTCTGCCAGTTCGTGCGCATGCTCGGTGCCATCATTGATGTGATCCAGCATAACGTACTCGATGGTGACGCGCCCCTGGTTGGCGTTAGATTTGCCAATATAGCGCTCAACCGCTGCCAGGAAGGTATCGATATTGTATTTGCGGTTAATCGGCACGATTTCGTCACGAATGGTGTCGTTCGGCGCGTGCAGGGAAATCGCCAGTGCGACGTCAATCATATCGCCCAGTTTATCCAGCGCAGGCACGACGCCTGATGTGGAAAGCGTTACGCGACGTTTTGACAGACCAAAACCGAAATCGTCGAGCATGATTTCCATCGCCGGAACCACGTTATTCAGGTTCAGCAGAGGTTCGCCCATGCCCATCATCACCACGTTGGTAATAGGACGCGTACCGGCCACTTTCGCGGCACCGATAATTTTTGCCGCACGCCACACCTGACCGATAATTTCGGACACGCGCAGGTTACGGTTAAAGCCCTGTTGCGCCGTGGAACAGAAAGTACATTCCAGCGCACAACCAACCTGAGAAGAAACACAAAGCGTCGCACGGTCGCCGTCCGGGATATACACGGTTTCGACCAGTTGTCCGCCTACCTGAATGGCCCATTTGATGGTGCCGTCAGTGGAACGTTGTTCTGAAGCGACTTCCGGTGCACGAATTTCGGCAACGCGGGCCAGCTTTTCACGCAGCACTTTGTTGATATCGGTCATTTGCTCGAAATCATCGCTGCAGTAGTGGTACATCCACTTCATGACCTGATCAGCACGGAACGGTTTTTCGCCCATGTTGATGAAGAACTCACGCATTTGTTTGCGGTTAAGGTCAAGAAGGTTAATTTTTGCGGCAGCAGGCGCGACAACGACAACGGCTTCTGCGGAAGCTTGGGTAGTCTCAGACAAGGTTTGCTCGGGCGTGTTGAATTCTGACATGAAAAAATGGCCTCGTTGTTACACGTTATGGCGTATTGGAAGTGCAGAGCCGGATGTATCTTTTGCATATATCTTTTACATATAGTGCAATCAGTACAAACAGATGGCCTGCAAATAAATTGCGCCCCGAAGAGGCTGGCTCATTCGGGGCGCAACATTGTACAAATTTTAGGGCACGGTTGCCATGTTTGGTAGGCGCCTGTTACAAAATTCTTACGAATTTGCGGCACATCTTCCAGCAAAGCTCACCCAAAAATCTTAACGCGGGCAGATTTCGCTTTCGGTGAAGAAATAAGCGATTTCGCGTTGTGCAGATTCTACAGCGTCAGAACCGTGAACCGCATTAGCAGTGAAGCTGTCAGCGAAGTCTGCACGCAGGGTGCCTGCCAGAGCGTTGTCCGGGTTAGTTGCGCCCATGATGTCACGGTTACGCTGAACTGCGTTTTCGCCTTCCAGAACCTGAACCATGATCGGGCCAGAAGTCATGAACTCAACCAGACCGTCGAAGAAAGGACGGCCTTTGTGTTCTGCGTAGAAGCCTTCAGCTTGTTCTTTAGTCAGTTTCAGCATTTTAGACGCGATGATAGTGAAACCTGCGCGTTCGAAACGTGCGTAGATAGCACCGATGTCGTTGTTAGCTACGGAGTTTGGCTTGATGATGGAGAAAGTACGTTCGATAGTCATGAAAAAACCTCTGTCTGACTTTTATAGGTAGGGCCGGTTAATTTAATGTTATACCTGCCGTAAAATGGCGGTGATTATAGGGAGCGAAGTTAAGATTGCCTACCCGAATCACAACATTTAATTAAAAAAATGTGTGATTGATTCACTATCAAACCTAAACCGCCTATTTCCCTTAAACAAAACAAGGGCAAAACGGCGTTCTGCCCTGCTTTATCCCCTGATTCTATGCCTGACCGGACGACGGAATAATGTTCCGTAACCAGCTTCCCCACTTGCGCTGGTAGAACGGCTGCGTGTGGCTGATCAGATAATGGCTGATACCGCGCTCCTTTTCGGAAACGATACAGAAATCCACCGGACGATCATCGGGTGACGTTTCGCTCGCCACATTCCCCGCCTCGCGGATCAGCGCATCGATTTCCTGCTCATCACCGTCAGCCTCAACACCAATTAACAGGTTCGGCTGATCGTCCACGGCTTTATCATGGATCAGTGCCATAAAGGCGCGGCGCACCGGCTTTTTCTGCGTGAACAGTGTGGTCAGCGCGTCGATCATAGCGGAAGGATATTCCTCCGGCTGACCAATCAGCAGCTGGCTTTCTTTATCCAGCACCAGCTCCGACGGCGCATTCAGCCCGCCATTGCTCAGCAACAGCGTGACTTCATTTGGGGTGAATTCTTTGCCGTATTCCGACTTGGGATTCAGAAACAATTCTTCCCCTTGTGTCATTTCAAACAACACACGGGCAGGCAGCGCGACAAACGCCTGTTCATCCGGGCTTTCACCGGCACTGGCTTTTTCCAGGACATCAACCGAAGAAAAGAAAGGAATGATCGAACTGCCATCCTGCTTTTCCCAGTGCAAAATATTCAGTTCACTGCCTGCGGTGATCGCCACACTGCCCTGCTTTTCAGCGTCATCCTGCCCTGCATCACCCAGCACAAAAACGGTGGATTCCAGCAAAGTTTGATAAAACGCCGGACGCCATGCCGGTGCGGTGACAGACAGGCGAAGCAGACGCTCCAGCTCGTTTTCACCGTCGGTAGCCGCCGCGCCAGCAGGAAGATGATCGTGTGGGACACTCATGATTCTTGACTCCGGTAGTAGTATAAAACGGGGCGCCGTTAAGCGCCCCGTTGTGCATCATGTATGCATTGCTTTCTGAAACTTACTTCGCTTTAGCTAACAACAGGTTAGCCACGGTACGCACACCCAGACCGGTTGCACCGGCAGACCACTGATCCGCTGCGCTTTTGCGATAAGTCGCAGAACAGTCGATGTGCAGCCAGCCTTTCTTATATTCAGTGACGAAATGAGACAGGAACGCCGCCGCCGTGCTCGCGCCCGCAGTGTGTGCAGGACCGGCAATGTTGTTCAGCTCTGCAAAGTTAGACGGCAGATGTGAACGGTGGAACTCTTCCAGCGGCAGGCGCCAGAACGGTTCGTGTTCAGCTTTCGCGCTTTCCAGCAGTTCACCTGCCAGTGCATCGTCAAAGCTGAACAGCGCGTGATAATCGTTGCCCAGTGCCGTTTTTGCCGCACCCGTCAGCGTTGCCGCATCAATGATCAGTTCAGGATTTTGCGCAGACGCGTCGATCAGGCCATCGGCCAGCACCAGACGGCCTTCGGCATCGGTGTTCATCACTTCTACGGTTTTGCCGTTACGGTAACGGATGATATCGCCGAGTTTCAGCGCGTTGCCGCTGACCATGTTATCCGCGCAGCACAGGTAGAGTTTTACGCGCTTGTTCAGGCCGTTAGCCGCCGCCAGCGCCAGTGCGCCAGTCAGGGTGGCTGCGCCGCCCATATCGGCTTTCATGGAATCCATGGAAGCGCTTGGTTTCAGGCTGTAACCACCGGTATCGAAGGTGATACCTTTGCCGACCAGACAGGCATAAACCGGGGCATCCGCGTCGCCGCTCGGGTTGTAATCCAGTGCCAGCAGGACCGGCGGACGGTCAGAACCACGACCGACGGTGTGGATCCCCATATAACTTTGCTGACGCAGATCGTCGCCTTTGGTGATGCGGTAGCTGACTTTTTCGTTGCCAAATTCACACATCAGATCAACGGCGCGGGTCGCCAGTTGTTCAGGAGACAAATCTTCTGCCGGGGTATTGATGGTGTTACGCAC
Organism: Rahnella sp. JUb53; assembly: GCF_004346065.1. Classification (NCBI taxonomy): domain Bacteria; kingdom Pseudomonadati; phylum Pseudomonadota; class Gammaproteobacteria; order Enterobacterales; family Yersiniaceae; genus Rahnella; species Rahnella sp. JUb53. The sequence continues at coordinate 19,940 of NZ_SLYT01000010.1, forward strand.
CCAGTCGATAATTTTCAGACGTTGTTTCAGCGTGTTCGCGTCATCTTCAGACAGTTCAGCCCATTCAACATTGCGTGTGCCTTTCGGACCACGGAAGCCCTGCCAGAATGCCCAGCTGTTTTCGAGATCCCAGCCTTCACCCGCCAGTTTGACGTTTTTAACGCCCTGACCGTCGATGCGGCGGGCAGCGCGGGAAATAGCCGTCAGCGCCTCGCCGTCTTTCAGGTGAATGGTCATACCGGCGGAATCCGTGCTCAGTGTTGCCTTTTCGCCCCAGCGTGCATCAGCTGGCTCAGAGGAAAGGAAGACGGACATCGCTTCATTGGTCGTTACTTCGGAACTCATAACAGGACTCCTGATTGTTTTTATCTTCAATGAATATTCATTATCAATGACAGGCAAATCACCCGTTCAGCGGGTGGCACTTCATTTCGTATAAACAGGGGGCAACTCACGCAGGCGGCGGACTGATTTCACCACCAGCGCAATCGCATAATCAATTTCTTCTTCCGTTGTCCAGCGCCCGAGGGAAAAACGGATTGAGCCATGTGCCAGCTCTTCGCTTAATCCTATGGCTCGCAAAACGTAGGAAGGTTCAAGGCTGGCAGACGTACAGGCAGAACCGGACGACACCGCCAAATCTTTCAGCGCCATAATCAGGGATTCACCTTCAACATCGGCAAAACTGACGTTAAGAATGTTTGGCGCGGCATGTTTCGGCGTACCGTTGAGAAACACCTGATCAAGCTGCTGAATGCCTTTCCACAACCGATCGCGCAATGCGCTCAGACGCGCTACTTCCGTGGTCATTTCCTCTTTGGCGATACGATACGCTTCGCCCATACCGACAATCTGATGCACCGGCAAGGTACCTGAACGCATACCGCGCTCATGACCGCCGCCGTGGATTTGCGCGTCTATCCGCACTTTCGGTTTACGGCTGACATACAGCGCGCCAATCCCTTTCGGGCCATAAATCTTATGCGCGGAAAATGACATCAGATCCACTTTCAGCTCACTGACATCAATCGCAATCTTGCCCACGCTCTGGGTTGCATCCACATGGAAAAGAATGCCACGACTGCGGCACAGCTCACCGCTTGTCGCAATATCCTGCACCACGCCGATTTCATTATTTACCTGCATGATGGATACCAAAATGGTGTCCGGGCGCAGTGCCGCTTCAATCATAGCTGGAGGGATAAAACCGTCAGCCTGAGGCGCTAAATAGGTGACGTCGAAGCCTTCGGTTTCCAGCTGAGCACAGGTGTCCAGCACCGCTTTGTGCTCCGTCTGGCTGGTGATGATGTGTCTGCCTTTCTCACGCTGCGCGTGGGCGGCACCTTTAATCGCCAGATTGTCCGATTCTGTCGCGCCAGAGGTGAAGACAATTTCACGCGGGTCGGCATTAATCAGCTCGGCAATCTGGTTGCGCGCCACATCCACCGCCTCTTCGGCCTGCCAGCCAAAACGGTGAGAACGGGAGGCCGGATTACCGAAAGTACCGTCGAGTGTTAAACACTGCATCATCATTTTCGCCACACGCGGATCAACCGGCGTGGTAGCAGAATAATCGAGATAAATAGGTAATTTCATGGCAGGTAAGCTCCGGACTGCGCGTTCGGCTTCGAACGAAAGAATTAAAAAAACGACAACCAGTTTAAAACGGGTTCACAGATTCTTAAAAGGGAAATGACACTTTGCGGGCACTAATCGGTAAGAATTGACGCCTGAAAAGCAAAAGCCCGCGGGAATCTGCATTTCCGCGGGCTTTTAGAACATAAATATACGGTGTAATCCCTAAATCATTAGAGTTGTATCAAGGCGGCAACTGAGTGAATCCCTGGAGCATACACAAGTATGTGACCGGGGTTCGCGAAGGCAGCCAACGCAGAGACAGCTCGAAAGATGACGGGGTATCAGGCGCGTAAATTTACATTAATCGTTTCGATTTGTCGGCCATTCGGCTGACGACGGATTTCACCGTTCTGACGGTCGGCCACTTCCAGGATTTCCTGGTTGTTGACCAGTTCTGCCAGTGTAATGTTGTTCAGGAAGCCGCTGATGCGCTCGCTAAGATCACGCCACAACGTGTGAGTCAGGCAACGTTCGCCATTCTGGCAGCCTTCTTTACCCTGGCAACGGGTCGCATCGACAGATTCGTCAACGGCTGTGATCACAGCACCTACCGCGATATCGCCAGAATCTTTGCCTAACAGATAACCACCGCCCGGACCGCGAACACTGGCAACCAGACCATTTTTGCGTAAGCGCGAGAAAAGCTGCTCCAGGTAAGAAAGGGAAATACCCTGACGCTCAGAAATGTCAGCCAGTGGTACTGGTCCTTCCTGTGAATGCAGTGCAACGTCGAGCATAGCGGTCACGGCATAACGGCCTTTGGATGTCAGTCTCATAGCATGGTTACCTGTTTAAAATGACTTAAAAATTCAATAGTGCGGAACATGCAAACGAGTCTGCCATTCCCGAGTAAAACAGTCAACTATTTAACCTACTGTTTTACTCAAGTATTACAAACCCGGCCATTACGCACTAATTTTGTCATTCACGAACAACGCATAACCTTTTGATTAAAAAACTGAATACTGTTTTTATAATCAAATCCCTTTGCTTATTCTTTGTTGCTATTTGTCTTTTCAATCGACGTCAGGATACCGCGCAGGATGTTTAATTCCTGAGATTCAGGTCGCGCACGGGTAAACAGACGGCGTAATTTGCTCATCACCTGCCCCGGATGTGCCTGACGAATAAAGCCGGTTTCCAGCAAGGTTTTTTCCAGATGCTGATAGAAACGTTCGAGATCGTCGACCAGCGGATACGGCGTTTCTTCGTATTCGATTTGCGGTTTTTCCGCTTCCAGCAACGCCAGATGCGCAACGCGCACTTCATAGGCAATAATCTGCACGGCCATCGCCAGATTCAGCGAGCTGTATTCAGGGTTCGCCGGAATACACACGTGGTAGTTACATTTTTGCAGTTCTTCGTTAGTCAGCCCGACGCGTTCGCGACCAAACACCAGCGCAACCGGCGCGGTTTGTGCCGCTTTCGCACTGTGCTCACCACATTCACGCGGCTCAAGCATCGGCCACGGCAGTGTGCGGGAACGCGCACTGGTGCCGATCACCAGACTACAACCGGCCAGCGCTTCGTCGAGGGTATCAACAATTGTCGCATTACCGATGACATCACTGGCACCGGCCGACAAAGAGATAGCCTGAGAGTCAGGTTTTACCAGCGGATTCACCAGATAAAGACTTGATAAACCCATGGTTTTCATGGCACGGGCGGTAGAGCCCATATTGCCAGTGTGAGACGTTTCTACTAATACAATGCGGATATTGGGCAGCATAGGAACTCTTAGCCAGACGGAAAATCACAACAGCCTAACACAACGGTAGTTAATTTTCAGAACCCCTGCTATACTGCGCGCCGTTTCCCGTATTCCCGTTCTTTAACATCCTAGTTGGAAGATATCCATGCATCCGATGCTCACCATCGCCGTGCGCGCTGCGCGCAAGGCCGGTAACCTGATTGCCAAACATTACGAAACGCCAGACTCTGTAGAATCTACACAAAAAGGTACCAACGATTTTGTTACCAACGTAGACCGCGATGCAGAACACATGATTATCGATGTCATTCGCAAATCCTATCCAAAACACACCATCATCAGTGAAGAGTGTGGCGAACTGGAAGGCGAAGACAAAGACGTACAATGGATTATCGACCCGCTGGATGGCACCACCAACTTCGTTAAACGCTTCCCACACTTCGCTGTTTCTATCGCCGTGCGCATCAAAGGCCGCACTGAAGTCGCGGTAGTTTACGATCCAATGCGTAACGAACTGTTCACCGCAACCCGTGGTCAGGGCGCACAGCTGAACGGTTATCGTCTGCGCGGTACTAACGCGAAAGATCTCGACGGCACCATTCTGGCGACCGGCTTCCCGTTCAAAGCAAAACAACACGCGACCAGCTACATGAATGTGGTTGGCAAACTGTTCACCGAATGTGCAGATTTCCGTCGCACCGGTTCTGCTGCGCTGGATCTGGCTTACGTGGCGGCTGGCCGCGTTGACGGTTTCTTCGAGATCGCCCTGAAACCTTGGGATTTCGCCGGTGGCGAACTGCTGGTTCGTGAATCAGGCGGCGTTGTGACTGACTTCGTTGGCGGCCATAACCACTTCTCGTCTGGCAACATCGTTGCAGGCAACCCACGCGTCGTTAAAGGTATTCTGATGACCATGCGTGATGAACTGAGCGAAGCGCTGAAGCGTTAATTTCGCCGGTTATTGATAGAAAGAAATACAAAGAAAAACGGACGTCCTTTCGGGCGTCCGTTTTTTTATGTCTGCTGTTTATCCCATGAAGGTTGCGCCCCGGAACTTATCCCCGGAAAGGTCCGCCGGTGATTGGCGAAACGTCTCCGCCGCCGGTGCTGTAGAGCACTATCCCCGCCACCAGCAATACCATCCCACCGGTCAGCGCCAGCAACGACCAGGTGATCCGCTGCCAGGCCGCAGGCGTGCGGGTTGCGCTCAGTTTCACCGCCAGCGCACGGCTGTAAAACACCAGTACGCCAATCAGCGAGACGGTCAGCGAGGTGCCGATGGCCATCGTAATGGCTGAAATCACGCCCCAGCTGTACACGCCGATCACTTTGGAAAACAGCAACACCATGATCGCACCGGAGCACGGGCGTAATCCCATCGCCAGCACAATCGCTATCTGTGTGCGTAAATCGCCGCCCGCCTGAAGTTGCTGATCGCTCGGTACATGCTGATGTCCGCAGCCGCAATGTTCATCGTGGACATGTGTTTCACTGCCCATCGGCGACAGGCTGTGGATTTTCATTGCCGGCGCGGGACGCAGACTTTTTATCGTCTGCCACACCCGTTTCAGCGCCCGCCAGCACAGCAATAACCCGAGCAACATCACCAGAATGAAGCTGCCCCGCTCCATCCAGAAACTGCTCTGATGCAGCTGACGCGAGGAAAGTTGCAGCACACCGAGCACCACGCTGACCAGCAATATCGCCACCAGTCCCTGCACTATCGCCGAGGCAAACGTCAGCTTGAGGCTGCTTTTCAGTCGCGAAGGATGGGTTGCCAGATAGGTGGTGATGACAATTTTACCGTGCCCCGGCCCGATGGCGTGGATCACGCCATAAATCAGGCTGAAACCGGCCAGCGTCATGCCCGACTGCATCGGATTTTCTTTCACCTGCCGCAACAGCCCGGCCAGTTCCTGATGCAATTCCCGCTGCCAGATAATGCTGCTCAGCAAAATCCTCGGCCAGTAGTGGATGAGAAGAAAAATGCCGCCCGCCAGCAGCAACAGAAATATCGCCAGCGGCCACAGATCGCGCCATGACAGTGTTTTCGGTGGTGTGGAGATTAATGACATTCCAGCGTGACCTTCTGAGCAAATTGCTGACCAAGATCCATATCTTCCGGCGGGGCATCAGCCTTATCGAGAGACAGCGCGTAGTTTTGCAGCGAGGCATCAGGCTTGGGCGTAAACAGCGCCAGCGTGCAACGTTTTTCCAGTTCCGGCGGCAGATGCAGTGCGGTTTTATCCTTATACGTCATATCAACAAAATACGAAGGATCGAAGGTAGAGAATTCCATCGGTTTACCGGCCAGTGTCTGAGGCTTCGCCAGCGGCAACACGAATTCCAGCACCGCCTGATCGCCTCTACGCGACAGCTGATATTCGCTTGGCAAGTCGAGATATTTAACCGGTTTACCTTCGCGATAAAAGTCAGTGAAGTAATGCTGACTGAGCACCCGCGCCATGACTTCCGCCGCCAGTTTTTTCCAGATATCTGAACCGGGTTTGGCGTTCTGCGCGTCGTACAGCAAATCTGCGGATGTAATTTCGTCCATCGTCCAGACCATTTTCAGCCCGGTCAGCGAGGTGTCATTCGCCACCAGCGTCGTCTGCATATCGATGAAACTGTGCGGGTGCGCCATGACCGTGGCGGGCAGGCAGAACAGCGCAACTCCCAGCCATTTGCCGTAACGGGAGAAAGGCCGGTTCCGGGCCTGGTGTAACGTCATTTCCATATCAGCGCCATATATTGTTACTAAGTAACACTATTTTGCTGTGCATTTAAGCGGTCGTCAAAAATATCTGTGATCTGAGTTGTAAGCCGGAGTAAAACCCAATCCCCGCCCCCTAATGCGGGCTTTCGCTTTGCTATGCTTGACTAATAATTTCAGGCGATACCTTTCCGGCAGGTGATATGAATCCAGACAAACAGCCCTCCCCAGCGCTTTCCGCTACGCAACGCCGCTGCCACGTGTTGCTGATGCTGTACGCGCCGCTGACGGCAGTTCAGCTGGAGATCATCAGTGAAATTAACGGCGTCGGATTAGCCACCACCTGGGACGATCTGGCAGAAGTGACCTGCGAAATTCAGCGCATCCATCAGCTTGATGTGCTGCAATACAGCGAAAAAGAATGCCGCATTCAGGGTGACTCCCTCGCCCAGCGGCTGTGTTTATTTCAGGGATTACGCCGCACATTACGCATTTCACCGGACTTCGTTTCCCGCCATTTTATCCCCTGGCTGCACATCGCCTTCGAAGGCCAGACCTGCCCGAAGGCGGCACTGCGCACCGATCTTCTGGGCATGATGCTGGAAGACTGCGGCACGTTATTACCCAAACCGCTGAGCGGTCATGACCGCCAGCTGATGCTGATTTGTCTTCAATACTGTCTGTGGCAGAACAATGATCAGACCGGTTTACGCTTTACCGAACAACAGCGGCGCTGGCTGCGCGAAAAGCCCGAATATGCTGCCGCCCGCGAACTGTTTATCCAGTTACAGGAACTCAGTAACGGCCTGCTGGATGACTGCGAATGTGAGTTTTTTACCCTGATGTTACGGATGCTGAAAAACCACAGTTATCAGAGTTCCGGTTCGACGGAAGATCAGCGCCTGCTGTTAGAAATTGAAAATATGGTGGCGCGTTTTCAGGACATCGCCGGGATGAAATTCAGCAGCTACGAAGGGCTGGTCGGCCAGCTTTTCGCCCATCTGGGTCCGGCGATTGAACGCTGTCATTTTGGCATTGGCATCGACAATCTGATGCAGGAAGAAGTGAACCGTATGTATCCGCGACTGGTGCGCACCACCCGTGAGGCGTTGGCGGGGTTTGAGCACGAATATCTGATTACGCTTTCAGAGGATGAAATCGGATTAGTAGCGATCACCTTCGGCGCATGGCTGATGCAGGGTAACGCCTTGCAGGAGAAACAAATTCTGCTGCTGACGCATGATAATCCTGAACTGGAAGAAGCGGTCGAACAGCAAATCCGCGAGGCGACTCTGCTGCCGCTGAACATCAAATATCAGACGCTTGCGGATTTCTATAAATTTGGTGCCCCGAGCGGCGTGGCGATGATTGTCACACCTTACGCCACCCGCAGCACCGACGCCGATCCGCTGGTGATCCACACGCAACTGCCACTGGCCAAAGAGCAGCGAAAACGTATCCGCTCGCTGCTCGAAGCCCCCTAGCTGGCTGACACCTCCGGCGCTGACGGCGTGACCTGCGGACGCAGGAAAATCGCCGGCACCACCAGCAGCGCCATCACCCAGAACAATCCCGCGTGCAGATGTTCGAACAGGAAGCCGGACACCATGGTCATCACCGCCACACCGCCGCCCATTGCCAGCGCGGAATACACCGATTGCAGGCGGATAACCTGATCTCGCGGACGCGCCGCGATAAACCGCATCCCCGCCAGATGGCATACCGTGAAGGTACCGCAGTGCAAAATCTGAATCACGATCAGCCACGGCAATGCGGTAAATGCGCCCATCATGCCCCAGCGCACCACGCCACACACGGCGGATAGCAGCAACATATTGCGCGCCGACCAGCGGCTGAATAGCTGTTTACTGAAAGTGAAGACCAGCACTTCAGCGACCACGCCGAGCGACCATAAATAGCCGATGGTGGTCGAAGAATACCCGATATCCTGCCAGTAAATCGCGCTGAAACCGTAGTATGCGGCGTGTGCGCCCTGTAATAACGTTACGCATAACAGGAACCGCCAGACCGGTTTTTCGCCGAGTAATGCTTTCCACGAAATGGCCGGCGCACCGCTGGTTCGCGGTTCTCCCACCGGTTTTACGCTTGGGCGCAGTAACATGCCCAGCAACATGGCAGCCACGCCTGCGGTCAGCGTATAGAGGATCGCGTTGTGCCCGTAGACCTCCACCAGTTTACCGGTGACCGCCGAGCCAATCACAAAGGCAATCGAGCCCCAGACGCGCACTTTGCCGTAATCCATATTGATCTGGCGTTGCAGCGTACCGGCCAGCGCATCGGTCAGCGGAACCAGCGGACCAAAGAACAGGCTGAAACCGGCAATGTTGATCATCAGCCACGCCCAGCCGTTGCCAAACCAGAACCCGACGGCAAACGCCAGCGTGAGCAACGCGAGGATGCGTAAACCGGTGATGAGATGCGAAGGGTCTTTGATGGAGGGAGAAATGATTAACGTGCCAAGAAAACGGGCGACTAAACCGGCGCCGAGCAACAGGCCGATGCTTTCGGAGGAAATACCCTCGCCTTTAAGCCATAAGCCCCAGAAGGGAAGAAAAATACCGTAACTGAAAAAATAGGTGAAATAACTGAGTGCAAGCCAGCGCGTGGAACGCAATTCCATAAATCCTCCGGTGTGAGGCCAATACTTTGACAAAGCTCACAATCGCTAGCAATCCGCAGACGCTTTCATACTCCAGTAATGTCTGCCAGCTCACAAATTCTGATAGATGCCCATAAAAAAACCCGCCGGAGCGGGTTTTAGCAGCTTTACGGCTTCGCAAATATTACGCGTAAACCGGGAAGCGTGCACAGATGTCGAGAACTTTCTGTTTAACGCGTTCGATAGTGCCTTCGTCGTTCACGTTGTCCAGCACGTCGCAGATCCAGCCAGCCAGTTCACGCGCTTCAGCTTCTTTAAAGCCGCGACGGGTGATAGCCGGAGTACCGATACGTACACCGGAAGTCACGAACGGGCTCTTCGGATCGTTAGGCACGCTGTTTTTGTTCACAGTAATGTTAGCGCGGCCCAGTGCGGCATCGGCTTCTTTACCGGTCAGGTTTTTATCAACCAGATCCATCAGGAACAGGTGGTTGTGCGTACCGCCGGAAACCACTTTGTAGCCACGTTCCAGAACCACAGCGACCATTGCCTGAGCATTTTTAGCCACTTGCTGCTGGTAGGTTTTGAACTCAGGTTCCATCGCTTCTTTCAGTGCTACCGCTTTACCGGCAATCACGTGCATCAGCGGGCCGCCCTGGCCACCAGGGAAGACAGCGGAGTTCAGTTTTTTGTAGAACTCTTCATCACCGCCTTTCGCCAGAATCAGACCACCGCGTGGGCCAGCCAGCGTTTTGTGCGTGGTGGTGGTCACGATGTGCGCGTGCGGAACCGGGTTCGGGTAAACGCCCGCAGCAATCAGACCGGCAACGTGTGCCATGTCGACGAAGAAGTAAGCACCAACGCTGTCGGCGATTTCACGCATTTTTGCCCAGTCAACGATACCGGAGAACGCGGAGAAACCGCCGATGATCATTTTTGGTTTGTGCGCTTCGGCCTGACGTTTTACGTCGTCATAATCGATGTCGCCGCTTTCGTCGATGCCGTAAGGCACCACGTTGTACAGTTTACCGGACAGGTTAACCGGTGAACCGTGCGTCAGGTGACCGCCATGGCCGAGGTTCATCCCCAGAATGGTGTCGCCCGGTTGCAGCAGTGCGGTGTAAACCGCGAAGTTCGCCTGTGAGCCGGAGTGTGGCTGAACGTTAGCGAAATCTGCACCGAACAATTCTTTTGCACGGTCGATAGCCAGTTGTTCAACGATGTCGACGTACTCACAACCACCGTAATAACGTTTGCCCGGATAGCCTTCGGCATATTTGTTGGTCAGCTGCGAACCCTGAGCCTGCATAACACGCGGGCTGGTATAGTTTTCTGACGCAATCAGCTCGATATGTTCTTCCTGACGAACAACTTCTTTTTCCATTGCTGCCCACAGCTCAGCATCATAATCGGCAATGTTCATTTCACGCTTTAACATCCGCATCTCCTGACTCAACAAACTAAAAATAAAAGCCCCTTCCGGGTTCTGCGCAACAGTGTAAATGTTTAAGCGCCCTTCGGATAGGGTCAGTTTGAGGTTTTTAGGCAAACGATTGGCTCCAGATACAGCAAGGCTTTGATCTGCGAACCTCTGCCCGTAATCAAGGGATAAATATTCATCTGAACATGTACAAATTTCAGCTTTGTGACTCAGCCCCCATCGCACTGCTCCATCACACTCTTCACCTTAAAAAGCCCTTACCCCTTTAGGGGGGTTTACAGAAATTGTGGGTTTATATAAGATGTATTTAAAATACATGTTTAATGAAATCGACAAAGACACGGAGTTCACTATGCTTGATTCAGCCACTATCGCTACCGTTAAATCCACTATTCCTTTGCTTGCAGCGACCGGTCCGAAACTCACCGCGCACTTCTACGACCGCATGTTCGAGCACAATCCCGAGCTCAAAGACATCTTCAATATGAGCAACCAGCGCAACGGCGATCAGCGTCAGGCGCTGTTTGATGCCATCTGTGCTTACGCCGCCAATATCGAAAATCTGGCGGCACTGTTGCCTGCGGTGGAGCGCATCGCGCAAAAGCACACCAGCTTTACCATTCAGCCGGATCAATACAACATTGTCGGCGAACATCTGCTGGCAACGTTGGATGAAATGTTAAGCCCGGGTCAGGAAGTGCTGGATGCGTGGGGCAAAGCCTACGGCGTGCTGGCGAATGTGTTTATCAACCGTGAAGCAGAGATTTATCAGGACAGCGCAGAAAAAACCGGTGGCTGGCGCGGTACGCGTGAATTCCGCATCGCCGAAAAACAACCGCAAAGTGAACTGATCACCTCTTTCCTGCTGGAACCTGTCGATGGATTGCCGGTGGTGGATTTCCAGCCGGGACAATATCTGGCGGTGTATATCCGCGATGCCTCGCTGGAAAATCAGGAAATCCGTCAGTATTCCCTGACGCAGGCACCGAACGGTAAAACCTACCGCATTGCCGTTAAACGCGAAGGCCAGGGCGCGGTATCAAACTTCCTGCATCACTTTGCGCAGCCGGGCGACATCATTCATCTGGCAGCCCCGCACGGCGATTTCTTTATGGATATCAGCGATACCACGCCGGTCGCGCTGATTTCTGCCGGTGTCGGTCAGACGCCGATGTTAGGTATGCTCAATACGCTGGCAGAACGCGGACATCATGCGCCTGTTCAGTGGCTGCACGCGGCTGAAAACGGCGCGGTTCATGCGTTTGCCGGTGAAGTGAAAAGCGCGCAGAAAAACCTGCCGCAGCTGGAGAGCCATGTCTGGTATAACCAGCCACAGGCAAATGATTTGCCGGGAGAGGACTTTCAGTATCAGGGGCTGATGGATCTGAGCAAAGTCAGCGAACAGCTGAATGATCCGGCGATGCATTTCTACCTGTGCGGTCCCGTCGGCTTTATGCAGTTCGCGGCCAAACAGTTGCTGGCGATGAACATCAGCGAAGCGAATATTCACTACGAATGCTTCGGTCCGCATAAAGTAATTTAATTCCTGCCCTGAAAAGAAAAAGGCTGACACAGAATGTCAGCCTTTTTTATCGCTGCGCCAGTTTGGATTAATGACGACGGCGACGGCGAACAAAGAACAGCGCAATCAGCAGGATAACCAGCAGCCCTGCAATGCCCATTCCCCAGTGCGCCAGCTCCAGCAACGGCGAAGGTTTACCGCCAGCGCGCAGTTCTTTCACCCGCTGCGGCGTCACACTCGCCTGATCGTTACCAAACTGCTGCAACAACTGATTACTCAGCGTGGCAACCTGTGTGTCTGACAATAAATGCTCAAACGCAGGCATCGCCACATCTTTGCTTTCCGCGCCGCGCTGTACGCCGTGCAAAATCGCCATCACCAGATTGTCGCTGTTCAGATGCCCCAGCGCAGTGTTGTTGATGAGCGATGGCAAGCCGCCATCCTTGCTGCCACGCCCGTCGGGCTGATGGCAACTGGCGCAATAGCCGTCATACACCTGCCAGCCGGTCATTTTGTCAGCATCAGCAGGACGCGGAACGCCACGCAAAGTATCGACATAATTCGCCGGTGAGCCGAACTGGTCCGCTGCCCTCGCCTGCCCTTGCTGACTGACCGGCGTGGTTTGTTTCAGCCACACGGCAATCGCCTGCAAATCACTGTCGCTCAGATGGCTGAGGCTGTGGTCGATCGCTTCCGCCATCGGCCCTGCCGCCTGCGCCTTGCCCGGCGCATGACCGGTTTTCAGGTAACCGGCGATTTCATCGGTGCTCCAGTTACCTGTTCCGCTGACCGCGTCCGAGGTAATGTTTGGTGCAAACCAGGTGCCCAGACTGCTGCCGCCCAGCGCTTTATCCCCCTGCTCCGCCATCAGCGCATTACGCGGCGTATGGCAGGTGCTGCAGTGCGCCAGCGCTTCGCCAAGATACGCGCCACGGTTAACCTGATCGCTTTTCGACGGATCGGCTTTAAACGCGCCTTTCTCGAGGAACAGCAGATTCCAGCCAGCCATCGACAAACGCACGTTGAACGGGAACGGCAGCGCCGTCGGCGTTGACGGGGCATCCACCGGTTGCACGCCCTGCATAAAATAAGCGTACAACGCTTTCATGTCGTCATCGCTGATTTTGGCATACGAGGTGTACGGCATTGCCGGATACAGATTCGCACCGTCGCCGCGCACACCGTCACGCACCGCGTGTTCAAACTGCTCCAGTGTGTAATTACCGATACCGTCTTTTTTAGATGGCGTGATGTTGCTCGAATAAATGGTGCCCAGCGGCGTTGCCAGCCCGAGGCCACCGGCGAACGGTTTGCCGCCTTCGGTGGAATGGCAGGCCACACAGTCACCGGCTATCGCGACGTATTCGCCTTTCTTGATCAGCGCATCCTGTTCCGGCGAAAGCGCGGCGTAAGCCGTGCCTGCCATCAGGCTCAGGCCAAAGGCCAGCAATGCGCCCGTCAGACGTTTTTGAGATAAACGATTCAGAGTCATTTCAGTCAGCCTATAGCGCAGTTTTGGCAAGATGATCAGCGGTACGTAACGCCAGTGCGACGGCGGTCAGCGTGGAGTTGACCGTGGCCGACGTCGGCATCACGCCGGTACTGGTGATGAACAGATTTTCGTGGTCATGGGTGCGTCCGAACGCATCCACCACGGAGTCTTTCGGGTCATGCCCCATGCTCATCGTGCCGGTAATGTGCTGGTTGTTGCCGTAAACGCCCGGCTTACTGAAACGCAAATTGGTGCCGCCCATCAGTCTGGCGATCTCGGTATATTCCTTCACGGCTCGCGCCATACCGCGATGCACGTAATCGTCCATGTGATAAATCGCTGCCGGTTTAGGGATACCCAGTTTGTCTTTTTTGTCGCTGAGAATGATGCGGTTATCGTAGTTTGGCAGCTGTTCCATCACGTTTTTCAGGCTGGTCTGGTGCGACGCACGGCGACGGATTTCGTTATCCAGGCTGATGCCGTAAACGCCTTCCGCCAGCAAATCCTGCGTCACTGACTGCACTTGTGAAGAGTTGGCGATATCGATACGGAACGAGGCGTAATCTTTGCGGAAATCGCCGTCGCGCAGGCTGTTGATGGACGCCGGACTCATTGGGCCCCGCCCCGCCCACAGCGGTTCTTCAGTTTCAAACGTCAGCGAGTTGCTTGGGTGATCCATCAGGTGACGCCCGACGGTGCCGGAACTGTTTGCCAGTCCGTCCGGGTATTTATCGCTGGCGGAAATCAGCAGCAGTTTCGGACTTTCGATGCCGTTGGCAGCCAGAACGAAGTTTTTCGCCGTGACTTTATGCTCACCTTTATCGGGATCGTAATAATGTGCGGCGACAATACGCCCCTTTTCGTCATGCTCAAGGCGATACACCACCGCGCTGGTAATCAATTTTGCACCCGCCGCTTCCGCAGCCTGCGCAGCGATACCGCCGTGATATTGCGCATCAATCGGGCAGATGGGCATGCAGTTGTTGTTGCCACAACAGGCCGGACGCCCGTCGTAGTTACGGCTGTTACGTGCGGTGGTGTTCACGATCACGTCATAACCGCCCGGCGCCAGACGCTCGCGAAAACGCTGTTGCAGCCAGGATTCAGCGACCGGTTCCATCGGGAACGGCTGGGTACGCGGTGAACCGTTATTGGGTGCGCCGGACACGCCCATTTTCACTTCGGCTTCGTAATAAAACGGTTCCAGCTCGTCGTACGATAGCGGCCAGTCACGCCCGACGCCGTACAGGGTTTTGATCTTCATATCGTTGGGCAAAACACGCCACGCCTGCGCCGCCCAGTGCCAAGTGGTGCCGCCCATAATGCGGATATATTCCGCCGGGAACGGATACGGCCCCTGCTGTTGCAGGTAATCATTATCTTCCGGTTTATACACCGGATGCGGCGACCAGTCCGAGTACGGATACGGCGACATAAAGTCTTTTTTGCGCGGCGAATTACGGAAATTTTCGGTCAGCGTACCGCGATCAATACGCGGGCCGGATTCGAGAATAATGACGGAAATGCCCTGTTTTGCCAGACGCTGTGCGACCAGCGAGCCGCAGATCCCCGAGCCGATGACGACGACGTCAGCGGAAAGTTGTTCACTCATTGCTTAACCCTTTTTGAACGTTATTTTCAGACAGGCTGTTTTGCCCAGGTACCGTAAGCGCCGTAGGCATAGCTCGGTGGATTGAGGTGATCGCGTACCGCGACATTCATCAGCGCGTTTTCATACGCCAGACAAACCGCCTGTTTGCCATCGCCGACCACGCCGAGATACCACGCCTGAAGGATGCTGCGCGGCAATTTCGCCAGCGCGGGCTGCTGTGTATCCAGCGCTTTTTGCAGGTCAGCGGCATCAATGTGACTGGCCGTGATAAACGCCTGCAACGCCTGAACCTGCGCGGTGAAGTCCGGGTACAGCTGCAACATAGTCTGGTAATAACGTTCAGAAAGGGCCGGATCCAGCTGGTCATGACCGGTCAGATACAGCGAGAGTTGGGTGAAATCCTGTTTTGCCTGCGACAAGCCCGCTACCGGCGCGGCATAAACCGGGCTGAGCAAAAGCTTGTTCATCAGCGGAACGGAAAGCGCCGCCAGTGCGCCCCCTAAAAATACGCGACGGGAAATGCGTATGGGTTTTTCTGGTTGTGACATTGCAAAGCCTTTTGAATGGGTGTGAAAACCACGATCAACGGAGATCAATCCACACCAGTTCCGGCAGCCAGATACTTTCACCCTGAATTGTTTTAGTCGGTGATTACAACGTATCTGACAGGTTTATCGAACTGGTATAACAACAAACGTGATTTTACTCGCACTTTTTCAATGAAGTCACAATAAAAACCCCACAAACTTCACATAAAACTAACAAATAGCATTTTTTGTGATTGCTGGCGCAGAGGAACTTTGGGTGCTGATGAGCAGAAATAACGGCTAAAAACCGGATAAACAATGAGTTGAGAAGTGACTAGGTTAAAAAATGATTGGTATAACAAGATAGGAGGGAAAGGGAGAATAACAGAGGAAATACTCAGGGCCGGTAACATGACATTACCCGCCCTGATGAAACATTAAATCGCTTCTTCGTCCTGCTCGCCGGTACGGATACGCACTACGCGCGCCACATCGAACACGAAGATTTTACCGTCGCCGATTTTACCGGTCTGCGCAGTGGTCATGATGGTTTCCACGCAGGTATCCACGATGTCATCCGCCACTACGATTTCGATTTTTACTTTTGGCAGGAAATCGACCATGTATTCCGCACCACGGTACAGTTCTGTGTGACCTTTCTGACGGCCAAAGCCTTTCACTTCGGTCACGGTCATCCCGGTAATCCCAACTTCAGCCAGTGCTTCACGGACATCGTCGAGTTTGAATGGCTTGATAATCGCATCAATCTTTTTCATGGCGGACCCTTATAATCATTCGTTTGCTCTCCGCCTTCCTGAGCGGCAGCATGGTTCACAATCTGGTTTCGGATGCCAGAGGCATGCGAAGGCGCTAAAGGTATCATAGTTCAGCCGCAGGAATGTACCTCCAGCCTCTGAAAGTAAATTCCCGTTACTCTTTAAAATCGGTCGCTTCCAGCTCATGGCGTGACAGCAACTTATAAAACTCAGTGCGGTTGCGCCCGGCGATACGTGCCGCCTGCGTGACGTTGCCTTTGGTAATTTGCAGCAACTTGCGCAGATAATTCAGTTCGAACTGATTACGCGCATCGGCAAATGTCGGCAGCGCGGTGTTTTCACCTTCCAGCGCCTGCTGAACCAGCGCTTCGCTGATCACCGGTGCAGACGTCAGCGCCACGCATTGCTCGATCACGTTCACTAACTGGCGCACATTGCCCGGCCAGCTGGCGGCCATCAGACGTTTAAGGGCATCGGTTGAAAAGCTGCGAACGAAAGGTTTATGCCGCTGCGCCGCCACGCGCAGCAGATGATTAGCCAGCAGCGGAATATCTTCAGAGCGTTCGCTCAGGGTCGGCAGTTTCAGGCCGACAACGTTAAGACGATAGAACAGGTCTTCGCGGAACTCGCCCTTCTCCATCGCTTTCGGCAAATCACGGTGTGTCGCAGAAATAATGCGCACATCAACATCCACATCATGATTGCTGCCCAGCGGACGCACCTTGCGCTCCTGCAACACACGCAGCAATTTCACCTGCAACGACAGCGGCATATCGCCGATTTCATCGAGGAACAACGTGCCGCCGGTCGCCGCCTGGAACAACCCTTCGCGGCTGCTTACCGCGCCGGTAAACGCACCTTTGGCATGACCAAATAATTCGGATTCCAGCAACTGTTCCGGCAACGCACCGCAGTTAATGGCAATAAAAGCTTTCTTGCCACGCGGGCTCGCCCCGTGAATGGCCTGCGCCAGCACTTCTTTACCGGTGCCGCTCTGCCCGTTAATCAGCACGCTGACGTCAGACTGCGCGACCATATTGGCCTGTTCAAGCAACCGCAGCATGATCGGGCTGCGGGTAACAATCGATTCGCGCCAGCTTTCATCGGCCGACGGGCTGGACTGTGCCAGCGCTTCATCGATGGCTTTATACAGCGCATCGCGATCGACCGGCTTGGTGAGGAAACTAAACACACCCTGCTGGGTCGCGGCCACCGCATCGGGAATGGAACCGTGCGCAGTCAGAATAATCACCGGCATTCCGGGCTGGAATTTCTGGATTTCAGCGAACAGCGCCATGCCATCCATTTCATCCATACGCAAATCACTCAGCACCAGATCGATACGTTCACGGTGCAGCACACGCAGCGCTTCCGCCCCGCTTTCGGCGGTGGTGACACGAAAACCTTCACTGGTCAGGCGCATTCCCAAAAGCTTCAGTAAGCTCGGATCGTCATCGACCAGCAATAAACTGGCTGCTTTACGTAACGTCATTTTGCGTTCGAATCCTTAGCCGGTGGCGTGTAAGTCTCGGCCGGTTTTACCGGATTATCCGAAGCCGCTTTAGCAGGCGCAGTCGCCTCGTTATCCGGCAAATCGCCCTGGATCTGTTTGCGCGAAGAGAGCTGTCGCTCAATGTCCGTCAGGTTTTCCAGCTTACGGCGGGTATCGGCGAGATTATGTTCCAGAACCTGCTGCTGTTCAGTCATCGCCTGAAGTTTTTCTTCATTCACTGCCTGCTGGCGGACATTACGGGCTTTTTCATCGCCCAGCACGACCTGTAAATTCTGACGTTCTCGCCATAACTGCACCAGCGGACGAATTTGTCCCGGCATCTGGCCACGATACGCGCTGACTTTTGCCAGTAACGCACGGCGCTGCTGCTGATCGGGATCCGCACCGGAGAGCAGAATACTTTGTTTAAATACCTGATCCCAGGTCGTCGCTTGTATCTGCTGCGCCTGATAGCGCGCCTGCGCATCACTCATACGATCGGCGCAGTCCATCGCCCGTAACCAGTACAGTGAGTTCGTTACGGCGTCATTGTCATCGAGTGTCCAGAGGGTTTCACAAGGAGCGATACGAAAGTCGATCACTTTGCTGTCAGGGACGACCTGATCAGACACCTGCTGGAAATAACGGTTGTCGGCAGAATGCGGGACACAGCCCGCCAGCGCCAGTGGCGCACTGAGTAAAAACGCCCGGCTGCGCAGTACGGCGCGCACCAGACGGGTGGTGATATGGGTGATAAAAGACAATGCGCTCATCAGACGCACCAGTCAGCAAATAGCATCATTATTATTTCTTCTCAGCCGTCAGGGGTAATTCAATACGGAAACAAACGTCCGCATCTTCAACGGCAACCAGTTGCAGCTCTCCATGCATGCGGCGAATACAGTCCTGGGCGATACTCAACCCCAGACCGCTGCCTTTCACAGCCCCTTTTCGTTGCTGGCTACCCTGGTAAAAAGGTTCAAATATCATCGCGCGCTCGGCCTGCGGGATCGGGGTTCCGGTGTTTGCCACCTCGATAATAACCCGTCCGTGTAATTCCCGGCTGCGGACCCAAATAGTACCGGATTCAGCCCCGTAGTGCACCGCATTGGAATAGAGATTGTCCACCACGCGCCGCAATAATGTCGGCTCAGCCAGACAGGTCGGCGCATCAATCGTGACCTCACTGCGGATCTTCTTGGCGCGTGCCGGCAGGCTGTTAGCCGTCACGACATCATCAACCAGCGATTTCAGATCAACGGCCACACTGAGCGTCGGCACATCAGCCAGTTGGCGATTGTAATCAAGCAGTTGTTCGATAAGCGTCTGCAAATGGCGGCTGCTGCTGTTGAGGATAGCCACCACTTCTTTTTGATCTGACGTCAGCGGACCGGCGACTTCATCCGCCAGCAGTTCTGTCCCTTCACGCATGCTGGCGAGCGGGGTTTTAAGTTCGTGGGAAATATGGCGCAGGAATTCGTGACGCTGCGATTCCAGCCATGCCAGACGCTCGCTCAGCCAGACGATGCGCTGCACCAGAGAACGGATTTCGCGTGGCCCTTTAAATCGGGTGACATCCCCCAGATTACGCCCTTCCCCCAGCCGGTTAATCATCCGTTCGACGCCTTTTACCGGCCCGATTATCATGCGGGTGAACAGCAGCACCAGCGCGCCACTGAGCAGGAAAAGCACCAGCGCCTGCCAGCCAAAGAACTGACCGCGTTCGGCAATCGCGCGCTGAAGTTGTTGTCCGCGTGAGAATACGACTTCCCGCGTCGCCTGTACCATTTCGGCATTGGTGCGCGAGAAATTCTCAAGACGCGCAGAAGCGTCTTTATCCGGGGAGTTATTCTGGCAGGTCGGCTGTGTAAGCTGCGTCAGCAAGGTGCGCAGCGTCTGATAATAACGTAAATCCGGCAGTACTGAGGCATGCGCATCCAGCAGCTGGGAATATTGTTTGTGCTGATTCTGATAAAGGCGGGAAAGTGTCGGATCGTCGAGAACGCAATACTGGCGATAACTGCGCTCCATTTCCAGCGCAATACTGGACATCGATTCGCTGCGGCGGGCGTCACTGAGCGTAGTCCGGTTGATTCGCGCCGCCTGACGGCTCAGTTGATCAAGGCTGTCATAGGCCTGATAGGCGAGCACCAGCAAGGGCAGCAGCACCAGCAGGAAAGCCATCAGTACCAGCTGACGTAGCGAACCGGGGAATAAACGTCCTCTTTTCAACGCATTCATCTCATTTATCACAGATAAAGTCATGCTAGCGGACAACGGTTTAAACAGCCAGTGTCTGAGAGGATACGAAAAGTGTTTAAATGGGCGAAGTATGAGAAGTATGAGAAGTATGAGAAGTATGAGAAGTATGAGAAGTATGAAGGGTGGGTATTGCTGAACATCCAGACGGATGTTCAGCAAACCGGAAGAGGTGGTGCCTCACTCAACGTGTCGTTCGATGTTTGATAACGTGCTTGCGCAACGATTATCGGTCGGGTGAACGATAGGCACCGTTTCTTTGGCGTCATTCGGACATTATGAGCATATCAACGCTTTCGCGTGAGCCAATCATAATCAGGTGAATGAGCAACTCCGCTAATCTAGCACGTTCCGTGCCAATGTTTAATAAAAATTATCATATAGCTGTATTTAAAGGATATTTATAGTTAAATCATTTTCAGGCACCGGCAAAAGCACGGTTAACTTGATGAATAAACAACCTTTGCGTCGCCAAAAAACAACACAATTGAGAAATAAAAAAATATCCTTTAAATATCATAAAATTAAATGTCGCCAAAAAGAGACAACAATAACGTCCATTGTCGTCATTTTATGACATCTGGCTGTCAGTGGTTGATCACAACCTTTTTACTAAGCTGTTTATGGCTGTACATCGCCTGATCAGAATCTGCCAGTAAGGCCTGCACACCCGGATCGCCGGTCTCCAGCGGATTATCATAAACACACTCATCGCGTTGGGTGCTGTGTACAAGCATGATGGCATTATCGAGAATGGCATGTGCGCAGAAGATGGGAGTGCGCCGCTAGTTTTAAATAAGATTAAATTAGGATTTTTATTACCAATAATACTTTTCGATACATTGAAACGCCCGTAATACGCTGAAGATGGCATCGTCTTCAGAGAAGTCTGTAAAGTAAAACAGGCGCCATCAGCAATAAAGGTAACAACCCGCATCCTCCGTTCTGATTTCCAGCCCAACATTACAATCCCTCAGACAATATCGGGCTGTTAATGTAAGAGGTTTCCCCCTGTAATTATTCTTAATATGTTATTAACTATATGAAAAACATGAACATGATATATTTTTCATCTGTTGTCGCTTTGTTTGACTCTCCCGAATCAATAACAATACGCACGTTTACAGGATGTAGAAAATGCCATTTCTCAAAAAAAAAACCGCAAAACTATCCCCGGAAGGACTACTGCTAGCTGAGCAGGAAAATAAAAAAATGCTCGAAATGCAGAGAATGGCCACCCTGCAAAGCTGGTCTGTTCTTCCTGAGGACCATGTCTTAGTCCACACTTTCCAACTGCACGAAAGTCCGTTCTGCCGCCAGGATGCCGCTTCTTTGTTTAATGGCTGGGATATCTTCAGCACATCACTGGTTGATTTAAAAGATATTAAAAAACTCACGGCAGAGACCTCAAGGTACACCGGGATGTATCACAACGTCGCGCTGGTACTTGAAGTCCCCCGACAAAATATACTCGGCACATTCCCGCGTGACGTTAATTTTATCAACCATGCAGGACGGGAATACTACAACCCCGCAGGAGCGGTGGTCAGACCCTACGAACTTGTGGACTGTATTAAGAGCGGCAGAGGGAAAGGGAAATTCAGATGTGCCGGTGGATACCAGCAACTTTTAACGCCTGCAAATCTCATGACGCAAGATAATCTGATTCGTAAACAATACAGCCACAATGAAATACTCGTTATCGGACGCCCGGGCCTGAATTTATATGCAGGGCTGCCTCCCACTCAAAACATCCGGGTGACCAAAGTGTTAGGCGTCGATAGAACCCTGTTCCCTGACTACAGTAATGTCCATTTTGATCACATGAAGACCACGGAAGAGATCGGAAAACACGTTGCCCGGCTCAACAACGTGCCCTTCGAGATGATCTGACTCAACGGCCGGCATCAATGCTCGCTAAAGCCCAGCGAATTAGGTGTCGGAACCGGTTGTTCGCAGTCTGCGGGATTATCAGCTTTCGCCGGATCACACATCACCGCCTGCGGTGGCAGGAAGATATGGTCGAGGATCGCCCGCGCGGTCGGCCCGGCCACCACACCGTCGCCGCCGCCATTTTCCATGATCAGCGCCATCACCACCGTCGGATGTTTGTAAGGCGCAAACGCCGTGTAGAAGATGTGGTCACGTAAGCGAACCGGCGTCATTTTAGCGTTATAAACCTGATTCTCACGCAGGCTGAAAACCTGCGAGGTGCCGGATTTCGCCGCAATCTGATAAGGCGCGGTGTGGAATAATTTATAGCCGGTACCATTCGGGAAATTGGCCATGCCAAACATGCCGTTTTTCACAATCCCCCAGATTGGCGATTTCGGATCCGCTATTTGCTGCGTCGGCGGCATTTTATATGGCGTAATCACTTTGCCGCTTTTTGCTGAATAAAGCAGATGGGGCGTTTCCAGCTTACCGTTATTCACCAGCGCACTGAGCGCACGCACCATCTGAATTGGCGTCGCAACCCAATAGCCCTGCCCGATGCCGACAGAAACCGTATCCCCCTGATACCAGCCTTTTTTATGGACTTTCATTTTCCATTCACGACTTGGCAGCACGCCACTATATTGCTCGTCGAGATCTATCCCGCTCGACTGCCCGTAGCCAAATTTACTCAGCCAGGTATGAATACGATCGATGCCCATTTCATAGGCCACCTGATAGAAGAAGGTATCGGCAGACTCCTCAATCGCCTTGGTCACGTTCAGCATACCGTGGCCGGTTTTCAGCCAGTCGCGGTAATGGCGTTCGGTGCCCGGCAGCGTCCAGGTCGGCGCACCAAAGAAGGTGGTTTGCGGAGTGATCACCCCTTCAAACAACGCCGACGTGGCCATAAAAGGTTTGACCGTGGAAGCTGGCGGATAAAGCCCCTGCGTAACACGGTTGATCAACGGCAGGTCAGGGTTTTTCAGTAACGCACTGTATTGCTTAGTGGAAATTCCGTTCACAAACGGATTCGGATCATAACTCGGGCTGGAGACCATGGCTTTAATGCCGCCGTCCCGGGGATCCATCACTACGACCGCCGCACGCTGACCTTTCAGGACTTTCTCGATGTACTGCTGCAACCCCAGATCCAGCGTCAGATAGATATTTTGTCCGGCCTGCGGCGGAACCTCTTTGAGCAGGCGCACCACGTGGCCGTGGTTATCCACTTCCACTTCCTGATAACCGGTACGGCCATGCAGAATATTTTCATAGTACTTTTCAACGCCCTGCTTGCCGATATCGTGGTCAGCAGCGTAATTCTCCGAAATACCTTCGGCATCAAGACGTTTGGCATCTTTATCGTTAATTTTAGACACGTAGCCGACCACGTGCGCCAGCTCCGCGCCATAAGGATAACGACGCTGCTGATACGTGCTGATGGAAACGCCGGGGAAATCAAACTGGTTCACGGAAAAACGGGCGACTTCCACATCGGTCAGCGCCAGCTTCAGCGGTATCTGTGCAAAACGACGGCCGTGGATCATGGCATCGTGGAAACTGTCCAGATCGTCTTGTGTGAGATCGACAATCGGTTTCAGTGCGTTCAGCGTGGCGTTAAGATCCGGCACTTTGCCCGGGATCACTTCAATCTGATAGAGGGTAATGTTTTGCGCCAGCACCACGCCGTTGCGATCCATAATCAGCCCGCGGCTTGGGGCGATCGGCAGCATTTTGATGTCATTCTGATTTGAGCGGGTCTGGTAAAAATCGTGCATGCCCACCTGCAGATGGTACAGATTGAACACCAGCGCAGAAGACAGCAGGATCACGACCAAAAATGCAATCACGGCACGACGAACGAAAAGGACGGACTCGGCGGTATGGTCGCGAATTTCGTCGTTAAGTAAGGCCATAAGCGGGCAAATACCTTTTTTGTCTGCTTCTTGAAGCGGGCGAAATGAATAAACGGAGACTGGAAAAGTGCGAAAGGATAGCCCGTCATGCCACGGACGACTATAAGAAGTGTGCTAATGAACTGGCAGGAGTGTTTCTATTTATTGCAGTGCGATATTGCAGGGCGCTGAGACATGGCTCATGCGCCCACAGGGATCAGAAAACGCCCGGATAAAGATTTTTACTTCGCGGTATTCACTTTGCAATCACCGTAAACATACCCTTCGGTCTGGGTTGCCACAACAAAGCTGTCTTTGACGTGAATATACATCAGGTTATCTTGCGCGCCCGCTTTCATGGGCTGATTATCTTTGCCGATGATATCCGTCAGTTCAGGGCTGGTGACCATTTTGCTGCCATCAGGGGAGAAACTGAACGTATTCCCCGCATCATAAACCTGGGCATTTTTGTTCACGACTTCAGAAACATCATTGCCATCATCAGACTGAGTATGATGAGTTAACACGCACTGATACTGCGTGACAGCCGATGCTGAAAACGACGCCAGCGCCAAAATCACCGTCACACAACTGCCTAACCTGACCATCAGATGAATCCATAAAGTGAGCAAGAGGCCCATGCTATCACTTGTCTGGCTGATAGAAAGAGCCTGTCGAAGAAATATTCACAGGCTAAATACTTTAAGCCAAATTATTGAATAAGCACCGGTGATGTGATGATTATCTGGACAAAAAAGGAAAGCTTTTTGCCTGTTTTCGTACTCTGTTTGTTTACTTATTATTTGTACTGCCGGTAAGGAAGTTTCTGCCTATAATTCGCAGATTGTACTTAAGCCAGATTGTTCTTAAGCCAGATTGTTCTTAAGCAAAATAGTACGTGAGCCGTCAGCAAAGGATCGAGATGAAATCGTTTAAAGTACCCGGTACGCAAATGCATTTACGCTTCCATGAATTGTCCGGGATGGGGGTTCCGCTGGTTTTTATTCACGGTCTGGGATGTGCGTCTTCCTGCGATTTTCCGCGCGTGGCGACTGATGCGTCATTACGTCCGCGCCGCTCACTGTTGCTCGATTTGGCAGGTTCAGGCTACAGCGATAAGCCCGATGATTTCAGCTACAGCCTGCAGGCACATGTTGATTGCGTGATTGTCTGGCTTGAAAGCCTCGGCGTACCGCAGGTCAACTTAATCGGTCATAGCATGGGCGGCAGTATCGCCATTATGGTGGCGGCGCAACGTCCTGATCTGATCCAGCGTCTGATTGTCGCCGAGCCGAATCTGGACGCCGGGGGCGGAATATTCAGCCGCGCAGTTGCCCAGTATTCTGAAGAAGACTATCTGCGCGAAGGCCACGGGCATCTGATTAAGGTGGCGGTTCGCGGAAATGATCACATCTGGGCAGGATGCATGGGCATTGCCTCACCGCTGGCGATCCACCGTCAGGCGGTCGGGCTGGTCAATGGCGAAAAGGTGTCGTGGCGCGAACAGCTTTATCAACTGAAAATGCCCGCGACCGTATTGTTTGGTGAGTTTTCACTTCCGGAGCCTGATGTCGCCGTTCTGCCGCTGCATGGCATTCAGACCGCTGTCGTGCCGCAGGCAGGTCATTCGATGATGTGGGAAAACCCGACGGGTGTGGCGGCGGCAATTAATACCGCGCTGAATGCACAGGTGTTGTAAGTCATAACGAAAAAACAGTGATATCTTCCTGATGCTCAAGCAGGTACGCAAACTGGCTGACTTGTTTGGGCTCAGGAGCAGAACGCAATTGCAGTGCCAGATTAATGTTTTCCAATATTCCTGCGCTTTCAACCAGCACATCACTGGCCGTGATACGTCCTTCGCTGACCAACCAGCCCGCAACGTCTTTCCATCGCCAGAGAGGCGAATTCCCCTTAAGCCGCTGGACAGGATTGGGGAAATTACGCGGACCTCTTGCACCTTCCTTCAATAACGCCACTGACTGCCGGGTCAGTCCCGTCAGCCCGGCAATATCACTCAACCCGACTAAAACAGTATCCACTGACTCAACACGTGCATTCAGGCCTGCAGATTCAATGTCACGGATAGCTGTCATGATTGCTTTTGCCAGGGAATCACTTTCCCGGTCAAATTCCAGATAAACTGAGGTGCCATAAAAGGCAATCAGGGCATCGTCACAACCGCTCTCGAAGAGCGCATCTTCCAGCCTTGTAGTATCGGAGGTGACACCTGAAAGTGTCAGTGTGAAGTTATGAAGTGGCAAAGAATTTCCTTATTCAGGGGGCAGAAAAAGGCGGTTTCCCGCCTAGAATTACGGCTTATCGGGAGAGCAAGGTTCTACCCTTCTGACGATCTGAGCAGCATGATTTTCCGGATTTCGGGGAGTAGACCAGATACTCATCATATGTTCCCGATGAGCAGGTATTCCACACCGAATCCGACCAAAGCAGTGTGAGCTGCTGCCGCCACCGACAAAATGCCAGCCTTTAGAAATCGCATATTCAATGGCTGCGTGAATATGTTTATTAGGATGTGCCTTCATTGGCCTCCTGTTGCTGTAGTATAACCACCCGTTGACATTCGTCAACACCAGCGTGCATACGTCCTCATGCACGCCGGAAGTGTATCCCTGCAACAGGGACTAAAACCTTGAAAAAATGACAATTTGAAAAATATATATTGCGGCTTTTAATCCGCTTAAAATTTCCCTGCCAGAATCTTCTGTGCCTCTTCCGGCGTCAGGGGATAATCAAAGAAACGGCGGTAAAAGTCCTGGGTGGCCTGCACCATATTCAGATCCGGGAATAGCGCCGGATGCAGCTTCTGAGCCGCCCACTGGATTTGTAGCGCGGTCTCCGTGCCATAACGATCCCAGGGAAAAACGCCTGCCGGATTTCGCCACACGCGCCCCCGTTTCACCGCGTCCAGCAGCGCAAACTGACTGGCATACGCCGATGTTGAAATATCTCCGGCGCTGGCAGCCAGAATAATCACATCCGGCTGCCACGCCAGCAGTTGTTCAGCGGAGACCGACTGCATATTGCCCTTCAGCCCGTCGGCCGCATTACGCCCCCCAGCCGCGCGGATCCACTGGTCGATCAGCGTATCGCTGCCATCCACTTTCAGCGGATCCAGTGACTGAATATGTAATACACGCGGACGCTGCTGTACGTTCAGGCTTACCGTTTTCGAGGCAATCGTCTGTAAATGATCGTCCAGATAATGAATGTAATCCTCTGCACGTTTTGCAGCCTGCGGCGTGCCCAGCACCTGCGCGGTGGTGCGCAGGGAATGCTTCATGGAATCGAAATCGGTGAATTTCATCTCAACCACCGGTAAACCAGCCTGACGCAGCGCAACCGCATCACGGTTACCGGCACTGACAAACACTACATCCACTCTCATCGCCAGCAGACTTTCAGCATTAAAGGTGGTGCCTTTTACCGACAGCGCCTGATTCAGCGACGGCTGAATGTGAAACATCCACGGCTGGCTTTCGGGATGATTTACCGTAGCAACGATTTCCCCTCCTGCGCCGAGCGTCATCAGCAGGGAATGATGCGCGTACCAGGCATCAGCGATCCGATCCACCCTGGCAGGCAGCAAAACCTGTTTTCCTGAATCATCCGTCACTTCGCGGGTTGCACTGATGCTGCCCAGACTGAAAAGACTCAGCCCGAGCGCCAGAATCAAACCTGTCAGTAATTTCATTTCTGTTCCTCAGAGGACTTAAAACTCAAGCTGCATCGATACCTGCGCCATGCGTGGCGCGCCGAGTTGTGCTGAAGCATTACCCGCACCGCTGTAACCGTTCAGGCCACCGGGCACAATATTGGTCCAGTAATGGCGATTGGTCAGGTTAGTCAGATCGAAGCGGAACGTGGTGTTGGTATTGAACAGACGCGTGCGGTAGCTGCTTCCGGCATCAAACACTGCGTAGCTGCCAACCCAGTTATCGTTGGCGTTATCCGTCGGGCGTTTGCCGACATAATGCACGTTCGCGTCCAGATCCAAACCTTCAACCTGTGGCAGACTCCAGACTGTCAGCAGATTTGCGGTCACACGGGACAAGCCGACGATTTGTTTGTTCTCGCTGGAAGCCGACGCGGTATCACGCAGTTTTGGATCAAGGAAGGTCACGCCGCCAAAAATGTGCACGTCGCGGCTCACGTTGCCATCTGCCATCAGTTCCAGCCCACGGTTGCGCTGATTGCCGTCGTTGGCAAACTCGCCGTCCTGCAACGTGTAAGCAAACGGACGATCAATCTGGAACAGCGCCGCCGACAGATTCGCTTTACCGACACGCAATTTGCTGCCGACTTCAATCTGCTTGCTGCGGTACGGTGCGGTGATTTGCCCTGCGTTGGTCGAGCCAGCCGGCGCGGTATCGCCCTGCTGCAGGCTGTCGGCGTAGGTGGTATAAAGCGTCAGGTTATCAACCGGTTTATACATCAGACTGGCCGAACCGCTGAAACCGCTGTCGTTTGAGTCGCTGGTGCGCTGACGGGTTTTGGCATAGTTCGCCGAGGTCAGGAAGCTTTCGCTGCCTGCCAGTAACAGACTCCATTTTGGCGAGAAGGTCAGCGTATCGCCCACCGAGAATGCCTGCTGGGTGCTGGTCGCGGAATGATAACGGTCAGAGAAATCGGGGTAATCCGGCTCGGCGAAATGTTGCAAATCATTGATATTGCCGCTGCCCAGCGTCGCTGTACCGCCATTAATCGGGTTGTAGTTTTTCCACACGAAACCGCGCATACCCAAGGCTACATCATGCTGCAGCCAGCCGGTATTCACCGTGCCGTTCAGGGTCGCCATATAACTGTTGATGACAAAACGCGTCGCCGTCGCGCTCGACACCGTGGTTTTGTAATCGCCTTTATTATTGACCAGCGTATTGGTCACCGCCGTTGACTGGCGATCGGCAACCTGATGCAGGAAGCCAATATCCGACTGCCAGTTACCGTCAAAATCATGTTTGAGATGCGCGCTGTAGGTGCTGGTGTGATTGTCATCACCGGCATAAGTTTGCCCAAGATTACGCTGCGTCGGGTTCATGGCTTTCGGGAATGCCACGCCGCTCGCCAGTGCAAAGGTGCCAGGCAGGCCTTTTGTCACATAGCGGTAATAGCTAAAATTGGTTTCCAGTACGGTCTGATCGGTGAGCTGAAAATCCAGCGCCAGACTGGCAAGCTGGCGTTTTTTACTGCTGCCGGAGGTATAACTTCCGCCCTGATCATTGAGCAGATTCAGGCGATAACGTACGCGCTCGCCGCTGTCCAGCGGACCGCTTACATCCAGCGCACCCAGTCCGGAAATCCCGGTTCCCATACCCAGCGTCAGGCTGTTTTTCGTGGTGTAGCCCGGACGTTTGGAGACAAAATTAAACATCCCTGCCGGGTTTGCCGGCCCGTAAAGCGAACCCGCCAGCCCGTTGAGCACTTCAATTTGCTGGAACTGTTCCGCCGGATAATCGGTGGTCGATACGACATTCAGTCCGTCGATCATTGAGTTCTGCACCACGCTGCCCTGGATCCCACGCGTCTGCGGGCGGGCGCCGTCACCCTGTACCGATGGCAGATATTTGTACACGTCTTTGACGCTTTTGACCTGCTGGCGGGTGATGACACTTTCCGGCACGGACTGTACGGAATAAGGCGTATTGAGCACATCGCGTTTGCCCAGCACGCCCATCGTGGCGCTTTGCGAACTGGAGGCGGAGGGATCCCCGGCATCGATGTCGGCATTTTTCGCACTGCCGTTAACCGTAATGGTGTCGGATGTTCCGGCTGCCAGCGCGGATCCTGCAGACAAAAGAAGGCCGCAAGCGCCAGCCAGAAGCGGCGCCTTTATTTTACTTTGCATTTGTGTTCAGTCCCTTAAGGAATAAAAAAACGGTGTCCGCTGTTCAGATCGATTTGTTGTACCTGTGTCTGATAAATGCGGGAAATCAACGCACTGTCCACCACTTCTGACGGCGCGCCATCGGCTATCAGCCGACTTTCGTGCAGCACTAATGCCCGGCTGGCGGCCATCAGTGCGTGTTCCGGCTGATGAGTGATCATCAGTAACGTGTAACCTTTTGCAGCCAGGGTTTTAAGCTGCGTCAGCAGATGCAACTGATGACCGTAATCGAGGCCATTCACCGGTTCATCGAGCAGAATGACCGGCGTGTCCTGCACCAGCGCGCGGGTGATCAGCACCCGCTGGCGCTCGCCGCCGGAAAGATCGGTGTAAATGCGTGCAGATAAATGTGCGATACCGTTGTCTTCAAACGCCAGCTCAACGCGCGAAATATCCTGCGGCGACGGGCTTCTGACCATGCCATTTACGGGCAATCTTCCCTGCATGACCACCTGCCAGGCAGTGAAGGGAAAATGGGGCTGATGATGTTGCGGGACATAGGCAACATGACGGGCTATTTCGCGCCGTTTCAGGGTGGAAAGCGGCATTCCAGCCAGTTCAATGTGGCCGCTGGCGGGCGCTATCAAGCGCAACAACAATTTCAGCAGCGTGCTTTTTCCCGCCCCGTTCGCGCCAAGTAACGCCACGCATTCTCCGGCCTTCAGGTCGAAAGAAATGTTATCGAGCAAGGTGTGCTGACCCAGCCGATATGAGAGATTTTTAACCGAGAGACGTTTAGCAGAAGCAGTCATGCCCAGCCCCGCCGGACAGTTTTCAGCAGCGCGATAAATGCCAGCGCACCGAGAAGTTCGGTGATGATGCCCAGCGGAATTTCGCCCGGTGCCAGCGTCCGCGCCAGACCGTCGCACAGCAGCAGAAAACAGCCGCCCAGACAGACCGCCACCGGCAATAACCAGACGTTACTCGCGCCCACCAGCAGACGAGTCAGATGCGGGATAAGTAACCCGACCCAACCCACCATACCGGCAATACTGACCGTCAGCGCAGAGATCAGCGTCGCCAGAATAATGATGCCATAGCGGTAAAAACGCACCGGCACGCCAAGGCTGTATGCCTCATCCTCACTGAGTGTCATCACATCCAGCACCCGCCCGATAGCAGCCAGCAGCACAATGGCGACAACCAGCACCGGCGCGGTCAGCAACAGCGCGTGATTATCGACCGCACTCAGACTTCCGAGCATCCAGTACACAATCGCGGGCAACTGATCCTGCGGATCAGCGACGTATTTCACGATCGACAACAGTCCGGTAAACAAGGCATTGCTGATGATGCCGCCCAGGATAAGCATCAGAATGGACGATGAGGCAAACAGGCTGGCGATACCCACACCCAGCGCCACCGCCAGTAAACCCGCCGCACAGGCCAGCGCGGGGATCCACAAACCGTTTAGCCCGATCACGATGCCGAGCGCCGCACCGAATGCGCAACCGCTCAGCACGCCAAGCAAGCCCGGCGACACCAGCGGATTACGAAACACAGCCTGATACGCTGCACCGGAAACCGACAACCCGGCGCCAACCAGCACCGCTGCCACAATCCGTGGCAAACGTGAATCAATAATAATGTTATGCAGCAGCGCGTGATCCGGCGCTGACGCATCAGAGCCGATGAAATTCATCAATATGCCAAATGAAACCGGATATCTGCCAATGGTCAGTGAATACATTATTCCGGCCAGCAACAGCAGCAGGCTGAGAATAAAACACCGGCGTGGCGTCAGAAGTCGGGCGCGCTGGAGCGGTGACGCAGGCGCCGGTTCCACAGAAAGAGTCATTTGTTAGCACTGAAAGTAAAAATGAGGAGTGCCGGAAGGGTACGACCAAATGCCGGTGAGCACAACGTTATGTACCAAATGATACAACGAAACCTTTGTAACAAAATTTGTAACCGCGACTGAAAAACTAAATGACGGATTAGTGATCCAGATCAACTAAAACCCGCGCCCCGCAAGGGCTGCAGCGGTGTTTTAAGTCCAATTCCGGGGTGTTTTTAGCCCAAAAATGGCGACTCATACCGTCATGGATGCATTTCATTCCGCAACTCATGCATCTCACTCCGCAAATGCGCCGCCCCACATCGCCAGACTTATCATAGCCACAGTTAATTGAATCTACTTCGCTCGGGAGAACCCACTATGAGTGACAAATCTGGCATCCAGAATTACAACCGCACACGCGTGCTAACGTTAATCGGCACTATCCTGACTCAGCTTGCACTGGGTTCCGTTTATACATGGAGTCTGTTTAACGGTCAGTTGTCTGAGAAACTGGGTGAACCGGTGAGCCGCGTGGCACTGACCTTTGGGATCCTGAGCCTGTGTCTGGCGCTGGCCTCTTCCGTCGCCGGTAAACTTCAGGAACGTTTTGGCGTGCGCACCGTGACCATTGCCGCAGGTTTGCTGATGGCTGCCGGTTTTGCACTGACTGCACATTCTGACAATGTTCTGATGCTTTACATCAGCGCCGGTGTGCTGGTCGGTCTGGCGGACGGTGCCGGTTATCTGCTGACGCTGACCAACTGCGTGAAATGGTTCCCTGAACGCAAAGGTCTGATCTCCGCCTGTTCAATCGGCGCTTACGGTCTGGGCAGTCTGTTATTCAAATTCGTTTGCGGTCATTTGCTGGCGACAGAAGGCCTGCAAAATACCTTCATGATCTGGGGCGGCATCGCGATGGTGATGGTTATTGCCGGTGCGATGATGATGAAAGATGCGCCGAAACAGGAAACCGCAGACGTCACCCGCGAAGAAAACAGCCTGAATGACAGCACCAATGACACCCGCGATTTCACCCTGGCAGAAGCCATCCGCGCGCCGCAATACTGGATGCTGGCACTGATGTTCCTGACGGCCTGCATGAGCGGTTTATATGTGATTGGTGTGGCGAAAGATATCGGTCAGAGCCTGGTAAAACTGGATGCAATGACCGCCGCCAACGCCGTAACCGTGATTGCGATTGCCAACCTGAGTGGTCGTCTGGTGCTGGGTGTGTTGTCCGACAAAATGCAGCGTATCCGCGTTATTTCCATCGCGCAGATTGTGTCACTGGCAGGGATGAGCCTGATGTTGTTCACTCAGATGAACGAAATGATGTTCTTCCTCTCCGTCGCCTGCGTCGCCTTCAGCTTCGGCGGGACTATTACGGTTTACCCGTCACTGGTCAGCGACTTCTTTGGCCTGAACAACATGACTAAAAACTACGGTCTGCTGTATCTGGGCTTCGGTATCGGCAGCATCTTTGCTTCCCTGGTCGCTTCCCTGTTCGGGGGCTTCGCGGTGACGTTCAGCATCATCACCGTATTATTGATCGTATCATTGGTTCTTTCTGCCACGATTCGCTTACCGAATAAATCAGAAGCAGGTCATAATACGCTCCAGCACGTGTAAAGCAGCAGTTAATCGCAGCATAAATGATGAACGGGAGCACAATTTGCTCCCGTTTCTTATGAATAAAGCAGTTAAAATCGGCCGCTGAATCACGCAACCCTTATGACAAAATGTGAACAGACCGGACACCTGCAAAATGAAACGCACCACCCTCGCTCTTTTTAGCCTGATGATCGTAATGACCACTTTCAACAGTTTCGCCCAGGCTTATCCCTCCAGCGCACAGGAAGTGGCTTCCGAAATTAACCGTAAAGCCAGTGAAAGCGGTACCCGCCCTTCCACAACCATCGACGCCAGCGCGCATACCAAACTGACCGCCAGCAGCGATTACCTGAAATAAATCCTTTGCGCTTGCCCGGCGTTTTGCGGTCAAACGTCCTCCTGACCGCACTTCATGAGATTTTTCAGACTAAGTGATCAAAATTAGAGCAGATATTTATCCCTATAATTTCTATGTTTGATATAATTTCTGCGGTGAATTGATTATCTGAATGATCAAACCTACACAAGGAGTGTGAAATGAAGGCAACTGCATTTTGGTTAATGATGGCCGGAGGCTCTGTCGGGATCGGCTATATGATGGCTTTGATGATGGAGTTTCTCTAATCCTGCAACGTTGTATGCATCAGAAAAATAAGGATATTAAATGAAATTCTACAGCCCTAAACGCATTATCCTCTATACCGCCGCTGCGATTGCGCTACTGATCATCATCGGTCTGGTCACGCATTTCACTGTCACCCACCTGGCCGCGTAACGTTTTTTCTTCCGTTTTCCGTTTTGCCACGTGGCGATACAACCGGTATCGCCGCATAATGCTGCCATTGAGCAGTCAAAGCGGAAGGATTGAAACATGACCTACAAAGGATTAATCATTGTTGCCGTCGTCATTGTACTGGCAAGCATAGGTTCTGAATCATTGATTCAGAAAGGAATTGCGCTGGCGGACGCCAAAATCGATCAGGTTATCTCACATTACGCCGACAAATAAGCCTTACATCTGCTGGACTAACCTTACCGGGTGATGACAAAACCATACACAGCGTTTGATATCTTAAATCCATCAAATGTTGTGTGATGTCCCTGTGTAATACCCCTGTAGAACCCTGTTATTTTGCCCGCCGCGTGCGGGCTTTTTTTTGCCTGTTTTCCGGCAAAGACGCACGTAACCAATTCCCGCAAGCATTTGCGGTTGGATTAAGGCGGCAACAGAACGAGTCCCCGGGAGCATACATTAGTATGTGACTGGGGTGAGTGATGGCGGCCAACGCAGAGCCAGCCCAAAGGATAAAGGGAATTTGCCGGTGCTTTCCCGGCCGTCATATTATGGTGCAAGCGTCCATCGTACACTCCGACATTGCACGGCCTGAGCACGGCCTTTTCACAACAGAAAAATCGACTGAGAGATAAATAATTCAACCGGCTTTTCTGTTGTGGCTCCTGGAAATAAATTCCGAAGCTTTTAAATAATAAACCCCGGCGTTGGCCAGGGCTTATTTTTGTCATTGAGTATGTCGATACTGAAATATTTATTCTGTCTGCTCCGGGTTTAACCCATCTTCGCTATTGCAGAGTATTCACTTCAATATCTGGCGACATTACAGAACGACAACGTTACCGGCTGATGGGCCTTTCTGACCTTGTTCGATGGTGAACTCAACGTTCTGACCTTCGTCCAGGGTTTTGAAATCATTGCTCTGGATTGCAGAGAAGTGAACGAACACGTCTTTGCTGCCATCTGCAGGGCTGATGAAACCGAAACCTTTACCAGCGTCAAACCATTTTACTAAACCAGTCATTTTATTAGACATAGGAAATACCTTCTTCGTTTTTATTTTATGATGCCATAGGGCAATATAGGTCTGTTTTTATTTGAAATACTTATGGATGCATCAGAGAAGGAAATTCGTCGGAGAAAGGATTTGCTATATCACTTGAACCAGGAACTGCTTTACTAAAATGTCTTACATAAATAGGTCTTAACCACAAACCGTTGACGCTATTTACACATAGTGGGATTTATTAAGCAAGCGTTAATTTCATCGGAATTATATTCATGGGATTTGTATTTCTGTATGAAATAACGCACAGCCCGCCACTGACGGTGGCTGCAGCCTGATCAGGAGGATATTAAGCCTGCCAATATCTGACAGGCTTTAAGAATCTTTACCTTACATTAGCTGGCGTTAGCGCGTTTTACACAGTCCGCACGTCGCCCGTCTACCCGTTTTGCGAACCAGGCGGTGGTCAGTTTGCGGGTGATTTTTGGACTTTCCAGCGTAATCCCCGGCAGCATTTCACGCGGCTGACGTTTACCGGTGGTTTTATCCGCCAGTGCATAAACCTGCTTATAGAGCGTCGTGTCTTCGAATTCCAGCTGCTCACCCTTCTCCAGCGCTTTACGGATTGCGCCGTTGCTGATATCCAGACGTTTACTCAG
Organism: Rahnella sp. JUb53; assembly: GCF_004346065.1. Lineage (NCBI taxonomy): Bacteria > Pseudomonadati > Pseudomonadota > Gammaproteobacteria > Enterobacterales > Yersiniaceae > Rahnella > Rahnella sp. JUb53. The sequence goes on from NZ_SLYT01000010.1 coordinate 55,327, forward strand.
CGTGCGGACCGCCAGCTCAGTGCTGCCCGGTTTATCGGTGCCGTAGTTTATCAGGTCGCCGTCCAGCGCCAGCGGAATGCCAGACACTTTACTGACCGCGCTCTGGAACGCGGCGTTACGGCTGGCGTACCAGCCGGCATTGAAATCAGCAAAGCGGTAAAGTGATTGCGAGTAGTTGGTCGGATAGCCCAGCAGATGTTTCACGCCGAACCACACACCGCCACGACGGCTGAAGACTTCGTGACGAATTGAGCCGTCAATTTTATACGGATATCCCTTAGCATTCTGCTCAGCGAACGCGATGCTGACCTGCATCGGACCGCCGGTATGCACCGGATTCAGGTTGCCAAACAACGTCTGTCCCATCGGCACCATATCAATGAAGTCATCGAAAATCGCGCTCAGTTGCTTCTCTGTTTTTACGTTATCCAGCCGCTCGCTGTAGGATTTTCCGTTCGGCGATTTTAACAGCAGCGCGGTATGCACCAGGAAATGAGGCACATGAACCGCATCGGCGCGACGGTCAATTTCTTTCCACGCAATTTTGCCTAAGCCCGGCACAGGCGCATCCGTATTGAAATTGGACTCCTGCTGCGCAACCGCCAGCACCGAACAGATGTTTTCGGTAGTCGCCGGAATGTTTTGCGTGGTGAATGCGACGGTAATGTCTGTCGCCCAGCCTTTTTTGTCCGGCGCGCTGGCAGGCATCAGCCGCACAATGTCCGCTTTCACATCATGCGGATTTTGCGCCGGTGCCTCACTTTTTTTCGTTGATGTACAACCGGCAAGGATCATCATAGCCAGCACTGGCGCAATGTGTTTTATCGAAAATGACTTATGCTTCAAAGTTATACATTCCCTGAATTAATGACTCTGAGAGTGACGTTAACGAAGATAGCCATGCTGATCTAGCAAAAAATTATCTTTATGCGTTAAGGTTAAAGCTCTGATGATGGAGATAAAGGAACAAGGAAATGATGCATTCTGCGACCCGGACAACACCCCTGCACCGCGTATTTTTGCTGCCTTTTATGCTGTTACTGATGATGTTTGCCCTCAGCGGCTGTGGCGATAAAGAGCCAGCACAGAGAAATGCATTCATCGATTTTCTTCAGACCCGTATTCTGGATAAACCCGTGCTTGCCGTGCCGCAGCTGACCGAGGCGCAGCAGAAAGAGTTTGGCGATTACAGTAAAGATTACGCCATCATCACCGGCTTTCATCATCAGATGAATATTGAACTGGATTCCTCGCTGGTGCCGGTGTTTGCAGGGATGAACGGCGTGAACAGCGTCAATAACCTGCTTGAACAACGCGACGATTTAAAGAAAATGGCGGACAGCAGCGAAAGATGGAAAGAAAAAATCACGCTGTTAAAAACGCAGGCCGACACGCAACATGCGGCACTGAAACAGCCTGATGATCTGAAAAAAGTCTATGACCAGGCTTACGATAAAACCATCGTTCAGCCTTCGGCGATCACCGGACAGGTATTCGACTTACTGCCGCAGGTGCTGAACCTGATTGTCGAGAAAGCCGATTTCATCAAAAGTCAGGGTAAGAATGTCACCATCACCGGCAACCGTCTGCAATTTGCCAACCAGAAGCAACTGGATAAATACAATGCTATCCAGCAAAAGCTGGTGCCGCTGAATGCGCAGCTGATGCAGCTGAGCCGCCAGATGCAACAAATGGTGCGTTAAACCCGCAGCCAGCATACAGACCGCCGTAAGGCGGTTTTTTCATGGCGGTGCTTTTGTTATGGTGTGCGGCAATTAAATAAGGAGACACCTATGAATGACGATACCCTGAACAAACGCGTTGATCAGCTCGAGCGCGTAAACCGTGAACTTCTGGTGCAGATTTCTGCCATGCGCCTGCTGTTTGGCAGCGTCGGCAATGTGCTCAATGCCAGCCAGGAAAACGCGTTTACTATCGCCGTGAATCAGGCGCTGGAAGCCAACCGCGCTGACGTCGCGAATCAGGCAGATCTCGATGAAGCTTCCCGCAAATTCCGCGAAGATGTCTTCAAGTGCACAGAGTCTTTGTTGCCGGGCTCGCGCTAAAACACAAAAAGGCCCGGGCAATCTGCCTGAGCCTTTTCATCGCTATCTGCTATTAAAACCATTCGCCATTACAGATTGATTACCCGGTTACGCCCTTCATTCTTGGCCTGATACAACGCTTTATCCACCGCTTTCAGTGCGCCGTCGATATTATCCCTGCCGGGATAGAAATGCGTTACGCCGAGCGAAATTGTGACGTTACCCGCTCCCTCAAAATGATGAGACTCGACCTGACGCCGTAACCGTTCCGCCAGCTGGATAGCCTGCGTGACTGACGCGCCGGGCAGCAGTAAAAGGAATTCTTCGCCGCCCATGCGGCACAGTAAATCCCCTTCCCTTGAGCTGTCCAGAATCAGGCGTGCAAGCTGCGTGATCACCACGTCACCGACGTCATGGCCATAAGTGTCATTAATTTTTTTGAAGTGATCGATGTCCAGCGTAATGACCGCAATCCGTGAAGCCTCTGTCAGCTGTTTATCCACTAACTCATAAAAACCGCGCCGGTTCAGCAGACCGGTCATCGGGTCGGTATGCGCTTCGGTGCTGAGCTTTTCGATGCGCTGATGCAAAAGTCGGATCCCCTGCAACATCACGGTTTTCAGCTTAGACGATTCATAATACCAGGCGTTGATCTGTTCAATTTCCTGAGAAACGTCCTCTGAATCCATCGTGTCAGCACGGGACGCGAGCTGGCGAAGCGGCATCGAAATATAGCGCGTCAGCAACCAGATGCAGATGAAAACAAGAATCACAATCGGCAGCGTGTAGAGCAATACCTGCATCATCACGTTATACAGCAGCACCACATCGGCCCTGGCGGGATGCAGCACCAGCACCGTCCAGCCCGCCACTTCCATGGTGGCGAAACCCGCCAGCGACGCCTCACCTTGCAGATTGTCCATAAGCAGAAAACCCTGCTCACGATCGCCTAACAGCGCCTTATTCACATGGCCCTGCGGCACGCTTTCGATCCATCCTGATGCGTCGCGATACAACACATCGCCCTCGCGGTCTATGACATAGATATAGGCGTCTTTGCGGTAATTGCGGGCATTAATCAGCGTATCGACGATACTGCTTTTGCTGAGATCAATTTCAGTCGCCAGGTACCCCAGATAACCGCCGCGCGCATTACGAATGGGCGAGGAAAGCACCATGATGTGATCGCCTTGCTCGGTGCGAAACGGCGAACTGAGCACCGGATTTTGGGTTGAAAGTGCTGCTGTATTGGCGCCGGATACCAGTTTTAAACCGACCATCTTCGCCGAATTTCTGGAAGCCGCGCGCACCACACCGGTTTTATCCACCACCAGCACAGAGCTGAAACGCTTGCTCTGTACCTGTAAACGGTCAGCTTCTTCGGTGATGGCGTCACTATTATCAAATTCATCACCCAGCAAATCCGCGCTGTAGGCCACCTGTTTTTGTGCCGCATTGAAAAACAGATCGGCCGTCAGCGACAGTCTGGCCGCATACGACTGACTCGCCCGCAATGACGATTCGATGAGAAGTTTTTTTTCTACCTGAAAAATTGCCAGATAACTGGTGAGCAAGGTAATAACCGTACTCACCAGCGCCAGAAGCAATATCAATCTCTTAAGATCAAAAGCAAACCGCCGGTGCTGCCGCATTCTCTGTCCGTTGAGCAAATGACCACGAATATTACAGAGGATAGCAGTATGTTTACTCATGGTTTTGATATGCCGCAGTCAGGACGGTTTTACTGGCGATTAAAAATTGCACATTAGCCTTTTTACTGCTCAGGGTTTGCGGATTAACTTCTGTAAACGCGCTTTCTGCCAGCGCTCTACAGTTCCCCGGAAAACAAAAATGCGTAAACCGCGCAGCAGCAGAATACCGCCCCAGATACATAGTGGCCATGCGAACCAGAAGGAATCCGGCGAGGTGTAATGGTTAAGCGCGAACAGACCCGCATTGACCCCCGCCCACAACAGAACAGAGCGGTAAAAACTGCTTTCCTCCGCCACCTGTTGCCTGGCCCTTTCAATCTGATCGTCAAGCGCGTGTTCCGGCGAATTGCCATCTCGCGTATCGTTTTCCGTCAGTTCTGAAACTTTGATGTCAAACGCTGCTGCGATAGCACCAAGCGTGTCGAGGCTGGCCTGTTCGCCGTTCTCAATGCGCTGCACTGTGCGAACGCTGAGCGAAGAAAGCTCTGCCAGTTGTTCCTGAGACCATGCACGGGAAATCCGAAGTTGCCTGATTTTGCTCTGATTCATAATTAATCCTTAGAGTGAATGTTGAACACCTAATAAGCATGCAACGCCGGATCAGAAATCAACACGACAGCAACCTGACACAGACACGACAGCCCGCTGACAGCCTTAGTGATCAGAAAGTTAGCCGGTAAAACTTACTGTCTACCGCCATCAGCGGAAAAGCTTCCGGCAACGCGGATACCGGTATCTCCTGAAATCCGTTCTTTTCATAAAAACGATGGGCCGCCAGAAATTTGTCGGTCGTGCCCAGAAAAACGTCTTTCACTTTTTCGGCCTGTGCATGTTGCAGTAACGCCTTCAGCAATAATGCCGCCACGCCGTAATCGCGGCCACGATAAGGCGCGCTCACAAACATTTTGCGCAGAGCCGCCTGGGCATTGCCGATATCTTTCAGGCCCAGCGTCCCCACCACTTTTCCGTCACAGCGGGCGATCCAGAAATCCCCGGTTCCGCGCTGATAAAACTGCGGAATATCGTGCAAATCTGGCTGCTGCTGTTCGCTTATCGGAATGCCAAATTCCTGATTCTGGATCGGCAAAATCACATCAATCACGCCGCGCTGATCTGCAGCAGAAAAGCGTTCAATTAAGACAGAATGACTCATCGCACACTCCCTGAGTTTAATTAGGACATAGCAGTGCCAGCTCCGGGTTTTCAGGGAATACCCGCTCGCTGAAAAAGTCGATCAATACCCGAAGTTTCGGTGTCATATAACCGCCCGACGGCCACAAAATAAAAAAGTCGGCACTGCGCTTCACGTACTCATCCAGTACTGTCACCAGCTGCCCGCGGGCCAGTTCTTTGCGGATACTGAAATCCGGCAGACAGGCGATGCCCAACCCCTGCAGGGCAAAGCAATGACGCGTTTCTATATTATTGCAAACCATCGAAACCGGCAGCGCTAAATCCTGATATTCCGGCAAAGGCCAGGGTTCGAGTTTTCCGCTATTCGGAAAGCGGAAATGCAGACAACGGTGATCGGCCAGATCATGCGGTTTCGCAGGCCTGCCGTACTGCTCAAAGTAAGCCGGTGCGCCGACCAGCAAATGATGGAAAGTGCCGAGCTTGCGCATCGATAACCGTGAATCAGCCATCTGCCCCGTCCGCACCACGGCATCGAAACCTTCTTCCACCACGTCAACAATGCGATCGGTGAAATCCAGATCCAGTTCAATGTCGGGATAACGGCGCATAAACTCGCCCAGCACCGGCAACAGCAGCGTGCTGACCTGCGGCAGACTCAGCCGCAGCCTGCCGCGCGGACATTCCGCCAGTTGCGACAGCTCACTTTCTGCCGCCTCGAGTTCCGCCACAATGCGCCGGCAACGCTCGAGAAACAGCGAACCTTCCGCCGTCAGTGTGACGCTGCGGGTACTGCGGTGAAACAACCGCACATTCAGTTTGGTTTCCATTCGCGAAATGCTTTTACCCACCGCTGACGCGGAAATCCCTAAGATCCGCCCGGCGGCGACAAAGCTGCGGGTTTCCGCCACGTGCACAAACGTATTCAGACTGCTAAGACTTTCCACCCTCACCTCCGATTGCGGACTTCAGCGTCCGCATACTCTGGAAATCTACCCTACTTTTTCCGCAACAGGGAGTTCTCTATCGTGATTTAACTTTTTCAGAAACTGAGAGACGCCATGAACACTGCTATACAAAAATCCCCGCTGCCGCTTTCGGCTTTACTGGCGATGGCGCTGACTGGCTTTATCGCCATCATGACCGAAACCCTGCCCGCCGGATTACTGCCGCAAATCGCCGCCGGTCTGAATGTTTCGCAGGCCATGGCCGGACAATTAATCACGCTGTATGCCGCCGGTTCGCTGATGGCGGTGATCCCGCTTGCGGCGCTCACCCGGAGCTGGAACCGCCGCACGGCGTTATTGACCGCCATCGTCGGCTTTCTGGTTTTCAACACCCTCACCACTTTTTCCACGCATTACATCCTGACGCTTGTTGCCCGCTGGATGGCCGGAGCAGCGGCAGGGCTGGCGTGGGGTTTGCTGGCAGGCTATGCGCGGCGGATGGTGCCGGTTGAGCAACAAGGGCGGGCATTGTCAGTAGCGATGGTCGGCACACCGCTGGCGCTTTCAGTGGGTGTCCCGCTCGGCACCTGGATGGGTTCTCTGCTCGGCTGGCGGCTGGCGTTCGGCGTGATGTCCGCGCTCACGCTGATTCTGGTGGTCTGGGTTATTCGAAAAGTACCGGACTATCCCGGACAGGCCGCCAGTCAGCGCCAGTCGTTGCTTCATGTGGTGATGATGCCTGGCGTGCGCAGTATTTTGCTGGTGATCCTGCTGTGGATGCTGACGCATAATCTGCTCTACACCTACATTGTGCCGTTCCTGCACTTATCCGGTCTTAGCGCACGGGCTGACCAGATATTACTGGTCTTCGGCATTGGCGCGCTGGCTGGCATTGGTATCACAGGCCTGCTGGTTGACCGGCGCTTGCGCCAGACTCTGCTGTTCAGCCTTCTGCTGTTCGCACTGATTTCGCTGACGCTGGTGTTTTTTAGTCAGACTCCCGTGATGGTGGTTTTATGCGTGGCGCTGTGGGGACTGACGTTCGGCGGCGCGGCGACCTTACTGCAAACGGCTATCGCAGATGCCACCGGTGAACACGCCGATATGGCGCAGTCGATGGTGGTCGTGGCGTGGAATCTCGCGATTGCGGGCGGCGGCTTAACCGGAGGGATTTTGCTGGAAACCGCCGGTGTTAAAACTTTTCCGCAGACAATGCTGATTCTGCTGGCGGCAGGACTGATTATTGCCTGGCGCGCTAAAAAGCACGGCTTCATGCCCGGTGCCCGCCATGACAAAACTGCACAAAATCCTAGTGAGCAGGAACAGGATCAAAGTTTAGAAACGGCTGGAAAGGTATAATTTCCTAAACCTTTCCGGAACCAGATGCCTGAATATCTGCCGGAAGCCACTTTTTCTGGCAGACTAAAAAACAGGCAAAACAGAAACAATGAGAACAATGGAAGCACGTAATAAAGCCGTTATACTTTTGTCAGTGATTCTCGCCGCAGCCCTGCTGCTAATCGCGTTCGAATGGCTGGCAGATCAGGCGGTGCCTGAACTGAAAGAGCAGGTTATTCACTATGTGGATGAACACATGGCGCACTAAAATGCCCTGATGGCAGGAGGAGTTATGGTAACGAAAAGGATGATGACCAAACACTGGAAAATGGTTGTAGTACTGCTGTGTATCTGTGGCGCATTGATGCTGTTGCGCTGGGCGGCGATGATCTGGGGGTAAAGTTTTGCAAATTTGCCCCATAACCACTGGTTAAATAATCAACAACCCGGCCGGCGGGCTTGAAACCTTCTGCTGCGCAAGCCAGAATATCCTTAGTGTTTTTTAAGAGCCTGCCGCCTGCTTATGAATAACCGCAAACCTCGTCGTCCCCACGGGCGATGGACCTATTACATTATGTACCAAGACATTCTGTGGCCCTGCCCGGTTCGCTGGGAGTGGGAAAATGGCTACGGCGGCTGGCTGCCTTTTTATTACTCACCGACGCTGGAATTTGTCGCAGGCGATCCGGACAAAGCCACCAAAGTGGCGGGCAACAAGGCCCGCACGCTGCGTAAACCGGTCAGAATTCACGCATACGAATACTGATTGCTTCTCTTCTGCAAAGCCTTACTCGCTTTCGATCAATCCGCTGGCACGTAACACCCGCCGCTTCACGGCCTCCGGCAATACCGCATTCACGCCTCCGGCACATCCCAGACTGAACCAGTGACGCGCACGTGTGATACCGGTGTAGATCAGCTCGCGGGTTAAAATCGGGCTCAGATTTTCCGGCAGCAGCAACGCGGTGTGGGTGAATTCCGATCCCTGGGATTTATGCACTGTCATAGCAAACACCGTTTCCACCGCCTGCAAACGCCCCGGCATAACCCAGCGGATATCCTGCGTACCGTCTCCGGCCAGAAACGCCACCCGCAGCACCGGCACGACTGAACCGTCTGCCAGCCGTTGCGGAATTTCCAGCGTGATGCCGATGTCGCCATTCATCAGGCGCTGGCTGTAATCGTTACGGGTCACCAGCACCGGACGTCCCGGATACCAGCCGACCGAAGCCTTGAGCAATCCTTCTTTATACAAAATTTCAGCGATGCGCTGATTGAGCCCTTCCACGCCCCAGCGCCCGCCACGTAAGGCGCACAGCAACTGAAACTGACTGTAGGCCAGCAGCACTTTTGTCGCCCAGCGGTTGAAGGCTTCCGGCGGTTCGTCGTCCGCAGGCCGCTCCCTGATCATCACGTTGAGATAATGCTGATAACCGACCGGCGGCTCGGTGCCTTCGCGTTTTGCCGCCGCAGGAAACTGCGCTGCGCTGCCCTTAACCACCCAGTTGCGCAGTTCGCTGTCATCGTCAGCGCTTAACGTCAGTTGTGCGAGATCGGCATATCCGTGTTTCCAGACCTGTTTCAGCGCGCTAACGTCCCCGTCGTTGACCGCTTCCGCCAGCTGACCGATGCCGCTCTGTGCATCAAAACGGTAACTGTGGCGCAGCATGACGACCGCCTGATCCATCGCTGTGCCTTGCGGATCCACCAGCGTATCGGGGATCTGCTCACCGGTTGCACTTTGCAGCCAGTCGCGGGTTTGCGGCAGATAATGTCCGCCCGCCGCACGCTGACATAATTCACTCAGCAATGCGCCCGCTTCTACCGACGCCAGCTGATCTTTATCACCGAGCAGGATCAGGCGCGCATGATCTGGCAACGCCGCCAGCAGCGCCGCCATCATTTCCAGATCAACCATCGATGCTTCGTCTACCACCAGCACATCCAGCATCAGCGGATTTCCCTGATGATGGCGGAAATGGCGGGTATCGGGGCGGCTGCCCAGCAAACGGTGCAGCGTGACCACTTCCGTATTAATACTCTCACGCACATCATTGCCGTTACCGAGCCCGCTGAGATCCAGCTTAGAGACCGCACCGGCAATCGACTCATTCAGACGCGCCGCCGCCTTACCGGTTGGTGCGGCAAGGCGGATACGCAGCGGCTGGCCGGTATCCTCCAGCGCCAGTGTTTGCAACAGCGCCAGCAGACGCACCACCGTCGTGGTTTTCCCGGTGCCCGGTCCGCCGGTAATGATGCTGAACGCGTTGACCGCCGCCAGCGCACAGGCCAGTTTCTGCCAGTTAACGGTGGCAGAGTTCACCGCCGGGAATAATGCCGTCAGGGGTGCCTGTAAAGTTTGCGCCGGTAATGTGTGCAGCGCACTGCGGGTCAGACGCTGTTCTATCGCTGCGCGCACATTCTGTTCGTACTGCCAGTAACGGCGCAGATACAGGCGCTGCCCGCTCAGCACCAGCGGAGAATTCCCCTCGCCATGCCCGACCAGTGTCGGGTGCGCCAGCGCCGCCAGCCATTCCTGCAAACTCAGCTCGTCCAGCACTGCTGCGGGGCGGATCACCGCGCCGTCAGCGTGATCGCCTTCCGGTGGCAGCGAGAGTGAAAATGCGCTGTCGTCGAGCGTGGCCTGCAAATCCAGACACACATGCCCGCGCCCCAGCTGATAGCTGGTCAGTGCGGTCGCCAGCAATAACAACGGATGCGCGTCCGGCGCTTCTTTTGCCAGAAACGTCACCAGTGCGCGATCCAGTTCCCGTAGCCAGCCACATTCCACCCAGCTCGCCAGCAGTTGCGCAAGCGCTTCACGGCTGTTGATTTTCATGCGTGTTCCTCCGTGCCGCTGAACAGAGCGTCGAGTTGTTCCATTAAGGCTTTATCCGGTCGCTGAACGCAGACGCCGTTACCCGGCGCGTGGCTGCCGCGCAGGAATAAATAGACTGCGCCGCCGATATGCCGGTCGTAATCGTAATCCGGTATGCGGGATTTCAGCAGGCGATGCAGCGCAAACAGATACAGTGAGAACTGCAAGTCATAGCGGTGGTCGCGCATGGACTGCGTCATATTTTCCTGGTCATAGCCGCTGGCGTCATCACCGAGCCAGTTGGATTTGTAATCCAGCACGTAATAACGCCCGTCATGTTCGAACACCAGATCGATAAAGCCTTTCAGCATACCGTTGAGATCTTCCGCCAGTAACGGCGCACGCTCCGCGCCGTCCAGCGTATATTGCTGAACCAGCGTGTCGAGACGTCGTGTCGGCACCTTTGTCAGCGAGAACCAGAACTCCATTTCAACCTGATACGGCGGCAGTTCTGCCAGGTTAAAAGTATTGCCTCCCTGCAGCGGTAAAGGCTGCGTCAGCAGCGCGGTAAGCCAGCCAGTCAGCGGCACAATCCACTTTTCCCAGCCACGCGTATTGCAACGCCGCGCAACCTGATCGGCAATTCTTTCCGGATCTGCCGCCAGCGCCGCAAACCCTTCGTCACCCGCCCATTCCAGCAAACCGTGCAGGAAATTACCCGGCGCAGGGCCGCGCGGGAAGGCATACAAATTCTCGCCGGTCATAGGCTGCGACAGTTCATGCAGCGGCTCCTTCACTGGCTCCTTCGCACTCTTTTGCGTTTTCTGATCTTCCAGATAACTGTCCTGCGCGGCGCTTTCGATTTCTCTCTGCGGCTCGCGGTTCAGGGTCTCCGGCATGATATACGTGCCTGCCGGCGCAATTTGCAGACCGGAGAAACTCGACACCCACCAGCGCGGCCCTTTATGCAGACGCAGCGGCGGACGCGGCCCGAGTTTCGGCAATGTCTGCTGGCTGCGATACACCGCGCCGTCAGATACCGGCAACGGCCACGCGCGAATATGCGCCGTTTCCAGTGCCTGCAAACTGGCAGGAAGCGCCTCAGCATCCATCGTCTCGCCGCCGCTAAAAAGGTCACTGAAAAATAAATAACCGGGTGCGCTCTTTTCAAACTCTTTCAGCGGGGCCATGCCCAGCCACAGCGCATAACGCGAACGGGTCAGCGCCACGTAAAACTTACGCAGGTCTTCTCCCAGCCGCTCGCGGTCAGCCAGCACCAGTTGCTCATCGGATGCACTCAGTGCCACTTCCAGCTCACCTTCCGGCGTATGCCATTTCAGCGGTGAATCCTGCTTTTTCACGGCGCGGAATGCACAGGCAAAGGGCAGGAATACCAGCGGATATTCCAGCCCTTTGGATTTATGCACGGTAACCACTTTCACCAGATCCGCATCGCTTTCGAGACGCAGTTTGCGGGCATCGCCGCCCTGATGTTCGTCCTGACACTGCTCCGCCAGATAACGGATCAGCGCATGTTCACCGTCGAGCTGCACGCTGGCCTGTTGCAGCAGTTCAGAAAGATGCAGCAAATCAGTCAGCGCGCGTTCGTCACCGCGCCCGAGCAGACGGCGCGGCACGTCGAATTCCCACATCAGTCGGCGCAGCATCGGCAGAATGCCCTGTTTGCGCCAGCAGGTACGCAATGCCTGAAACTGCTGAACGTAGCGTTCCCACTCGTTTTCATCCTGATTCAGCCGGTCCAGCGCTTCCCAACTCAGGTTCAGCGAAGGCGTCCCGAGAGCCGCGCGCAGCAGACGGTCGTTTTCCGGCGCGGCACAGGCCGCCAGCCAGTACTGTAATTCGCCTGCCTGCGCACTTTCAAAAATCGATTCTTTGTCAGAAAGATACACGCTGCGCACGCCACTTTTTGACAGCGCGAGGCGTATCGCCGCCGCTTCACGGCCGGTATTCACCAGCACCGCGATATCCCCCGGCATCACCGGTTTTAATATTTCACCGGGCTGACCAAAACCGGCGGAACCCTGCTGGCCAAGACGCAGCAACTGGACGATTTTTGCCGCACAGCCGTCTGCCATCAGCTGAACGTATTGCGTTTTAGGCAGCGTTTCCGTCTGATTTTCGGGGTACCACAGCGTCAGCGCAGTGGCTTCGGCATCGTCAATGACCAGCGTGTCGGCTCGTCCTTTGGCTGCTACCGGCAGGAACGGCACCTGATTTTCATCACCCTGACGGAACAGGAAAGCGCCCTCGCCGGCGCGGCGGTTTTCGGCTAATTCGAACACTTCATTAACTGCCGCTACCATGGCGCGGGTGGAACGGAAGTTGGTCGCCAGCGTGTAGTGGCGGCCACCGGTATCGCGGCGGGCGCGCAGATAGGTATAAATGTCCGCACCACGGAAGGCGTAAATCGCCTGTTTCGGATCGCCGATCAGGATCAGTCCCTGCTCCGGCACGTTTTCTGCCACACGGTAGACGGTATCAAAAATGCGGTATTGCAGCGGATCGGTGTCCTGGAATTCGTCGATCATCGCCACCGGAAATTGCGTGCGAATGATCTCCGCCAGCCGCGCGCCGTTGTCGCTGCGCAGGGCTGAATCCAGACGGGTCAGTAAATCGTTGAAGCCCATTTGCGCGCGTTTCTGCTGCTCGAGGTCAAAACGATTTTTTATCCAGCGGCAGGCATGTTGCAGCAAACCGCTGCGCGCATCCGGCAAACTTTCAAGGCGGGATTTCAGGGTTTCCATCGCGGTCAGCGCGGGATGCGCAGGCGGTTCGCCCTGCTTCCAGCATTCCGCCAAACCTTCCGGTGTCAGACGCGTCCAGCCGGTTTTCAGATCCGGTATCACTTCATCGGACGTCGCCCAGGTGTACAGCTTTTCCAGCCACGGATTGAAAAATCGCGCCTGAATCTTTTTGCCATCGACCACTTTCGCCGCCACTGCGCCTTCCAGCAGGGTGCGAAGTTCCTGCGTCCATTGCGGCCAGTCTTGTTTCAGCGCGGCCAGTTCAGCCGCTTTCTGGTTGTTTACCGTTTCGACTACGTCGGCTGGCGTCTGTTCTGAGCCTAACTCTTCAGCGTATTCCAGCAACGGCATCACGCTGCGGTGTAAATCTTCCGGCGCACGCCACCAGCCACGCAGCGTGCGGATTTCCTGCTCACTCAGCGGGAAATAGAAACTGCGCCAGTAATCTCGCACCACGTTCATCAGCAGTTCGGTCTGATCGGTTTCCAGCGTCTGGGTAAACAGGCTGTCGCTGTCGAATGCGTGCTCGCCGAGCATACGGTTACACCAGCCGTGAATGGTGGAAACGGCGGATTCATCCATCCATTCCGCCGCCAGTTGCAGCTTACGGGCACAACCCGGCCATTGCTCCGGTGAATATTCCTCGCGCAAATTTTGCAAAAATTCGTCGCTGTCTTTTTCCGCTTCAGGATTACCTAAAAAATATCCCGCCGCTTGCGACAGGCGCGCACGGATACGGTCACGCAGCTCTTTGGTCGCCGCATCGGTGAAGGTCACCACCAGAATTTCCGGCGGCGTCAGCGGACGACTGAAAGCATTATCCCCGCCGTGCCCGAGCACCAGCCGCACATACAGCGCGGCGATGGTAAAGGTTTTGCCGGTACCGGCGCTGGCTTCAATCAGGCGGCTGCCTGTCAGCGGAAAACTCAGCACGTTCAGGGTGGATGGCAACGTCTGCTCCGTCATTCCTTCGCTCCTTTTTTGCTGCGTGCCAGATGATTTCTCAGCGGTGCCAGCAGGGTATCGGCGAGACGGGCAAATTCACCGTCCGACCAGAGTGCGGCGAAATCCGGCCACGCGCGGGCCAGATAGGCGTTACTGTCACGCTCACCAAATTTCATGTTCGCCGGGTCATGATTTTCATAATTGTCGCGGGCGGCAAACCAGACATCACTGTCTGGTGCGCTGTGCTCCGTACCCTCTTTTTTCAGCCAGATAAACCCGGTTTTCACTGCCAGCGGCAACGGACGCAGCTGACCCGCTTTCCACGTTTCAATCAGCGTTTCCCACAAATTGCGCGCCTGTTCAATATCCAGCGGCGGCAATTCAGCCGTGCCGTTTTTACTGACAATCACGGTGTGCATCGGCTTTCCGTCGAGATGCCCTGCAATATGCGCGACCCAGTAAGGCAGCAGCCGGTCGAAGCGGTAACTGCGCTCCTTCGTCATGATGCCGATACTTTCCAGCACCACGCGCGCGCGGTCGCCCGCTGCATTTGCCCGCAGTTCACTCAGCCAGTCGGAGAACATCACGCCGCCGGTGTCATCTTCCAGCGCCTCATTTGCCAGCGGTTGCGGCCAGTTATCGAGTACCTGCTGATAACTGGCAAACAAGGTGTCCATCGGCTCGGCCAGATCTTCACTCAGCACCGCAGCGAATTCCCCCGGTGCCAGCTCGCCGCGCCGTTCAATGCGTTCGAGTTGCTGACGTAAAACGTCCTGACGCGAAACACCCGCTTCCAGCGCCCATTTTTGCGCGCGGATCAGTTCGTCCTGCAAGCGCCAGTTTTCCAGCGCATTAATGTCGAACGGCTCCTGATCTTCACTGCCGGGATCTTCCAGCTCGAAATAGATATTCAGCCGCTGACGGAAGAAACTGCGCACCGGATCCGACAGAAAATCCGACAACTGACGCAGTGTCAGCGCACCTTCCTGTTCCACCGGTTGCAGCGGTTGTGCGGCCACGGACGCAGCTTCCGCTTCCAGTCCGGCACGCCATTCGTGGGCATAGCTGAACAACGAACTTTCCTGACTGAAATAGTCGCGGTTGAACGGTTGCAGGCGATGCTCTACGGTCAGCGCATGCAGCAAATCTTCGCCGTTTTCGGCTTTCCAGCCTGCCGCCAGATGATCACGCAACTGCGCCACCAGCACGGACGGCGGGCGTTCGGTGTTGTCATGAATGCTGCGGCCTACCCAGCTGATATGTAAGCGTTCACGCGCTGAAAGCAGCGCTTCGAGGAACAGATAGCGGTCATCTTCACGACGCGAACGGTCGCCGGGGCGGTAATCACGCCCCATCAGATCGAAATCCATCGGCACGCGGTTACGCGGATAATCACCGTCGTTCATCCCCAGCAGATAGACGTGGCGGAAAGGAATGGCACGCATTGGCATCAGCGTGGCGAAGGTCACCGCGCCGCCGAAAAACGGTTGTGTCAGGCCGGACTGGTCAAACTGCGCCAGCCAGTGATCGCGCACCACCGACAACGGCAGTTCAGCCTGCAGATCGACGCTTTCGCAGGCTTCCAGCCAGGTTTCCAGTTCGCCGTGCAGACGCACTAAAATAAAGCCGTCCTCGCCGTCATCTTCGGCAAAGTATTGGGAAAGGATCGTGCGCAGGCGCTCGCCCCATACCTGCGGTGCGGCAGGTTCCCGCAACTGACGCCAGGTGTCATCAAGGCAGTTCAGAAGATGCGACAGCGGACCGATCAGCGCCGCATCCAGTCCGCCGATTTCATCCAGCGGCTCGATGTTTTCCCAGGCTTCGCCACTGCCTACCGCGTAACCCAGCAGCATACGTTGCAGGCCAAAGAACCAGCTGTTCTGTTCCGGCGATAACGGCAGTTCAAGGCTCTGACGCTGTTCCGCATGCAGCCCCCAGCGCACATTGGCGGCGCGGATCCAGCGGTGCAGCAGCGGGAGTTGTTCTTCCTCAATGCCGAAACGCTGACGCACAGACGGTACGTCGAGTAAATCCAGCAAATCGCTGACCGCAAAACGCGACTGCGGCAGTTCCAGCAGGCTTTCCAGCGCACCGAGTAACGAATTGTTCTGGCGCGGTCCCTGATCGGCAACCGTGAACGGGATGTAGCGCGGATCGCTGCGCTCCGTCAGGCCGAATACTGCCTGAATGTGCGGTGCATAGCCGTTAATATCCGGCACCATCACGATGATATCGCGGGCTTTCAGCGTCGGATCTGCCGCCAGCGCCGCCAGCAGACGGTCGTGCAGCACTTCCACTTCACGCTGGGCGCTGTGGGTAATATAAAAACGCAGGGAATCGTCATGCTGAACATCTGCCGGAGGCCATTCATCGATCGTTTCAGCCAGCGGGCGCAGCTGCAAAATATCTTCCTGCAGCTGATGCAACAGGGTATCGGTACCGTTCGACGTAAAGAGATCGATGCGCGGGATCACCGGCGCCAGCTGCGAGGCATAGGATTCGTGGTTGTCATATTCATTGAGCAGACCGATATAGTCGCGCCCCTGCTTGCCCCACGCCGCCAGCAGCGGATGGGCATGCTGATGGAGTTCATCTTCGGCAATCACCTGCGGCATGCCCGGCTTACGCAACTGGCGCTTACGTTCCGCACGTAGCAGATCTTTATCGGCAATGATATCGCTCCAGTCGTGCTCGCACGGGTTATGCACGCACATAAAGATGTGTGTCCAGCGGCCCAGCACTGCCAGCACTTCAAGAGATTGTTGCGGTAACGAGGAGATGCCAAACACCACCAGCCGCGCGGGTAAACCGGCCGGACGCTGGTCTTGAGGAAGGGTCTGCGCATGTTGCAGGAAACGCTGATGCAGCGCCGCACGGCTGGTGTTGCGCTCGTTTTCAGGCACATCCGCCAGCAGCGCACGCCACAGTTGCGGCTGCCACAGCAGGTTTTCCGGCAACGGCTCGCTGCCTGTGCGGCTGGTGCGCAGGACGTCCAGCCCGTTGCCCCAGTCTTCCAGCCAGTCGGCGCGGTAAACCTGATACTGATCGAATAAATCCGCCAGCCGCTGTGACAGCTGATGCAGCTTACGCATATCGCCGTCATCTTTTAAGAAACGGGCCAGCGGCGCAAACACCGGTTCGGCAAGCAGTTCGGGCAACAGGCGGATCAGGCGCCAGGTCAGCAGCGGACGGTCGAACGGCGACGATTCCGGCACCTGTTCTTTGCCGAGCACCGCACGGTAAACCTGCCAGAAAAAGCGCGCCGGTAGTTTGATATCCAGCGCCGCCGCAATGCCGCAACCGCCTTCTGCCACATCGCGCGCCAGCGCCAGTTTCAGCCACTGATTGATGCCGTTGCTCTGCACCAGAATCACTTCGTTTTCCAGCGGTGAAAGCGGATGCGCCGCCATCCACGAGACCAGCACGTCCCTCAGCGCTTCTGAGTGATTTCCGTGTAATACCATCAAACCTGAATTCACACCCGCATCCCTTGTTATCGCCTGTCAGGGTTGAGATTTTGCGTTGATTTGGAAAGGATTGAAAGGACAGAAAAGAAAAGAGGCAGGGCCAGAAGACATCCTCATCCCGCCGGAGAGTTAACTTTGTTTTTCGGTTATCAGATCTTTTTATTCAATCGTTTAACTAAGAGTTTTCATAAAACACTAAGAATACTAATGATTTTCTATTTATCTGAAATAAAAATCTGAGTTTTAGAAATATTAAGAAATGAGATTTTGTGTAATGAAACGTAAACTGATATAAAGACGGCGTCAGGCCTTTGACGCATAACTAAAACTAATTGATTCGTAAATAAGGACATTTACAATGAATATTAAAGCCATCTGCTGGGCTATCGTTCTGGCCACCTTTCCGGTGCATGCCGCTTTGCTCAGTCCGGCAGACAGGGACAATATTGAGCAACAACAAAGAGATCGCCTGCAACAACAGCAAATGCAGCGTGATGAGCTGGAAAGAAGCCAGACGCTCTCTTTACCCGCCCCCGCCCCGGCTAACGCTGACGAAAAACCGTGCTTTACTATTTCCACTATCAATATTACTCAAGCCAATCATTTATCTTCCAGCACTCAAGACAAGTTAACGAAACCTTTAATTGGAAAGTGTTTAGGCATTAAGAGAATTACCCAGCTCGTGCAGGAAATATCTGATGCCTATATCGAAAGCGGGTATATCACCAGCCGTGCTTTTCTTCCCGAGCAGGATCTCTCACGGGGAGAGCTGAATATTACCGTGATGGAAGGCAAGCTTCAGGATATTCAATTAGATAAACACAGCGACCGTATTTTGGCGATGGCTTTCCCTGGCCTTAAAGGCAAAATCCTCAATCTGCGCGATATCGAACAGGGCATGGAACAGATTAACCGGTTGCGCCAGACACCGGTCCAGATAGAGATCCTTCCGGCTGAACAACCGGGTTACTCCATTGTGAATTTAACCGCCACGCCGGAGTTTCCACTCAGCCTGGGTGTGGGATTCGATAACAGCGGGCAAAAAAGCACCGGCACCGGCCAGATGAACGGCTCTCTGATCGCCAGTAACGTGCTCGGACTGGCGGATCAGTGGTTTGTCAGCGGCGCGAAAAGCAGCGATTTCTCCAGCAGCCACGACGCCCGCAGCGTGCAGGCTGGCATGAGCGTGCCTTATGGCTACTGGCTGATGAATTACAGTTACAGCTACAGCGATTATCTCAGCACGGTGAATTCTCAGGGCTTCGGCTGGCGGTCAACCGGCGATTCCCAAACCCATCGCGTCAATCTTTCCCGCGTCGTATTTCGAAACAGCGATATCAAAACCGGCGTATCTGTCGGGATCAGCAACAATATGGCGCGTAACTATCTTAATGATGCTCCGCTGGCCAGCAGCAGCCGCAAGCTCAGCAATGTCAGCGTGGGCATCAACCATAGCCAGAAACTGTGGGGCGGATTGTCCACGCTGAACCCGACATTCAGCCGCGGCGTGCCCTGGTTAGGCGCGGAAGACGATCAGCATAAACCGGACGATGCGCCCAAAGCAGAGTTCTCCAAATGGTCACTGTCCGGCAGTTACTACAAGCCGGTCAGCCAGAAAGTCACCTTTCTTTCCAGCGTTTACGGTCAGTGGACCGGCGACCGTCTTTACGGCAACGAACGCCTGACGATTGGCGGCGAAAGCTCGGTGCGTGGCTTCAAAGAGCAATACCTTTCCGGTGATAACGGCGGTTACTGGCGCAACGAACTCAACACGGCGCTGTTCAGTATGCCTTTGCTGGGCGCAGTCAGCGCGGTGGCTGCCGTGGATGGCGGATATCTGCATCATGACAATCACGACGTTAACGCGGCAGGCACGCTGTGGGGCGGCGCGGTAGGACTCAGCAGCAGCGCCGGTCATCTCTCCAGCCAGTTTACCGTCGGCTGGCCCCTGCGTTACCCCGGCGACTTAGCGCCTGACCGCGTCACGGTGTATTACCACCTGAATGTCGTGCTGTAATTTCTGATAAGGATATCGAAAATGGAAAAGAATACGTTACCGCCGGTCGCTGTCTGGCGTCGTCTGATGAGTTACATCCTGATGACCTTTCTCGCCATTCAGCCGGTGATGCCTGCCGTGGCGGCAGGTGTGCAGGTGGCAAACGGCGCGACGCAGGTCGATCAGGCAGGAAACGGCGTGCCGGTGGTTAACATCGCGACACCGAATCAGGCGGGCGTATCCCATAACCAGTATCAGAATTTCAACGTCGGCACCGAAGGCTTAATCCTCAATAACGGCACTGACCGGCTGACCCAAAGCCAGCTCGGCGGCCTGATCCAGAACAACCCTAATCTGAAGGCCGGGCAGGAAGCCAAAGCCATCATTAACGAAGTCACGTCTGCAAACCGTTCACAACTCAACGGGTATATGGAAGTGGCGGGGAAAGGCGCCAGCGTAATGGTTGCCAACCCTTACGGCATCACCTGTAACGGCTGCGGATTTATCAATACGCCGAATGCCACCCTGACCACCGGTAAACCGGTACTGGGTGCTGACGGTAAACTGCAATCCCTGGAAGTCACGCAAGGCGCGATCACCGTTGAAGGCAAAGGGCTGGACGCCAGCCAGAGTGGCTATTTCTCTCTGATTTCCCGCGCAACAGAAATCAATGCGCAACTTAATGCGCAGGATCTGACCGTGATCGCAGGAGCCAACCGCGTTGACGCCAGCGGCAAGGTCACGCCGTTAGCGGGCAAAGGCGACGCACCCCGTGTCGCCATCGACACCGGCGCGCTGGGCGGCATGTATGCCAACCGCATTAAACTGGTTTCAAGCGATAAAGGCGTCGGCGTCAATCTCAGCAATATCAATGCGCGTCAGGGCGATATGCAGCTTGACGCCAATGGCAGGCTGACACTCAGCAACAGCGCGACGGCAGGCTCGCTCGCTGCCAATGCGCAGGACATTCAGCTCAGCGGCAAGCATCAGGCGCAGTCCGTCGCGATGAACAGCCAGGGCGAAATGCAGCTGCAAAACGCCACCATCACCAGCAACGAGAATCTCACCCTGATCAGCAATGGTCAGTTGCAGGCAAGTGGCAGCCAGATAACCTCTGGTCAAACGGTGAAAATGCAAAGCGCCCGGTTAACGGCGGATAACAGTACGCATATCGATGCACAGCGTGATGTGGAGCTGACCAGCAACGGCGACCTTGCCTTGCAGGGTAACCTGACTGCCGGGCAGGATGTCCGGCTCACGGGTAATAAGCTGAGTAATCAGGGAAATATTACCGCCAGCCGCAACACCGTTGTTCACACCGCCACGCTGGAAAATAAAGGAAAACTTCAGTCTCAGGGCAATTTTACTCTGGACTTGAGCACCCTGAATAATTCCGGAGACTTGCTGTCAGGCGGGTCACTGGCGATGAGCACACAAACCGCCACCCTCGGCGGCACGGTCAGCGCAGGAAAGGATCTGACGTTTACCGGTTCGTCCCTGAACCTGGACGCTGACGGGCAGTTGCTTGCCGGACATGATCTGGGGCTGACGTTCAGTCAGTTCTCTCTGGCCGGTACCGCCAAAGGAAACAATCTGGTCTCCCTTCAGGGCGATCGTTTTACCGGTTCACAGAACAGTTCACTGACCAGCGACGGCGGGTTGTCGCTTCATCTGTCCGATGCACAAATTGACGGCCAGCTGGCCTCACTCGGGACGCTGACACTCAACGCAGACCGGCTGGTGACCGGCACACGAGCGCAGTTGCAGTCGCAACAGGACATGACCTTAACGCTGAAGGAATCGGCTGATTTGCAGGGGACCCAGGTCGCCGGGGACAATCTGGCGATTCAGGCCGTTACGCTTAATCATAAGGGACAAACGGCGGCACAACATGTCAGCCTGCGCGCGGACAACCTGAGTAACGGCGGCAACGTGTCGGCTGAGACGTTGCGTCTGAGCACGGATTCACTCATCAACAGCGGGATCCTTCAGGGCAACAGCGCCATGCAACTGGATGTCGCCTCGCTGAATAACCTGAGCAGCGGCCAGATTGTCACCGGTGGCGCGCTCGATCTTACTCTGCCACAACTCAATAATGCCGGTTTGCTGCTGGCGGACAGCTTCTCCCTGACCTCAGATTCACTCAATAACACCGGCACAATTCAGGGCTCTTCCCTGCTGGATATCCATGCCGACGCGCTCGGCAATGCGGCGTCGGGTCGTCTGCTGAGCGGCGCAGATCTGACGCTCAGCGCGACGCAACTGGGCAACGCCGGCATCATTCAGGGTGAAAACGCCCGTCTCTTCGCCACAGATTTTACTAACAGTGGCAGCGTGCTGGGGCAGCAATCACTTGAGGCCACGGTCAGCCATCAGCTTGATAATACCGGCAAACTGATGAGCCATGGCGCGATGCAAATCAGCGCAGAAACGCTGGAAAACAGCGGTTCCCTGCTCAGTGAAGGCAGCCTCGCGCTGAACGGTAACCGGCTGACCAACAGCGGCACCGTGCAGGCCAGCCAGCTTAATATCCAGCAAACGCAGGTGGATAACCGTGGTGCGCTGACTGGTCTTAATACGCTGGCGATGACGTTGTTGCAGGATCTCAGTAACAGTCAGCAAGGCGCATTGCTCTCTCAGGGCGACCTGTCGGTTTCCGCACAATCCGTCGTCAATGACGGTATCTGGCAGGGGCAGAATATTTTGCTCAGCGGCCAGCAGCTCACCAACAACGGCACGATTCAAAGCGCCGATGCGCTGACACTCACGCTCACGCAGAACTTCATCAGTGGTAAAAACAGCAAACTGACTGCCAGCGGAACGGCGGCACTTCAGGCACTGGCGCTGACCAATCAGGGGCAGTGGATCGCCAAAAACCTGAGTATCTCCGGTAATACGCTGAATAACGAAGGCGAAATCTCCGGCGTGGACGGACTGACTCTCACGCTGCAAAACGCACTGACTCAGCAATCCTCCGGCAAACTGCAAAGTAACGGCAGCACAAAGATCACCGCCAGCCACCTGGATAACGCAGGACAACTGCAAACCCGCGCGCTGACACTGAATACTGCCCGTCTTGATAACAGCGGCACCCTGCAGACGCGGGAATCAATGGATCTGACCCTGACCGGCGATGCACAAAACCATGCCGGTGGTGTGATCCTCAGCGATGGCACGCTGAATCTTAATGCCGCGACGTTTAACAACGACGGCATCGCGCAGGGCACGACGCGCGCCACCTTTGAGCTCTCGCAGGGCATAAGTAATCAGGGTCGTTTGTTGTCCGGCGGCCAGTTAAGCCTTGATGCCCCTGACTTCCTCAACACCGGCTGGCTGCAAAGTGACAGCCTTAGCCTGAATATCACAAATACGCTGACCAACAGCGGCACGCTGATTGCCCAAAATCAGGCCACGCTCGGCGGGAATGCGCTGGAAAACAGCGGAACGGTTCAGGCAGGTGCGCTGACGCTTGATCAGGCCAGCGTGAATAACACCGGTACGTTGTTTGCCGCGCAAATGCTCAACCTGACGACACAGACGCTCGCCAACGCCAGCAATGCGAAAATTTTCAGTGCAGGCGATATCACACTGAACAGCCGCACGCTGGCGCAAAACGGCCAGATTGTGGCGCTGGGGAATGTCACGCTGACGTTGCTGGAAGCATTAACCCAAAACGGCACAGTGGCGGCAGGAAAGGCATTAAACGTCGGCACGTCAGGTGATTTCATCCAAAACGGCACGATGCAGGGGCAAAGCCTCTTACTGACCAGCGGGGGCAACTTCAGCAATCAGGGAACCCTGACGGGCGGTGACGGCACCTTCAGCATCCGTGCAGGAAACATCCGGCAGAATGCCAGCGGCAGCCTGCAATCTGGCGGTGATGTCAGCCTTGAAAGCCGCGCAGATATCGCCAACAGCGGGTTTATCGGCACTGCCGGGAACCTGCTTCTGAGCGCCACCGGCACACTGACCAACAGCGCCCTGCTCTATTCCGCGCTCGACATGACACTTTTGGCTGACCGGATCAGTAATATTCAGGGCGACATTCTGGCAGGAAACAACCTGTGGATGATGAAAGATGCCGCAGGGAATGCCAGCAGTGAAACGGTCAACAGCTCCGGGACCATCGAAACAACCCATGGCGATATCTCGATTTACACCGGCCATCTGCTCAATGAACGCAACGGGCTGAGTTTTTCCCATGAAACTCATCAGTATGTCCCGGCGGGTCAGGCCTACATTGACGTTTCACTGAAAGACATTGATCCCGCTTTACTGACCTACGATAAAGAAACCCTTTGCGGTGGCGGCGTCAACGACCACTGTACGACCCGCTATTTTGTACTGATCAGCCCGCAACTTGAGGATCAAAAAGTCCTCATCAGCGATGAAACATGGACGGCAACGGCGGGAGGTAATGCGGCCAGGATTGCAGCAGGCCGTGATCTCACCGTGCAGGCCAGTACGCTGGACAATAATGCCAGCAGCCTGCTATCGGGCGGTAACATGACGCTGTCCGGCGACCGGCTGAACAACAATTCTGTCGACACCGGCACCGTCTCGGCCTACCAGATTTATCATTACAACTGTGCAAAAGCCGCCGGTTGCCGTGAATCTGTGAGCGCGACGGAATATGCCACTCAGAAGGCATCATCAACTACCGTTCGTTTTGACCTGACCGGCGCACCGGTTTATGAAACCAGCAGCGATGCCGCCGCTTACCGCGCGGTGATCCAGGCCGGTGGCAACCTGACCGCTACCTTTGCCAGCGATATCAGCAACACTTCATCCTCTGCCCATGCCGGCAGCATCAGCCATGAACTTTCTGCCCCTGCGCTGAATTCCCTCAGCGCACCGGCTGAATTCGCCGGTGCTTCGTCGCAGGATCTGGCCAGCGCCTCACAGGAAGAGATCACCGCCCCGCAATGGCGTGACAGTATTGCCGATGCCTTGCAAACCCTGAACGGCGGCACGACGCTCAACAGCAGCGATTACCCGCTGCCCACCAGCAACAGCGGCTATTTCGTGGTGAGCACCGACCCGCAAAGTCCGTATCTCATTATCACCAACCCGAAACTGGACGGACTCGGACAACTGGATAACAGCCTGTTCAACGAAATCTATGCGATGCAGGGAATGAAAGCGCCGGTCGCGCCACGTGAAACCGGCCGCCAGTACACGGAAGAATCCTCGTTTATCGGCTCAGCCTATTTCCTCGACCGCCTGAATCTGCACCCTGATTACGATTATCGCTTCCTCGGGGATGCGGCATTCGATACCCGCTACGTCAGCAACGCGCTGATTAACACCACCGGCAGCCGCTACATCAACGGATTTGGCTCCGATCTGGCGCAGATGCAATATCTGATGGATAACGCTGCCCTCGCGCAACAGTCACTCGGTTTATCCTTTGGCGTGGCGCTGACCGCGGCACAAGTGGCCTCACTGGATAAAAGTATTTTGTGGTGGGAAAACAGCGTGGTGAACGGCCAGAATGTGCTGATCCCCAAACTGTACCTTTCCCCGAAAGATGTCGCCCCGGCTACCGGCAGCGTGATCGCCGGTAACAATATTCAGCTGGCGGGCGGCACGGTCACCAACAGCGGTTCGACGATGCAGGCCAGCTCCGGTCTTTACGTTTCGGGCCAGAGCACCATTGATAACCTCGATGCCGGGCTGATGAAAGCGGGTGGCGATCTCAGCCTGTTCGCGCTTGGCGACATCAGTAACATCGGCTCGACCATCAGCGGTCAGAGCGTTTCGCTGGTCAGCTTCGACGGCAATCTGATCAACAAGACACTGACCAATCAGTGGAACGCTGCGGGTAAATCCGGCGTCGATACCCTCGCCCTCTCAGACACCCAGACTGGCGATATGGCCTCGATCACGGCGGGCGATTCCCTGTCGATGTACGCCGGTAAAAATATCGATATCACCGGTGCACACCTCAGCGCAGGCAGCAATCTTGCCATGCAGGCGCTCGGCGATGTCAATATCAGCGCCAACCAGACCCGTGAGCTTGACCAGCGCAGTTCTCGCGGCCAGAACACCCTGACGGAGAGTACCGACACGCAGGCCAGCAGCATTTCCGCCGGTGGCAGCCTCGCCATGCAGGCCGGTCATGACCTGAACATCAGCGCCAGTCAGATTGCCGCAAAAGGCGATGCCACGCTCAAAGCCGGCAACGACATTAACCTGCAAACGCAGGAACAGAGCGCCCGCAGCAAAACCAGCAACAGCGAACAACGCCTCAGCCTGGTGGATAACACCACGCTTAACGCAGGTGGGGATTTAACGCTGGTGGCCGGTCGTGACCTTAATTCGCAGGCAGCCAGTATGAGTGCGGGCGATAACGCCACATTAGCGGCCGGACGTGACGTTAATCTCAACGCCGAAGCCATCAGCAGCTACAGCGAATCTCACGGCAAGAAAAAACAGCAGATCGATGAGCAAATCCGTCAGCAAGGCACCGGACTGACCAGCGGCGGGGACACCCGCATTCAGGCCGGTCAGGACGTGACCTTCAATGGCGCACAAGTCGATGCTACGGGCGATCTGGCTGTTACCGCCGGACGCGACATCACCCTTAACAGCGTCACGGAAAGCGATTATTCCTTCTTCGAGCAGACGAAAACCTCGGGCGGTATTTTCTCAAAAACCACCACACACACCGTGCGCGAAGATTACGCGACTCACGAGAAAGGTACTCAGCTCGGTGGCGACAATGTTTCGATGATGGCCGGTCACGACCTGAACGTTAATGGTTCCAGCATCATCGGCGACAGCAATGTCAGCCTGCTGGCGGGCAACGACATCAACGTTCTGGCGTCCACCGAAGAACAATCCGCCTACCGTCTCGATGAGAAGAAAAAAAGCGGTCTGTTCAGCGGCGGCGGACTGGGCTTCACCCTCGGCACCACTGAAACCCGCCACCGCGTCAACGAAGACGGCACCACACAAAGCCAGAGCGCAAGCTCGATTGGCAGCCTCGGCGGCGACGTCAGCCTGATGGCGGGCAACAACGTCCACGTCAGCGGCTCGGACGTGATCTCCACTCAGGACATGCTGATCAGCGGTAAAAGCGTGCAGATTGACCCCGGTCAGGACGCCCTGCACCGCAAAGAGACCTTCGAGCAAAAAACCACCGGCCTGAACATCGCCCTGTCGGGTACCGCCGGTGCAGCAGCTAACAGCGGCTATACCGCCGCACAAAGTGCCAGTGATGACAGCAGCGGCCGGATGGCAGCACTTGATGGCATCAAAGCCGGACTGAACGGCTATCAGGCGTATCAGGGTACCCAGCTTGACGGCAACAACAGCGGGGAAAATAGCTTTATCGGCATCTCGGCCTCCATCAGCCATCAGGAAAGCCGGTCCGAGCAAATAACCGATCAACGCGCCGCCACCGGTTCGTCGGTGATGGCCGGCGGCAACGCCACGATCGAAGCACGCGAGGGCGACCTCAACGTTATCGGCAGCAAAATCAAAGCTGACGGTGATCTGAGCTTGTCCGCTGCCGACGACATCAATCTGCTGGCGGCCGATAACACCCAAAAAACCACCGGCAAAAACAGCAGCGCCGGCGGCGATATCGGCATCAGTTTCGGGGTCAGCGGTGAAAAAGCCGGGCTGAGCATTTTCGCCGACGTCAACGCTGCCGCAGGCAAAAACCACGGCGACGGCACCACCTGGACGAATTCCGAAATCGGCGCAGGCAACAACCTGAACATCAATGCCGGTAACGATCTGAACATCAGGGGCGCACAGGTTTCCGGTGAGCAGATCACCGCTGAGATTGGCCGCAACCTGACGGTCGAAAGCCTGCAGGACACCGAACATTACGATTCGAAACAGCAGAGCGCCGCAGCGGGCGGCAGCTTCACCTGGGGCGGCGGTGGCGGCAGCGGGTACATCAGCCTGACGCAGGACAAAATGAACGCCGACTATGCCAGCGTCACCGACCAGAGCGGCATATTCGCGGGCAACGGCGGCTTCGACATCACCGTCGGCAACCACACCCAGCTTAACGGCGGCGTGATTGCCTCCGGTGCCACGTCGGACAAAAACCGCCTCGATACCGGCACGCTGGGCTGGAACGACATCCGCAACAAAGCCGATTACAGCGTCGAGAGCAGCAGCGCCAGCATGAGCTCCAGCGGCAACACCGCCTCACAGTTCATGGGCAATATGGCCAACGGCATGCTCGCCGGGCTGAACAACGACGGCAGCGCCGCCAGCACTACCGGTTCCGCTGTCGCGGACGGCACGATCGTCATCCGCGATAAAGAGAAACAGACGCAGGATGTTGCTGAGTTAAGCCGCGACACCGACAACGCCCACAGCACGCTGGCGCCGATCTTCGATGCTGCCAAAGAACAGCAGCGCATCGACGAGAACCGCGCCATCGCGCAGATTGGCTCGCAGGTGGCGGACATCGTGCGCACCGAAGGGAAAATCGCGGCACAGGAAGCGGCGAAAAATCCCGACAATCTCGCCGCCGCGAAAGCCGCGCTGGAAGCCGAAGGAAAAACGCCAACCGCTGAAGACATCGCCAGACGTGCCTACGACACGGCGCTAAACGACTACGGCACCGGCAGCGATAAACAGAAAGCCGTACAGGCGATCACCGCCGCCATACAAGGCCTGACGGGAGGCGACTGGGGCTCCGCCGTGGCGGGCGCAGCCGCGCCTTACATGGCTGAATACATCAAAACCCACACCGCCGAAGGCGCTGAACGCATCATCAGCCACGCGCTGGCCGGTGCCGTCGTCGCCGAAATGCAGGGCGGCAATGCGGCAGCAGGCGCGGCCGGTGCCGGGCTGTCAGCCGCAGGCGCGAAGTACATCGCCGAAGCGCTCTATCCGGGCAAAGACATCAAAGATCTGAGCGAGGAAGAGAAACAAGGTGTAGTTGCGCTGGCAACGTTAGCCTCAGGGATCGCCGGTGGCGTAGTCGGAGGAGAGGTAAGCTCGGGGATCGATGGGGCGAAATCGGGTCAAAACGAAGTCAGCAATAATATGTTCACTATCGTGCAGCTGCAAAACATGATGATAGCTAACAATATTGCAGCGGCTGGTGGTACAGAATCAGTACGAAGCGCGAATCAGGAAGCCGCGCTGGCACTGGATAAAGCAGTCACTGAATTTGGTCAGGACGCCGTCAAACAGTGTTTATCAGGCGGAAGCTGCCCTATGGAAGCTGCTTTTGCATTACATCTGATAGCAGGTATGCTCAATTCTGATGCTGATTCCACTCCAAATATCGGTAAAGACCTAACAGATGCAGATAAGGCTGAGTTAGGGGGTACTGGTTCAGGAACGCCAGGTGGCTGGGGACCAGAAGATGAGGAAAGTGCGCGAGATAAAAAACTAAGCACTTCGGACAAAAGGTCTATTAAATCTCTGGAAGAGCAAATAAAAGCTCATGAGGAAAAATTAGCTGCTTATAAACGCAACCCCGATGCGTTTGATAATCAAGGCCATCTTCAGAATGCACCGAGCGATGCAGTTAGACAAAGGATTATCGAAGGAAGAATTCGTCATCTTGAAAATGAGATTAAGACGTTTAATAAGAATATACATGAAATAAAAAATGGTAAGGGTTAAATATGCAAGTAGATCTTGATTTACTCGAAAAAGCGATAAGTGACATATTTAACGAAATGAGGAAAAAAGGTATGAGTAGCATTCCTTTAGAAGCAGATTTTTATTGGAATATACCTTCGGAGTTTAAATATGATCCTTATAATGAGCCAAATCAATTAGATATAGGCCAACTAGAGGATGATTATGACACGTTATGTCAAGCTCAGAATGCTAACAAGTTGATGGGTTATAACTTGAAAAATATTTCTGCAATAATGCGTTATTTATCAGATAAATATCCATCCTAGAAAACATAATCGCCCAGCCATTCAGCTGGGCGGTTTTATCTATCGTTTAACAGTAGCCCATCGTTGCGTACCCCGCTGGCCTCCGGAAAAGGTGAAGTTTGAGTCACTTAGTAACAAACTAGGCCGTTAATCCAGACGCTCTTTAAAAACCTGGCATCAGCATTTTCGCCGACGTCAACGCTGCCGCAGGCAACAACCTGAACATCAATGCCGGTAACGATCTGAACATCAGAGGCGCACAGGTTTCCGGTGAGCAGATCACCGCTGAGATTGGCCACAACCTGACGGTCGAAAGCCTGCAGGACACCGAACATTACGATTCGAAACAGCAGAGCGCCGCAGCGGGCGGCAGCTTCACATGGGGCGGCGGTGGCGGCAGCGGGTACATCAGCCTGACGCAGGACAAAATGAACGCCGACTATGCCAGCGTCACCGACCAGAGCGGCATATTCGCGGGCAGCGGCGGCTTCGACATCACCGTCGGCAACCACACCCAGCTTAACGGCGGCGTGATTGCCTCCGGTGCCACGTCGGACAAAAACCGCCTCGATACCAGCACGCTGGGCTGGAACGACATCCGCAACAAAGCCGATTACAGCGTCGAGAGCAGCAGCGCCAGCATGAGCTCCAGCGGCAACACCGCCTCACAGTTCATGGGCAATATGGCCAACGGCATGCTCGCCGGGCTGAACAACGACGGCAGCGCCGCCAGCACCACCGGTTCCGCTGTCGCGGACGGCACGATCGTCATCCGCGATAAAGAGAAACAGACGCAGGATGTCGCTGAGTTAAGCCGCGACACCGACAACGCCCACAGCACGCTGGCGCCGATCTTCGATGCTGCTAAAGAACAGCAGCGCATCGATGAGAACCGCGCCATCGCGCAGATCGGCTCGCAGGTCGCGGACATGGTGCGCACCTCCGCCAATGAATTAACGAGGATAGTCGATTGAAAATAATAGATAAAAATGATGAGTTGCTTGTGGTTGAAATTACACATAGGGAATTTAATCTCATAAGAGAACTAGAGTCAGCCGTACTGATATCATGCAGTAAAGATGAGATACCCACTTTAACGGGCTGGACTAGAGAAGAGCTTTTAGCATTCGGTGCTTTGCTAAGTGATATTGCGGAAGCTAATAAGATTAAACTTTAATAAGAAATCCCGCCCTCGTTGGCGGGATCTTACTTTATACGTCAGCTAATTACGCTTCGGTCGCCAGCCGGATGATCAGCTATCCCCGCGCCGCTTTAATCATCCCGTCCAGCCATTCCTGATGACCGTTGATCATCGGGTTAGGTCGCGTTATTGCCAGTTCGCGTGCGGGTTTTCCATTTTGGGTTTCCTGCGTCAGGATACGTACGCGGCCGCCGGACAGTTCTTCGATAAGCCACGCGTGATGCACATCGAGACGGGTGTCGGCATCGCCTTCTGCCCAGCCGTGCCACGCCATTCGCGCTGGCTGGCCTTTGACCGGCGGGACGTATTCATTAACCTGCGCTTCCACCGGAAAACCGAAGGTGCTGAAACGAAAACGTGCGCCGTCGCTCAGGCCCGGTCCGCTGCCGTCGTGGAAGTCAATATCAGATGCATTACTGTAGTAAACCGGCCAGGCGGCCGTGTTATCGAGTTGTGCCCAGAGTTCTTCCACGGTCACACCGGTGATGATCATTTCGTTAGATGCGAAGTTGTCGGTTTCGCCGGGAATATAGCCCTGTGGCCAGTTAATCGCATTCATGTGTGTTTCCTTTTTATCTGTGGAACAGCCCGCTGGCTGGTGTTCACAAAGAATACGCATCGCTGAGATATTACGGAAATTACCGCTCGTGATGATAAATATTCATTATTTTTATATCTGAGCGCCGGACAAAAAAACAGGCAGAAGAAAGCTTCTGCCTGTCAGTTAATGCGCTGATGTAAAACGAATATCAGCTGATGCTGTAACGCTCAAGCCAGTGCGCGTAAGGCGCAGGCAGAACCCATGAAGGGTTGTCCTCGCCCAGTTCTTTCGCCAGCGCATACGGATAATGCGGGTTGGCGAGCATAGCGCGGCCAATCATCACCAGATCCATATCTTGTTCGCTGATACAACGCTCGGCGATTTCAGCGGAAGCGACGCCCCATGAACTTGCCACCGGTAAACCGGCTTCGGCACGTACGCGGCGCGACACCGGTGCCAGGAAACCAGCACCCCATGGGATCTGTGCTTCCCAGGTCGAGAAACCGACGCTGACGTTAAGCATATCCAGCCCTTTCTCACGCAGAATACGGGTCAGTTCGATAGATTCCGCCAGGGTTTCTTCATCACGGCCATCGTATTCGATCACGCCAAAACGCGCGGTGATCGGCAGGTTTTTCGGCCAGACGGCATTCACGGCATCGAAAGTTTCAATCAGGAAACGGCTGCGACCAGCGAAATCACCGCCGTATTCGTCGGTGCGGGTGTTGGAATGCACGGAGAAGAAGCTTTGCGCCAGATAGCCGTGGGCGAAATGCAGTTCCAGCCATTCAAAACCGGCATCGCGTGCGCGTTTTGCGGCAGCGACAAAATCGGCCATCACGCGCTGGATATCGGCTTTGGTCATTTCTTTCGGCACTTTTGGCAGATGTTTGCCGAATGCTACCGCGGATGGCGCAATGGTCGCCCAGCCACGCGGATCGCCTTCAGCAATATGGTCGTCCCCTTCCCATGGCAGATTGGCGCTGGCTTTGCGGCCTGCGTGACCAATCTGGATCCCCGGTACTGCGCCTGCGGCTTTGATGGATTTGGCGATCTTCGCCAGTTCAGCAGCCTGTTCATCGTTCCAGATCCCCAGACATCCCGGTGTGATACGGCCTTCCGGTGAAACCGCCGTCGCTTCGACAATCACCAGGCTCGCGCCGCCGCGTGCCAGCGTGGCGTAATGCACCTGATGCCAGTCATTCGGCACGCCATCAGTGGCGGAATACTGGCACATAGGCGGAACCGCAATGCGGTTTTTTAAGGTGACGTCTTTCAACGTAAACGGCGTAAATAGTGCAGACATAATATTTCCTCGGTGGATTGGCACATTCAGCACTCAGAGTGCTGCCAAAGAGCTATAAGCAGAAGTGTAGAAATATTATAGTGCGTATCAAATTTCGTTATAACTCAATCGGTGCCCTGCCCATGCGCAATCTGAAAAGTCTCGACCTCAACCTGCTAAAGACTTTCGATGCATTGCTCGACGAACGCAACGTGACCCGCGCCGCAGAGCGTCTTTCCCTGACTCAACCCGCCGTGAGCAGCATGCTGACGCGCCTGCGGGAAAGTTTTGACGACCCGTTATTTGTGCGGGCGCGCTACGGCATCGTACCGACCGAACGCGCGCTGGCGCTGGCTAAACCGGTGAAACGGGTGATGGCGGAAATCGAGGCGCTGTTGCAACCGGAAGTCTTTGTGCCCGCTGACTGCGAGATGACGTTTACCCTCGCCGCCACCGATTACGCGCTAAGCGTGATTATCGTGCCGTTCTTTTCCCTGCTACAGAAGCTGGCGCCCGGCATTCATCTGTCAGTCCAGCGGGTTGAGGATTCGACCATCCAGGGGCGGCTGGAGCGCGGTGAAATCGACCTCGCGCTGCTGACGCCGGAGACAACCCCGCCTGATCTGCATATCCGCCATTTATACGATGAGCGCTATGTTTGTACGCTGCGCAAAGGCCATCCGGCGCTGGAACAAGGGACGATTTCGCTCGAGACTTTTTGTCAGTACGATCATGCGCTGGTGTCGCTCAGCGGAGAGAATTTTACCGGCGTGACGGATACCGCGCTTCAGGCGCTGGGTAAAAAGCGCAATGTGGTGCTGTCGGTAAACAGTTTTCTGGTGCTGCCGCCGGTCTTACAGACCACAGATTTGATCGCCGTGGTACCGGAACGGCTGGTGCGCGACGTCACAGGGCTGGAAGTCATGCCGCCACCGCTGGACATTCCCGGCTTTACTAAAGTCGCCGCGTGGCACGAACGCTCGCATCTTTCTGCGGCGCATCAGTGGCTTAGACAACAACTGGCGCAGGTCTGTAGCGGACACTAATATCTGCTTTCTAAAACATCGATAAAATCTTCCAAAAAGGGTCAGCACCATGGAAAAACTGCCTGCCATTACCATCACTTATTGTTCCCAATGCAACTGGATGCTTCGCGCCGCATGGATGGCGCAGGAACTGCTGAATTCGTTCAGTACCGATCTGGCTTCCGTGACGCTGGTTCCCGGCACCGGTGGCATTTACGAAATCAAAGTCGATGATGAAATTATCTGGGAACGCAAACGCGACGGCGGTTTTCCGGATGCCGCGCCGCTCAAACAGCGCGTGCGCGATATCTGTTTCCCGGACAGATCGCTGGGGCATGTGGATAAGAAGAAGACTGGCGAAGAGTAAGTCGTTGCATTGACGCTGCGGCTTTCGCCGCAGCCCATTCACGTGTTAACCGGCTTTCAGCATATCTAAAATGACTCTTGCATAGCCTTTAGCGATGGCGGGACTGGAGAGATATTGCAGCATGATTTCCTGCTGGGCGGCGTTACAGTCCATGATGGCTTCATCAACCGCTTTTGGAAAGTCTCCCAGCATCACCTGCTCAGACGTATTATTGGCAAGTTGTGTCATAACCGTCTGGTTCTCCGAAATCT
The DNA here is from genome assembly GCF_004346065.1 of Rahnella sp. JUb53. Classification (NCBI taxonomy): domain Bacteria; kingdom Pseudomonadati; phylum Pseudomonadota; class Gammaproteobacteria; order Enterobacterales; family Yersiniaceae; genus Rahnella; species Rahnella sp. JUb53. The sequence goes on from NZ_SLYT01000010.1 coordinate 89,033, forward strand.
TGCCGCAAACAGTGTGCAAGCCGCTGATCAAATCTTTATCCGTCAGATTATCGGTAATAAACAGTTCGTTTAAACGCTCCAGCACATGCGACAGAAAATCCTCTTTCTTGTCTTTGGGTTTCGCCGAGCCGACGTCATTACCGGGTTGCAACCGGTCGTCACGACTGCTGTCGGTAAGCCGCAGACTTTGCTCGCGTATTTTCGATAAACGGTAATGGCTCATCACCACGTTATGCAAATCCACGTCGTCTTCCTGCACGTTTTGCTCACGCAGTAAGGGCCGCAGATGCCTTGCGAACAGGCTCAGTTTCTCCAGATCTTTATTATCGTAATCGACGATCTGCGAAATGAACTCGTAGAAACGGACAAAGCTGCCGAGGTCTTTTTTGAAGATTTCCAGCCGGTCTTTTTCCTTTTTGCAGTCTTTAAAGGTGTTCTCTGCATTGGCGATAATCACCGGCTCCTGCGTTTTTTTGGTGCGTTCAAACATATCTTTCGCCTGCTTATAGGCTTCAATCGCCGAGGCATAGCGTTTCTCCCAGCGCACCACGGCCGGTCTGCTGATATTGCTGAGCGCGGCGCTGGACTTGTTCTTGCTGAAAAAAGCAGTGCAAAACTGTTCGACTTCATTCCACTGAAAAATCCCGCTGGTACGCAGCTTTTCAAACAGCTCGAAAACGAGCGCCGGATCGGATACGTCCATCAGTTCAGCGGTCTGATAATACGGCTGAAAGGCAGCGAGGATTTCGTCAGGCTGGTTATAGAAATCGAGAATAAAGGTGCCGGATTCGGCTTTGAGGGGATAAATGCGGTTCAGGCGTGAAAGGGTCTGCACGCATTCGACGCCGCCGAGCGGTTTATCGACATACATGGCGCACAGTTTCGGCTGGTCAAATCCCGTCTGGAATTTGTTTGCTACCAGCATCACCTGATAATCGTCGCTGTCGAAAGCCTTGCGCATATCACGTCCTTTCAGGCCGGGATTCATGCTGGATTCCGTGAATTTCTGTCCCAGTTGCCCGTCACTGCTCGGGTCGTTTTCGGTGAATTCCACCTCACCGGAAAACGCCACCATGGCGCTGATTTTCTGGTAATTATTTTCAATAATGTATTTGTCGAATGCCAGTTTGTAGCGCACCGCTTCCTTACGCGAGCTGGTGACGACCATGGCTTTCGCCTGCCCGCCGAGTAAGTTCATGACGTGATTTTTGTAATGTTCGACAATCACTTTCACTTTCTGCGAGATATTGTGATCATGCAGCCGCACCCACTGACTCAGCCGCCTGCCGGCCTTTTTGCTATCGACTTCTTTATCTGCATCTTGCTGTTTCTGCGCCAGTTTATAAGCCACATGATAGGTGACGTAATTTTTCAGCACGTCGAGAATAAAGCCCTCTTCGATGGCCTGCCGCATGGAATAAACATGAAACGCCTGTGGCCGGTTGGTTTTAGACGCCGGTTCGTTCGGGTTGGGAAGACGGCCAAACAGTTCCAGCGTTTTGGCTTTCGGCGTAGCGGTAAAAGCGTAATAGTTGAGATTATTGCTGCCACGCCGGGCAGCCATCGTGGCGTCCATGATGTCTTCGGAAGACAGCTCAACGTCGTCGCCGGTATTTTCCAGCATCAGCACTTCTTTCAGCTGACGCGCCGTTGAACCGCTTTGTGAAGAATGCGCCTCGTCGGCAATGATCGCGTACTGGCGCTGTTTCAGGCTCACGCTGTTTTCAATCGCTTTCAGCACAAACGGGAACGTCTGGATGGTGACGATAATAATCGGCTGCGAGTTTTCCAGCGCGGCGGCGAGCTTCTCGGCTTTTGAGCCATCGCCGGTCTTGTTATTGATGCGCCCGACCACACCGTCGGCATGTTCAAACTGATAGATAGTGTCCTGAAGCTGATCGTCCAGCACCGTGCGATCAGTGACCACAATCACCGAATGAAACTGCTTTTGTCCGCCGGCGTTATACAGCGTCGAAAGCTGATGCGCTGTCCAGGCAATCGAATTAGATTTGCCGGAACCCGCGCTGTGCTGGATCAGGTATTTATGTCCGCAGCCCTCTTCCGTTGCGGCACGCACCAGTTTATTCACCACATCCCACTGATGATATCGCGGAAATATCAGCGCTTCTTTTTTGTATTTCAGTCCCTGCCAGTCTTCTTTCTCATCGATTTGCAAATGCACGTAACTGCCTAAAATGGTCAGCAGGTTATCGGGCAGCAACACTTCATTCCACAGATAATCCGTCGCGTAACGGGTCTGGTCGGCGGGCGTCGGATTGCCCTTTCCGCCTTCCGGCGTGCCTTTGTTGAACGGCAGAAAAAAGGTCTGATCGCCCGCCAGCCGGGTGTTCATGAATACGTCGTACTGGCTGACGGCGAAATGCACCAGCGCCCCGCGCTTGAATGTCAGCAACGGCTCCGGCTTTTTGGTCGCCGGATCTTTCGGCGGGCGGGTGTCTTTGTACTGAGCGATGGCGCTTTGCACCGTCTGCTTAAACTCGGATTTCAGCTCCAGGGTGGCGACCGGCAGACCATTGACGAACAACACCAGATCGATACGCCATCTTTTAGCTTTCACCCCGCTTTCCGCAAAATGCTCGGGGCTGGCATACGGGCTGTACACCAGTTCCGGCACCACGCGGCAGATATTTTGCCGGTAACGCGTCAGCGTATCGGGATTCAGGTCGTGCTCGGGTTTGAACTGGCACAAGGTAAAACTGGCATTGCGGATCTTCAGGTCGTGGCGCAATACGCCGAGGGTGCCGTAAGTACGCGAAAGTTTGTCCGTGGCGTTAGTGTCGGCTTTGCTTAACTGCGCTACCAGCGCATCGAGGAAATGACGTTCGGTATCCTGCGGATACACCCGCGCCAGCTTCTCCCACTCTTTCGGCTGCGTGGTGTGCACAAAGGTCAGAACGTCCTGCAGATACAGCGCCCGCTCGCGATCGTAGCCGTCCGGTTTACCGGTGATCCAGCCGTTAGCGCACAGCTGCGCGATTATCTCATCCTGAAAAATCCGTTCTTTGGTCGGATCCGACATCATGCCATCACCTCGTCGGATTCGGTTTGTGTGACAGGAACCTGCCAGTCACGCACGTCTATTTTGCCGGTGACAGCGGCGGAAATCAGGGCGGTACGGCGTTCTTTGAGGAGTTCTATTTGTAGCAGTTGGAGTTCGATCAGGGTATCGATTTTTAATGTTATTTTATCGAGATAAAGAGCAATAATTTCTGATGTTTTATAAGAACAAATGGGTACTGATAATAGACCAATAAAATCCCAACTTGCGCGAGGCATTTTTGATCCATATGTTGAGGAGTTAACTTGCTCAATGAAATCATTCGTCAGCAGGTAATAATTCAAAAAATATGGACTAACTTTGAGTGCCCGTAAAACTAAAAACTCTGATGAGCAAACACCTGAAAAATCTGCTACCCATGATTTTGCGAGGTACGGCCTAAGCTTTCCAAACAAAACATCCCCCTGATTAAAGGATACTGAAATCCCATCGGAGACCACTTCTTCTTTGAATATATACTTCCCATTTCCGGAAGAAATATTTTCCATACCAACATATCTGTCATTAATATTTTTTATTTTTTCCGATGACATTGAGGTTATATACTTTAGTTGGATTACATCCCAATGCTCCGGCACTTCCCCCAACCACTCAACTCCCGAATCTTTCATCGGCACATCAGGGTCCAGCCCTTTGGTCACCGCATGGCTGATCACCGCCTGACGTTTTTCTTTTAGCAGTTCAATCAGTTGTTGCTGCTTGTCGATCAGGGTATCGATTTTGGCGGTTTCGTGATCGAGGAAGGCGGCAATAGCTTCTTGCTCTCGCATCGGAACTTCAGGTATTAGAATATTTTTCATTTCTGAAGAGTTGGTGCTCCATAAATCAGCAACAATCCCCTTTCCATACCGATAAAACTCCTCTTGGAATGAATAACTTCGAAGTAAGTGATGGGCGAAGTACGGATAAATCCTCGTTGGTACCATAACAATACTAATTAGTGAAACAGAACCAACAAGAGAAGATACTCCTGAGGAACCTTTTCGATCTGAACGACTGTTAATTACAAAATCATTTTTTAAAACTAATTTTCTATTATTGCCAGCTTCAGTTTTTGCTGCATTTTCAAGTTGCGGGACAATGCCTTTCATTGTGACAGATAGAGGTGAATAATCCTTATCACTTACTTTCTCTCTGCGTTCTTCAAAAAAAGCAGCTAACCGCTTTGCTTTCCAACTCTTAGGTATTTCCCCCAGCCACTCAACCCCGGAATCCTTATATTCCCCATACGCCTTATACCGCCCGCTCATGAATGCACCTCCTGCAACAGCGCCATGATTTCGGCACTGATGGCATCGAGGTCGGCGTCGATCTCTTTCAGGTCGCGTGGCGGCTGATAGACATAGAAGTGGCGGTTGAACGGGATCTCGTAACCGACGACGCCGATCTCGTTGTCCTTCGTATCGCGTTTGTCGGCGTTGATCCAGGCGTCACTGACGTGCGGTTTTACCTCACGGTCGAAATAGCTTTCGATAAGCTGGCTGGTAGCAACGGAGGGATCGAGCGGGACGTTTTCGTTATCGCGTAAATCACCGTCAGGTTCGAACTCGACCACGTTGCCTTTGTAGCGGAACGCGCCATACAACGGCTGTTCACTCTCTTTCAGGACTTTCTTCACCACCGGTTCGGCTGCCGGATTTTTGGTGGTGATTGCGTCGATAAACTGCTTTCTCTCTCTGGTATCGAGCTTCACGCAAGCAACACTGAGCGCGGTTTTCAGTGAGTGATCAAACTGATTGAAATCGTTGCTGACGCTGTGTTTACCGCCGTCAGTGGTGCCGAAGGCCATCTGGATCTGACGGGCTTTCTCCATCAGCGTGCGTTGCGCCAGCCACAGTCTGGGGTCGAGCAGGTCTTTAATCTGCTTCTCTTTTAGCTCGGGGAAATCGGCTTTAATGATGGCGCGGGCTTCGGTTTCTACCTGCGAAAAATCGCCATAAATCTGCGCATTCCACGGCGCGGCGAAATCCTGATACAACCGCTCCATCGGCGCGTTAAACGGCTTCGGCGCGAAACGTAAAGTGGCAATGGCCTGATCGGTGATTTGTGCACAAAGGCGCAGCGGACGTTCAATGGTCAGGCGACGGTAGCCGAAATCGGTGCTGTTAAAGATTTTGCTGGCGAAGGTTTTCGGCGCGTCTTTTTTACTGCTGGCGGACTGACGGCCACGGCTGGATTTTTGTTCCGGCGCTTTCTCTAATCCCAGCTCATACAGCGGGGTCGGATTGATCACCGCAAAATCACCAAAGGTGCGGGTGATGAGTCTGATGTCATCTTCGCCCATCAGATTACGCTTCGACCCTAACGATTTGCGCATTTTACCGCACAGGTTTGAGCCGTCGATCAGCTGAACCTTGCCCTTACGTGCGCTGTCTTTGTTATTCGACAGGATCCACACATAGGTCGAAATGCCGGTGTTGTAGAACATGTCGGTCGGCAGCGCGACGATGCCTTCGAGCAGGTCGGCTTCCAGAATATAACGGCGGATTTCGCTTTCACCGCTGCCCGCCCCGCCGGTAAACAATGGCGAACCGTTAAGAATAATGCCGATGCGGCCGCCGCCCTCTTTGCCGCCGTCGCGCATTTTGCTGATCAGATGCAGCAGAAACAGCAGCGAACCGTCGGAAACACGTGGTAACCCGGCACCAAAACGGCCATCAAAACCTTTCAGGGTATGTTCGTCGCTGATCTCGGTTTCGATTTTCTTCCAGTCCACACCGAACGGCGGATTGGAGAGCATGTAGTCAAATTTATCGGCGGGAAGCTGATCGTTGGAAAGTGTGTTGCCGAGTTTAATCAGGCTGACGTCCTGCCCTTTGATCAGCATGTCGCCTTTGCAAATGGCGTAGGATTCCGGGTTCAGTTCCTGTCCGAATGCCCGCATCACGGCGTTCGGATTCAGCTCGTGCAGGTATTCCATCCCCGCCGATAAAAAGCCGCCCGTACCCGCCGTCGGATCGTAAATGGTGCGGATGATCCCGTCGCGGGTCAGCGCCTCATCGTCTTTCATAAACACCAGCGCGGTGGTCAGACGCACAATGTCGCGCGGCGTAAAGTGCTCACCCGCCGTTTCATTGGATCCTTCGGCAAAGCGGCGGATCAGTTCTTCAAACACCAGCCCCATATCGTGGTTGGATACCGCCGCCGGGCTGAGATCGGTCGCTGCGACTTTTTGCACCACTTTATACAGCAAATTGGCTTCGTCGAGCTGACTGATAAATTCGCTGAATTTGAAGTGTTCAAAAATCTCGCGGGCATCGGTGGAGAAGCTCTGAATGTAGTTCTCCAGATTATCCCGGGTGTCTTTTTGTCCAAGCTTGCTGAGGTTCATCGGCGAGGTGTTGAAAAACGCCAGTCCGCCGGTGGCGCGCAAAATCAGCTTTTCCTGCGCTTCTTCCGGCAACGCCATGGCGTGCACTTTTTGCGCCTGTATCACGACCGCGTCTTTGCTGTTTTCCAGCACGCATTCCAGACGGCGCAGCAAGGCAAAGGGAAGAATGATGCGTCCGTACTGCGACTGTTTGAAATCACCACGTAGTAAATCAGCCACTGACCAGATAAAGGCAGCGGTTTGGGAAAAGTCCATTTTGGTCATAGTTCATCCATGGTGGGCAGGTTGATGAGAGATAAGCGCATTGTTCAACTTATTAAACTCAATAAACCTTATAAATACCATGGATATTTAACTTTTATTCTTATACAACAACACCTTACGAGCACCACTTAAACAAACAGGTATTTAACGCTAAGAACTTTTTTGTGATCGACTTCAAGTTTTTCCCTTTCCTGCCGATACCAAAAACTTAAGATTCCTTCCAGGGAAACGCTCATGCTAAAGACTATCCGTTCGCGCATTATCACCGCCTGTATCGCCATCGTAGCGTGCTCGCTGGTTATCAATACGTTCCTCAGTTACACCGTTGCTAACAAATACAACCGTCAGGCGACTGACAGTACGCTGAACGCGCTGACCTCCAGCCACACGCAAGGGATCAGCGACTGGGTGAGTTCTAAAACACGGATGATCGATTCACTGCAACAGGTTGCGCTGTCGGAAGATCCGATCCCGGTTCTCAAACAGATCGCCAGCGCAGGTGGGTTTACTAACGTCTACGTCGGATACGCGAATAAAACCGCGAAGTTCTCCGATCCGACCGGTGTGCCCGCAGATTACGATCCGACCGGTCGCCCGTGGTATACGCAGGCAGCCGACGCCGGACATCCGGTTGCCACGCCACCGTATATTGATGCCGGAACCGGTAAGTTGGTGGTGACTTTCGCCGTGCCTGTCATGGAATCTGGCACGCTGAAAGCAATTGTGGCGGGCGATGTGTCGATGGACAGCGTGGTGAATAACGTTAATACCGTTCATCCGACGCCGGGCAGTTTCGGCATGCTGGTGGATAAATCCGGCGTCATCATTGCACATCCTGACGCCAGTCTGGCGCTGAAACCCTTTACTGCACTGGCGCAAGGCGTGGATTTACCGGCGCTGTTAGCGGTGAATTCACCGCAGGATATTGAACTCAATGGTGTGGTGAAACGCGTGCGCGCCATGCCGGTGGCAGGCACGGAATGGTATACGCTGGTGGCGCAGGATCAGAAAGAGTCCACGGCGGGTATGCGATCCCTGCTGACGTCTTCGGTGATTACGCTGATGGTGATTGTGTTGCTCTCCGCTGCGGTGATCGGGCTGATTATCAGCAAATCCTTCCGCCGCCTTTCTGTGGTGCGGGATACACTCAACGCCATAAGTTCCGGCGAAGATGACCTCACGCAACGTCTGCCAACGGACGGCCACGACGAGGTGACGCAAATCGCGCAGGCGTTCAACACCTTTGTCGATAAACTCAGCAAGGTAATGTCGGAGATCCGCACCACCAGCGAATCGGTCAAAATTGCCGCCGATGAAATTGCCGCAGGGAATAACGATTTGTCCGGGCGTACCGAATCCGCGGCGGCCAGCCTGCAACAAACAGCGGCGTCGCTGGAGCAAATCACTGCCACGGTTTCTCAGTCGGCGAGTTCCGCTAAACAGGCGTCCGGCACGGCGCGATCGGCCTCTGAAGCCGCCACACGCGGTGACGAAGTGGTGACCAGAGTCATCACGACAATGGAAAGCATTGAAACGGCGTCGTCGAAAATCGGCGATATTACCGGCGTTATTGACGGCATCGCTTTCCAGACCAATATTCTGGCGCTGAATGCCGCGGTAGAAGCCGCACGCGCAGGGGAACAAGGCCGTGGTTTTGCGGTGGTCGCCAGCGAGGTGCGCAGTCTGGCACAGCGCAGCGCACAGGCGGCGAAGGAGATCAAAGTGCTGATCGAATCTACCGTCAGCAGCGTGGCATCGGGTTCAGCGCAGGTCCGGCTGGCCAGCGACAGCATGAGTGAGATCGTCAGTAATGTGGCGAATGTCAGCAGCGCGATGCTGGAAATCACTCACGCGTCTGAGGAACAGATGCAGAGCATTCACGAAATTAACCGCGCCATCACCCAGCTCGACGGCATGGTGCAGCAGAACGCGGCGATGGTTCAGCAATCCACCGGCGCCGCGTCGGCGTTGCAGGAACAGGCAACCGGACTGGCGATCGCCGTGGGGCATTTCCGGGTGTAATCAACGCTAATCAGGACGGGTCAATATCATGAAAAAGGCCGGACATCTGTAAAATGTCCGGCCTTTTTGTATGCGCGGCGCGGGCGTTATGCTTTCAGTTCACGCTCAACCAACGTCGTCAGCACGCCGATACCCAGCGGAATAATATCGTCATTAAAGTCATAACGCGGGCTGTGCAAAGACGCTGACGGCGTAGCGCCATCGGCACCTAACCAGAAGTACGCGCCCGGACAGGCTTCGAGTAAATAGGCAAAGTCTTCGGCGGCCATCGACGGCGCATTGTTGAAATGCACTTTCTGAATGCCCGGCGTGTTCTCTGCCGCGACACGCACAATATCCGCCTGCGCCGCATGATTTTGCGTCACCGGATAGCCATATTCCCAGCGCACTTCCCCTTTCACACCAAACGGCTGCGGCACCGCTTTGACGTATTCCTCAATCAGCTGCCAGCAGGTTTCACGGGTTTTACTGCTCAGGCAACGCAGTGTTCCCGACATTTGCAGCGTTTCCGGGATCACGTTGATGGCTTCACCGGCCTGAAGCTGGGTCAGGCTGATCACCGTTTGTTCCAGCGGCGACAGACGGCGTGAAATCAGACTTTGCAGAGATAAAATCAGTTGCGCGCCAGCCACCACCGGATCGGCACCAAGTTCAGGCATCGCCGCGTGGCAGCCCTTTCCGGTGAGGGTGATATAGAAATTGTCCTGCGACGCCATCATCGGCCCCTGACTGACTGCCACTTCGCCGACCGGCAAGCCCGGCCAGTTATGCAGCGCGTAAACCGCCTGCATCGGGAAGCGTTCAAACAGCCCTTCTTTCACCATCATTTCACCGCCACCGAAATTCTCTTCTGCTGGCTGGAAGATGAAATGCACCGTGCCGCGAAAATGGCGGTTCTCACTAAGATGTTTTGCCAGCCCCAGCAAAATCGACGTATGCCCGTCGTGACCGCAGGCGTGCATCAGCCCCGGGTTTTGCGACTGGTGAGCGAAATCATTCAGTTCATGAATAGGTAACGCATCGATATCTGCGCGCAAGCCAATGGACGGCCCTTCGCCGTTTCGCAACGTGGCGATAACGCCGGTTTCCGCAATCCCCGTGTGAACTTCAAGACCAAATGACAGCAACAGCTCACTGATTATTTTTGCGGTGCCATGTTCATTCAGCCCCAGTTCCGGGCGCATATGGAAGTCCCTGCGCCAGTGTTTTGCCTGCTCAATAATGTGTTGGGAAATGACCGCCATAAACCCTCTGTGCTGTTCTGAATCCAAAGCGATGAGTTGCTCTCACCGGCACGCTAATGGGTTCAAAGTATCACATCCCGTCGTGAACAGATAAACGTGAAATCGGGTTGTTTGCCTGTGCCTGGCTCGTTGATTATTATCCGTGATCCCTGCGGTACAGTTCCCATTCATCGATACCCCGGCCATCTGCAAATACGCAGTCGGCACGGACACCGTGCGGCGTTTGCACACTCACCGATCTGCCGCCTTTCTCATGACAATAGACTGCCGCCGGATTCGCCATCCCGGTCTGATGCCTTTCCGGTTTAGGGTGCTCACTGACACAACCCGCCAGTGCTGAAACCATGATGATAAAAAAGAGTTTTTTCATAACGAGCCTTCATAAAAAGAATAAGCGACGGAGGATTCTATTCCCCGCCGCTTCCGGTTATCTACTCCCGTATTCTTAAAAGGCGTGCTGTTTTGGCTTCGTTTATCAGGCGTTCAGCTTTCAGGACAATGTCGTTTTCGCCACGGTTCGCAAACACGAAGGAGGCGGCAACCGCCGCCTCTGCCAGAAGAAGCTGAGTGGCGGGTGATAGCGGAAATGGTCTGAATCAGAAGAAATGAACCCATAAGCTTGATATTGGCATGGCAAGGATCAGCGCTGGCAGCATATTGGCGACCGGGAAGATTTTGATGCCGCAAATACGGAAACCGGTGGCGAACATTAATACACCGCCGACGGCGGAGAAGTCCGCCTGCATTTCCGGCGTGGTCAGCGGCAGAATAAATACTGCGCCGTACGCCAGCAGCAACTGGATGATGAGCTGCGGCACCGCGACCACCGCCACGGCGAAACCGAGTGTGGTGGCAAAAATAGCGGCGGTGAACAAATCGAGGAACGATTTGGCGATTAGCACGCTGGTATCACCGGTCATGCCCTCATGCATGGAACCGAAAATCCCGGTACCGCTGGCGCAAAACAGCACGATAATCGCCACGTAGCTTTGCAGAAACTGTTCCTGAGACGCCTGATCACCGGGATCGGATTTCACAAAAACCTCCACCAGACTGCGTGCTTTACTGCCCAGCTTGCCGATGCCCTTCTCCAGATAACAGAGTTCGCCCAGCAGCGCACCGAGGATAACTGACAGCACCATCACCGGCATGTGGCTGACTTTAACTACCAGCACGACGCCCATACACATCGAGGCCGCACCGAAAATCAGCGGCATCGACGTCCGCAGACGTTCCGGCAGCCGGTGACTGAGTAACGCGCCGACAATCCCGCCAAGCAATACGGCGGAACCGTTGATATAAGGTCCGATAATCATGAGTTATTACTCCTGGTCATTAACTTCATAGTTCCGCCGCTGCCTTCTTATTTTTTAGTAAAGCCTGGAATAAAGCGGTTCACATCCACGTCGAGGAACTCGCTGCGCTGGAAATTCGCTTTCAGGTTGTAAGGTACTGTGCAGTCGAAAATGGTTTTGCAGGCAATACCGTGGTCGCGTATCGACGGGCTGAAGGCCGGATCGGAAGACGGATCAAGCGGATGGCAGCGCACGCCGGGAATAAAGACCGTGCTGACATCGCCCTGATAACGGGTGGTCATCGCCCAGATCACGTCGTTGAGATCGAAAATATCAACGTCTTCATCCACCAGCATCACATGTTTCAGCTCAGAGAAAGCAGCAAACGCCAGCAGTGCGGCCTGACGCTGACGACCTTCATCCGCCGCAAAGCGTTTTTTCACCTGCAACACCGCGAGGTATTTACCGGTACCCGGTGACGGGCAGTGAACGTTCTGCACAAAGCCCGGCAGCGCACGTTCCACCATTTGCAAAATGCTGGCTTCGGTCGGGATACCGGCCATATTGGTGTGTTCATCGCTCGGGCCGATACAGGTTTGCAGGATCGGATGGCGGCGGTGGGTAATGGCTTTCACTTTAATCACCGGCACTTCGGCCTGTGCTGCACCGGTGTAACCCGGAAATTCAGGCATCGCTTTACCGGTATTGGTGTTCTGATCTTCGCGAACACGGTAGTTCGGCACCAGTTCACCTTCGATAACTACTTCGGCGTTGGCAATACCGCGCGCATTGACGGTCAGGGCATCCACCAGTTCGACGGCCTGATTACGCAGGCTGCCCGCGATAGACAGTTCGTCAAAGCCCAGCGGTGTGGTTGGCGGCTCAAAGCACGCACCGATTTCAATCGCCGGATCAACGCCGATGCTGATGGTGATGGGCAGCGCTTTGCCTGCGGCTTCGGCTTTCTGACGGAACACATCCAGATGGCGGCCAGGCACAAAATACATGGAGATTTCATCTTTGCTCTGCACGCACAGACGGTGAATGGTGACGTCATGCTCGCCGGTTTCAGGGTCGGCGGCGTAGCACATGCCGAGGGTGAAATACGGGCCCGCATCTTCCGGCGTATTGGTCGGAGCTGGCAGAATTTTCAGAATGTCGAAATCCGGATCGGTCGCCAGATGCACCACTTCCTGACAGACCGCTTTTTCACGCGGAATAACAATCGGCGGGATGGGATTCGATACGGAATCTTTCAGCATAAACGCCAGATTTTCCGGCGTGGTGCCAAACAGACGCGCCACACGTTTACGGGAAGACAGCAGGCCAATCAGCACCCGCATGTCGTTATACCCTTTGACCTTATTAAAGATCATCGCCGGCCCCACCTGAGTCGGACGTTTGACGGTGCCGTGTGCGCCAACGTAGCGGTATACACCGGATAACTCCGCAATCGGGTCTACAGGTTCATCGGTGTAGATCAGTTCGTCGTCGTACTGGCTCAACACCTCCAGCGCGGAACGAAGATCAGTCACTTTTGTTTTTTCTTCAGACATCTCATGCCCCTTTAATTCATGTCATTGAGGATACAGCGGCCTGCTGTTCATCGCCGCTACCCCGCCAGTTTGCAAAGAATGGGTGATAAGAGTCCAATAACAATACGCGGCTTTTTAATAAGGGATTATTATGAGGAAATGCACCGGAGGACATATGGATTACCGACAATTACACTCGTTTGTGGTGCTGGCGGAAGTGCTGCATTTTGGTAAAGCTGCACTGCAACTGAACATCGCCCAGCCCGCATTAAGCCAGCAAATAAAGGCACTGGAACAGTCTCTGGGGATCCCCCTTTTCACCCGTGATAAGCGCCATGTGGCGCTGACCTTCGAGGGGCAGCAACTGGTAGAAGAAGCGCGCATCGCCATCACCCACTACGAGAAATTCCTTGAGAACGCCCGCAGTTTGCGGCTTGGACATAAAGGACAACTCAAACTGGGTTATGTCGGATCGTCGATTCTGGATCCGGCCCTCGCGCTGTTAATTAATGGTTACCGCAAACATAAACCCGATATTGATATCGTCATTGAAGAACATAACGTTCACGAGCAGCTAACACTTTTGCTCAATTATCAGCTGGATATCGCGCTGGTGCGTGCACCGGTGCCGCAGTTTCCTGAGCTGGAATATCTCGACGTTGCTACCCGTCCGCTGATCGCCGTACTGCCCCGCGACCATCCGGCCTGTTCAGGACAAAAAATCGACCTATCCTCGTTGTCGGACTCTCCGTTTCTTATCCAGAAAGATCCGCCGGGTGTCGGCCTCGGCTGGTCAGCACTTAACGCCTGCCAGCAGGCCGGATTTGTGCCGCAGAAAATTCAGTTCACACGCGATGTGTCGGTAGCGATCGGGCTGGTATCGATGGGCATGGGCGTGACGTTAGTCCCGGAAACCCAGCGTTCGGTGATGATCCCCGATGTGAATTACTGCTTCCTGACCGATCCCGGTGCGACCACCACGCTGACGCTCAGCTGGCAGCGGCATCTGAAAAACAAAGCTCTGGCGGATTTCATCCGTTATGCGCGGGAACTGACGAAGCCAGTTAAGGGAAAAAAGCAGGACTAAAAGAGGAACAAACTGAAGAAGCCGGACTTCAGGATTAATCCCAACGCCATCGCCGACTATGCTTAAGGCTTCGTGATAAAAAAATGCCGCAAAGGCACCCGCGAAGTCACCCCCTTTTTGGATTCAAATTTTGTAATACCGGAGGTCTGGCATGAGCAACCATGACAATGAAACACATCAGTCCCACCTTAAAATGAAAGTGAACGGCCAGATCCGCCAGCTGGTCGTGGATACACGCACCACCCTGCTGGACGCCTTGCGCGAAAACCTGCAACTGACCGGCACTAAAAAAGGGTGCGATCACGGTCAGTGCGGTGCCTGTACCGTTATCGTCGATGGCCGCCGTATCAACTCCTGCCTGACATTGGCGGTGATGCAACAGGACGCCGACGTCACCACTATTGAAGGTCTTGGCACGCCTGACAACCTGCATCCGATGCAGGCCGCATTTATCAGACACGACGGCTACCAGTGCGGTTACTGTACGCCGGGGCAGATCTGCTCCTCAGTCGCCGTGTTGCAGGAAATCGAAAGTGGTATTCCCAGCCACGTCACGCTGGATCTGGTTTCCCCTCCTGCGCGTACCGCAGAAGAAATCCGCGAACGTATGAGCGGCAATATCTGCCGCTGCGGCGCGTATTCCAACATTCTTGCCGCGATTGAAGACGTCGCCGGAGGGCAAAAACCATGAAGGCTTTTACCTATGAACGGGTGAAGACACCCGCCGACGCCGCCAGCAGTGCCTTACAGCATCCCGGTGCAAAATTTATTGCGGGCGGCACCAACCTGCTGGATCTGATGAAACTTGAGATCGAGCAACCTTCCCATCTGATCGACGTCAACGGTCTGGCACTGGATACCATTGAACCCGATGGCAACGGCGGCTTGCGCATTGGCGCGCTGGTACGTAATACCGATCTGGCCGCTGATTTACGCATCCGCCGCGACTATGCCGTGCTGTCGCGGGCACTGCTGGCGGGAGCCTCCGGCCAGTTACGCAATCAGGCGACTACCGCCGGTAACCTGCTCCAGCGTACCCGCTGCCCGTATTTTTACGATACCAACCAGCCGTGCAATAAACGCCAGCCAGGCAGTGGTTGTGCGGCCATCAGGGGCTTCAGCCGCCAGCATGCCGTCGTCGGCGCAAGCGCAGCCTGCATCGCCACACACCCGAGCGACATGGCCGTCGCGATGCAATTGCTCGACGCCGTAGTGGAAACCATCAACCCTGACGGCGCGGTGCGCCTCATTCCGCTGGCCGACTTCTACCTTGCACCGGGCGATACGCCACATCTGGAAACCGTGCTGGCCACAGGTGAACTGATCACCGCCGTTATCCTGCCGCCCCCTGCGGGAGGCACGCATGTTTACCGCAAAGTCCGTGACCGCGCCTCTTACGCTTTTGCGCTGGTGTCCGTTGCTGCCATCGTACAGCCCGACGGCACTGGTCGTGTCGCACTCGGCGGCGTGGCGCATAAACCCTGGAGGCTGGCAGAAGCCGATGCACAGGTGGCGAACGGTGCGGGAGAGGTTTACGCGCGGTTGTTCGCCGCTGCGCAACCGACACCTGAGAATGCGTTCAAGCTGATACTGGCGAAGCGAACGCTCGCCTCCGTGCTGACTGAAGCGAGGGCATAACAAATGAAATTCGACACGCCTGCAACTGACAATCCGATCGACCAGATGAAAGTGGTCGGTCGTGCGCATGACCGCATCGACGGTCCGCTAAAAACCACCGGCACCGCGCCCTACGCCTATGAATGGCAGGATGAAGTACCGGGCGCAGCCTATGGCTATGTCCTTGGTGCCGCCATTGCCAAAGGCCGTATCATCGCGATGGATCTGCATGACGCCGAAACCGCACCCGGCGTGCTGGCGATCGTCACGGCGGCCAACGCCGGTAAGCTGGGCAAAGGCGACATGAACGCCGCCACACTGCTCGGCGGCCCGCAGATTGAACACTATCATCAGGCGATTGCTGTGGTGGTCGCGGAGACCTTCGAACAGGCACGCGCCGCCGCGTCACTGATCCACGTTGATTACCAGCGTGAACAAGGTGCGTACAGCCTGGCAGAGCAAAAGCCTGCCGTCACCACGCCGCCGGAAGATACGCCAGACAAAACCGCAGGTGATTTCGCCAGCGCCTTCGCTGCCTCACCGGTGCAACATGACGCCATTTATACGACGCCGGATCAGAGCCATATGGCGATGGAACCGCACGCCTCGCTGGCCGTCTGGGAAGGCGACAAGCTGGTCCTGCGCACCTCGAACCAGATGATCGCCTGGTGTCGCAGTGAACTTGCCAAAACGCTGAATATTCCCGAAGAGAAGGTGCGGGTGATTTCGCCATACATCGGCGGCGGTTTCGGCGGCAAACTGTTTCTGCGCAGCGATGCCGTGCTGGCGGCACTGGCGGCGCGTGCCGCGAACAGACCGGTGAAAGTGATGTTGCCGCGACCGCTGATCCCTAATAACACCACGCACCGTCCGGCCACTATTCAGCACATCCGCATCGGCACTGATGAAAAAGGCCGCATCACTGCCATCGCGCATGAAAGCTGGTCGGGCAACCTGCCCGGCGGTACACCGGAGACAGCTGTGCAGCAGAGTGAACTGCTTTATGCGGGCAAAAACCGGCTGACCGGGTTACGGCTGGCACAGCTGGATCTGCCCGAAGGCAACGCCATGCGCGCTCCCGGCGAAGCGCCTGGTCTGATGGCGCTGGAAATCGCTATCGACGAAGTGGCGGAGAAAGCCGGCGTTGATCCGGTGGAGTTTCGTATTCTGAACGACACGCAGGTCGATCCGCTCAATACCGAGCGTTTCTTTTCACGTCGTCAGTTGATCGAATGCCTGCGCACCGGCTCAGATAAATTCGGCTGGCACCGGCGTAACGCCACACCGGCACAGGTTCGTGACGGACGCTGGCTGATCGGTATGGGTGTCGCGGCGGGTTTTCGTAACAATCTGCTGGATAAATCCGGTGCGCGGGTGCATCTCGACGCGCAGGGCATCGTGACGGTGGAGACCGATATGACTGATATCGGCACCGGCAGTTACACCATCATCGCCCAGACCGCCGCCGAGATGATGGGCGTTCCGCTGGAAAAAGTGGTCGTGCGTTTGGGCGATTCCGACTTCCCGGTGTCTGCCGGGTCCGGCGGCCAGTGGGGTGCGAATACGTCTACCGCCGGGGTGTACGCCGCCTGCGTGAAACTGCGCGAAGCTGTCGCTGAAAAGCTCGGGTTTAATGCGGATGACGCCGTGTTTACCGATGAACTGATTTGTCAGGGCGAGCGCACCGCCCCGCTCGCCAAAGCCGCAGCCAGCGGAACCCTCACCGTGGAAGACACCATCGAGTTCGGCGGGCTGGACAAGACGTTTCAGCAATCGACCTTCGCTGCGCATTTCGTGGAAGTCGGCGTAGATATCGCGACCGGCGAAACCCGTGTCCGCCGCATGCTGGCGGTCTGCGCTGCGGGCCGGATACTTAACCCGAAAACGGCACGCAGCCAGGTGATCGGCGCGATGACCATGGGCGTCGGCGCGGCGCTGACCGAAGAGCTGAATATCGATAAAGAGTTGGGATATTTTGTGAATCACGATCTGGCAGCCTATGAAGTGCCGGTTCACGCCGACATCCCTGATCAGGAAGTGATTTTCCTCGACGACACCGACCCGGTTTCTTCCCCCATGAAAGCCAAAGGCGTCGGCGAACTGGGCCTGTGTGGCGTCAGCGCCGCCATCGCCAATGCCATTTACAACGCCACAGGCATCAGGGTGCGGGATTATCCGGTGACGCTGGATAAACTGATTGAGGGACTGCCGGAACTGGGTTGAATGGGGAAGTGAGAAAGTTCCCTGCCCGCAGAGAGGTGCTGCGGGCAGGGGGAATTTTGGGGGGTTACTAAAGGCAACAGCATTCACCACTTATTGACTATCTGTTCTTTTGAAAACCAGCTGATAATCATTTACCTTGGTCAAAAGTCTCTTTAGCTTCATTCAAACCCATTTTGTTCGCTCCACCACGCCTGTCAGGATTTTTAAACTGAAAAGAGTCATCCTCCCTATTACAGTTGGGACAGATATCATGCTCACCTAAAGCTTCGAATACTTTTTTCACCACAACATGGACAAGGATAATCATCTGTCATTGTCTTCACCTGCAGACATCTGAATAATGTAATTATCAGTATCAAATATTGTTTCAAATAGTATACCGAGGGATGTAGCTTGCACCTTGTTCACGTTAAACACCGCAACGCCATTAATGAAATCCATTTTATCCTCTTCATCCCAACCCATTATTTTTGAAATAGGGTCCAGATTTTCTTTGGGAATATTTACCTCTAAAATCAAGTCTTCCGTTTGCTTATCAAACAAATCTATCGTGTAAATAATCATTATTTTTCTACCTTTCTTGATGGATCTGCAGGTTTGGTTTGTTTGCCGGTTACGGGATCAAATTCACCTAAATGATTACGCCCGCTTTTATCATAAACTTCGACAGTTCCATGTTGAGAATCCCATTCGTAGATCGTCTTTTTTGAGTCTTTCCAACGATACCGGAACTTTCCTCCGCCCTTGATTAGGGTCTTACTTACTGCTTTCTTAGCATCAGGAAATGCTGGCAAGGGAGGATTTCCTCTTGGTGCCACATGGTATTTGTGGTCATTACTCAGATAAATATAAATCGGCGGCATACCATGCGGCAGATTGACCAGGATGTAATCATCAAATGAGGATTCATCCGGGATCGGCAGCGAGGTTGAGGTATTGCCCATTTCTTCCGCGCCGGGTAACGGTAATACGGTGATGGTCGAAGGTAAATACGGCTCGTCACGATTACCGGTATTAGTGGGCGCTTTAAACTCCAGCTCGTCGGGTGTCCAGATGATGGTGGGCTTTTCCGCGCCATCCGCCCAGAACTCATAATTACCCGTGAACGTGTTCCTCCGCATAGCGCGCACACGAACCTGATCCTGTCCGCTGTCAGCGCCGGTGTGATAAGCCACCGGTGTTAACCGGCCATATTTATCCTTCACCCACTGAAAGCGGATCCGCGTCGGGGCAGATTTTCCGGCCAGCGCCGCAAGCTGGCTGTCGCTTAAAATATCTTTCTCACCAGCGTTCAGCTTGTTCGAGTAAAAGGTTCCGATGACACCCACAGCTACAGGATTCACGAACAGGCTGCCGGAGCGGATCGATGTCACCCCGCGCAAGGCATTCATGCCCGATGCGATAAGCTCAGTCCCTCCGCCCGTTGCCACAGGGATTGCCAGCGGCATGCCAGACTGTGCGGGCGTATCAGCCTTCCCGCCAAACATCTTTTTGTACCACGGCGTTTTATCACCGGCTGACTTCTTACGCTTCGCTGCCTGCGCGTGCTGCTCAATTTCGGGCTTTATGCCTGCGACCGGCGTCGGTACGCCGTAAGACATCCGCCCGAAGTTATGATGCTGCTCCTCACAGGTTTGTGCTTCGGTATTTCCTGCGCCACATTCCGCGGATTTCGCAAACACCGGCATCGAACGTCTGGCCTGTTCTGCCGCTTCTTTCTCAGTCTGAACCCGTAATATCGCGGCACGCTCTGCTTCCCACTTTTCACGCGCCAGTTCGGAAGGTGATTTACCTCTCCCCATCCATTGTCCGGCTGGCGCGATAACCCGGTTTGTTCCCGGCGGGCACCCGCATAAAACCTGCGAACCATCCACGGCAGAAGCAAGCCCGTCATAGATGCAATGCGGCTCTCCGCTGGTGATTTTTCCGCGACGACCACATTTCGGGCAGTCAGTTGTGACATCCCCGATGCGGATCACGCCAAGCCCGTGCTCTGTGGCATTCGGCAGTGAGGTGATGCACACCGCGCCCGTGGTGGTTTTATCACCGTGCAGCGCCTGCCCGCGACCATAACAATTTGAGCGATACCCCATCCGTTATGCTCCGCTGCCCGAAACCGCCAGCCGGTAAATCGCAATCACAGGTTGCTGGCGGGCAAACGCGGCCTGTTCCTCCACCACAGCCCTCACGCTTTCATCCATTTCAGCCAGCTCTTCAGCGGTGAAAGGTGAGGCATTAATGACATCCAGTAATTCCTGATTCAGTTCATTAGTGAATTGCATTTCCATATTTATTTTTCGTCCGCTGAGGTGAATTCAGTCGGTATAATAAGCAGCTTAAATAAACACTCACAGCGAACAATAAATATAAACCCATAAACATTGAGCTAAATCAAAATATATAACTCCATTAAGTTATTCTGCTTATTTATACAAACAGATAAAACAAATATTCATATTCATCACTATTAACTCATCATTGGGTGAAATCTATATTGAATATTTATGGCACAAATAGCCTTATAAATTATTTCAAGCGAGATAAATTTGATATTAAAACGCATCTATCGCAGAAAATAACACATGATAATGAATGGATATAGAATGAAAGTTGTCCTAATTGTTCTGTCACTAGCTCTCATTTCTGGCACTACTCATGCAAAGCGTTGTACTGTACTTTATGCTGAAGCTGCTGATTTAGCTGTCGATAATCTGGATTCATGGGAAGCAATACAAAAGAATTACGTCGCTTACGCGCAATGTGACGATGGCAGTATTGCTGAAGAAAATTCAGAAGCAATCGCGAGAATGCTTATCGATAAATGGCAGGATATCGCAAAACTACAATCTGCGATTAATTACAATTCAGGATTTGAAAACTATGTTGTGAGGCATATTGATGCGACGCTGGATGCGGATGACGCAGATACCAGTCAGCTTCTAAACAACGTTTTCCCGACAGAAGCCCGCCACTGTTTAATTTCGGTAACTACACTCTCTGGCGTGACTGGGTTATCACCTTCAGGATAAAAAATTAAATCAGTCCCTGAAGGATGCCCGGTAACCCGACTGAATTTTTCCAGTAAACTGTCCTGATATGACTCGCTGCCATGCACGTCGAAAATATCTTTCACCAGCGCAACAAATTCGGCTTCCGAGTACTCTTCAAACTTATCTTTGAGCTGCATGTTTTTCCTTTATCTGTATTCAGGTGGAACCTGAGAGTCATTCGTTATCCAAGACAGCCCTAACCCGCGCTTTAAGTTCATCAGCATCAAACTCATCCTTGCCACGATCATCATCAGAATTGAATTGATCTGCGAGACAGAAAATGGTCGAGCATTTTTCACTGTCCTGATAGTTATCTTTCAGCGAATCGCCATTTTCACCCTCAGCTTTCCATAACATCTGATAAGGGTCAGCAAAATCTTAGGCTGAGATTTCGCCATTAATAAATGATCTGGCGAAGGTTAAAAGTTTCTGGCTCATTTTTGTTTCCATAGTAAAAAAATCACATGTTAAAATAATTTAATTTTGACTCAATAAAATAAAAAGTAGATCAATATAACATTTACACTATTTATAATTTGACTCAAGGAAAAACGAAGAACAACATCGAAAAGGAATTTAAATTCCTTGATATAGTTTCAATATGAAAATATATACTTTCAGTCTCACCCCCTAGGTATCGTTACAGTAATAACCCTTCCAAAAATGGTTATCTAGCTAATAATATTATATTCATAAAGGATTCACATGGTAAATACTCATGATTTAATCGCACAAGCAATTCGAGAAAAAAAACAGATTACTGCATATTACCAAGACTATTTTAGAGAGATGTGCCCTCATGCATTAGGAACAAAGAAAGGTAAACCCCAAGCTCTTTTCTATCAATTTGGTGGCGAAAGCAGCAAAGGACAGGTTTTTCCTGGTTCAGATACCAATTGGAGATGCATCCCGATTGAAGGCCTTGTAGGCGTGACTATTCGCGAAGGTGAATGGTACACGGCAAATAATCATAGCAGGGCACAAACGTGCATTGATTATATTGAGGTTGAAGTTTCAATATAACTTGATGGCGGGGTAAATTCCCCGCCATCAATTTCAAGTTCTTACCCTTTATCCTGCACACGAACCGAGCGTTCAATCAGATTTCCCTGCCGGTCATAATAACGGCTCGGCCAGACGGTTTGTGGTGGCACACCGATTACCTTAGAGATAAGGATCTCTCCTTTCGGCCAGGGTCTGGAAAGTGCATTGGAAAGCGTAGAAGAACTCAGCCCCGCAGCGCGTGATACCGCTGCCAGCGTGGTGCCTTTCTTGTGTAGTGCCGCAATGATATCGGCGGGATGCCAGTCGTTGAGAGTATTCATGGATTGCTCCTTCAGATAGTTAATCACTACCACGGGAGCTGCGAAACCCTTTGGTGGTAGCCCAGACGAGGTTCGCAGTACCGGTTCTGAAGGCTACCGGCCAGCCCGAAGGCTGCCCCGCCTGAGCCACCATTGAGATACTGCTTGTGGATTACAGCCACATTTTCAATAGTTGCGTCAAAGCGACGGCACTCTCAACGTGAGGTGCCGCCTTCAGATTACACGAGCTGCGAAACTCGGCTGCGGATTGTGCCGCAGCGGTGTAGATTATATCGTAAATCTGAAGGACTGACCAAGTAAGTCGTTGAAGTTGCGAGGTGGATTCCAGGAAGTTTTTATGGAGGAAAAGATGGCTACTTATAAAGAAATAATTGCGGATGTGAAGTCCAGAACGGGTAAAACTATTCACACTCCTTGCTGGATTGCGCATGTCAAAGCAATGCATGGCTTGACCACACGACAAGCTCATAATCGACAAGATCCTGAAAAACGTGTGAAACCCTGCCCTGAGGAATGGATAAGCGAAATAGAAAAATCTTTGCTGAAATTGGGAATGATCGATTCCCTATAATATTAAGGAGAAAAAATGCCGAAGCTTTTACCCGATTTTATTTCACGCCAGCAAATCATTGAGGCTATTCACGCTTATAACAGCGGCATCTCGCACAAGTTTGATGCTTCTCGTATTTATGACGTTATGCATGATGGGCTAAGCTACCCTCCAAAGGCCATCGTGGGTATTGCAGCGACTAAAATGACTGGAGTTGAGTTTACTCCAGGGGATTTCACAGGAGGAATAAAATCTAAATGCGTGAAATTACTTACAAATCAAGGCTTCGAAATCAGAATTAAAAAGGGAAAAGCATACTTTTCAACGAATAATGATCATCCTGATGAATTACATAGCACCGATCAGTTTTGGGAAGGTTCGACAAAACAAATCACTGTTAACCTTTATGAAAGGGATATTGACGCAAGGAAGTCCGCGATAGCCCACCACGGTACAAATTGCCAAGTATGCAATATTGATTTCTGCAAGATATATGGCGAAATCGGCGAAGGATTTATTCATATCCATCATTTGATACCCCTCTCAACAATCAAAGAGAATTATCGAGTTGACCCGATAAAAGATCTCATCCCAGTTTGCCCAAATTGCCATGCGATGTTGCATAAACGGATCCCCCCATTTACTCCTGAAGAGCTTAAAGGGATTATTTCTAAGGATGGATAATCTGGCTTAATGGTGTCAATGATACAAGGCGAAAAATATGACCTTAACGTTGCTAATGCGCAGCTCTGCCCGCAGGTTGTTCTGACTTTTTGAGATGTGGCTATGCTATCAAAATCACTCAGCAAAAAAGGAATCTTACGTAACTTTTGAAGCAATAAAGGTGCTGAAGCGAAATAGAAATATATCGAATGGATTAAAAACCAAGAAAGTACAGGATAGAAATGGTGCCGACTACCGGAATAGAAAGTACAAGCAATCAATTGTTTTATATGTGATTTTATAAAATAACTAGAAAAATGCCCCCATAAGAACCCCCATCAAACAATTTACAACACAAGGAGATCATGCCCTCAGCACTTGGTCATTTTGTGTGCTTTCCTTCCAATTCGTCATTGGCCTCTATTAATTCTTGTTGCAGCTTATCATTCCATATCGTTAGAATTTTAGTGCTAATCATAGAGTCTACAGTTGGAATCACAGATAGCAGTGAGTCAGTAATATCAACCAGCGATAATCCTGCACACTGCATTGGATCGACTAATCCTTCGTTAGAAGGCCCAGAAAGCAAAATTTCATCATCCCGAATTTTATATGATGAAGACAAGCTTAGTTTATAACCTATGCTTTTCGAACCAATGTGAACTCTATTGCTCGAAAATTTATAAAATGGCCTCAAATATGATAGTCCGACAAAAGACTCCACATCAAAAAATGTAACTTTTTTCTTATTAAAAAGCTCAACACACCAGCCATAATCACTTTTATAACTCTCCCCATATTTATCTAAAAGTTCATTATATTTGTTTTTTATTTTACTAAGAGATAACTCATGTAGCTCTTCGAAACCAAGGCGTTCACAATGTTCTCCATAACTCAAAGAAAACTTATAATCATCAATAAATTTATGGAAGTAATACCTTTCTGCCAATGAATCTTCATTCATTGATATTAGGCGAGATATAACTGCTGACTCATGCAAAGACCGCCACCTTGCCATGGCTCCATCTGCGAACCCACCCTTTAGTAACTGGATGATTTCACAAGCTATTTGTAATGAATGTGCGTGGAGCCTAGTTAGCACATCTAACTTATAACTTTTACTATCTCCACTTCTAAATTCGTCATTAACTTCTGAACCTAGTTCTCGACACATGACGATCATCATTTCAAGGCGCCCCAACGGCTGACCCCAAGTATTATTTAGCCTTTGTTCAAAACCTTTCATTTCATCAAGATGGGTTTTCAAATAATCATATTTATTATTTTCCAATCCAGAATTGTGAATGTTTGCCAGTTCATCAAGCAGTGGCTCAAACTTGTCCTTAAGTTTTTCAAAAACATAATCGATAGTTGTATTATTCTTCTCTGCTATTTTCATTGCATTATCTAAAAACATCTGTTCAATCTTTCTGGATATCATATAAAAACCTACGAAATGGTTCAGAATAGAATAAAAATACACAAGTGAAATTTAACACATAAAATCATAAAAGTGACGAAAATTGCACTACTACCGTACCCACCTACGGTTTTTGTAAGACATAATTTTTTCAGTTTTCATTTTCTACAAAGTGATACGCCAGACCGCCGCCCAAGGGTTATTCCTCATCCAAAACTGCCCTGACCCGCGCTTTAAATTCATCAGCATCAAACTCATCCTTGTCACGATCATCATCAGGATTGAATTGATCCGCGAGACAGAAAATGGTCGAACATTTTTCACTGTCCTGAGCGTTGTCTTTCTGCAAATCACCATTCTCACCCTCCGCTTTCCATAACATCTGATAGGGGTCAGCGAAATCTACAGCGGAGATATGGTCATCAGTAAACGACCTGGCGAAAGCTAAAAGTTTCTGGCTCATTATTGGGTATCCTGCAATTGAACAGACTACGATTGTTTTTTACTTTCATGATATTGAATAATCAGCGCAGCAAGCTCGTCTTCCTCGGCATAAAAATAGGCAACAGGCACATCCAGCACTTTAGCTATTCGGCTGACAGTATCCTGATCTGGCTGATGCTTGCCTTTCTCATACTGATTCATGCGCGCACTTGATGAAGCCTCATCCAGACCAGCAAGCACACCCAACTTGTATTGAGAAAGCCCTGCACGCAAACGTGCTTCCTTGAGTCTCTTGATCAACATGATGTCGGAGCCAACCTTTTCACTAAGTTATTCTTAGTTTTCTATTGTGTTATTTTTAAGCGCCGGGCATACCAAGGATAACTTAGTAATCACCATTATCCGGAGGTCTTACATGGCAGTTTCAAAAGATTGGCATACCGCTGACATCATCGCCGCAATCAGAAAGAAAGGGACAACAATGGCAGCAGTCTCGAGGGACACGGGATTAAGTTCATCCACGCTTTCCAATGCGCTTGCAAGACCGTGGCCAAAAGGTGAAATGATCATTGCAAGGACGATTGGGATTGAGGCAAAAGAGATCTGGCCGAGTCGGTATTTTGATGGGAAAACAGGGGAAAAAAATAGACAGAAAGCTGAGAGCTTGAATTAATTAGTCGTTTGATAATGCAAGAGTTAAAGCAGAAATGGTGCCGACTACCGGAATCGAACTGGTGACCTACTGATTACAAGTCAGTTGCTCTACCTACTGAGCTAAGTCGGCATTTTGGAGTGTTACCGGGGGACTACGGGGTGCTAAATTAGTGAAATATGACGCTGCCGTCAAGCCCCCTGCAGTGCGTTTGCTGCTTTTCTCATCACCCTATGCAAAATAGGGGATTAGCACCGGCTTCATGACTAAAAATCCACCGGTGCTGAATGTTACGGACGGACTAAATCGTCGCCGTAACCAATCCATTTGTAGGTCGTCAGGGCTTCTAATCCCATCGGGCCGCGGGCGTGCAGTTTTTGAGTACTGACCGCCACTTCTGCGCCTAAACCAAACTGTCCGCCGTCGGTGAAACGGGTGCTGGCGTTGACGTACACCGCCGAGGAATCCACTTCACGTACAAACCTGTCCGCGCTGCTGATAGAACGCGTGAGGATCGCATCGGAATGTTCGGTGCCGTAGGTGCGGATATGCGCCACGGCGGCGTCCAGATCGGCGACAACCGTCACGTTCAGATCCAGTGACAGCCATTCATCTGAATAATCTTCTTCGGTGACCGCCAGCACTTTCGCCGGGCCGTTTTGCAGATAAGGCATTGCAGATTCGCTGGCGTGTAACGTCACGCCAGCGCGGTGCATTTTGTCGCTCAGCTCCGGCAGGAAACGGGCGGCAATCGCCTGATGCACCAGCACGGTTTCCAGGCTGTTACAGGCGCTCGGACGCTGCACTTTGGCGCTTTCCAGCACGGTCAGCGCTTTGTCGAAATCTGCGCTTTCATCCACAAATGTATGACACACACCGATACCGCCGGTGATCACCGGAATGGTGGATTGTTCGCGGCACAGTTTATGCAGCGCCGCGCCACCGCGTGGGATCAGCATGTCGACGTATTTATCCAGACGCAGCAGTTCTGCGACCAGTGCGCGATCGGGGCTTTCAATCGCCTGAACCGCCGCTTTCGGTAATCCGCATTCTTCCAGCGCCATCTGGATGACGTTAACCGTCGCCTGATTAGTGTGGTGCGTTTCTTTGCCACCGCGCAGGATCACGGCGTTGCCGGTTTTCAGGCACAGGCTGGCGACATCAATGGTGACGTTCGGGCGCGCTTCATAAATCACGCCGATCACGCCGAGCGGCACACGGCGGCGTTCGAGACGCAAACCGCTGTCCTGCTGTGAACCATCAATCACCTGCCCGACCGGATCGCTCAGGCGGCAGACATCGCGCACGTCGCTGGCAATGGCCGATAAACGCGCGGGCGTCAGCAGCAGCCGGTCTAATAAGGCTTCGCTCATGCCGCTTTCGCGGGCGGCGGACATGTCGAGTTCGTTGGCAAGAATAATGCTCTGGCTGTTGGCCTCAAGCATGTCGGCCATCAGCATCAGCGCACGATTTTTCTGCGCGGTGCTGAGGGTGGAGAGCTGCCAGGACGCGGCTTTCGCGGCCTTGCCCATCTCGTTAAGCATCTGTGGCTCCTTAACTGACAATCATGTCGTCACGATGCACGGCAACCGGGCCGTATTCGTAACCGAGAATTTCGCTGATCTGCTGAGAGTGATGACCGGCAATCATGCGCATCGCATCGCTGTTATAGCGGCTGACACCGTGCGCAAGATCGCGTCCGTTCAGATTGCGGATGCGGATCACTTCGCCACGCGAGAAATCGCCTTTCACTTCGCGGATACCTTTTGGCAGCAGTGAACTGCCGCGCTCCATCATGGCGGAAACCGCGCCGTCGTCGATGGTGATTTCACCGGCTGGCGGTGCGCCGAAGATCCAGCGTTTACGGTTCTCCAGCGGGGTTTCCATCGCGTGGAAACGTGTGCCGACGGACACGCCATTAATCACATCACCAATCACACCCGGCAGGTTGCCTGCGGCAATAATGGTATCGACGCCCGCACGGCACGCGACATCCGCCGCCTGCAATTTGGTCGCCATGCCACCGGTACCCAGCCCGGAAACGCTGTCACCCGCCACACCGCGCAGTTCGTCATCAATCGTCATGACTTCACGGATAAGCTCGGCCTGCGGATTGGTGCGCGGATCGGCGGTAAACAGACCACGCTGATCGGTCAGCAGCAGCAATTTATCGGCCCCGGCCAGAATAGCGGCCAGCGCGGAAAGATTGTCGTTATCACCGACTTTGATCTCAGCCGTCGCCACTGCATCGTTTTCGTTAATCACCGGCACGATATGGTTATCAAGCAGCGCATGCATCGTGTCGCGGGCGTTGAGGAACCGCTCGCGGTCTTCCATGTCGGCACGCGTCAGCAGCATCTGACCAATGTGGATGCCATAAATAGAGAACAATTGCTCCCACAGCTGGATCAAACGGCTTTGCCCGACGGCAGCCAGCAGTTGTTTGGAAGCAATGGTGGCGGGGAGTTCGGGGTAGCCAAGATGTTCACGCCCGGCAGCAATGGCGCCCGACGTCACAATCACAATCCGATGCCCTGCCGCATGTTGCTGCGCGCACTGGCGGACAAGCTCAACAATGTGAGCACGGTTGAGGCGGCGTGAACCGCCAGTGAGCACGCTGGTGCCCAGTTTTACAACCAGTGTCTGGCTACCACTCATAATCGTTCCATTAGTGTGAATAAGAAGTGCTTCTGTGTCTTTTTTAACAGGGGAGAAGCGTTATGCCAACCGGCATAACGCTATAATAGCAGCATTCAGTATGGGAATGGGTAGTACAGAAAGTCAGGCGGAGAGCTTTACGGGTTCTTCGCTGAAATCATCAGCAGGTTCCAGTTTGAGGGACATCTCTTCAATCATCTTGTTGAGATTCTTGTGGAACCCTTTCAATGTCGTCTCAAGCTTCTCACGCACTTCAGCATCTTTAATGTTTTGCGCTTTCCAGATGCCGTCTTTATCGAACAAACCGAAGTGATAAACATAGGTAAAACGTTCGGCTTCAGCCTGCAACTCAATCCACCAGCCCCAGAACTCACGCTTTTCCGGCGCGGGCTTCACGTTCACACAGACAGCTAAGCAGTCAAAGAAAAAGCGGTCGTTCTCGCATTTTCCTTCTCTGATGTACGGTCCCAGCGTACCGAAACGTTTCATTAGCCTGCTTTTAGGATGACCGCTTGGTAACGTCATAGTACAACCTCCATAGAAAGACGATCCTTTTTAGCAAAACGTTAGGAATTAGCAACCATTAAGTTAACGCATATGCTTTTGCAACCACTCACAAATCTCATGCAAAGCCTTGTCAAAATGCTCATAAAGCGGCTCGTTCTGAATCGGTAATAGCTTGCCTTCAGATGAAGAATCCGCAATCAATCTGGCTTCCGCCTTCGGACTGAAGATGTCGTTTTCCCAGTACGCGGCCAGCATTGGCGTCGGCGTTCTGCGCCCCAGCAGCCCCTGCATTTTCAGAGAATATCGATTAAGTTCGGTCTTGAGCGCCGAATCCGACGCGCTCGACATCCCCAGCCGGCTCGCCAGCACATCCATATACATATCGGGAACCTGTTCCTGACATTTCGGATCGCTCAGCAATGAATGCACCAGCGCGCCTAATGTGGCAACGGCACACACACGGCGCGGTTCGAGATAGGCCAGACGCACAGCGACGTTCGCGCCAAAACGATAACCGAGCAGGCTGACACGGCTGGCATCGACCCACGCCACATCGGCAAGCTGGTGCAATACCTGCTGATGCAGGAAGCTGGTGTCCTGGGTGAGTTTCCACTTCGACGAGAACCCGATCGACGGCATGTCGATGGTCAGCATCGCAATGCCCATCGGCGCCAGATAAGAACGGAACAGACGCTGATGGTCACTTTGCAAGGTATCCAGACCGCCGCACACCAAAACAGTCGGGAACGGCGCTTTGCCTTCATTCGGCAGGTGCAGGAAACCGGTGATCGGCGCGCCGCCCGGAATTTTGAATTCGATCTCTTTGAGAGAATACGGCGAATGTTCTGACGATTTCTCAAAGGCTTTATTGGCCAGTACTTCTGACTGCTCTGCCAGCGTATCGCCTTTCAGATGCGGATAACCGGCGATGCTGTAAAGGTTCGCCGCCTTCAGCCAGTATTCGCTGGCCAGGTTCGGATCTTTTTCTTCTGCGGCTTTTTGCTGCCACGCCATCGCCTGATTTGACCATTCGTAAACCCAGTTGCCGTTACGGTAGCCAATGACGGTGTCCAGCAACAGCGGATCGCTGTGCTCGGCTTTGGAAACTGCAATCCGCGACAGCACTTCTTCGACTTCTAAAGGATCGACACCCCGCCACATCCACATCAGGCGGTTAATGGTTCTGTACCAGCAATTTACCGTGTCGCCTTCCAGCGCAGTGTGCATCGGCGGGTGCGTATTATGATGATGAACGCGACGAACCAGCGTCGAAGTTTCCGGATATTTAAAGGAAGGTTTAAACAGTTTTTCCGTAAGGTTGGCTGGAGCCATGATGCAAGATCCTCCGTTAGCAAGCAGCAGGTCGCCCGCAGGCGATCATTTCTGGACGGGATTATAACCCGACCACGTTGCGACAAGTGAGGGGTGAGGTCAAGCGGAAAGGATTTCAAGTCAACAAAAGCAAAACGCCCGGCAATAAGCCAGGCGTTAAATTAGAGGAATATTAACAGTGGAGGATTATTTTCCTACCAGAGGGGGGACGAATACGACCCCCATATCCCACGGCTGTTCGATCCAGGTGTTCTGCGGAATGTCGATGACGTAATCATCGACCAGCGGTGCGCCAGCAGGTTTCGCGAAGATGGTGATGAAATGTGCTTTCGGGTACATTTCGCGGATCGCTTTCGCGGTGCCGCCGGTATCAACCAGATCGTCGATCACGATGAAGCCTTCACCGTCGCCTTCTGCGCGTTTCAGCACTTGCATTTCGCGCTGATTATCATGGTCATAGCTGGAGATACACACGGTATCGACATGGCGGATGCACAGCTCGCGAGCCAGCAACGCTGCAGGGACCAGACCGCCACGGCTGACGGCAATAATGCCTTTCCATTGTTCTGCCGGCAGCAGGCGTTTAGCCATGGTGCGGGCGTGGATTTGCAGCATGTCCCAGGTTACAACGTATTTTTCGCTCATAAAGGTGTCCCAGCCAGTGAATTAACGGCTTCTAAATAAATAATGGGGGGAAAAAAGGTTGCGCGAGATTATAGTGAGTCCGTCTCACAAAAACCAGCGATTATCTGGTCAAAGCGCCCCAAAAAACCCGGAATTTCTCCCCGTCCCCGCGCACAGGTTAAGATTAAGTGATATTCTGTCAGGCCACTCGCCACACAGTCTGGCGGGGATTACTTAACCTTAAACCTACAGCATCTCAATCAGTTCCCCTGCAAACGGAGCCTGAATGAGCTGACTGTTACAGGAGACTTATAGTGTCTGAACTGTCTCAGCTTTCGCCACAACCGTTGTGGGATATTTTTGCCAAAATCTGTTCAATTCCGCACCCTTCTTATCATGAAGAAGAACTGGCAAAACACATCGTTGAATGGGCACAGGAAAAGGGTATCCACGCTGAGCGTGATGAAGTCGGCAACATTTTGCTGCGTAAACCGGCCACGAAAGGCATGGAAAACCGCAAAGCCGTTGCCCTGCAGGCGCACCTCGATATGGTGCCGCAGAAAAACAACGATACCGTTCATGATTTCACTAAAGATCCGATCCAGCCGTTCATCGAAGACGGTTGGGTAAAAGCCCGCGGCACCACGCTGGGTTCTGACAATGGCATCGGCATGGCGTCCGCGCTGGCGGTTCTGGCTGATGACAGCGTAGAGCACGGTCCGCTGGAAGTGCTGCTGACCATGACCGAAGAAACCGGCATGGCAGGCGCATTCGGCCTGCAACCAGACTGGTTACAGTCTGAAATCCTGATCAACACCGATTCCGAAACCGAAGGCGAAATCTACATGGGTTGCGCCGGCGGCATTGATTTTACCGCCACACTGCCACTGAGCCGTGAAGCAGTTCCGGCCGGTTTCACCACGCTGAAGCTGACCCTGAAGGGACTGAAAGGCGGCCACTCCGGCGCTGATATCCATTTAGGACTGGGTAACGCAAGCAAACTGCTGGCGCGTTTCCTGGCAGACAACGCCGATACACTGGGCCTGCGTTTGCTGGATTTCACCGGCGGCACACTGCGTAACGCCATCCCGCGTGAAGCGATTGCAACTCTGGCCGTTGCTGCGGATAAAGCAGACGCACTGAAAGCGGCAGCACAGGAATTCCTGGCGACCATTCAGTTCGAACTGTCAGCGGTAGAGAAGAAAATTGCTCTGGTGGCAGAAGCGGCTGAAAGCAACGCGAAAGCGCTGACCGCAGAAACTCAGGGTAAATTCCTTGCCCTGCTGAACGCGACGCCAAACGGCGTGATCCGCATGAGTGATGACGTGAAAGGCGTGGTAGAAACCTCGCTGAACGTCGGTGTTGTCACCATGAAAGATGACGAAGTAGCGATCAACAGCCTGATCCGTTCTCTTATCGACAGCGGCAAAGAATATGTGGTCAGCATGCTCAACTCACTGAGTGAACTGGCTGGCGCGAAAAGTCTGGCAAAAGGCAGCTACCCTGGCTGGAAACCTGAGCCAAGTTCACCGGTGATGACGCTGGTGCGTGAAACTTACCAGACGCTGTTCAATAAAACCCCGAACATCATGGTGATCCACGCCGGTCTGGAATGCGGTCTGTTCAAAAAACCGTATCCGGACATGGACATGGTTTCCATCGGGCCAACCATCACCGGCCCGCACTCGCCGGATGAGCAGGTTGAAATTGCCAGCGTCGAGCTGTACTGGAAACTGCTGACGGCCCTGCTGAAAGCGATCCCTGAACGCGGTTAATTTTTGCTCCCTCCCCTGCGAAGGGGAGGGTTGGGGTGGGGTATTAAAGCAAAATTAGTTGATTGAAGTTTTCTCAGGCATTGATTTTGCCCGCTAAACCCCCTCCCAGCCTCCCCCTTCGCAGGGGGAGGAGTTTAAATCTAACAATAGCTGCCGCTCGATTTGGGGATCTTGCAACGTCACATGTAACCCCACCAGCCTGACCCCTCTTCCGCCACGCCGCTGTTCCCAGGCATCACGCGCGACTTTCAGTAAATCTTCTTTATTCAGCACCGGCCACACGTGCTCCTGCGTGGTCTGCTGGAAATCATGAAATTTGAGTTTTACACCCTGTCTCGCAATGCGCAGATCCGGGCTGACGCGGCTTAAGCGCGTTTGCAGTTCGGGATACAAACGTTCGATCAGCGCCACGCACTCTTCCCAGCTGTGAATATCTTCGGCCAGCGTACGTTCCACACCGACGGATTTACGCAACCGCTCGGGGGAAATCTCGCGCTCATCAATCCCCTGACAGCGTTCCCACAACACGCGTCCAAACTTGCCAAAGCGTTTGAGCAGTTTCGCCAAATCGTAACGCTGTACATCACCGCAGGTGATCAACCCCTGCTCCTGCAACCGCTGGGCGGTGACTTTGCCGACGCCGGGGATTTTACTCAGCGGCAAATCTTGTAAAAACGCGTCCACTTTATCGGGCGTAATCACAAACTGGCCGTTGGGTTTATTCAGGTCTGAGGCGATTTTTGCCAGAAATTTTATCGGCGCAATGCCCGCAGAAGCCGTCAGATTGATTTCATCGAAAATGGCCTGACGAATTTCAGCGGCGATAAGCGTGGCGGAACCATTGCATTGGGTGGCGTCGGAAACATCCAGATAAGCTTCATCGAGTGACAACGGTTCAATCAATGGCGTATAACGCGCGAAGATTTCACGAATGTGGTTTGACGCTTCTTTATAGGCGTCCATTCTGCCGGGAATGACTTTCAGATGCGGGCACAGTTTCAGGGCCATGCCGGTAGGCATTGCGCTGTGTACACCAAATTTGCGGGCAGGATAATTGGCGGTACTGATGACGCCACGGCGGTCACGACTGCCGCCGATAGCGATTGGAATATCGCGCAGGGAAGGATCGTCGCGCATCTCGACGGCCGCGAAAAAGCAGTCCATATCCACATGAATGATTTTACGCATAGCCCTCCCCCCCAATGACTGTATAAGTATACAGTTGAGTGTGGAGATTTCCAACACAGAAAATGTTGGTTAATTTCGCTTAATTAATCACCATTCATGGCAAGGTAATAAATTTCCGATTGGGAAATTCATTATTCATTATTTGGTGATTGCTAAAAAATTAATCAGTATTAATATGGCATCGTTTCAGACAGGCAGTACATAAGAAGAAAATCAGTGGCGGTCTTACAGGCAGTTCCGCTGTAGACAAAATAATCGACATTATTACCAAGCAGGATTTAGAATGATCAGAATCGCGCTGTTTCTTGCGATGCTCCTCAGTTTGCCTTTATTTACAGCAAATTACGCCGTGGCCAGCGATGCTGTCCCGGTCAACGCGACGCTTAAAAAGCAATTGTTAGGCGCTCCGGTTTATATCCAGATCTTCAAACAAGAACGTAAACTCGAATTGTTTGCCCAGCTCGACGGCGAATTTCGTCTGATCGGCAGTTACGGCATCTGCGATTTTTCCGGCGGTTTGGGAAATAAACGTCGCGAAGGTGATTTCAAAAGCCCGGAAGGTTTCTACAACGTGGATATTCACCACCTGAAACCCGACAGCCGCTTTTATCGCGCCATCAACATCGGTTTCCCCAATGCTTACGACATCTCGCAGGGCTATTCGGGTAAGTATCTGATGATCCACGGAAACTGTAAGTCTATCGGTTGCTACGCCATGACCGACGGCTACATGGACGAAATCTTTACCTATGTGCAGGCGGCATTCCAGTTCGGGCAACGTAATCTGCAGATCAGCATTTATCCGTTCAAAATGACCGATGCCAACATGAAAGCACACAAAAACTCAAGCTACTACAGCTTCTGGAGCCAGTTGCAGCCGGGATATGCGTACTTTGAGAAACACCATCAGCCACCGAATGTTGTGGTTACTGACGGTAAATATGAAGTGCTGCAGCCGTTGTCTAACACCCCGCTGTCCTCACAGCTGGCGTTCGCCCCGATGAAATAACGCGAACTCACCTGGGGCAATCTTGTTCCAGGTTTCGTTTGCGGTCAGCGGTTGCGTGGCAATCACGGTGACGACATCATTCGGTGTCGTCTGCTGCTGAAAATCAATTTCCACATCCTGATCCAACAACGTTGCCTTTCCGAAAGGCGCCCGCCGCGTGATCCAGTGCAAATTCGTCGAGCAGTATGCCATCACGAAATTGCCGTCCGACAGCAACATGTTAAACACCCCTTTCTGCCGTAACTCATCAGCCAGCGACGCGATATAGCGAAACACCGGCGGCCAGCTTGCAGGGCGGCGCGGATAACGTTGGGTGAGTTTATGCAGCAACCAGCAAAAAGCGTACTCACTGTCTGTCTGACCGACAGGGCGCAGCGTGCCGGTATCCAGCTGGCGGTAACCGCGAAGCTGGCCGTTGTGCGCGTAAGTCCAGTTGCGTCCCCACAGTTCGCGGGTGAACGGATGGGTATTTTCCAGCGCCACTTCGCCACGGTTTGCCTGACGAATATGAGAAATCACCGCGCAGGATTTGATCGGGTATTCCTGAACAAGGCGGGCAATGGGCGAATTAAAACTTGGCGTCGGATCTTTAAAAGTACGACAGCCATTGCTTTCATAAAAGGTAATGCCCCAGCCGTCTTTATGCGGACCAGTCCCGCCACCGCGCTGCACTAATCCACTGAAACTGAAACAAATATCAGTAGGGACGTTAGCGCTCATCCCGAGCAATTCGCACATCACCTGCCTCCTTTACGGCAAAAATCTTATGCCTTGACCATCTCTTTTTCGATTAAGAGAATCAGGATATGAATCACTTTAATGTGGATTTCCTGCACGCGGTCAGCGAAACCAAAGTGCGGAACGCGGATTTCCACGTCGGCTGAGCCGTCCATTTTGCCGCCATCTTTACCGGTCAGGGTAATGACTTTCATGCCTTTAGCGCGGGCAGCTTCGATAGCTTTGATCACGTTACCAGAATTGCCGGAAGTGGAGATCCCCAGCAGAACGTCACCTTTCTGGCCAACGGCTTCCAGATAACGGGAGAAAATGTATTCGTAACCGAAATCGTTGCCGACGCAGGAGATGTGGCTGACATCAGAAATGGCAATCGCCGGATAGCCCGGACGGTTTTCACGATAACGGCCTGTCAGCTCTTCCGCGAAATGCATGGCGTCACAATGTGAACCGCCGTTGCCGCAGGAAATCACTTTCCCACCCGCTTTGAATGAATCTGCCAGCAGCACTGCTGCACGTTGAATAGACTCAATATTTGCCGGATCGCTGATGAATTTATTCAGCGTCTCAGCAGCTTCGTTCAGTTCAGTACGGATAATATCCTGGTACATAGCAGCCTCTTTTATGTCCATTTGCAGCCGGTTTACGCACGGCCGATAGCAATAAAACGTTCCGCTGTGCAGTTTAACGGAAAGCCGAAACAGCGAGAAGCAATGAAGCGGTAATGATTCCGATAGTTTCTATTTTTGACGCTTCGTGCGGCCGGTTTGTGAGCTGTGTTGTAATTAGTATGTAAACACATTGATAAAGAAATGAGCATGAACTAAAACCATTGTATCCCTACAACAGGTCAGACCTCCTACTACTCAGGAGCTTTACTATGATGGTTCTTAGCATTGTTGCATTTGTCGTGATCCTTGGTGTGTTGTTCTACCACAAGGTCAATCTTGCCCTTAGCAGCCTGATTTTACTGGCGTTTACCGCTGCCATGGGTGCCATTAATTTGTGGACGTTATGGCTTCTGGTGCCGCTGGCGATCATTTTGCTGCCGTTCAATATTCCTGCCCTGCGTCGTTCATTGTTCTCAGCCCCTGCCCTGCGTACCTTCCGTAAAGTGATGCCGGCCATGTCACGCACGGAAAAAGAAGCCATTGAAGCCGGGACGACCTGGTGGGAAGGCGATCTGTTTGGCGGTAAGCCTGACTGGAAAAAATTGCAGGATTACCCTGAACAGCAACTGACCGAAGAAGAGCAGCGCTTTATTGACGGGCCGGTTGAAGAAGCCTGTCGCATGGCGAATGATTTCCAGATAACCCATGAACTGGCAGATTTGCCGCCGGAACTGTGGGCGTATCTGAAAGAACATCGCTTCTTCGCGATGATCATTAAGAAAGAATACGGCGGCCTGGAATTCTCCGCTTACGCTCAGGCACGTGTGTTGCAAAAACTGGCCGGTGTATCCGGTATTCTGGCGATCACCGTCGGTGTGCCGAACTCCCTCGGCCCGGGTGAATTGTTGCAACATTACGGCACACAGGAGCAGAAAGATCACTATCTGCCGCGTCTGGCCGAAGGTCTTGAAATCCCTTGTTTCGCCCTGACCAGCCCGGAAGCGGGTTCTGATGCCGGTGCTATTCCGGATTTCGGTATCGTCTGTAAAGGCCAGTGGCAGGGGAAAGAAGTCCTCGGTATGCGTCTGACGTGGAACAAACGCTACATCACGCTGGCCCCTATCGCCACCGTGCTGGGTCTGGCGTTTAAACTGAGAGATCCCGATCATCTGCTCGGCAGCGAAACCGAACTGGGCATTACCTGTGCGCTGATCCCAACCGACACCGCCGGTGTCGAAATTGGCCATCGTCACTTCCCGCTGAACGTGCCGTTCCAGAACGGTCCGACGCGCGGCCACGATATTTTCGTGCCGATCGACTACATCATTGGCGGCCCGAAAATGGCCGGTCAGGGCTGGCGTATGCTGGTGGAATGTCTGTCTGTGGGTCGTGGTATTACCCTGCCGTCTAACTCCACGGGTAGCCTGAAATCTCTGGCGCTGGCGACTGGCGCATATGCCTATATCCGCCGTCAGTTCAAACTGCCTATCGGCAAAATGGAAGGCATCGAAGAACCGCTGGCACGCATTGCCGGTAACGCTTATGTGATGGACGCCGCTGCAACCCTGATTACCAACGGCATTATGCTCGGCGAAAAACCGGCGGTGCTGTCGGCTATCGTGAAATACCACTGTACTCACCGCGGCCAGCGCGCCGTGATGGATGCGATGGATATCACCGGCGGTAAAGGCATTATGCTCGGCACCAGCAACTTTGTGGCCCGTTCTTATCAGGGCGCGCCAATTGCGATTACCGTGGAAGGTGCCAACATTCTGACCCGCAGCATGATCATCTTCGGTCAGGGCGCGATCCGCTGCCATCCTTATGTTCTGCGTGAAATGGCGGCGGCTGAGAAAAACGATCTGGTTGATTTCGACCGTGCACTCTTCGGACATATCGGCCATGTCGGCAGTAACAATATGCGCAGCTTCTGGCTCGGTCTGACCGGCGGTCGCACCAGCGATACACCGGTTAACGATGAAACGGCGCGTTACTATCAGCACATTAACCGTCTGAGCGCCAACCTGGCACTGCTGTCTGATATTTCGATGGGCGTGCTCGGTGGCAGTCTGAAACGTCGCGAACGTATTTCCGCCCGTCTCGGCGATATCCTCAGCCAGATGTATCTGGCGACGGCGACGCTGAAACGTTATGACGAAGAAGGTTGTAACGAAGCGGATTTACCGCTGGTTCACTGGGGCGTGCAGGATTGTCTGCATCAGGCTGAAGTGGCTATCGACGATTTACTGCGTAACTTCCCGAACCGTTTCGTGGCGGGTGTGATGCGTCTGGTGATTTTCCCGCTGGGTCTTTCACATGCCGCACCGTCTGACCGTCTGGATCACGAACTGGCGCGCATTCTCCAGCTGCCGTCTGCGACCCGCAGCCGCATCGGTCGTGGTCAGTATCTGACGCCAAGCGAGCACAATCCGGTCGGTCTGCTGGAAGAAGCGTTGCAGGATATTCTGGCCGCTGAGCCGGTTCACAAACGTCTGTGCGACGCGATGGGTAAAAAGCTGCCGTTCACCCGTCTGGATATTCTGGCGCAAAAAGGTCTGGATGCTGGTCATCTGAGCGCCGACGATGCGCGTATCCTGAGTCGTGCGGAAGAAAGCCGTCTGCGTTCAATCAATGTCGATGAGTTTGAGCCGGACGCCCTGGCTGCGCAAAAACCAGAAGCGGAGAAAGACAGCGTAAAAAAGGCTGAGGCGAAACCCCGCCACACCGAAGCTGCCTGATTTAACGTTTAATCCATAGAAAAGCCTGAGTGTTTACGCACTCAGGCTTTTATTATTTGTGAAGATACACACGTATTACCCTAAAGAATTCAGGTTGCAGGAAGGCGGCAAGTAAACGCATCCCCAGGAACATAGATAACTATGTGACTGGGGTAAGTGCGCGAAGCCAACGCATCTGCAGCCAGAATTATGACGGGTAATTTAGAAGTAGTATTTAAAGCGGACACGCGCCCCATACCTCTGGTCACTGTCATCATCGCTGCTGTAAGTTTTATCCGCTTCCAGCATGGAGATGTACGCGCCCAGATAAACGTTGAAGTTTTCCATGTTCATGACGTTCGGGATCAGGTAGCTGGCGTGAACGGTATGGATGTCGTAGTTGCCCGGCTCATCGAACCAGTCATCGTCGTAATCAGATGCGCGGACACCCTCGATATTAAAGTCTTCAATTTTGTTGTGCGCGTAGATGTAACCCAGTTCGAAGTTTTTCCACAACGCATTGGCACCGACGGTGAAGTCCTTCTCATCTGACGCATCCATATACGCCGTGCTCAGGTTTGCTATCACGCCATTTTCCGGGTCAGCTTTCTGGCCGTCCCAGGTCATTGTCAGGCCATAACCATTACGTTTGGACTGATCGACGAATTCGTTTTTATCGTTGGTGTAACCATACGCGTTGTTCACCACGTTGGTTTCCATTGCCGCCGCGACTGACAAGGCATCCCCTTTCCAGGCAATGATCGGGCGCAGATAGGCAACGTTTTTGTCATTCTCAAGTTCGTTGCCATGATAGTTTTGATCGGCAAACAAGGCTGAACCGTTTTCCAGCAAGGTATTCAGCTCGAAATACCAGTTGCCGATATTTTTATTCAGCATGATGTTGCCGCCGCTGTCACTACGCCCGCGCCCTTCTTTCATCATATAGACATAGCCATAACCATCGGCGTACAAGTCGTTGGCGGTATTCCCGGAGTATTCGATGAAGGTATCCTGATTAAGCGGGAACATATCGTAGGCTTCGAAACGACCGATTTTTGCCATCCAGTCTTTTTCCTCACCGAAGAAGAAGGCGGCATCATCAAGATTCATCGAGCCATTCAGGTCAGCCGTTGGCTGTACAGAGAAACCGGAGAACTGGCCATTATCATTACGGCGATAACCATCCAGCCCGATTAATAACCGCCCGTTAACATCCCAGCGTTCATTATTTCCCGGCTTCCAGTTTTTATTGTCACTGGTTCGCACAGAGGTTAATTGCCCTGTACGACTTGCGCCGTCGATATTAAACTCCACATCGCCATACAGTTTTAAATTATCGAATCCATTAAGTGTTAATAATTTGTCTTGCGATATTCCATCTTTTTTAACTTCAACAGGATTAGCTTCTTTGACGATAGCAATTTCCTGTTCGCGTTTGATGTCCTGATGTTTGAGCTGCTCAATTTGCTTTTCTGCCGTTTCTGCTCGCGTTTCTGCCTGCTGCAGACGCTGTTCGAGCTGCGCCATGCGTGCTTCCAGACTGCTTTGAGACGCCGCAGCCACAGAAGAACCCGAAACGGCAAATCCGACGAACAAGGCCAGCGCTTTAATTTTTGTCATAAAAAGATATCCTTTTCACTATAAAATTTAACCGCTGCCCTTCAATTAACAGCGGTGTTTTATTTTTTTTGAAATAGTGCCCAGAGGTATTACGGCGAGGGATGAAGATAGTTTCCGGATTAATATCCTGTCAAAAATAAACTGGAAAAACGTGAAGTGAGAAAGGAAATAACTAAATTCCGCAATTACAGAATCAATAAACGTAAAACGGGAGCCTTTTTTGAGGCTCCCGCTTATTATTCACTAATGAAGTATTCTCTGTGAAAATATTTATTTCATGAATACTTTATATTCAGCCCTTCTTAGGACGCACTTTCGCCGTCAGCCCTTTCAGGAAATAACGCATTACCTGATCGCCGCAAGGACGGTAGTTTTTATGGCCTTCCTTGCGGAAGAACGCACTCAGTTCGCCTTCGGAGACTTTGAAATCTGCCGCAGTCAGCACGGAAATCATGTCTTCGGTTTTCAGCTCAAACGCCACACGCAATTTTTTCAGCATGATGTTGTTGGTCAGACGCTTTTCTACTTCCGGTGCCGGGAAGCGATCGTCTTTACCGCGTTTGAAGGTGATCAGGCCATTAAGGAAGTTTGCCATCACTTCGTCTGGCACTTCCATGTAGCCTTCTTCGTCTTCTTTTTTCAGGTAACGTGACATCACTTCAGGGCTGACAGGCGTACCGGTCGTTTTAAGGATCTCAATCAACTGACCTTCGCTCAAATCCAGCATGTAGCGCACGCTGCGCAAGACATGGTTATGCATCATAATTCTGTATTCCTGTTAAAAGTAAACCGAGGAAATGCCACCGGGTTTACCCCTACGCACCTCGAAGGCGGGCATTATACAAGAATCTTACAGGATTAGCTGAACTGACGGATCCGCGCAATAAGTGACTCCACATCGCCGATTTGTTGTGCAGTGATAATGAGTTTTTGTCCGAGGCTCAGCGCGTGGCGCTGGCAATCGGCGCGCATCGCCGCATCTTTAATGCTATCAATATCGGCGACGTGCGCCAGCCCGATGGTGCGGCGGATCAACTCCGCGCCGCAATAACCTACGGCATCGTGCCAGACTTCCTGCAGGAAAACTTCCGCATAGCCCGGCTCCGCCAGCGTCGGATCTTGTGATTTATCCCGCGCCAGTTGCAGGAAACGTTCCGAGAAGCTCAGCCACAGTTCACGCACATCTTTCAGGCGCTGCTCACGGCCATCTGCCGCTTCACGCACCCCGACCAGTCCCGGCAGACCGCAGTAGTTCAGCAGCAGATTTCCCATTGCCGAACCCGGATCAAATCCCAGCGGACCGTAATAACCGAATTCCGCGTCGATGGCTTTCAGTTTACCTTCGGCGACGAAAATCGACCCGCTGTGAATATCGCCGTGCAGCAACGCTTCCGCTTTACTCAGGAAACGGTGTTTCAGCGCAGCCACCGCCAGTCGCAGCGGTTTATCCGCACGCAGCGCATCCACTTCCGGCTGCAATACGGCATCAAAATTATTGCGTTCGTGATCGACATACGGATCGGTAAAGAACAGATCTTCGGTGATCTGACACAGTTCAGGGTTGGTAAAACGGGAAACTTCGGCTTTTTTGGTCTGCGCGTTCTGGAAGAAATCCGAGGTATGGAACAACGTCTGCGCCAGATATTCTCCCAGCTGGGCAGAAGCCTGCGGGTAGTATTTCCCCTGCACCAGCTCGCTACGCCAGATGTGATGATCCGACAAATCTTCCTGCACCATCACCGCCAGTTCTGCGTCGTGATGTAAAACGCTGACCGTGTGCTGCGGGCAATACTGACCGTGAATGATCAGGGTTTCAGCTTCAATGCGCGCACGATCTAAAGTCAGCGGCCAGGATTCACCCACACAACGCACATACGGCAGCGCCTGTTTGACGATCACCCGGCTTTTACCCGCAGTATCGCGGATCTTAAACACCAGATTCAGGTTTCCGTCACCGATTTCATCGGCAGTGACCAGGGAGTGCGGATCTGCCACGCCGCCAAACTGACGGGCATATTCAACGGCATCTTTGGCGGTAAATGTGTAGTAGCGCGACATCCTGACCTCTCGAATTCTTTTTTAGCCTTTAAAGCGTTTAGACGTCTATACATCCGTTACGCATGTTGGCAGAATAAGTGACCAGATGCAACCGGGCAACAAGGATTTAACCAATAATGCAAAGCCTCACAACCACCAGTTTACGTATTCGTGAAAACCAGCTGTGGATCCTCGACCAGCAAGCCCTGCCGCAACGGTCTGACTGGCGCGAATGTCGCGACGTCAGCGAACTGGTGGATCACATCCGCACCCTGCGCGTGCGTGGTGCGCCGCTGATTGGCTTGTCCGCCAGCCTGCTGCTGGCGCTGCTGGCTGAACAGGGAATGGCGCAGGATGAATTACATCATGCGCTGGACACGCTGCGCGCTGCGCGCCCGACCGCCGTGAATCTGATGAACAATCTCGACCGGATGAAAGTCGCGCTGCAACAACCTGATTACGTGAAGGCGTTATCAGAAGAAGCGTTGCGTCTGGTGGATGAGGACCGGGCATTGTGCGACAGCATTGCCACACATGGCGCTAAGCTGGTCACACCCGGCAGCCGCCTGCTGACCCATTGCAACACCGGCGGGCTGGCAACGGCAGGCGTCGGCACGGCGATCGGGGTGATCCGCCGCGCCCATGAACAGGGGAATGTAGAACAGGTGTGGGTGGACGAAACCCGTCCGCTGTTACAGGGCGGACGTCTCACCGCCTGGGAGCTCGGTGAGCTGGGCATTCCTTATCAGCTGATTTGTGATTCGATGGCCGCCAGCCTGATGGCACAAAAGCGCGTCGATGCCATCTGGGTCGGCGCTGACCGCATTGCTGCGAATGGCGATGTTGCCAACAAAATCGGCACTTACAGCCTGGCGGTTCTGGCGAAATATCACGGCATTCCGTTCTACGTCGCCGCACCGCATACCACGCACGATCCGCATTGTCCGAACGGTGCCGCTATCCCCATCGAACAGCGCGCCGCAAGCGAAGTCACCGGTGTTTCCGGCAGTTTTGGGTCCGTGCAATGGGCACCGCTGGACGCACAGGTTTATAACCCGGCGTTTGACGTCACCCCGGCAGAACTGATCAGCGGATGGGTGCTGGATGTGGGCGTGGTGACGCCGGATCAGGTTCGCGAAGGGATCTTCAGGCGAGCCTTACGTTAACCCTCTGGTAAATAATGCAGCGCCTGCAGGCGCTGTTTTTTTGAGCTAATGATAAAGAAAATCCATTAATGTAAGGAAATCGAAAAGCAATATCTGTTAGGATTATCATTAGCCAATTTTAAATTTTACTCTCTCTCAGCGCCGGTATTCCGCGCCCGAAAGAGTAAAAATGGCTATTGAGATAATTCATCGTGTTAAGTGAAATATCTCCTGATACGTATTGGAATAACATTAAGTCAAATT
Organism: Rahnella sp. JUb53; assembly: GCF_004346065.1. Lineage (NCBI taxonomy): Bacteria > Pseudomonadati > Pseudomonadota > Gammaproteobacteria > Enterobacterales > Yersiniaceae > Rahnella > Rahnella sp. JUb53. The sequence continues at coordinate 133,056 of NZ_SLYT01000010.1, forward strand.
ATTTTAATTTGGCACGGGCAACCCTTGCCCGTTAATAAAAATTAAATTGACAAGGAATAGTAACATGAGGAAATCAGTTTTCATTTTGTCGGCAATGATTGCGGCAGGTACATTAACAGGGTGTGCAACAGAATCATCCCGCACGGTTGAAGTTCAGAAAGTCGCTTCTTATAACACGCAATATAATGGCCCCCGCAGTCCGATTTCTGTCGGCAAATTCGATAACCGCTCAAGCTATATGAGTGGCATTTTCTCTGACGGCGTCGATCGTCTGGGCAATCAGTCTAAAACTATTCTGGTGACTGACCTGCAACAAACTGGCCGCTTTAATGTTTTAGACCGCACCAATATGGCTGAAATTAAAGAAGAAGCCGGAATTAAAGGCCAGGCGCAAACGCTGAAAGGTGCTAATTACGTCATCACCGGTGATGTGACTGAGTTTGGTCGTAAAGAAGTCGGCGACAACCAGTTGTGGGGCATCCTCGGCCGCGGTAAGCAACAGATCGCTTACGCTAAAGTCAGCCTGAATGTTGTCAATGTTCAGACCTCTGAAGTGGTGTATTCCTCACAGGGCGCAGGCGAGTATTCCCTGTCCAACCGTGAAATTATTGGTTTCGGCGGTACTGCCAGTTATGACTCTACCTTAAACGGCAAAGTGCTGGATTTAGCAATCCGTGAAGCGGTGAATAACCTGGTGAATGGGATCGAAAGCGGCGCATGGCGTCCGGCTAATTAATAATACGGATATTATCAAATGACATTACGTAAAACCCAACGCGCCGTGTTAAAAGGTGGATTTTTTACCCTAGCGTTATTATTAGCGGGCTGTGCAAAACAGGCTGACACATCATTATATAACTGGGATAACTATCAGAAGACCGTTTACCAGTATTATCAGGGTGACAAAGTCGGCCCGGAAGAACAAATCGCGTCATTAAAAGAGTCGATTGAAAAATCCCGTGCAACCGGTAAAGCCGTTCCACCAGGCCTGCACGCCCAGCTGGGATTACTTTATGCCAATACCGGTCATACCGATCTGGCATTTCAGGAATTCAATACTGAGAAAAGTTTATTTCCTGAGTCAGCAACCTACATGGATTTCCTGCTGAAAAATAAAGGGAGTGTTAAATGAAACGTTTATTCCTGCTGACCGGTATGGTGCTGACGTTGTTGCTGACAGGCTGCGCGAAAAAAGCGTCTTACGATTACACCGCGTTTAAAGAAAGCAAACCGAGATCGATTCTGGTCCTGCCGCCGGTGAACCATTCGCCGGACGTGAACGCCAGCCACAGCATGCTTTCAACTGTCACGGCACCGCTGGCAGAAGACGGCTTCTATGTCTTCCCGGTGGCTGTCGTTGAGGAAACTTTCAAGCAAAACGGCATAACCGGTGCGGAAGATATCCGTGCAGTCAGCGCCGCCAAACTGCGTGAAATTTTCGGCGCGGATGCCGCGCTTTACATTGATATCACCAGCTACGGCAGCAGCTACATGGTGGTTTCCAGCGAAACCCGTGTCACCGCTAATGCCAAACTGGTGGATTTACGCAATGGCAAAGTGCTGTGGACAGGTAACGCCACTGCCTCTGACAGCGAAAATGACAACAACAACGGCGGGATCATCGGCATGCTGGTTCAGGCTGCGGTGAAGCAAATCTCCAGCACGATTTCCGACAAAGGTCATGATATCGCCGGGCTCACCAGCTACCGTCTGCTGAGTGCATCTCAGACCGACGGCCTGCTGTACGGCCCACGCTCACCGAATTATGGTAAGCAGGTAATGCGTTAAAGGCCTGAAGAAAGCCGTCCCTTGCGGGACGGCTTTCTGGCTTACTTGCCCGGTGCGTTAATGATCACATTAAGAGAGTTGTTGGAAATGCTCCAGCTCCCCTTCCCTTGTGTCAGCGTCGCGCCGGTGACAACGAGAAAGATACAGATGTACCGTTTCATTGTGCGGTCCTTGCAAAGACCGCTTCACGTCAACACCACCGGTGATATCTCCGTGAAACAAGCGCTGGGTTGCGCCTGCGTTGACGGTCATTGGACATCCTTTTCTGAAACCGGTGCCCGTTTGCTAAGACGGCGTAAAGGGCCGCCACAATCATACACTTGTTGTCGACCAACTTGACAAAATTGTTCAGAAAGCAGACTATGTTGTGGCTGGGTTGCGCTTGCGTTACATCAGTAACGAAGCCCGCTGGAAAGGCCGCTAACCTGACCAGCACAAAAAAACCACCTTCTGGTGGTTTTTTTGTTTCTGCAGTACGCAAACCTTACTCCCCCATCCTCGGGTACGCATCGGCAATCTTATCGCCGGTGAAATGCGCCACCCAGCCTTCCGGATTGTCGAACACGCGGATCGCGGTAAACGACGGGGATCCGCCCATGTCAAACCAGTGGCGGGTGTTGGCCGGTACGGAAATCAGATCGTTCTTCTCGCACAGGATCTGGAAAATCTTACCATTGAGGTGCAGGCAAAACAGCCCTGCGCCTTCAACGAAAAAACGCACTTCATCTTCGCCATGCGTATGTTCGGAAAGGAATTTGGTGCGCAGCACGTCGCGCTGTTCGTTGTCCGGACGCATGCTGATCACGTCCCAGCTTTGATAGCCTTTTTCTTCGACCAGCTTGTCGATTTCATGCTGATAAGCGGCAATCACGTCCTGCGGCTGAGGATTCGCGCCTAAATCGCGGTCGGCCTGCCAGCGTTCGAAACGCACATCAATTTTGCTCAGTTCGGCGGCAATAGCATCGCCGTCGCGGCTTTCCCACACCGGTGCGGAAGGATCCTGGTCACTAAAAATCGTCAATGCACTCATGGTCAACCCTCTTATAAGAATGTTTCTAAGGCTATCTGATCAAAACGATTAACTTGCAGGTGATCGCTGAGTTCGTCAGCGTCATCACGGATCAGCTGACAGGTATGCCAGCCCGCCAGGCGCGCGGCATCGAGTTCCTGACGGATGTCCGATAAAAACAGTAAATCCTGCGGCGGCAGGATCAGTTGCTCGGCGATGTTCTGATACGACTCCGTTTCACGCTTGGCCCCGACGCGGGTGTCGAAATAGCCGCTGAACAGCGGCGTTAAATCACCGGCATCACTGTAGCCAAACAGCAGTTTTTGCGCGTCCACCGAACCGGAGGAATACACACAAAGTTGCAGACCTTCGGCTTTCCACGCTTCCAGTTGTGGCGCGACGTCGTCATAAAGATGCCCGCGAAAATCGCCATTCTCATAACCCGTGCGCCAGATAATGCCCTGCAAGACTTTCAGCGACGTCGATTTCACGTCGTTGTCCATGTAGGTAAAAAGCTGTTCGATCAGCGCTTCGACGCTGGCCTGTGGCCGGTCGATTTCAGCGCGTAAGGCGTCCAGCGCCGCTGCGACGTCCGGCTGTTCATGCTCATGACGCAGGAACTCCGCCAGACGCTGACGGGCATAAGGGAATAACACCTGATGCACAAAACGGATATCCGTGGTGGTGCCTTCAATATCAGTGACGATGGCGAGGATCATTTAGCCTCCAGCAGGCGACGTTGCAGTTCACACTGGAACAGGAATTCCAGCCCTTCCAGATGGCGGCGCGCTTCGGCCACATCCCGTCCCCAGCAAGTCAGCCCGTGGCCGCGCAGCAGAAAACCATACTGCAACGGCGCGTGCTCTGACGAGGCAATAATCTTCTGCGCCAGCGCAGGAATATCCTGGCTGTTGTCGAAGATCGGGATCACCACCTGATCAAGGTGCGAGGTCTGGCCACTGAGCGATTTTTGCATCTCGTAGCCTTCCAGCACCAGCGCGCCGCTGCGCTCAACCCGCGATAACACGGTCGAATTGACCGAATGGGTATGCAGCACCGCGCCTGTTTCAGGATAGCGGGAATACAGCATCGTGTGCAGCCCGGTTTCCGCCGAAGGACGACGACCGCCCGGCGCAAAGCCGCTTTCCAGTTCCACCAGCAGGAAGTCTTCTGCGGTCAGGGATCCTTTGTCTTTTCCTGATTCGGTGATCAGGCAATGGGCATCGCCTTCGCGTACAGACATATTACCGCCCGTCGCCGGGCTCCAGCCTTTCTGACCAATCCAGTGACAGGCCGCCAGCAGCGCGCCCAGTTGCAAATTCTCTGTCATTTTTATCCTGTAAAACCGGTGCGTTGAGGGACTCAGTTTGGCGTGAAACGGCGATATATAAAAAGTTAAGTGCCTTAGACCGAATTGGCATTTAGCCATCTAAGCGTCTCGATTGCCAAATATTAACATCGTGTTATATTGTCAGCAACATCGCTATTTGCACACCTGACGCCTGTCAGGTCAACGGTCCAGGAGTATTGACCCGCCATGAGCACAGCAGCATTGATCCCCGAAAGTAAACTTCCTGCCTTAGGCACCACGATTTTCACCCAAATGAGTGCTCTGGCGCAGAAACACAATGCGATTAACCTGTCGCAGGGTTTTCCTGATTTCGACGGCCCGCAATATCTGAGGGATCGTCTGGCGTATCACGTCAGTCAGGGTTCGAACCAGTACGCCCCGATGACCGGCACCACGCCACTGCGTGAAGCGATTGCCGCGAAAACCGAACAGATTTACGGCTACGCCCCCGACGCCAACACCGACATCACCATCACGGCGGGCGCGACCGAATCACTGTACATCGCCATCACCGCGCTGGTGTCGAAAGGTGATGAAGTGATTGCTTTTGATCCGAGCTATGACTGCTACGCCCCGGCGGTGGAACTGGCGGGCGGCGTGATGAAACGCATTCAGCTACAACCGCCGGAATTTAAAGTGAACTGGGCGGAATTCGCCGATCAGATCACTGACCGCACGAAGCTGGTGATTATCAACACCCCGCATAATCCGTCGGCCACGGTCTGGAGCGACAGCGACGTCGAACAGCTCTGGCAGACCATTGCGGATAAGCACATTTTCGTGCTGAGCGATGAAGTGTACGAGCACATTTGCTTTGCACCGCAAGGTCACGCCAGCGTGCTACGTCATCCCGAATTGCGTCAGCGTGCTATTGCGGTGTCATCGTTCGGCAAGACTTATCACATGACCGGCTGGCGCGTGGGTTACTGCATCGCACCGGCGATTATCAGCGCCGAACTGCGCAAGGTACATCAGTATCTGACCTTCTCGATCACCACGCCGGTTCAGCTGGCGCTGGCGGATATGCTGCGTGAAGCGCCGGAACACTGGCAGGAATTACCGGCCTTTTATCAGGCCAAGCGCGACCGTCTGGCGCAGGGGCTGGCCAACAGCCGTCTGAAAGTGTTACCCAGTCAGGGCACCTATTTCCTGCTGGTTGATTACAGTGACGTATCCGATTTAGACGACGTTGCATTCTGCCACTGGCTGACTGAACATGTCGGCGTAGCGGCCATTCCGATGTCGGTATTCTGCGCCGCACCTTTCCCACATAAACTGATCCGGCTGTGCTTCGCCAAACAGGAAGCCACGCTGGACGCTGCCGCGGAGCGCCTGTGTCAACTTTAAAACTGTCCGTACTGCAACAGCCGCTGGTGTGGCTGGACGGCGAGGCAAACCTCGCGCATTTCGACGGCCTGCTCGGTGCGCTGACCGGCCGTGACCTGATTGTGTTGCCTGAAATGTTTACCACCGGTTTTGCCATGCAGGCACCGGGCAGCACGCTGCCGGAATCGCGTGTGGTGCAATGGCTGCAACAATGGGCGAAACAACTCGGTGCGATGATCGGTGGCAGTGTGGCGCTGAGCACCACGGAAGGCGCGGTGAACCGTTTCCTGCTGGTTGAGCCGCAGGGCAACGTGCATTTTTACGATAAACGTCACCTGTTCCGCATGGCCGGTGAACACAATTATTATGTGCCCGGAAAACGTCGTGAAATCGTCGAATGGCGCGGCTGGCGTATTTTGCCGCAAGTCTGTTACGACCTGCGTTTCCCTGTGTATTCACGCAACCGTCAGGATTACGACCTGGCGCTTTACGTCGCCAACTGGCCTGCCCCACGCAGCCGTCACTGGCAGACATTGCTCGCCGCCCGTGCCATCGAAAATCAGGCGTATGTTGCCGGTTGCAACCGCGTCGGCCACGACGATAACGGTCATTATTACAGCGGCGACAGCCTGATCATTAATCCGCAAGGTGAAGAACTGGCGCGGGCAGAACCGGGTTCGGCGATGATTATTGAGGCCGAATTATCACTGGAAGCGTTACAGGATTACCGCGAAACCTTCCCCGCCTGGCGCGATGCCGATACCTATTTGCTGCACGATTAAAGAATCAAAGAACATGTCCCCGGCCTTCAGCGCCGGGTTCACATCTGACTCAGCCTTGCTCTCCTCTCCCCCCTTTTTGTCAGCGCATGTAAACACATCCCTGTGTGGATCAATTCTTGCATTCAATACCCCCGCAAAAACATCTGACAGAGGAACACTGATGACCATCACCTTTATTGCACACTCCACGCCCGAACCTGCGTTGTACGGCGCGATGGCAGCGATACTTGCTGAACTCCGCGCGTTGCCGCTGTGTCACTTTCCCGTCAGTCATAATGCACAACGTTACCCGAATGCCCGTCAGCACGTCACGGCGCAGGGACACGCACTGACCAGCGGGCTGGTGTGGCTTGAGCGCCTGACCGGGCGCGGTGCGGGTGAAGAAACCGGCCTAGAATCCCTGATTTATCGGGCACTTAAAGAAGATATCGTCGTGCCATTGCGTGAGCCTTTATCCGCGGATCTGGCGGCAAAAATCGCAGAACACGGCATAGAAACTGAGTCACTGACCGTGGTGCGCAATCAGGATAAATTTCAGCTGGAAGATTGCGCGACCGGCAAAATTCGCAGTAACGGCTGGGGGCGCGATGCCTTCGGGCGCTGGGCGTTAGGCTCCGTTTCGCAGCCAGTGATGCGGGCAGGAAAAACACTGCGCGTGGCGCTGGTGGGCGATTTTGCCGAGCAACGCGACAGCTATCCGGCGATGCTCGCTGCACTGGGAGACGCCGCCGATGCACTGGCAATGAACATTGACGTGGTGTATGTGACAGCGGCGTTACTGGGCAGCCAGCTCGACTGCACGCTTTTCGACGTCGACGGCATTATTTTACCGGGCGCAACGTTAACGCAGGGCGATCATCAGGCCAGCGCGCTGGCGACTGCCACCTGGGCACTGGAAAACCGTACGCCGGTGCTGGGCATCAATCAGGGAATGCATCAGATGGTGACGGCGCTGGGCCAGAAAGTGCTCGGACAGGATCGGGTAGTGATGCACGGCCCGTCAACGCTGGGCAGTCTGCAAACCGGTTTGCCGCTCGCCGAACACACGCAGCCGCGTCCGGGGAATCATACGGTCATCACCCGCAGCGGCAGCCTGCTGGCGAATAAAATGGGCGATGAGTTTACGCTGCGCTATAACCAGCGCCGCTATCTGAACCCGCATTTACTGGCAGAACTGGAAAGTACGGGATTGCGCATTACGGGGTATGACGAAAGCGGGGAACAGGCGCAGGTGGCAGAGCTGGACAATCATCCGTTCTTCCTCGGCGTTCAGGGACAACCGGAACTGATGTCACGTCGCGAGCGCCCGTATCCGCTGCTGATGGCGTTTCTGCAACAGGTGCGTCAGGGCAATCGTGACCGGGATGTCAGCCACGCGGCGCTGACCCAAAGCGTGCGGTTAAAGCATCCGCACCTGCTGATGGGCTGAATGACAGAAAGGTCTAACTGCCGCGATACGTTGAATAAGAATAAGGACTGATCAGCAGCGGCAGATGGTAATGATCCTGCTCACCGTCGATCACCACATCAATGATCGCCGAGTGATACAGCGTTTCTCGCCCCGTTGCCGTGAAATACGCGCCGATATCCGCACACAACCGGTAATGCCCGGAAGCCACCGGTTCCGGCGTTAATTTTGCGGCGCGGCCATCGGCATCGGTTTGGGTTTCGCTGATGAGCGTGATGTTCAGCCCTTCAAGGCTTTCCAGCCAGACGCGCACATTGGCCGCAGGCTGGCCCAAAGACGTATCAAGAATATGGGTGGTGATGCGTGTCATAACGGGAATATCTCCTTTAAACGCAGCAGGGTAATTTCTTTGAGTTGTTGCGCCGTTTCCTGATCTTCAGCGTCCGGTGAATTATTCAGGCGCCGTTGCAGATTATCCAGAATCTCCTCTGAACTGCGCCCTTTCGCGCGGATCAGAAACACCCGTCCAAAACGTTGCTCATAACGCAGGTTGCCGTCATGCAGCGCATCGATCACTGCCTGCTGGCTGATATTGAGCGTCGCCTGTTCGCCACGGGAAAGCTGCGCTTCCTTACTGGCTCCGCTGGCGCGTTCGCCGATACGCGGATGTGACGACAGCGCCTGAGTAATATCTTCCGGTTGCCAGTTTTCACAGGCCGCTTCGGCGCGGCGCAATACGTCTTCCACAGAAGTATAAGGCCGTCCGTCACTGACAGTTTTCGCCCACGAAGGGATATTCACCAGCGGGCGCAACAGGGCAACGGCTTCAAATTCGGAAAGCGCATTGAATCTGGATAACGAGCCGGATCCTTCGAAGGTCATAAATGTCCCTCAGCAAAACTCAGCACCGTATTGATATACGCCTGCACCGCATAAGCCACGTCGCCGGTAGTGACAGATTCATCAGGATGATGGCTGATGCCGTCTTTACAACGCACAAACAACATGCCGACCGGCCAGCATTCAGCGATGGCAATCGCGTCATGCCCTGCCCCGCTTGGCAATGACATCGCCTGTCCCTGCAGGTGTAAAACGCTCTGGCTCAGACGATGCTGCAAACCGGCATTACATTCCGTCGCGCTGATGCCGTAAAACTGTTCGGCTGCGAACGTCAGGCCGCGCCGTGCGGCGATATCCCGACCTTTCGCCAGCAACGTTTCCAGCAGCGCAGAGAGATCATCATCACGCGGACCGCGTACATCCAGCGACAGCTTCACCTGACCCGGAATGACATTCACCGCGCCCGGCAGACATTCCAGGGTGCCGACCGTCGCCACCAGATTACGGCCTGCAGCAGTAGTGATGCTTTCAATCGCCAGCGTCCATTCAGCGGCGGCGGTCAGGGCGTCCTGACGCTGCCCCATCGGCACGGTTCCGGCATGACCTGCGTGGCCAGTGAATTCGCAATTAAGCCGACGCGCACCGTTAATCGCCGTGACCACGCCGAGCGGCACATCCGCCGTTTGCAGGCACGGGCCTTGTTCGATATGCAATTCAAGATACGCGCAGAAATCGCTGACCGCGCGCTGTGACGCGCCGATTTTCAGCGGCTCCAGCCCGGCATTCTGCATCGCCTGTGCCACCGAAATCCCCTGCGCGTCCTGACGTTCCAGCCAGTCCGCCGGCCAGGTGCCGGTCAGCCCGCGGCTGCCCAGCAGCGTGATACCAAAACGCGTCCCTTCTTCATCGCAGAACCCGACAATTTCCACCGCCATCGGCAAACGGATGCCGTTGTGATGCAAATGCGCCACCACTTCCAGCGCGGTGAGCACGCCCAGCGGGCCGTCGTAACGCCCCGCATTACGCACGCTGTCGAGATGTGAACCGAGCAGGATGGCCGGAGCCGAAGCGTCCAGCCCTTCGTAGCGCCCGCAGATGTTGCCGACGCTGTCCTGCCAGACGCGCATACCGGCCGCTTCCATCCATTCGCCCACAACCTGATTGGCCTGCAAATGTTCGGCCGAGAGATACACGCGGGTCAGCTGACCCGGCGTTTCACTGATGGCGGCGAGTGCATCGCAGCGCGCCATCACCCGTTCAGCGGCACATTTTGCGCTGTCGGAAACCGCAGCCAGCGTAAAGGCTTCTGCCATTACTGACCTCCTGCGTAGTGATCCCAGGCGGCCTGCGCCCCTGCGCCGTATTTCGACGCATAGCCGAGACGGTTAAGCACCGCTTCCAGCGCCACCAGCGTCTGCAACACGCAGTCTTTACGCGCGTTGTAACCCATGGTGCCGATACGCCAGATTTTCCCGGCCAGCGGGCCAAATGAGGTGCCGATTTCAATGCTGAAATCGTTAAGCATCATCTGGCGCACCTGTTCGCCATGAACGCCCTGCGGAATGACCACGCCGAGCACGTTATTCATGCGGTTGTTCATGTCGCCGAACACTTCCAGCCCCATGCCCTGAATCCCTGCCAGCAGTGCGCCGCCGTGCAGTTTGTGGCGGGCGATACCGGTATCGAGCCCTTCTTCCAGAATGATGCGCGCACATTCGCGTGCCGCAAATAACATGCTGGTGGCTTCAGTATGGTGGTTCAGACGCTCCGGCCCCCAGTAATCCATGATCATGCCCAGATCGAAATAGTTGGAGTAGATCATCTCTTCATCGCCGTCGGCGTGGTCGGCGGTACGGATGCCTTCTTCCACGCATTTACGGCGGCGGATTTGTTCTTCAAAGCGCGGGCTGATAGTCACCGGCGAGCTGCCGGAAGGACCGCCGAGGCATTTTTGCAAACCGGCAGATACGGCGTCTAAACCCCAGGCATCGGTTTCCAGCGGATTGCCGCCAAAGGACGCCGTGGCATCGGAATAGAACAACACGCCGTGACGGCGGCAGATTTCACCCAGTTGCTCCAGCGGCTGCAACATGGTGGTGGACGTATCGCCCTGCACGGTCAGCAACCAGCGCGGTTTCACGGATTTAATCGCATCTTCAATTTGCTGCGGATCAAACACTTCGCCCCACGGCGCTTCGATGGTATGAACTTCAGCGCGGCAGCGGCGGGCTATTTCACACAGCAGATGACCGAAACGACCAAACACCGGCACCAGCACTTTGTCGCCCGGACGGATACCGGAAAGCAGCACGGCTTCGATACCGGCGCGCGAGGTGCCGTCGATCAGCAACGTCCACGGGTTTTCGGTTTTATACAGCGCACGGTACAGCGCCATCACTTCGTTCATGTAGCCGGTCATTACCGGGTCATATTGCCCGACCAGCTGGCTCGCCATCGCCCGCAGTACGCGCGGATCGGCATTGATGGGTCCCGGCCCCATCAGCAGACGGGTTGGCGGGTTGATTTGTCCGGGAGAGATGAAATCTGACATAGTTAATCCTTTACAATGTTAGCTTGCAGCAGCCTCACTAAGGCCGCGGACGGATGCGATAAACTGTTTCAGCTCGGGGGTTTGCGGATTGGCAAACAACGCCCGGCTTTCGCCCTGTTCCCACACGGTGCCCTGATGCATAAACACCACGCGGTCGCCCACTTCGCGGGCAAAATTCATTTCGTGCGTCACCAGCACCAGCGTCATGCCTTCTTTCGCCAGTTGCTCGAGCACTTTCAATACTTCGCCGACTAATTCCGGATCCAGCGCCGAGGTGATTTCATCACACAGCAGCACTTTCGGGTTCATCGCCAGCGCACGGGCAATCGCCACACGTTGCTGCTGGCCGCCGGAAAGATTCGACGGGTGATAATCCATGCGATCCGCCAGCCCGACTTTCGCCAGCATCTGCGCGGCCAGTTCACGGCATTCGGCGGCGGACTTTTTCAGCACGCGCCGTGGCGCCAGCATGACGTTTTCCAGCGCGGTCATGTGCGGAAAAAGATTGAAGCTCTGAAACACCATACCGACGGAACGGCTGATGTCACGCGCCTGAGAATCGCGGTCAGTGATGGTCATGCCGCCCAGTTTGATGCTGCCTTCCTGATAGCCTTCCAGCCCGTTCATGCAGCGCAACAGCGTGCTTTTACCTGAACCGCTGCGGCCGATGATCGAAATCACTTCGCCGCTGTCGATATCCAGATCCACGCCTTTCAGCACGTGGTTCTGACCGTAATATTTCTGAACCTGATTGATGGTGATCAGTGGCATTACTGTTTATCTCCACGCAATGATTTTTCTAAATGCTGACTGTAACGGGACAGCGGATAGCACATCAGGAAGTAGCCCAGCGCCACTAATCCAAACACTTTGAACGGCTCATACGTCACGTTGTTCAGCATGGTTCCGGCTTTGGTCAGTTCGACAAAACCGATAATCGACGCCAGCGCGGTGCCTTTCACCACCTGCACGGAAAACCCGACGGTCGGCGCAATGGCAATCCGCAGCGCCTGCGGAGTAATGACACGCCATAACGTCTGACCGAAATTCAGGCCGAGGCAGCGCGACGCTTCCCACTGGCCTTTCGGTAACGCGGCAATGCTGCCGCTCCAGATATCCACCAGATACGCGCTGGTATACAGCGTCAGCGCCAGCGCGGCAGCCGTCCACGGACTGACGTTGATACCAAACAGGCCAAGCCCGAAGAAGGCCAGGAACAGCTGCATCAGCAACGGCGTACCCTGAAACAGTTCGGAATACAGACGCACAAAACGCGTCGGCCAGCGGCGCCTGGTCAGGCGCATGAGCAACAGCGGCAGAGTCACCAGCGTGCCGCCGATAAACGCGGTCAGCGACAACAGCAACGTCCAGCGCGCCGCCAGCAGGAGATTGCGCACAATGTCCCAGTCAGTGAAGGTCATCATCAGTTTTCACTCCCAAAGACACGGCGTCCGGCCAGCAGCAGCAACTGACGCATCGCCACCGACAACAGCAAATAGAACAACGTGGTGACCAGATACACTTCGAAACTGAGGAAGGTGCGTGACTGAATTAAGTTCGCAGCAAACGTCAGTTCCTCAAAAGACACCTGCGATACCACGGAAGATCCGAGCATCACGATAATGCACTGGCTGACCAGCGACGGATAAATGCGTTTCAGCGACGGCGGCAGCACAATGCGCAGGAACGTCTGACTGCGCGTTAGTCCCAGCACGCGTCCGGCTTCCCACTGGCCTTTCGGCGTCACCTGAATACCGGCGCGAATAATCTCGGTGCTGTACGCGCCGAGGTTAATCAGCATCGCCAGCAGCGCCGCTTCACCGGCGGTCATTTTCAAGCCAATGGCTGGCAGGCCAAATACAATGAAAAACAACTGCACCACAAACGGCGTATTACGGATGGCTTCGACATAAATGCCCCAGACTGTCCGCAGAATTTTATGGTTGCCGCAGCGGATGGCCGCGCCGCAAATTCCTATCGCGACACCGCCAACCGTTGCAAGTACCGTCAGCTCAATAGTGGTCCATAATCCGGCCAGCAGTTCCGGCATATAAGGCCACAGCGCGCTAAAGTTAAGCTGATAGGTCATGAAAAATCTCCGTCAAAACCCTGATCACGCGCCGATTGATGCCGGCAGCGGTGCCTTCATCCATTTTTCAGACAGCGTATTCAGCGTCTTGTCTTTGATGCCTTCGGCGATCAGTTCATTCACTTTGTCTTTCAGTGCCGGTTCGTCTTTACGCAGACCGACATAGCACGGCGAATCTTTCAGCATCACTTTGGAAACCGGCGCTTTGGCCGGGTTCATACGGGCTACTGCCGCCACTACCAGGTTACCGGTGGCGATGTATTCCACCTGACCGGACAGGTAGGCCGACAGCGTGGTGTTGTTGTCTTCGTAACGCTGAATTTTGGCATCCTTCGGTGCCACATCGGTCAGCGCCAGATCTTCCACCGCGCCACGGGTCACGCCGATGGTTTTGCCGGACAGTTCTTTCAGATCCGACAGTTTGTCACCCTGCGCACCAAACACGCCGAGGAAGAACGGCGCGTAAGCGTTGCTGAAGTCGATGACTTTTTCGCGCTCGGCGTTTTTGCCGAGGCTGGAAATCACCAGATCGACTTTATCCGTTTGCAGATAAGGCACCCGGTTGGCGCTGGTGACCGGCACCAGTTGCAACTTAAGTTTCATCTTATCGGCCAGATAATGCGCCATGTCGATGTCATAACCTTCCGGCTGCAAATCCTTGCTCACCGAACCAAACGGCGGGAAATCCTGCGGAACAGCCACGCGCAGCACGCCACGCTTCTGAATATCCTGCAACTGATCGGCCATAACATTCGATGCCTGAAGCACCAACATTGCCGCACCTGCCCATGCCAACAACCGTTTGTTCATGTTCATAGATTATCTCCGGTGAAAAGTTTTTGGAACGATAGATTCTTATATTTATAACTTTGCAACGAATGTGCCAAAAATGACCCGGCAGAAAAAATGTGCGCAAAGACACGACATGACAAGGTATTAGCCATTCAGAGTAGAAGGGAGAAGGGATTTTTTTGCCCTGAATCAGGGCAAAAAGTGAGAAAGGTTGAAAACTCTGATGCACCGTAATTGTGCGAAAGCACCAGAAAAGCGCTCAGTTTGTGCCTGAATCGGGAATCAGCGCAGCTCCAGCTCATCCAGATCGTTATACAAATCGCTTATCTGATGAATGCGCTGACGGCCTGACGCGAGCATGTCGTGCAACAACGCATTGCTGAGTAAATTCGCCAGGCTCATGGCAGATGAATAACTGTCGAACGCCGACACGCTGTCGAGCGGCGCGGCCAGATGCCAGGTGGCGAGCGGAATAAGTGTCTGCGCCTGCGGCTCGCAAATCAGTAAAACCGGCACATCAAGTGACTGTAATTGCGTGAGAATCGCCTTCGCCATGCGGGGACGGCGACGGAAAGCAACGAAAATCACCACGTCCTGCGCGGTGAGATCCACCAGTTCTTCCGCCAGCGTCTGCCCCGGCTGCGGCATCATCATCACGCCAGCACGCACCTGAATCAGTTGCTGACGCAGGTGCAGCGCCACCGGATAACTGTTACGAAAACCGAGCAGACGTACCTGCCGCGCCTGACTCAGGGCGGTGATCAGCGCGCCAAACTGTGCGCCATCAATCTGATTAATCCACTGCGTCAGGTTAGCCATTTCCTGTTTATAGTGCCGTGATAACAAGGTGTTACCTTGTACCGCGTCACGGCTGTCGGTCAGCGGCATGCCACTCTGGCGCAGGGTGCGCATTTCATCGCGCATATCGCGATAACTCGGGTAACCAAGACGTTTAAACAGGCGGCTGACCGTGGCCTTCGACACACCGCTGAGCCGCGCCAGCTCTGCGCTGTTGTAGCTCATCAGGTCATCAATGCTGGCAAAAATAAAGTCGGCCACCCGCTGTTCCTGCGGCGTGAGTTCTGCGTAATGGTCACGCAGACGTTCGTCAATCTGTTTCATCTCCGTCCCTTTTGTAACCAATGTTTCAGTAAATCAGCGGAACATACCATGCACTATGCTTGCCAATGCAAGCTAAATTATGAGTGAAAGTCCGAAGGTTTTGCCGATGTGGAACACCTCTTGCTTAACTTAATCCCTGCACGCCCTCATCCCTGCATGCGCGGGCAACATAAAAAAAGCGTTTTAAAAAGGACATCGCATGATTAACAGTAACAGCGCACCGCTGGGCATGGCGGTTACACCTCATCATCTGGCGAGCCAGAGTGCGCTTGCGGTATTGCGTGAAGGCGGCAATGCCATCGAGGCAATGGTGGCAGCGGCCGCCACCATTGCCGTGGTCTATCCGCACATGAACGGACTGGGCGGCGACGGCTTCTGGCTGATTGTGCCCCCGCAGGGCAATCCGGTGGCGATCGACGCCAGCGGTGCCGCCGGTTCGCTGGCCTCTCTCGATTTTTACGCCGGTGAAACGCACATTCCGCATCGCGGCCCGAAAGCGGCGCTGACGGTCGCAGGCACCGTCGGCGGCTGGCAGGAAGCGTTGAATGTATCGGCTGAATTCGGCGGTGAGCAAAAACCGCTTTCGCGCCTGCTGCGTGACGCCATCCGTTACGCTGCGGACGGCATTCCGGTGACCGCATCGCAGGAAGCCGCCACCCGCGCCAAGCAACATGAACTGAAAGATTTCCGCACCTTCGCCGATGTTTTTCTGCCTAACGGCGACGTGCCGCGCGCCGGGAACCGTTTCACCCAGCCGCAGCTGGCGCAGACGTTATCGATGTTGTGCGAAGACGGGCTGAACAGTTTCTACCGCGGGGAGCTGGCCGACAATATGGCCGCCGACATGGAAAAGCTCGGTATGCCGGTCACCCGCGCCGATCTTGCTGCTTACAAGCCGCAGCGCCGTGTGCCGCTGCGCCTCAAACACAGCAAAGGCGAAATCTACAACCTGACGCCACCGACGCAGGGGCTGGTGTCGCTGGCGATCCTCGGCCTGACTGACCGCCTGCCGCTGGAAACCATGGATGAAAGCGCGACGATCCACAGCATTGTCGAAGCCACCAAACTGGCGTTCGGCCTGCGCGACCGCTTTATCACTGATCCGCGCATGATGACGCAGGACGCGCAGAGCCTGCTGGATCCGCAGTATCTCGATGCCCTCGCCACCCGCATTAAAGCGCACAGCGCCGCCGACTGGGGCAAAGGTAAAGGTCCGGGCGATACCGTCTGGATGGGCGTGATGGACAGCAGCGGGCTGGCGGTGTCATTTATCCAGAGTATTTATCACGAGTTCGGCAGTGGTGTAGTGCTGCCGGGCAGCGGCGTGTTGTGGCAAAACCGCGGCGCATCTTTCAGCCTCGACGCCAGCCATTTACTGGCGCTGGCACCGGGCAAGCAACCGTTTCATACCCTCAACCCCGCCGCCGCACGTTTATACGACGGGCGCACCATGGTTTACGGTTCGATGGGCGGCGACGGTCAGCCGCAAACCCAGGCCGCGGTGTTTATCCGCCATGTGGTGCAGGGGCAATCGTTGCAGCAGGCGATCAGCGGTCCGCGCTGGCTGCTGGGGCGGACGTGGGGAGAAAGTTCGGATTCACTGAAACTGGAAGGCCGTTTCGCCTATCCGACGCAGGCCGGACTGAGACAGCGCGGTCACGACGTCGAACTGTTACCGGATTTCAGCGAAGCCGTCGGCCATGCCGGTGCCATTGTCCGCCATACCAACGGCATGTTTGAAGGTGCCTCCGACCCGCGCAGCAACGGCAGCGCCGCCGGATTTTGATCAGAGTTCGCTCATGAAAATTGATAAGGAAGCAGCATGAAAAATACCCCCGCAGCGACCGGCTGGGCCGCTTATATCCGCCAGATGGAAAGCGTGCTGGCACTGGAACTCGACGACACCCGTCGTCAGGAATTGCTGGTGCAGTTCAGCCGTATCGCGCAAATGGCACAACCGCTGATGGATTTACCACTCGATTCGCGACTGGAAATTGCCGGGGTGTACAGAGCATGAAGAGTGTATCGCGCATGAAATCGTTTGATAGCTTTACCATCAGTCAGTTACATCAGGCGATGGCGCAGGGCGAAATCTCAGCGACAGAAATTGCGACGTCCACGCTGGACGCCATTGAACAGGCTAATCCGGTCATCAACGCGTATACGCATATCACCCGCGAACGTATGTTACGTGAAGCAGCAAAAGTGGATAAAACCCGCGCAAGCGGTGCCGCACTTCCGCCTCTGGCAGGCATCCCTTATGCGGTGAAAAACCTTCTGGACGTGGCCGGTGAAGTAACGCTGGCAGGCGCAAGCCTCAACAGCAGCAACGCTGCCGCACGCCACGATGCGTGGACAGTTTCACGCCTCGCAGCACAAGGCGCGATGCTTTCCGGCATGCTGAATATGGATGCTTACGCGTACGGTTTCACCACCGAAAACAGCCATTACGGTGCCACCCGTAATCCGCGGGATCTGGCGCGTGTCGCCGGAGGATCTTCCGGCGGTTCCGCCGCCGCCGTGGCTGCTGGTCTGGTGCATTTCACACTCGGGAGCGACACCAACGGCTCGATCCGCGTGCCGGCCTCATTGAGCGGTATTCTCGGCCTGAAGCCGACCTTCGGGCGTATTTCACGTCGCGGCAGCCAGCCGTTTGTCGCCAGCCTGGATCATATCGGCCCGATGGCGCGGTGCAGCGAGGATCTGTCGCAGGTCTATGACGCGATTCAGGGCACGGATCCGCAGGATCACTTCCAGGCAGATAAGCCCGTTACCGCGACGTTTTCTCAGCTCGGACGCGGCCAGCAGGGTTTGCGCACTGCGGTGCTGGGCGGATATTTTTCTACCTGGTGCGACGATCACGCTAAAGTGGCGGTGCTTCAGGTTGCGCAGGCTCTGGAAGCACAGGAAGAAGTCGTGATGCCGCAGGCCGAACTGGCGCGTTCAGCGGCGTTTATCATCAGTGCTTCTGAAGGTGGTAATCAGTATTTGCCAAAACTGCGCAGCATTCCGGAGCAGTTTGAGCCATTATCCCGCGAGCGTTTACTGGCAGGCGCGATGATCCCGGCGGCGTGGTACGTCCAGGCACAGCGTTTTCGTCAGCATTTTCAGGAACAAATCTTGCCCCTGTTCGATCACTGGGACATTCTTATCGCCCCTGCCACGCCATGCCCGGCAACACTTATTGGTCAGGACACAATCAGAATTAACGGTCAGGATCTGCCAACCCGTGCCAATATGGGCATGCTGACGCAGCCGATTTCGTTCCTCGGTTTACCGGTGGTCACGGTGCCGGTCACGACATCAACCGGTCTGCCGATTGGATTACAACTGATTGCGCCGCCGTGGCGCGAAGACCTGTGCCTGCGCGCTGCACGGGCGCTGGAATTACAGGGAATAGTGAACGTCAGCAGTTCTCCGGTGATGCCCGCGTAAAAACCTGCATCTCCGTTTTCCAGGGTGAAGTAAAAGAGTAAAGAGACGAATCATGAAAACTGAACATATCGACCGCCCGGCGATCCTTGCCGAAATGAATGCGGCATTTTATCGCTATGAACAGGCGCTGATCACCAACGATACCGCCGTCCTCGACGAACTGTTCTGGCACGATCCGCGTACCGTGCGCTACGGTGCGGGCGAAAATCTTTACGGCATCGAAGCCATCCGCGCGTTCCGCTCAGCGCGTTCCTCACAAGGTTTAAACCGGGATCTGGTCAACACCACCATCACCACATTTGGCGATGACATGGCAGTGGCCAGCACGGAGTTTCGCCGTGAAGGGACCGACAAAATCGGACGTCAGCAGCAGACGTGGGTGAAGATGGCGAGTGGATGGAAGATTGTGGCAGCCCATGTGAGTCTGATGGTTTGACCGAACCAATGGGCGGTTCAGCTTTGGAAAGCTGAGGAAACTGTTCTTTTCCAGAAATGGACGGTGACAATTTCGGTTTCCACCGAGGGGCAATCTGAACGGTGACATTTTCGGTTTCTCAATAACAGCGATCACTTGTCGCGCTGCGCCGAAACCGCCCAAAAGGGGCCAGGACGGGCCCCTCTTGGATCTCCCACGTCTTTTAACTGCGCGCTATCGCTCGCTGGCTATGTTTCAGGTATCACAGAGACAGGCTGGAAATCTTGCCGCTCTGCGGTTCCTTCTCTCGGTCTTCGAGCCATAGGTCTCGAAGCCGCTCCGTTCAGCAAGATTTCTGAATCGCCCGTGGGCTTTTTAAAAAAATATAGTGAGGTTGTGAAGTTGAAGCCTGAGGCCGGTTCCAAAATCGCGCCGGAGGAGAGGTGGAAAACCGCGCGTCTTTTTGCGCGGGTTGTAACCCGAACGGAGGGCACCGCGGAGCGGCGAGATTTTGCGGCTATCGCTATGGCTTATGAAACATAGCCAACGAGCAGAGCGCGCAGTGAAAGAGCCGGGGATTCTTAAGGGGTGCGGCGATAGGCGCCCCTTAAGGCCAGTTTGGGCGGCGAGCCCAAGGTGTTGAATTTGAATTTCGCGATTAAACACCGAAATGTTTAACCCAATGATCCGCAATGTCCTGCCGCTTACACACCCACACCTTCTCATGTGACCCGATGTAATCGAGAAACCGCTGTAAAGCGCGAAATCTCCCGGGACGTCCCAGGATCCGACAATGCATCCCGATCGACATCATTTTCGGCGAGGTTTCGCCCTCTTCATACAACACGTCAAAGGTGTCTTTGAGGTAAGTGTAAAACTGCTCGCCGGTATTGAACCCCTGCGGGGAGGCAAACCGCATGTCGTTGGTTTCCAGCGTGTATGGGATCACCAGATGCTGTTTCGTTTCGCCGTTTTCCAGTTTCACCGGCGTCCAGAAAGGCAGGTCATCACCGTAATAATCGCTGTCATACAGGAATCCGCCAGACTCCGCGACCAGCTGGCGGGTGTTCGGGCTGTCGCGGCCGGTGTACCAGCCGGACGGCGCTTTGCCGAACAGGTCGCGCAGCACGGTGATGGCTTTTTGCATGTGCTCCGCCTCTTCGGCTTTGCTCATGTTCTGATAGTGGATCCAGCGCCAGCCGTGGCTGACGACGTCGTAATCCGCCGCTTTGATCGCGCTGACGATTTCCGGATTGCGTGCCAGCGCCATCGCTACACCGAAAACGGTCAGCGGTAAGCCACGTTTCTGAAACTCATTGTGGATGCGCCAGAAACCCGCACGAGATCCGTATTCGTACAGCGAATCCATCGACATATGGCGGTCGGGGAAACTGGCTGCACCGATGATGTCAGATAAAAATTGCTCGGAACCGGCATCGCCATGCAGAACGTTATTTTCAGCGCCCTCTTCGTAATTGAGAACAAACTGCACCGCAATGCGGGCGTTGCCCGGCCAGTTAGCGTGTGGCGGACGTCCGGCGTAACCGATCAGGTCACGCGGATATGCATCAGTCAAACCGTACTCAAAATCAGACATAGTGTTCTCTCAGATTCAGTCCGGCAAAACGACCAGACAAAGGTTTTTCCAGCGGATAATCCAGATCGCCGTGTTTACTGGTCGTCAGGCGTAAAGACGCCAGTGACTCGACCATTTTGACCGCCGCGCTGACGCCGTCGATCACCGGTATATTCAGCTCGAGCGTCAGTTCCTGCGCCAGATCGGCCATTCCGCCACAACCGAGCACAATCGCCCCGCTGCCGTCGAATTTTTTCGCCGCGATACACTGCTCGCGCACCTTCTGCTGTGCCAGCCCGCTGCCGTCTTCCAGCGACAGCACCGGTAAATCGATGGCATGTAAGGCAGCACAATGGCGTTCGAAGCCATACTGATGCAGCAAATGGCGGGCGATGGTCAGCGTGCGCGGTAAGGTGGTGACAATCGAGAAACGCGTCGCCACCATTGTCGCCAGATGCATCGCCGCTTCGGCAATGCCGACAACCGGCGCACGCGCCAGTTCACGGGCGGCCAGTAATCCGGGATCACCGAAACAGGCAATAATGTGCCCGCCGACACCCGCATCCCGTCCGGCTTTTATCTGCTGTAACACGCCCAGTGTGGCAATCGCTTCATCGAAATGCCCTTCAATGGACGGCGCGCCCTCTTCCGGACAAACGGCCAGAATTTGTGTCTCCGGCGCCGCCACCGAGCGGGCGGTTTGCGCCATCACGTCGGTCATCGCCAGACTGGTATTGGGATTGATCAGTTGTATACAAAGTGGATTCGCCATCAGTCTGAGTCCTTTTCTGTGACCTGCATCCGGGCTGCAAAAATCTGCGCGAAATCAGGCGTCGGCCCTTTATTTTGCTCAAAGCGCAGGCTGGCGACGATGCTGTCAAAATGCTGCGCCATGCTGGCGGACAGCGCCACGGCGTCCCGTTTTTTCAGCAGTTCCAGCAGATCGTCATGATCATGACAACGACATCCTTGCTGCCACGGCGCGCCCCAGGCGGCGATCGCCAGTGAAGATCGTAATGTGAGCTGAGAGACGGATTCGGTCAGGACTTTGTTGCCAGAAATGGCCTGAAGCTGGACGTGAAAAGCGGCGGACAGACGGATTGCCGCAGAGCCGTCGCGCTCGTCATGGGCACGCTTTTCTTCCTGCACCAGCTTCTTCAGTGCGACCAGATGGGGCGACTGACAACGGGCAATCACCTGCGGCAGGTTGGCGCACTCGAGAATTTTACGGGTCGAGAAAACATCGCGAGCCTCTGCGGCATCCGGCGCGGTCACATGCGCACCACGTTTGGGCAATATCGTCACCAGTTGCACTGCGGCAAGGCGCTGTAACACGCGGCGAATACCCGTGCGGCTGACCGAGAACACTTCCGCCAGTGCTTCTTCGGGTAATTTACTGCCGGGTAAAAGCTGGTGCTCAACAATAGATCTCACCAGCGCGTTGTAAATGTGGTCGTCCTTATCCTCGGTAAAATAGGCCGTATTCAGCCCGCTCCAACTGGTCATTGCTGTTACTCCGTATACCGTTTTGTGTATTTATCGTATACCTGAAATGGATTTTTTGTATACAAGAAGTGAAGTTTGGCCTGATTCATGCAGTGTTCCCGTGACTGCTTTTTAACTTTGGGCAGCCGGTCACCGGCTTCCGACTTTCACATGTTGTTTATGACAGGAGCACGATTTATGCCAAATCAGGAAATCACCTCCGCAACGGCGTCTTCCGAACAGGGTGCCGGGATCATCAAGCCTTATTACAGCCCGCGGCTGTGCAATGATGATTTAGCGCCGACCCGTGACCAGAACTGGAGCTGGTACAATATATTTTCCTTCTGGATGTCCGACGTACACAGCATGGGCGGTTATGTGGTCGCCGCGAGTTTCTTCACCCTCGGCCTGACCAGCTGGCAGGTGCTGCTGTGTTTGTTGTGCGGGATTTGTATCGTGCAGATTTGTGCCAATCTGGTGGCAAAGCCAAGCCAGCAAGCCGGTGTGCCCTACGCGGTGATTTGCCGTCAGGCATTTGGTGTATTCGGCGCGAATATTCCGGCGGTGATCCGCGGGCTGATCGCCTTCGCGTGGTACGGTATTCAGACCTATCTGGCGGCCAGCGCGTTAATGCTGGTGCTGCTAAAATTCTTCCCTTCCCTGACGCCGCTGACCGTGCCGCACTGGCTGGGCCTTTCTGCCCTCGGCTGGATTTGTTTCGGCATTATGTGGGTATTGCAGGCGATGGTGTTCTGGCACGGAATGAGCGCGATTAAGCGCTTTATCGATGTGGCGGGTCCGGCAGTGTATGTTGTTATGCTGATGCTGGCGGGCTGGATTTTGTATAAAACCGGGCTGAGTAATATCTCCTTTACGTTATCCACCAAAACCCTGACAGTCGGTCAGCAAGGCTGGGAAATGCTGACCGCCACGGCGCTGGTGGTGTCTTATTTCTCCGGTCCGCTGCTGAACTTTGGTGACTTCTCCCGCTACGGTAAAAGCATGAGCGAAATCCGTCGCGGTAACCGCTGGGGTCTGCCGTTTAACTTCCTGCTGTTCTCGATTGTGACCGTAGTTATCGTCTCAGGGACACAATCGCTGTTCGGGCAGATGATCACCGATCCTATCGAGACCGTCAGCCGTGTGGGTAACAGCGTTGCCGTGGCGCTTGGTCTGCTGACCATGATCATCGCCACCATCGGTATCAATATCGTGGCGAACTTCGTGTCGCCGGCGTTCGACTTCTCTAACTGTTCACCGCAGAAAATCAGTTTCCGTACCGGCGGGATGATCGCTGCTGTGGGTTCTGTGCTGCTGACGCCGTGGAACCTGTTCCAGTCACCGGAAATTATCCACTACACGCTGGATGTGCTGGGGGCATTTATCGGGCCATTGTTCGGGATTTTGCTGGCGGATTATTATCTGATCAAACGCGGTCATATGGACGTCGATGCACTGTTTAACGCCACGCCTTCCGGCCGTTACTGGTATCGCAACGGGTTTAACCCGAAAGCGATTGCAGCCCTGGTACCCGCAGTGGTGATTGGTCTGGTGATAAGCTTTACGCCAGGCCTGCATCAGGTGGCGAACTTCAGCTGGTTTATTGGCGCATTCCTGGCAGGCGGTTTCTATCGTTACATCGCCCGCCATGATCGTGCGGCCAGCGGCGCAATGGGCTATATGAAAATCGAAGCGGAATAACAGACTGATACAAGGAAGGAAACAGCCAGGATGGCTGAAACGACGAAGCCCTGAGTGATTTCTCACTCAGGGCTTCTGAATAGTGGCGGAACGGACGGGGCTCGAACCCGCGACCCCCTGCGTGACAGGCAGGTATTCTAACCAACTGAACTACCGCTCCGCGTTTTGTTCTGGTTAAGAACGGAGCGGATATTAAGGAATGCCCGCCCTTACGTCAATGCTTTTCCTGATATTTTCAATCAACCGCACAGTTTTTCTGCAGGCTGGATATTTTCAATCCAAAAGTCAGGAAAAGCGGCTTAAGAACGCCACAAACAACTGCCGCCCTTTTTCACCACCAGATCCAGTCTTTCTTCGTGCCACGCCAGTTCCTGCTCATTCGCCGCGATCACTTTTAACCCGGACGCCGGACGCGCCACGCGCTGGATCCCGAGCCCGTCAGCGCCGGTATTTTGTTCGCCTTCGTGCGTGAATTTAATGCTGGTCTGGCCGCCGGTCATCATCAGATAAACTTCGGCAAGAATTTCGGAGTCAAGCAATGCGCCGTGCAGCGTACGTTTGCTGTTGTCGATCAGGTAACGATCGCTGAGAGCATCGAGGTTGTTACGCTTGCCGGGAAACAGCTTACGCGCCATCGCCAGGCTGTCGGTGATTTTACAGAACGTCTCGGTTTTCGGCAGATTACGGCCAAGCATGTCGAACTCGTAATCCATAAAGCCGATGTCGAACGTTGCGTTATGAATGACTAATTCGCTGCCGCGAATGTACTCGACAAAGTCGTCAGCAACGTCGGCGAAGGTCGGTTTATCCGCGAGGAATTCGTCACTAATGCCGTGAACGCCGAAGGCTTCCGGATCCACCAGACGATCGGGTTTGAGATAAACATGGAAATTGCGCCCCGTCAGACGACGGTTAACCACTTCAACAGCACCGATTTCGATAATCCGGTGCCCTTCGTAATGGACGCCGAGTTTATTCATACCGGTGGTTTCGGTATCGAGAACGACGATCCTGTTAGATGTGTTTTGTAAATCCATGGGTCATTTTCCAACGCTGACAGTCAATGGCAGAAACAGTCTGCCCGGCACGCAAAGAGACACGGCCGGGCACTTTATCTTACGCGGGGATTTGCTGCGTAATGCAGTGGATGTTACCACCACCCAGAAGAATTTCACGGGCCGGAATACCGGTGATTTTATAATCCGGATACATTTGCGCAAACATTGCTTCAGCCAGCTTATCGGTTCTCGTATCGAGCAGCGGGAAAATGATGTGGTTATTGCTGATCAGGTAATTGACGTAAGACGCTGCCAGACGGTTGCCTTCCACACGTTCAATCGCCGTACCCGGCAATACCCCAATCGTCTCTTCTGCGGTGGCGTGCATCATAGGAGGCGAAGGCATTTTCCAGATTTTCAGGCTGCGCCCTTTGGCATCTTTCGTTGCTTCCAGCACTTTTAACGCTGCGGCAGAACGCGCGTACTGCGGGTCCTGCTCGTCGTCAGTCCAGTGCAAAGCGACTTCACCCGGTCGCACGAAGCAGCACATATTGTCGATGTGTCCGTCGGTTTCGTCGTTAAATACGCCCTCTTCCAGCCAGATGAATTGCTTCACGCCGAGGTATTTCTGCAACTGCGCTTCAATGTCAGCTTTAGAAAGATCAGGGTTGCGGTTCGGATTGAGCAGGCATTCTGCGGTGGTCAGCAAGGTGCCTTCGCCGTCCACATGAATGGATCCCCCTTCCAGCACCAGATCCGTCGACACATAAGGAATGTGCTGATAGTTCGCCACCTGACGGGCAACCAGCTGGTCGCGCTCCCAGCTCGAATACAGACCGCCGTTGAAGCCGCCCCAGGCGTTGAATGTCCAGTCGATAGCCACACGCTCGCCTTGCGGATTGACCACAATGGTCGGGCCGGTATCACGCATCCAGGCGTCGTCGCTTTCCATTTCCACCAGCGTAATCTGCGCTGGCATCACTTCGCGTGCGTTGGCCATTTCCGCTGCCGGAACCGCCATAAATACCGGCGTTTTTGTCGCAATCGCTGCCGCCACATTGGCGAAAGCCAGCTGTGCCGGACGCCCGTTCGAGCGCCAGTTATCGGTGCGGTAAGGCCAGATCATCCAGACAGCCTGCTGCGATGCCCATTCAGCGGGCATCGCAAAACCTTCAGCCTGAGGATTGATATCAATAGAAGACATCAGTTATTTCCTTGTTGAACCGTCGGATGTCGCGATTGCGCCATACATTTCAGGACGGCGGTCGCGGAACAGACCCCACGATGCGCGCTGTGCAGCAATAGCATCCAGATCAAAGGTATGAACCAGCACGGCTTCTTCCGTTTTGTTGGCTTGTTCAACCAGCGCACCGGTCTGATCAGCAATGAAGGAAGAACCGTAGAAGGTCATTTCATAATCAGGAATGAATTTGCTTTTTTCCGTGCCGATACGGTTAGAGGCGATCACCGGCACCAGGTTAGCCGCAGCGTGGCCCTGCTGAACGCGGGTCCAGTGTGGCTGGCTGTCGATTTCCGGATACGCTGGTTCTGAACCGATCGCCGTCGGATAGAAGATGATTTCTGCGCCCTGCAATGCCAGGCAACGTGCGGTTTCCGGGAACCATTGATCCCAGCAAATGCCCACGCCGATTTTCGCATAACGGGTATTCCACACTTTGAAGCCAGTGTCGCCCGGAATGAAGAATTGTTTTTCCTGATAGGCCGGGCCGTTCGGAATGTGAGTTTTGCGATAAACGTCCAGCACACTGCCGTCAGCATCAATCATGACCAGCGAGTTGTAATAGGCGTTATTGCACTTTTCAAAGAAGCTCAGAGGCAGTACCACTTCCAGTTCTTTCGCCAGCGCAGAGAAATGGCGGATCAGCGGGCTGTTATCCAGCTCCTGTGCCAGGCTGTAATGCTCAGGGCTCTGATCAATACAGAAGTAAGGCGCAGCAAAAAGTTCCTGAATAAGAATAACTTGTGCGCCTTTAGAATGAGCCTGGCGAACCAGTTTCTCAGCGTTAACAATATTCTTTTCCAGATCCCAGCTGCAGCTCATTTGTGTTGCAGAAACCGTAACATTTCTCATTAGACATCCTTAAAGCATTGGAAAATTGGCAGTGAAAAAACCATGAAAGTCGGAACTCACTCAGAGTTTTGAACTGGCACTCTGCAGTTTCCTATTATATTGCAAAAGACAGCGCTCTCCAGCCAAAAGAGTCATTACTGATGCCCAAACCTGTTACAAAGCCTCCTCAGCGCCCGCTTTCAGACAGTTACACCCCAAGATATTGCTGTGCCCGGCACGGCGGTTTATGTCAGACTTGGTTTTTACTTTTGATGACAGAGCCTGCCAGATATGACCAAACAGGTAGAAATTTTCACCGACGGCTCCTGCCTGGGTAATCCCGGCCCCGGCGGTTTCGGCGCGATATTACGCTATAAGCAACACGAAAAAGAGTTCAGCGCGGGTTTTCGTCTGACCACCAATAACCGCATGGAAATGATGGCGGCGATTGTGGCGCTTGAAGCATTGAGCACGCCGTGCGAAGTGACGCTGAGCACCGACAGCCAGTATGTGCGCCAGGGCATTACCACCTGGATCCACAACTGGAAGAAACGTGGCTGGAAAACAGCAGACAAAAAACCGGTGAAAAACGTCGATTTATGGAAACGCCTCGACGCCGCGATCCAGACGCATCAGCTGAACTGGATGTGGGTCAAAGGCCACGCCGGACACCCTGAGAATGAGCGGTGCGACGTGCTTGCGAAAGAAGCAGCGGGGAATCCGACGCTGGATGATGTGGGTTATCAGGCTGAGAATTAAACGGCTGGCGTCGGTCATTTTTTTCTCAACTCAATCCCGATGTTCTTCCCGGTAACTCTTCGTCGCCCCCACCGCCTGCGGTATTTTTTGTTTCTGTGCGAGGACTTTTTTCGCGGTCGGTGTCAGCGGGAAAGTCCTTTTGCGGGCAATGATCAGCGTCATACATCCCAGCGCAGGAAGATGCGTACTCAGCAATTTTCCGCCATTCTTTTTCCACGGCAGCACGTGAAAACGCCGGTGAACCATCACTTCATAATTGAGCAAAGACAGCCAGTCGAGCAGACGCATCTGGGTAAATAAACGGCTGCTGTAAGGCTGGCGTTTACGAAACACCGGCATCAGTTTGCCAATACCTAAAAGACTAAGCGGATTAAAGCTGCTGAGCACCATCCAGCCGTCATCAATCAGCACGCGATCCACTTCACGCAGTATGCGGTGCGGGTCATCCGCGTAAGCGAGCGTATGGCTGAGCAGGCAGGCATCCACCGATTTTGCCGCAAACGGTAAATAGTAAGGATCGCCCTGAACATGCAGCCCCTCGCCTTCCGGTGCGAAGTTCACCTGATGCGAGATCGGACAGGCCTGAGCATCGATTTCGGCACTTAATGCGCCGATTTTCAGCAGGTGGAACCCGTAAAGTTTGCCCCACCAGGGTTGCAGTTGTTGCTCAAGCGCGGCACGGTAGTAGTCGCCGCATGGGATATCTTCCCATGAAGCCGGTGCAACTATTTTCTTACGGGCGCGGGCTGGTCGCATAGTTTGTTATCTTCTTTCAAGCAGTTGCCAAAGAGAGGTTGCCATGAATCTTATCAGTATTCCTGCCTTGCAGGACAATTACATTTGGATGCTCGATGACCAGCAAGGGCATTGCCTGATTGTCGATCCCGGTGAAGCAGCGCCGGTTTTAGCCGCGCTGAAAAAGGATAATTTAACCCCGACGGCTATCCTCCTGACGCATCATCATCACGACCATGTAGGGGGTGTTGATGAGATTTGCAGCCATTTTCCGGGTCTGAAAGTGTACGGACCTCACGAAACTGAGAACAAATTTAGTCAGATTAGTCTTAAAAACGGCGATAAATTGGTAATTGGCGGTCTGGAATGGCAGATCTTTGCTACGCCCGGGCACACTCTTGGTCACATTTCATACTATAGCGCACCTTATCTTTTCTGCGGAGACACGATGTTTTCCGCCGGATGTGGCCGTTTGTTCGAAGGGACGCCGGAGCAAATGTACCAGTCGTTTCAACGCTTAGCAGCCCTGCCTGATGAAACATTAGTCTGCGCCGCACATGAGTACACTCTCTCAAATCTTAAGTTTGCGCGCTCCATTTTACCGCAGGATCATGATATTCATTCTCATGAGCACAAAGTGCAACAAATGCGTGAAAAGGGACAATCTTCCCTGCCTTCTACCCTCGGTCTTGAGCGTAAAATTAACCTCTTTTTACGTTGCGATGATGTTGATTTACAAAACAAATTAAACCTTAACGGTTCCTTAAAGCCTGACTGGCAGGTTTTCGCACAATTAAGGGCACTGAAAGACACCTTTTAGCCCCAAAGGTTGTGTTTTTTTTCGAAGCAAAGTATTATCGCTCGTCTTTTAAGCAACTATGACACACACATGAAGGCAAACGCGATCCTAATAATCGCCTCCATGTTGCTCACAGGTTGCCAGGCGTCCAGGCAGGGCGTGAAGGTACCGGAACAACATGCACAGAGTTTGTCTTCAGCAAGTCAAAGTGAAGCAGGACAGTACACAGATGATGGCCGTGCGGCCTCTGGGGGATGGTTGGATGGAAACGACACCGTCTCCCAACAAAATTTGTGGAACTTCATAGGCGACGAGCTGAAGATGAAGGTTCCGGATAATCCCCGGATCCGCGAACAAAGAGTTAAATATTTAAAGAATAAGAGCTATCTCCACGATGTAACATTACGGGCAGAGCCGTACATGTACTGGATCACCGAGCAGATTAAGAAACGTAATATGCCGATGGAACTGGTACTGCTACCCATAGTGGAGAGCGCTTTTGACCCTAAAGCAACCTCATCAGCTAACGCTGCAGGGTTGTGGCAGATTGTGCCTCAAACGGGTCGAAACTATGGTTTGAAACAAAACCAGTGGTATGACGGTCGCCGCGATGTTGTGGCTTCGACAACCGCTGCGCTTGATATGATGCAACGCCTGAACAAGATGTTTGGTGGTGACTGGTTACTGACCGTTGCTGCGTATAACAGTGGTGAAGGCCGCGTAATGCAAGCGGTGAAAGCGAACAAAGCTAAGGGTCGTTCGACTGACTTCTGGGCGCTGGCGCTTCCACGTGAAACATCGATTTATGTGCCGAAGATGTTAGCCCTGAGCGACATTCTCAAGCACAGTAAAAAATACGGTATCAACCTGCCGAAACCGAGTGAAGACCGTGCCCTGGCGCGTGTTGAAGTCGGACAGCAGATGCAACTGACCCAGGCGGCGGAGATGGCGGGCATGTCCCTGACCAAGCTCAAGTCGTTTAACACTGGCTACAAGAAAAATGTAACCGCGCCGAATGGCCCGCATTACATCGTTCTGCCGAAGGCGCATGCCGACCAGTTAAAAGATTCACTGGCTGATGGCGATATTGCCGCAGTACAGGAAACCAAACTGGCCAGCAACACTCCGTCAGGTGCAAAACAGTACAAGGTTCGCTCCGGCGACAGCTTGTCTGGCATTGCAGCCCGGCTGAATGTGAAGACCCGTGATTTACAGCGTTGGAACAATTTGCGCTCAGCAGGCGCGTTAAAAGTTGGGCAAACACTGCAGGTGGCGGATAACAGCGTCAGCGATACCAGTGCCAATGGCGGCAGCATCACTTATCAGGTGCGTAAAGGCGATTCATTGTCGAGCATTGCCAAGCGTCACGGCGTCAACATCAAAGATGTGATGCGCTGGAACACTAATGCCGACAACCTGCAGCCGGGCAACAAGTTAACGTTGTTCGTCAGTAACAAGATGAGTCCTGATACCTGATTCGTAACGGTACCGGCAATAAAAAAGCACCCTGAATATTCCGGGTGCTTTTTTTATGTCTGCGTTTTTTGACTGTGTTCTTTTGAGCCGCGTTCTTTTGTTCAACAAAAAAAGCGCTACAACGCCAGCGGTTTACTTGCCATAAACTCAACCCGCAACGGGTTGTGGTCTGAAGCCCGCGTTTCCATCACCGACGCACTGGTGACGCTCAGGTCTCGGTAGAAGATGAAATCCAGCGGCCTGCCGAACGCCCGCTTACGATAGTCAGAAGGAAAACGCACTTCCTCCAGATGGATATTCCCCGCAAAGCCGTACAGTGCGTTAATACGCTGTTTGCTCCAGGCGTTGAAATCCCCCGCCATAATCACCGGCCCTTTATGGTTAGCAATCTGCTCACCAATCGGGTCGAGCTGTTTGCTGTAGACGTCAATACCGATGCTGAAATTGACGGCATGAATATTCACCACCATCAGCAAACGGCCATCCAGAAGCGGATAGACAGTCACTAATGCCGATTTAGACAGCCTCAGAAGTGGCTCACGCTCACGCAGCGGGCAACAATAAACCGGATGCGCCGCAGAGAGTGTCATCACGCCAGAGGGG
The DNA here is from genome assembly GCF_004346065.1 of Rahnella sp. JUb53. Classification (NCBI taxonomy): domain Bacteria; kingdom Pseudomonadati; phylum Pseudomonadota; class Gammaproteobacteria; order Enterobacterales; family Yersiniaceae; genus Rahnella; species Rahnella sp. JUb53. The sequence goes on from NZ_SLYT01000010.1 coordinate 164,167, forward strand.
TGCTGAGGCAGCATAAACGCCGGCACCTGATCGGCAGCCAGATAGTTGGATGTGGCAAAGCGGATCAGTTCGGGCGTCGTCTGCGCCTCCTGAAGTAACACCAGTTGCGCATCTTTGCCGTAATCGCGCAGAACTGACAACCAGTCAGCCCGCTGCTGTTTAAAGATATTCCACACCATGACGCGCAGAATATTCGAGTTGGGTAGCGCAGCACCCGGCGGCAAATCCGGCCCTAAATGTGCGAGGGCACCCGGAAAGATTTGCTCAGCGGGCTGACCTGCGACATACCTCATTGCATATGTTTTTTTCCGCACGCTAATCGCCTGTTTACCCGTTGTATCGTTGCTATATGAGAGAGATTCCCACAGCGAAAGTTCAGTATACGCCCGCAGACGCTCAGGCCAAATCTGTTTACATTGGTATACAACCTGGTCACATCTACAGGCTAGCACAAAAACGAAAACGGCCCGCCGAAGCGAGCCGTGAAGACACAGAATGCAGGATAAATCAGGCCAGCGCCGCTTTCGGCTTGCGGTCGAGATGCCCGCTCAGACGGATAAGTAACAGCGCGCCCGCGACGATCACCGCGCCAATCCACGGCGTTTGCGCCAGACCAATTGTGGAAACCACCTGCCCGCCAATCACCGAACCTAAAGCGATACCGACGTTAAATGCTGCGATGTTCAGACCAGACGCCACATCGACCGCATTCGGCGTTACCTCTTCGGCTTTCTGCACCACGTAAACCTGCAATCCCGGTACGTTGCCGAAGGCGAAAATACCCATCACCAGCAGCGTGATCAACGCCGGAATACCGAAACCTGAAGTGAACTGGAAAATCAGCAACAGCGCGGCAAGTGCGGCAAAAATAATCGTCAGCGCTTTAACGGCTCCGTGGCGGTCAGCCAGTTTGCCGCCCCAGATATTGCCGATGGCAACCGACACGCCATACGCCAGCAGGATCCAGCTGACCATACTGGCGGAGAAACCGGCCTGTTCCTGCATCATCGGCGCAAGAAACGTGAACGTAGTGAATACGCCGCCGTAACCCAGCGCGGTGATGGCGTAAATCAGTAACAGACGCGGGTTCATCAGCACTTTGACCTGATCGGCAATACGCGCTGCCGCTTTGTTTTTGATGTTATTCGGTACCAGGATCGCGCTGGCGATAATGGCAACGACACCAATCAGCGACACCGCGAGGAAAGTTTCACGCCAGCCGAAATGCTGACCGATAAATGTCCCGAGCGGCACACCCGTCACCAGTGCCACGGTCAGACCACCAAACATCAGCGCGATGGCAGAAGCCGCTTTTTCTTTCGACACCAGACTGGTGGCAATGGTCGAGCCAATAGAGAAGAACACACCATGCGCCAGGCCGGTAAGCAGGCGCGCCATCACCAGCGTGCTGTAATTCGGTGACTGCCACGCCAGCAGGTTACCCAGCGTGAACAGCACCATCAGGCCAATCAGCAACGTTTTGCGCGGTACGCGGCCGGTCAGTGCGGTCAGAACCGGTGCGCCAATCGCCACGCCGAGCGCGTAAATGGACACCAGCAAACCGGCGGACGGGACTGAAACGTCCAGTTGCTGTGCGATGGTCGGCACCAGGCCGACGATAACAAACTCTGTTGTTCCTATAGCGAACGCACTGATGGTCAGTGCTAATAGTGCAAGCGGCATAACCTTTACTCCACATGAATATCGATTTGATGGCGGCTATTATCGGCTTGTGCTTAAATGACAGAAATAACCAAAATATCAATTTATTTATGCTGGAGTAACAACAATGCGAGCCAGTTCTGAAGAGTTGATTACCTTTGTCACGGTGGTGGAAAGCGGCAGTTTCAGCCGCGCGGCAGAACAGCTGGGACAGGATAATTCCGTGGTCAGCCGGACGCTGAAACGTCTGGAGCAAAAACTGGGCATCACCCTGCTCAACCGTACCACGCGCCAGATAAGCCTGACGCACGAGGGCGAGCGCTATTTCGTCCGCGTACAGAAGATCCTGCACGAAATGGCGGCAGCAGAAGACGATCTGCTGGAGAACCGCGACGATCCGCAGGGGGTTTTACGCATCGATGCAGCGACGCCGGTTATTTTGCATATCATTTCGCCGCTGGTGGCAGAATTCACCGAACGATTCCCGAAGATGTCGCTCGCGCTTTTTTCTTCCGAGAGCAATATCAATCTGATCGACCATAAAGTGGATGTGGCGATCCGCGTCGGTGAGCTGGAAGATTCCAGCCTGCGGGCGCGCAAGCTGATGCTCAGCTATCGCAGCGTGCTGGCGTCACCGGATTACCTGAAAAAATGGGGGACGCCGCAAAGCGCTGATGATCTGCTTAAACACCGCTGTCTGGGCTTTAACGAAGTGGTGGCGCTGAACAAATGGCCACTGCTGTGCGCGGACGGCCAGCAACTGACGGTCACACCGTTTATCAGCTCAGGAAGTGGTGAGACACTGCGCAGATTGTGTTTACAGGGCAACGGCATTGCCTGTCTGTCGGATTTTATGACCGATGAGGATGTTGCACGGGGAGATCTGGTGAAACTGCTGGTACCGGATACCCTGCGTATCGCCATGCCATTCCATGCGGTGTATTACAGCGATCAGACGGTGAGCACAAGGATCCGGTGTTTTATTGATTTTCTGAGTGAAAAGCTGGGAACACGCGGGGCCTGAATATCCCCCCAGAAGACTTTTGATTTGAACGCAATAATCAGCGGGAGGAAAATTGCGACCATGGCCGGCAAGCCAGTGGGACAAAATCACCGGAAGCCGCGTTAAAAGCATATTCTTCAAGTTCTGAAACACCCGCAGGCAGCGCCAGCGCACGCATCTCAGAACCATCGGCTAAATACCATAACTGCGTGTCCGTGGCGGGTTCAGATGTAAAAGACCTGAAGGCAGGATCGAGGCGGATCCGGTCCATCTGCCACACGCTGCCGCCCTGCTGTTTCAGCCACGCTTCACGCAGACACCACAGTTGCCAGAACGCCATTTGCGGTTCCGCTTGTTCCATCAGCCACAGAAATTCAGTGTCACTGAATGCTTCGCGGGCGACGTCATGATAACGACGCCGCGGACGCATTTGCTCCACATCGCCTCCGGCTTCACCCGCCTGACATAGCAGCAGTTGCAGATGATTTTTGCTGTGGCTGAGAGAAAAATGCGGCAGGGATACATCGGCAAAAAAGGGTTTTCCGTGCGCGGAAAACTGCAGTTCCGGCAAGGTCTCACAACCGCAGAAAACGGACAATGCTTCGGCCAGCAGCACCCTGCCCGCACGCCATTGCTGGCGGCGGGCGGGGTTCATTGCGGCACTTTTAGCGATCATGTCTGCGGACAAGCGGGACAACGAAAAAGGGTCATCCATCGATGCAGTGATGAGACGCGCAGAGTTCATTGTTTACTGCCAGCGACGGAAAACTAAAGAGGTATTGATCCCGCCGAATGCAAAGTTATTCGACTGAATAAATTCAGTCTGAATATGGCGCGATTCCCCCATGATGTAGTCCAGTTCGCCGCAAAGCGGATCCGGCTGCGTCAGGTTGATGGTCGGCACAAACCGGTCTTCACGCATCATTTCCAGCGACATCCACGCTTCCAGCGCACCACAGGCACCGAGCGTATGGCCGAAGTAACTTTTCAGCGATGAAATGGCCGTCTGATTACCAAACACGGCAGCAGTTGCGTGACTTTCCGCGATATCGCCGCGATCCGTTGCCGTGCCATGCGCACTGATATAGCCAATTTCAGAAGCAGGAATACCGGCATTTTTCAGCGCTTTTTCGATACAAATCTGCATGGTGGATTGCTGCGGCTGGGTAATATGCGCCGCGTCACAATTGGTGGCGAATCCGACGATTTCAGCGTAAATTTTCGCGCCCCGCGCCTGTGCATGTTCGAGGGATTCAAGAATAAGCGCCCCGGCGCCTTCGCCAATGACCAGACCGTCACGCTGTGTGTCAAACGGACGCGGCGAAAGTTCAGGGTGATCATTCTGCTGGCTGGTGGCGAACAGCGTGTCGAACACGGCGGCTTCAGACGGGCAGATTTCTTCCGCACCGCCCGCCACCATCACAGTCTGGTAACCGTGTTTGATCGCTTCATAGGCATAACCGATGGCCTGACTGCCGGAGGTACAGGCGCTGGACGTCGGGATAACACGCCCTTTCAGCCCGAAGAACAATCCTGCATTCACGGCCGTGGTGTGCGGCATCATCTGCACATACGTCGTGCCGGTGATGTTATTGGTGTGCTTCTCCGTCAGCATGGTGGCGAATTCACTCACCGGACCAGTGCTACCGGTCGATGAACCGAACGCAATGCCGGTCTCGCCATCGGTCAGAACCGGGTCCTCCAGCAAACCGGCCTGTTCCAGCGCCAGTTCCACTGCACGCGTTGAAAGTAGCGAGACGCGCCCCATCGACCGGATACGTTTGCGGGTGTAGTGCGCAGGCAACACAAAATCATCCACCGGTGCGCCCAGATGAGTGTTAAGCCCCTGGTAAATCAACCATTCATCCATATGACGAACGGCATTTTTACCCTGCTGCAGACGGGCAGAAACCTCGTCCCAATGGTTGCCGAATGCCGTAATCCCTTTCATGCCGGTGATCACTACACGATGACTCATACCATGCCTCCGTTGATGGAGATTACCTGGCGTGTCACATAGCCCGCGATATCCGACATCAGATAGCTCGCCAATCCGGCGACTTCTTCGGCACGTCCCATACGTTTAAGTGGGATCATGCTCATGGCAGCATCCAGCGCCGGCTGTTCCATGTCGAGCATACCGGTGTCGATCAGCCCCGGCGCAATACAGTTGACGGTGATTTTGCGTTTCGCCAGCTCCAGCGACAGAGCCTTGCAGGCGCCGATAATCCCGGCTTTGGCCGCACTGTAATTGACCTGACCGCGGTTGCCCGTGATACCGGAAACCGAGGAAAGTGCGATAATGCGCCCGCCCTGACGCAGGCCGATCATCGGCATTACGCAGGGGTGTAAAACATTGTAGAAACTGTCGAGATTAGTGTGGATCACGCCGTCCCAGTCTTCGTCAGTCAGCGCAGGAAACGCGCCGTCGCGGGTAATACCGGCGTTATTAATCACACCGTAATACGCACCATGCGCTTCTATGTCCGCGTCGATCACGTCGCGGCACTGCTGGCGGTTGCTGATGTCGAACTGCACAATGCGCCCGCTACCGCCATTTTCAGTTATTTGTTGCAGGGTGTTTTCTGCACCTGCTTGATCGCTGTGGTAGTGAATGACTACCAAAAAACCCTCACCTGCCAGCCGACAGGCAATGGCTTTGCCGATCCCCTTGCTGGCACCGGTCACTAATACCGAACGCGTCATTCCAGTTTCCCCTGTGTCAATTTAATCAATTCATCCTTGTCTGGCTGGTACGTATTCAGCCTTCCCTGTGCAACCTGAAGGTTGTCTTGTTCTCGTTTGATGCAGATAACGCCTTCAAAGCTGGCGAGTTTTTCGTCGCGCAATACCATCGCCACGCTTATCCGTAATTCACTGCCTGCTGTAAATTCCGGCACGCTGCATTTTATCGCCCTGCCGCCCAGCAGCATGCCCACCTGCGGCGATAACCCGCTCTGCGCGCCGTGCCAGCCACTCCACACGCCAATAGTTTGCGCGATGAGCTCAATGGCGTACCACGCGGGCAACGCACCACGAGCATTGAGAAACGGTGCCAGCACGCCGTTTTCTGAAACCACGACGCTGCACAACGCCGTTTCTTCTGTCACGTCGATGATGTTTTCCAGCAACACCATCGGCGATTCATGCGGTAAATAATCTGCTGCGTTTAAGGCATTCATGACGGTCTTCCGATCACCAGGCTGGCGTTATTGCCGCCAAAAGCAAAGGAGTTGGATAAAATGACCGGTTTCTCCGCCATTACTGTGGTTTCCACCAGACGGATATCCGGCAGGCTGATATCCCGCGGCGTTATGCTGAAATCCTGTCGCGGCAACGCAAGATGTTGCGTGAGGATAAGCCAGCTCAGCGCCGCTTCCGTTGCGCCCGCCGCACCCAGCGTATGGCCGGTAAGATGCTTGGTAGAACTGCACGGCGTCCGGTTGCCAAACAACCGGTGGATCACCGCCGCTTCCACCTGATCGTTAAGCGGAGTAGCAGTGCCATGCGCATTGATGTAGCCCACCTCATCGGGAAGCAGACCGGCCTGTTCTAACGCCATAATAATGGCACGTTCGGCGCCCAGCCCTTCAGGATGCGGCGCAGACATATGCCAGGCATCTGATGATTCACCGGCGCCAAGCAGCGCAATCTCTGCCGGTTCACGTGTCAGCAAAATCAGGGCTGATGCCTCACCGATATTGATCCCATCGCGGTTTTGCCCGAATGGCGTGCAATGACCGCGGGAATAAGATTCCAGACTGTTAAAGCCGTTTACCGGCATCCGGCACAAACTGTCAGCCCCGCCGACCAGCGCGGCATCAGCCAGCCCGGATTCAATCAGGCGTTTTCCGCTGATAATCGCTTTCGCACTGGAAGAACAGGCCGTCGATAAGGTATAGGCAGGACCATTCAGATCCAGCAGTTGCGCCATAAACTGTGAAGGATCACCCAACTCCTGTTGCTGATAGTCATAACCCGCAGGGAATTCACCATGCTGCTGAAGATAGCGTACCGCGTCTTCACCTTCAGCAATGCCTGACGTGCTGGTGCCCATTACGATTGCCACGCGATCTTTGCCATAACGGGCGATCGCGTCTTTTACCGGCGCTTCAATTTGCGCCAGCGCGGCCAGTAACAGCTGATTATTGCGGCTGCGGTGCGCAGAGAGATCTGCCGGGATGGCAGGCAAGTCACCCGTTACACTGCCCAGCCAGACCGGCCGGTCTTCCGTCAGCCAGCCTTCCTGCACGGTCATACCCGGCGCTACGCCCGCCATCAGGCTGGCTGCGATTTGCGCGTTGTTATTTCCCAGCGCGTTAACCATGCCCACGGCCGAAAAGTAGATCATGTTATTCACCGACATTCTGGATAGTTATCTGGTAGTGAAACGCCATCTGAGTAATCGAAACGGGCTGACGCGTGCCGCCCTGCACCACGTAATCAATACGGGTGACGGCATGGCCTTCGTTATCCAGTAATGTCCGGCGCAAAGGCTGCTCATCGAACGTCCAGCCCGCTGGCAGCAACGGTTGCCAGCTCTTTACCGGCCAGTAGCTCAACATAATATCGGCCAGAACCTGATTAGCGGGAGGTAAACCCTCAATTTTTATCGCCTGCTCGGTGTGGATGCCTGTTTGATCGTAGACCACTTTGAACAGGCGGATCCCAAGCGGAGACAATCCGGCCAGTTGCAGCGATTTGCCATCCGCATTAAGCAGCACCAGCAATGACTGCTGTTTGCCGTTGACGGTAGCCGTCAGTAACTGTTGCTGACTGACCGGCTTATCTAATAAGGGGGCGGGGAGTTTCACCTGCACGCCGCGTTTTAGCCACGCCTGAGGCTCAGTACCGGAAGGTGAATTTGTCGCACAACCGCCAAGCATTAAGATAAGAAGCGCCAGCACCGGCCACATCAATCGGGTCATTTTTTACGTCCTCGTTTTTTTGCCGGCAAGGTCAGTGGCGACAGCAGGAAAGCCGTTAATATACCGGCGCTCAGTACGATCCCGAAACTGCTGATCGCCTGTGTCGAGCTGAACACCAGCATGCCAAACGTCAGTAATGTCGTCACCACGGCCATGAAAATAGCAAACATTGATGTGGTGGGCGTGCCGCGCGGATTGGTGAAAAACAGGGTGTAATTGATGCCAATCCCCAGCACCAGGATCAGCGCAAGCAGGGAGAAAAGATTAAGGTTGTGACCGCTGAAACCCAGCGCCGCGACGCCCATTCCGAGCGAAAGCAGCGTCGGCACCAGGCAAATCAGCCCGTGCGGCAGACGAAAACGCCAGAGATAAATAGCCGCAATGACCGCCACACCCAGCGCCAGCAGATACGTCAGATAAACGCGGTATTGTGAGAAAAGGCTGCTGAATTCTGTTTTGCGGTCGATCCAGCCCGTTCCAGGTGTGGAAGCCGCCAGCGCCGCCATCGCTGCGCTGTCATGCACGCCGCTCACCGGAATTAACGTGGCGCTGCGCCCGTCCGGCAGCGTCAGCCACAGCAAACGCCAGCCCTCGCTTACCACACTGTTAAGCCATTGCGGCACATCAACCGTTTGCGCACTGAGATCAGGGTTCGCCACCGTCACCCCCGCCTGCTGCAACTGCGCAATAATTTGCGGGGTGCGCTGGCGGAGCAGGGATAAATCGCGCTGCTGTTGTGCTTGTGAAGGCAGGCTGAGCGCCCGGAATCCGTCAATTACGCCCTTCTCTTTGGCCTGCGCCAGCTTTGGCCGCAAAGCCTCCAGACGTTGCAGTGTCTGTTCTGCGCTGTCGCCATACACCAGCAGCCATTTCTGATCGTTGGTCTGTCCGGTCAGCGCGGCGATCTGCTGTTCCTGCTGCTGTAAATCCGCAGGAAGGGATTGCAGATCGGCGATGTCATCATTGATTTTCAGCCACGATATTCCGGCCACCACCAGCACTAAAACCAGCAAGGGTAATCCGAACCTAACGGCTTTGCGGCTGCGCCACGCCAGCAACCAGCGCATGATGATCGCCAGTCCCGGGGCTGGCCCGACCGGCAAACGCTTCGATAAATACGGATACCAGCACATTACGGTGATACAGGCGGCACTCAGCCCGGCGGCGGCAAAAACGGCCAACTGTTGCAGGCCGGGGAACGGCGCAATCAGCAACATCAGATAGGCGGCCACCGTGGTCAGCAGCGCCACAGATAAGGCGGGGAAGAGCTTTTTCAGACTTTCCAGCGGGGAATTCACCTCACCGTGTACACGCCGTTCCGTCAGGAAGTACAACGTATAGTCGGCGGAAATGCCGACAATGCTGGTACTCAGCACCAGCGTCATCACGTGAATTTCGCCAAATATCCATAAGGTCAAAACGGTGCCAGACAGCGCGCCGATAGCGACAGATAGCAGGCTGAGCAACAACGGCAGGACAGAACGGAACATCAGTAAGATCAGCGCAAACACGCCCAGCACTGATGCCGCGCCAATCGTAGAGAGATCGTGCTCAGCCTGCTGACTGGCATAATTACTGTAGAAAATCGTGCCGCGCTCGAGGACTTTCGCGCCCGGCCAGCGTGCTTCAAACGCATCTTTCGCCGCACTGAGCGCCGCCACTGTATGTTTTGCCGAGGTGATGTCATACGAAGAGGCTTTCAGCTCACCGTGCAGCAGGTACCAGTTACGGCCCTGTTTATCGCGGGCCATCAGCCAGCCCTGATCCAGCGTCATACCGGCGCTGTTTTGCTGTTGCGCCATTTGCGAAGCACGCACCAGCAGCAGCGGATCGTTTGCCAGTTCTTTGCCACTGACGCCTGAAAATGCCGAATAGACCTGACCGAGGATCCACTGACTTTGTGCCTCAGCGCCCGATTTCAGCCGCTGGCGCGAAGCGTCATCAAGCAACGCATTGCGATGTTTGAAGAAGAAAGCGCCCCACTCCTGCTGACGCTGCGCATCCATCGGCCCTGCGATCCGATTCAGCTCCGGCAACGTTTGCAGTTGCGTAAGCCAGTCATTGGCGGGCTGAACTCCGGCACCCGGCGGCGGACTGACCAGCCACATCAGTTGCCTGTCCAGCCGCTGCGTGAATCCGTCAGAAAATGCCTGCGGAATATCCGCCGTCTGCTGCTGAGGCAAAAGCGCCAGCACGCTGCTGTTAATCTGACTGCGCGGCAGCAACCATAACAGTACCGCCACCATCAACGCGATAATCAGCAGCCAGCTTTGCGCCAGTTTTCTGTGAAGATCAGGATGCAAAATGGCGTTTCTCGGCGTCGGTCAGCGTGGCAGGCGTCGTTTTTTGATTGAAGAAACGAATGTGTGTGGCATCGCCCTGCATATCATTGATATCAATATTGTTCAGGAAGGTTTCGCCATTAAGCGTGATGCTGCGGAACAGTCGGTTCAGCGGTGACACTTTCGGCGTCAGGACGAGTTTCCAGGCGCCTTTGCCCAAATCTTTAAAATCGAGAGCAAAGTTTTCATCCAGCACTTTGCGGTCTGCGTGGAACAGCGCGCTGAGCAAGGAGTTGAACTGGAACATCTGCGGGTTATTATCTGCCGTCACTACCTGCGGTTCCTGCCCCGCCATGATTTGTACCATGCGTTTTTCTGTCAGCAATAACGTCAGGCTGAACGGTTTTTCCTGCTGCCACCACAACCCCTGCTGCTGAGCAATCAGCAGATTGCCGCTGGAATTGAGCGGTTGTGCCATCCCGCTGATGGTTCTTTGCTGCGCAAAATCAGCACGCAATACCGGCACCTGACTGAAGCGTTGCTGTAATTCTTCCAGCGTGACGGCGTGCGCGGTTACGCTTAAGAAGGTCAGTACGAGGAACAGAAAAGCTTTCACAGACTGACTCCTGTTTTATCGAAAAGCACCTGCGGCGAGACGAAGCACATTTCTTTCGTGGTGGCATCTACCGCGACCTGCAATGTGTAACCCGTCGTCGTGCGTTTACCGGTTTCGATGTCATAAATCTGATAGCCGATACGCAGACGATTTTCAATTTCCTCAAGCTGAGCATGAACCGCAATACGCTGCTCAAAGAGCACCGGTGCGATGTATTTCAGGCGGGTATCCACAATCGGCCAGACATAACCGGATGCCTCCATCTGACGGTAACCGTAATCAAACTGTTTGAGTAACTGCTCGCGCGCGACTTCCAGATAACGGAAATAGTTGCCGTGCCAGACCACGCCCATCGCATCGGCATCATGGAAAGGCACAGTGATTTCGACACGGGTGGAAAATCGCGGATCGTTAAAACGCGGATCAAGTTTGGAAGTCATATCAGTCAGGTTTCCTGTCAGGGGCGACATCCGCGGGATGCTGCCAGAAATCATAAAAATTGAACCAGTCGTGCGGCGCGAGCAGGCTGTAATGTTCCAGCCGTGTGGCATAGTGATCGACAGCGGCCTGCAGCGCAGGCAGACGCTTGCCGCGCGGAAGGATCAGGGGATCCGCAAAAGATTCACAGTAAATATGCAGCCGCTGTTGCTGCATGATGCCAAACATCAGCATGACCGGCGCACGCAACGCCGCAGCCAGAATAAAAGGCCCTTGCGGGAAGGCCGCGGGCTGGCCCAGAAACTCGCTGTAAATGATGCGGGAATGCTCACCGCGCTGATGCTGGCTGGCAGACGTGCGGTCACCGACAATCGCTACCCATTCACCAGCATCCAGTTTTTCCTGCAATAAAATAGCCGTTTCCGGCCCCATCTGGCTGACCTGAATGAGATTAACCACCGCCTGCGGATTAATTTCTTTCATCACCTGATTGAACCGCTCGGCGTGTTCGGTAAACACCAGCGCATTGACGGTGATCCGGTAATTGAGCGCACCAATCGCCCGGCAGGATTCGATGTCGCCCAGATGTGAAGCGAGGATCAGCGTGCCACGGCCGGAGGCAATATGTGATTCACAAATTTCGGGATTGACCAGCACCGGATCAGTCAGAGTTTTATCGCCCTGCCAGCTCGCCAGTTTACTCAGCATAGATTCACCAAAGCGCATGAAATGGCGGAACGTACTCAGCGGATAAGGCAAGGAAATGTTGCGCTGTGCGGCTATAGTGCGGACACGTTCAAGCCAGTCCGCAGAGGCATTGCGCTGTTTGCGGCCAGTGAGCCAAAAATAAGTGATGACCGGATAAAGTAGCAGACGAAAAGCTTTGTAACCCAGCATCCGGTAAACCGCCAGCATCAGGCGAATGCCCCATAATCCTTTGCGTTCCTGAGTCACTGACCAGTGTTCCGGCCGGTCTTTACGCTGGCGCAGCAAATAAGGAATGCGCGGCAACATGCCAAAAAACAGCCGGGTGTGCATCCAGGAAATTTGCAGGTTGTCCTTTACGGCATCGAAATGCGAGAGGCCGTCTTCGGGGTAAGTCACCCGCGTGGGCAGGAAACGACTGCGCGTGCCCTGCCAGTAAAGACGCACCATGATTTCCGTATCGAAATCCATCCGCAAACCCAGCGTCTTTTTCTCCATCAGTTGCAGGCAAGGCCTGAGAGGATAAACGCGGAAGCCGCACATGCTGTCTTTTACTGAGAATGACAGGGTTTCGACCCATACCCAGAAATGCGTGATATAGCGGCCATAAAGACGCGATTTCGGCACGCTGTCATCGTAAACCGGCTGACCGGAGATCAGACAATCCGGGTAGCTTCTGGCTTCCGCCAGCATTGCGGGGACGTCAGAAAGCTGATGCTGACCGTCGGCGTCAACCTGCAGTGCATGAGTGAAGCCTTTTTCAGCAGCCAGCCGCAGCGCCGCCATCACGGCACCACCCTTTCCCTGATTTGCCGGTAAGCGCGTCAGACTCATCCATGGTGTGATGCAAGCCAGACGTTGTAGCTCGTCTGCCGTTTGCGCGTCGCTGCCATCGTCCACCACGATACAGGGCAGATCGAACGGCCGGAGACTTTCCAAAACACCGGCCATCATCGGCCCGTGGTTGTAGCACGGAATAATCAGGCAGGGAGAAAATGGGGCTGGCGGCATCATGGACATAATGTGATTTTCCCACTGCTGGCGACGGCATCAGCTACGCTATACCGGAATACCAGCTGGTTTTTTTCTTTAAGCCAGTCGATGTGCAAATCTACGGTTTCTTCAGGTAAAAGTGGCCGCTGGAACTTCACCACTTCCATACCAGCAAACGCTTTATTCATTCCCAAAATCGTTTCTGCGTAGTTCATGACCCAGTTAACCTGTGTCACACCAGGAAGGATTGGCGACGACGGGAAATGGCCCCTGAACCAGAGTAATTGTGCAGGCAACCTGAACGTAAGAAGCAGGCCGGTTTCGCTGGTGAGTTGCTGGTTCAACACGTCAGGCATAATCATAAAAACATCTCCTGTAGTTCAGCAGCCGAGCGCTTGCCTTGCTGGTTAAGGGGGATCGCCGGAACAATGCGCCAGTATCGTGGCAGCGCAACGGGCGATATCCAGCTGCGCAGGCTCTGACGAAGATTATCCAGCAGCGCTACCTGACCTTGCGCATCCAGTAACTGTTCTCCGCTGCGGCTTAACACCAGCACGGCAGCCACATAAACCCGCCCGCGCTTTTCAACAGTCAGCACGCTGGCCTCTGAAAGAAGATCCAGCTGGCACAAACGTTGTTCTATTTCAGTCAGGGAGACCCGTTGCTCGGCTATTTTAACGATCCGGTCTTTGCGACCCAGCAACTCAAAATGACACGGGTCGGCAGGCAACATTCGAATCTCATCGCTGAGCTTGAAGCAGCACGAAGGCGAAATCAGTGGCGAAATCAGGGAAGTATTGCCATCAGGGCTGAGCGAAAAGACGATATCTCCAAACAGCGTCCAGACCTGTTCTGGCTGATGCTGCTGCCGAAAAGCGATAACACCGGTTTCTGTCGTGCCATAGATTTCCGTCGGCACGTCGCCACAGGTTTGTGCGACTAAGCGTGCAGCCTCATGTTTCAGCGGTCCGCCAGCTGAAAAAACGTGCCGGAGTTTTGGCGTATTCAGCGCCGGATCCAGTCTTTCCAAAAATGCAGGGCTGCTGATGAAAACCAGAGAATGTACGGAAGCCAGAGAGTGTAATTGCTCATGATATTTAACGCTGGTGGTCGCAAACGGCAGTCCCAGAGAAAGCGGCAACATGAAAGCGAAACTCAGGCCATACATATGATGAGGGGCAACGGTGGCGGCAAAACGCGCGTCAGCAAATTCTATTCCCCAGCGTGCGCCGAGCCACTGACTTTCAAGTTCCAGACAGGAAACCGGCTTGACGATTTTTTGTGGTTTCCCCGTCGAACCGGAAGTAAACAGGATGACTGAGGCATCTTGCGGCCATGGTGGCAGAACCGTCAAAGTCTCTTGCAGCGCAAGCGGGAAACGCAGTACCGGGCAATCCGGTGACAAAGGGAGATCGGTAATCAGCGCATCAAATTCACTTTGCTGTTCAGCTAATACCGCAGGACGAAAATGACCTGGCAGAACCGGCGTTTTTCCGCTGTAAATCACCGCCAGCAGGGCGACCGCGAAAGAATAGTTATCTTCCAGACATAGCGCCCAACGGCTATGAGAAGTTCTGCGGAGCCCAGCAAGAAGAGATAGCACATCGCGACGAAACTCGTGTTGCCGCCATTCATGGCTTTCATTCCATGCGACGAGATGATCCTCAGATCTTTCCGCGCTCAACCATTTACACATCGGCAGGGTTATCACTGACGCAGACGCTTTCTGACTATCCATTCAATACCCATCAATAAGCCAATCAGCAGATAACTGATCCCGCCGTTATAAAGAGCCCATAAATCCGTATCGCCTTTCAGGCAGGTATATAAGGCCATTGACCCATTACATAAAAAGAAAACACACCAGACTTGCGTAACCCGACGTGTATACATCACGCCCCGTGGCGGTAATTCCGGTTCGCTTAAACGGGCAAGTCGCTCAACCAGAGATTGCCGGGCATAGAGAGAGCTGAAAAATACTCCCAGCAATAATGCATTCACCGCGACCGGGTAATACAGCAACATTGATGTTTCGCGGAGCAAAACGCTGGTTGCCACCAGCACGATCCCCACGATGGCAATCGCTTTTCCAAAAAAAGTAAGCTGGGATAATTTTCCGCGAAAAGTCAGTAACCGCAGAATAAATATGGCGATCAGCAAAGGTGCCAGAATGCCAGTTCCCCAATTTTTTAATCCGCACCAAACGGCTATCGGATAAGCAATCACCGCCAACGGCATTGCCCATCGGGCAATTTTTGCCAGCAATGGGAATGATAAATGCCGGAGCTTATTCACAAATATCAGGACTCAGGCGTGTTAAGCAATTCATCAATCGCATCAACAACATCCTGAACTGTTCTTACAGACTTGAACATTTCAGGTTTAATCTTTCTGCCCGTTATCTTTTGCAAATGAACAACCAGATCCACAGCATCAATACTGTCTAATTCCAGATCCTCATAAAGCTTCGCTTGCGGACTGATATCACTTTCATCAATTTCAAATAGCTTGATTAATAGGACGCTAATTTGCTGGTAAATTTCTTGCTTCTGCATAGGAATCTCTTTAACCACGCTGTACTGATATAAATCTGGCCAGACTTTCAACGGAATAGAAATGTTCGCGCATTTCCTGATTTTCAGCCGAAAGGATCACACCGTATTGTTTTTTCAACGCCAGGCCCAGTTCAAGAGCGTCAATGGAGTCCAGCCCCAAACCGTCACCAAAAAGCGGCGCCTGAGTTTCTATCTCATCTGGTGTCATACCTTCCAGATTAAGCGTCGTGATGATCAGGACTTTAATGTCGTTACTTAATGAATCCATGACTTATTTCTCATTATCTTGAGTATTTCCACGCATCAGCTCAGTGCGCAAATGTTGTGTCAGACGTCTTGCAGCCAGAGCCGGCGAAAGATCGCTTTCATAGAGAAAGTCTTCAGCTTTTACCTTATCGGCAACAGTAATAACAAACTGAGGTTTTACCGAGGGAATTTGATACCACTTTCCCCGTTTAGTCAGCATAGGCGGCTGACAGGTAATATGAACAATTCTTACATCACAATTTGCTCTCAGCGCAATGTTTGCCGCACCACGCTGTAAAGTTAACGGCTCGCCAGGCACGGTACGTGTACCTTCGGGGAAGATCAGCAGCGTTCCTCCCGCTTGCAGGCGTGTTTCACAAGCCTGCAGCAGCGTATCCGATCCGGAGTTAACCAGATATCCGGCAGCTTTAATCACGCCACTCAGAAACGGGTTTTTCAGCAAAGCTTGTTTGACAATGCAATCACAGCGCGGCATTTGTGAGGCCAGAATGACATAGTCAAGCAAGCTGGGATGATTTGCCACGATCAGACAGCCGGTATCCTGTTGAAACTTTTCATCACCTGTAAAACGGTAATCCATCACCCCAACCAGGCGCAATCCGCCGAGGAAAAACCGAAAGCTGCTGCGGATACTGTTCAGCGTCATGCGGTGCAATCTGTCTGGCTGGCGTATGATAAGCCGCAACAGATTAAACCAGATAAGCGAAAGCAACAGTCCGCCAATTCCGAAAAGTGCGAAAAAGAATCCGGTCGCCAACCATCTCCAGATACGGTTCGCCAGAGAAGACACCCCTTGGTTCAATTGAGATTCTCTCATTGCATGTCACGTGACCATTGCCAGCAGTGACGATTACCTGCATTCACCTCAAATGAAGGGGAAGATGAAAGATAACCGCGCAGGAATTGAAGACTCTGCGCAAGAGGCACTATCTGATGTTCACCGGGCATAGAAACACGCTCACACTGCAAAGTATTGCCAGCCGTTAATATTATTGCTACCGCATAAGGAAGAAACTCAGAATTTACCGATTCATTATATATCGCAGGAATTTGTCCGTCGAAATCGACCAGCATAACGCGGGAAGCCCCCGCAGATAACATTGATTGTGCTTCAAGTATTCCCTGTTGAAAACTATCATGTCCCGCGGCTAATGAGGTGACTGGCAAAGGTTTTTTATCGGTAATGGTTAACCAACCCGCCGCGGTATTGTGTACTGACATCGAAAACTCTGTCGGCGAAACAGGCTCTTCATTCGCTAAATTATGCAAAATTCGCCCTGTTTTTTCGAGCTCACCGTGACGACTGGTAAAAATAGCAGCGTCGACTTTATAATTTTCGAGCAATGAAAGACCGGTATCCACTGCAAAACGACTTCCGATACTCATACGACGCGCAGTCATCATGGGAATTTGCGTGCTTTTAGGGATTTCACCCGAGAATTTATCTGCCTCAGGCCGGTGGAACCACTGGATCCAGTGTTCGCAACTGTTAACTCCCGGAGCAAGAGCCCGCCAGTCAAGCATATCCAGTGTGAATTTCATGATGAGTGATCTTTGTGAATTATTAGAAATATGACTCTATGATATTTTATTGAAAGTTGCATCTGTAATTTGTGGACATATAACTCTGAACTATAGATTTTACTTAAGATTCCACAACAAGTTATTTTTTATCTCCACTTATTCATCCTAATATAAACAAACTTAAAACGAACTACTTATTGAGACAGGAGATTAACGTTAAACTTCTGAGCTTATTGAATAGGAAATAATATAACTGATAACAATTACCATTGTGTAAAAATAGTTATTCCGGGTTAATTAAGGCTATTTAACCGAAGTAATAACCAGTTTTATAAATATCGGGCGAGATTATCTGAGAATAAGAAAATTATACGAAGGTTAAATTCGTTTTAGCTCTGGAATTCTAAAAAACATATGCAAAAAACCCCTGAATCTTTCGATTCAGGGGTTATGCAATAAGTGGCGGAACGGACGGGGCTCGAACCCGCGACCCCCTGCGTGACAGGCAGGTATTCTAACCAACTGAACTACCGCTCCACCGGTTCTTTCACACGCATCAGCAATCGGCTGATACCTGCTTGTTCCTGTTATTTTCCTTGTCACGGGAAAAGGAACACGTTCTTTACTAATTTGATGCCTGGCAGTTCCCTACTCTCACATGGGGAGACCCCACACTACCATCGGCGCTACGGCGTTTCACTTCTGAGTTCGGCAT
>NZ_SLYT01000011.1:0-161627 GCF_004346065.1 Rahnella sp. JUb53
ACTTTAACGATACCGCGCTCTACACGACCGGTAACAACTGTACCACGACCGGAGATGGAGAATACGTCTTCGATTGGCAGCAGGAATGGCTTATCAATAGCACGCTCTGGCAATGGAATGTAGCTGTCCAGTGCTTCTGCCAGTTCGATGATTTTCGCTTCCCAAGTTGCATCGCCTTCCAGTGCTTTCAGCGCTGAACCTTTGATGACCGGGATGTCGTCGCCTGGGAATTCGTAAGCAGACAGAAGTTCACGAACTTCCATTTCTACCAGTTCCAGCAGCTCTTCATCATCAACCATGTCGCATTTGTTCATGAACACGATCATGTATGGAACGCCAACCTGGCGACCCAGCAGGATGTGCTCACGAGTCTGAGGCATAGGGCCGTCAGTTGCAGCAACAACCAGGATAGCGCCGTCCATCTGAGCAGCACCGGTGATCATGTTTTTCACGTAGTCGGCGTGCCCTGGGCAGTCAACGTGCGCGTAGTGACGAGTCGGGGTGTCATATTCAACGTGGGAAGTGTTGATGGTGATACCACGAGCTTTTTCTTCTGGTGCGTTATCGATCTGGTCGAATGCGCGTGCAGAACCGCCGTAGGTTTTAGCCAGAACGGTGGTGATTGCTGCAGTCAGGGTAGTTTTACCGTGGTCGACGTGGCCGATAGTACCAACGTTAACGTGCGGTTTGTTACGTTCAAATTTTTCTTTAGACACGGCTATATTCCTTACTCTTGTGCTCTCCCTTCATAGAGAGAGCACGGGATCATTGTGTTTAAAACTGTGGCTTATTTGCCACGAGCTTCAATAACGGCCAGGGCCACGTTATTTGGCGCATCATCATACTTCAGGAATTCCATGGAGTAAGATGCACGGCCTTTGGTCAGTGAACGCAGCTGAGTCGCATAACCAAACATTTCGGAAAGCGGAACTTCAGCATGAATCACAACGCCAGTAGCGTTAGATTCTTGGCCTTTCAGCATACCACGACGACGGCTAAGGTCACCGATGACGTCACCAGTGTTCTCTTCCGGAGTCTCTACTTCAACCTTCATGATCGGCTCAAGCAGAACTGGTTTCGCTTTCTTAAAGCCATCTTTGAAGGCGATAGAAGCGGCCAGTTTAAACGCCAGCTCGGAGGAGTCGACGTCATGGTAAGAACCGAAGTGCAGACGCACGCCCAGATCTACTACCGGGTAACCGGCCAGTGGACCAGACTTCAGCTGTTCCTGGATGCCTTTGTCAATCGCGCCGATGAATTCACCAGGAATTACACCGCCTTTGATTTCGTTGACAAACTCATATCCTTTCGGATTTGTGCCAGGTTCTAATGGGTACATGTCGATCACAACGTGACCATACTGACCGCGACCACCAGACTGCTTAGCGTGTTTACCTTCAACATCGGTAACTTTAGCGCGGATAGCTTCACGGTATGCAACCTGCGGCTTACCGACGTTAGCTTCAACGTTAAATTCACGACGCATACGGTCAACCAGGATATCCAGGTGAAGCTCACCCATACCTGCGATGATTGTCTGACCAGACTCTTCATCAGTCCAAACGCGGAATGATGGGTCTTCTTTCGCCAGACGGCCCAGAGCCAGACCCATTTTTTCCTGGTCAGCTTTGGTTTTTGGTTCTACCGCAACGGAGATTACCGGCTCAGGGAATTCCATGCGTTCCAGGATAATCACGTTATCTGGATCACACAGGGTATCACCTGTAGTCACGTCTTTCAGACCGATCGCTGCAGCGATATCGCCTGCACGAACTTCTTTAATTTCTTCACGCTTGTTAGCGTGCATCTGAACGATACGACCCAGACGTTCACGCTGAGATTTCACTGGGTTAAATACAGTGTCACCTGAATTGACGAGACCGGAATAAACACGGAAGAACGTCAAGTTACCCACGAATGGGTCAGTAGCGATTTTGAACGCCAGAGCAGAGAACGGCTCTGAATCGTCAGAATGGCGAACTGCCGGAGTGTCTTTACCGTCATCCAACAGACCGTTGATAGCTTCAACGTCAGTTGGTGCTGGCAGATACTCAACAACAGCATCCAGCATTGCCTGTACGCCTTTGTTTTTAAACGCAGAACCACAGGTAACCAGGATGATTTCGTTGTTCAGAACGCGCTTACGCAGAGAAGTTTTGATCTCTTCTTCAGTCAGCTCTTCGCCACCAAAGAATTTCTCCATCAGCTCATCAGAGCCTTCAGCAGCGGCCTCAACCAGTTTCTGACGCCATTCTTCAGCCAGTTCTTGCATGTTTGCAGGGATTTCTTCGTATTCGAAGGTAACGCCCTGATCAGCTTCGTTCCAGTTGATAGCTTTCATCTTCACCAGGTCAACAACACCGGTGAATTTCTCTTCCGCGCCGATTGCCAGTTGCAGTGGCACCGGAGTTGCGCCCAGACGTTTTTCAATCTGATCAACAACTTTCAGGAAGTTAGCACCCATACGGTCCATTTTGTTAACGAACGCGATACGAGGAACTTTATATTTGTTTGCCTGACGCCATACGGTCTCAGACTGTGGCTGAACACCACCAACAGCACAGTAAACCATTACCGCGCCATCAAGAACACGCATGGAACGTTCAACTTCGATGGTGAAGTCAACGTGCCCTGGGGTGTCGATGATGTTGATGTGGTGTGGTTCGAACTGCTTAGCCATACCTGACCAGAAACAGGTGGTCGCAGCGGACGTGATGGTAATACCACGTTCCTGCTCCTGCTCCATCCAGTCCATGGTGGCTGCGCCATCATGCACTTCACCGATTTTGTGGTTTACACCGGTGTAGAACAGAACACGTTCGGTAGTGGTTGTCTTACCGGCGTCGATGTGAGCACTGATACCAATGTTACGGTAGCGCTCAATGGGTGTTTTACGAGCCATTTGATTCCTCTATAACTAGGACGTTCAAGTTCAGTTAACCCAAGCGGGTTGGCTTCTTGAAGCGCCCGCTTGGTTAGCATAACTACTGCGAAGTGATTACCAGCGGTAGTGCGCGAACGCCTTGTTGGCTTCAGCCATACGGTGAACGTCTTCACGTTTCTTAACTGCAGTACCTTTGTTCTCTGCAGCATCAGAAAGTTCGTTCGCCAGGCGGAGAGCCATGGATTTATCACCGCGTTTACGAGCAGCTTCAACGATCCAACGCATTGCCAGAGCATTACGACGAACCGGACGGACTTCAACTGGAACCTGATAAGTAGAACCACCTACGCGGCGGGACTTAACTTCGACAGTCGGACGAACGTTGTCCAGAGCGACTTCGAAAGCTTCCAGGTGGCCTTTACCGCTACGTTGAGCCAGGGTCTCAAGAGCAGTGTAGACGATTGCTTCTGCAGTAGATTTTTTACCATCTACCATCAGAATGTTGACGAATTTTGCCAGCAGTTCGGATCCGAACTTAGGATCTGGCAGGATTTTACGTTGACCAATGACGCGACGACGTGGCATGGAAATACTCCGTTGTTAATTCAGGATTGTCCAAAACTCTAAGAGTTTATTTTGACAGTAAAGTGAAAATGTTTGGCCTTACTTAACGGAGAACCATTAAGACTTCGGCTTTTTAACGCCGTATTTTGAACGAGATTGCTTACGATCCTTAACGCCTGAACAGTCCAGTGCGCCACGGACGGTGTGATAACGCACACCTGGCAAGTCTTTTACACGACCGCCACGGATCAGGATCACGGAGTGTTCCTGCAGGTTATGACCTTCACCGCCGATGTAGGAGGTAACTTCAAAACCGTTAGTCAAACGCACACGGCATACTTTACGCAGTGCGGAGTTTGGTTTTTTAGGGGTGGTAGTATATACACGAGTACATACGCCACGTTTCTGCGGGCAAGCTTCCAGCGCTGGAACGTTGCTTTTAGCAACCTTCGTAGAGCGTGGTTTGCGTACCAGCTGATTAATTGTTGCCATTAAAAAGCTCCTGGATTTTGGTTCATAAACTACTTTGTAAACGCGTGATAAATCGCCCCATAAAAAGCATTAGCTAATATGGGGACGCAGAATTTTAGGGCTGACCTAAGAGGGTGTCAAGAAATATACAGCAGATCAGTGAATCACCATGCTGTTTGCTGGGTGTGTTTCTCAGTCAGCGCGACGAATCCAGTATAGTCGATCAATGTAATTTTGTGTGAAATTTGACCAACCAATCCTCTGGCCGCCAGATCCTCGCTGAGGACATAAATCGACTGAACATGCTGGCTGAGCAGATTACATGCCTCACTGCCATCAAGCGCAGCCAGTACGCCATCCTGCATCAGCAAAAGTGCATCTTCCTGAGCGACCAGCTTAACAATCAATGAGAAATCACATTGTTGCGGGGAACGGGCAAGAGTAAAAAGCATGGAATTTCCTGATTTAAAACGTCATCACCACATCAAAACTGGCCAGTCGTCCGCGAATTTCACTCGCAGACAACGGCTCGACATCCAGCACCCATTCATGTCCCGCAGATAAACCACGTGACTTCAGCGAGTCTTCACAGACAAAGCACTGATCGACGTCGTAAAGTGATAACACACCGAATGTGGCAATATAATTACGGGCGAGAATTTTTTCGGGTTGTTGTGCCGGCATGAGCTGAAAAACACCGTCAGCCATAAAAAACACGCCGATATCCTCGGTCAGAGCTGACGTAGCCAGCAGCGCATCAAGGCCTTCTCTTCCCGCTGACGTGCCGTGCGGTCCCTGAGTGAACACGAACGCTATCTTTTTCATTGCCTGTCCCTGCTATAACCCATCAGAACTGCACCATGCGATCACAAGTCAGCGACGCTTCAGCGAGGCTGCCCAACCCTGTCAGGGCAAAGCCGGCTTGTAAATTCGTCTGGCCGTGTCCCTGATTGTGGGCTTCTGTTTCATCGATGACACCGCGACGTAAAGCCGCAGCCACGCAAACATTGAGAGCAACCTGATGGTCTGCCGCCATACGTTGCCAGGATCTGACCAGATCAAATTCATCCGACGCAGGTGCCGAAAGCATATTACCGTTGAGAACGCCCTCACGATAAAAAAACACGCTATCCAGTTGATGGCCACTACCAATCAATGCCAGTGCGAACTGATACGCCGCACTGGCTTGTTGTGTTCCGTAAGCAGGACCGGTTACCAGGAGGCAATAACGCAGTTTCAACGCTCGTTCCCCACCAGATCCCCGCTTTTAAACTGGCGGATATACAGGTAAACGGTATGCTTTGAAATATTCAGGCGGTCAGCCACCTGATTGATGGCATCTTTGATATCAAAAATACCCTTTTCATAAAGATTCAGCACAACCTGTCGGTTCTTCGCGTTATTAGAAACACTGCGGTCAGCGTTCACTTCTTCGATGGTGAATTCCAGCGTTTGCGCTACCAGGTCATCCACAGATGAGGCGAAGTTTACGGAAGAGGCCACTTCCTGAGTTTCAGGTGGCATAAAGGTCTGAATAATTTGCGAGAAAGGTACGTCGAGATTCATGTTGATGCACAGCAGACCAATGACGCGTTGCTCACGGTTGCGAATAGCGATGGTGACTGACTTCATCAGCACACCACTTTTCGCACGGGTGAAGTAGGCTTTGGACACATTGCTGTCCGCACCGGTCATGTCATGCAACATGCGCAGGGCTAAATCGGTAATCGGTGAGCCGATCTTACGGCCGGTATGCTCACCATTTGCAATACGGACCGCTGAACATTTCAGGTCTTCCAGTGAATGCAGAACAATTTCGCAATGCTCACCGATCAGCATCGCAAGCCCGTCCACCACGGCCTCGTATGAAGACAAAATCTCATGATCGACCTGGCTGAACGGACGTTGGTCCAGCAAATCCAGTTCACCGGTTTCGCCAGTTATAAGCGAATTAGACATTGAAGCTACCACCCTCTCTATCGCGCCTTCCAACGGGAGTCAGGACGCATTATTCATCATTCCACGGTCGTTACTGTATCAAAGACACAGAAAAAACGGCCTTGCGATTATATGGATCTGTGACGTTATGCCGGGGAAACAAAAGCGTCAAGTTATCATCATAGAGTAACCTCAATAAAATGAAGGGCGGCCTGTAAGAAAAGTTTCAGGCGAAAAAAAACCGCCGCATTTAGCGACGGTTTTCTGCAACAGCTCAACAGCAACTTAGTTTGCTTTTGGTGCCGCTTCAGCTTCAGCAGGTTTTTCAGCTGCTTTCGGGTCAGCCTTAGGTGCCGCTTTCACATCCAGCAGTTCAACATCGAACACCAGAGTAGAGTTAGCCGGGATCCCCGGGACGCCAGTTTTGCCGTAAGCCAGTGCCGGTGGAATGACCAGCTTGATTTTGCCGCCTTTCTTAATGTGTTTCAGGCCTTCGGTCCAGCCCGGGATAACACCATCAAGACGGAAAGACAGCGGCTCGCCACGGGTATAAGAGTTATCAAACTCAGTACCGTCGGTCAGAGTCCCTTTGTAGTTCACTACAACGGTGTCGCTGTCTTTTGGCGCTGCGCCAGCACCTGGTTTTTCAACCTGATACAGCAGGCCTGATTCAGTCTTCTTCACGCCTTTTTCTTTGGCGAAATCAGCACGGAATTTGTCGCCTTTGTCAGCGTTAGCTTTAGCGTCCTGCTCCATCTTAGCCTGCGCAGATGCTTTCACACGGCCTTCGAAGGTTTGCAGAGTCTTCTCGATTTCCTGATCAGACAGTTTGCTTTTGTTAGCAAACGCATCCTGAACACCGGCGATCAGCTGGTCTTTATCCAGTTTGATGCCCAGTTTTTCTTGTTCTTTCAGGGAGTTGTCCATGTAGCGACCCAGTGATGCGCCGAGAGCATAAGCGGCCTGCTCGTCATCACTTTTGAACTTGGTCGTGTCTGTTGCTGCCGGAGCAGCTGCAGCAGGGGCAGCGGCTGGCGCAGGTGCAGCAGCGGCCGGTGCTGTGGCTTCAGCAGCCATAACCTGGGTGGCATTCAGGGCGATCGCCATGGTAGTTGCCAGCAGAGTTACTTTAAACAGTGATTTCATCCATTTCTCCAGGACCAGAAGCATATGACCTCTGGTAATAATTACGAAAGTTCGGCGGTTACTATAACTGTCCGTCTCACGACAAAACAATCTCTATACACGCCATTAGCGTCATATTCAGACCTTTTTTACATCAATTAGTTTCGTCTGCTCATGAAGAGTCAAAGATAAAGCGCCGCAGAGGTCAGGTAATTAAGCAGGTTTACGGGTAGAATCGCCGGTCTACAATAGAGTATGGGGTTCCGGTCAGTGCTCAACCTGATCAACTTGAGCCGCACAATGAGGTAATGATTATGGACTCAAACACCGTTGAACAACGTCTGGAGATGCTGGAAAACAAGCTGGCTTTTCAGGAAATCACGATTGAAGAACTGAATTTGATCGTCACTCAGCATCAGCTGGAAATGAGCAGATTGCACGATCACCTGCGCCTGCTGACAGACAAACTCCGCGCCAGCCAGCCATCAATGATTGCCGATCAGTCGGAAGAAACGCCTCCGCCGCATTATTGATACTGTTTCTGACGCAACAAAAAGGCGCCTTTCCGGCGCCTTTCGTTTTTATCGCTTTGCTTGCAAAGTGATCAGTGGCAACCGCAGCCGCCGTTACCGCCACAGCCGCCTTTTTTACCGTGATCATGACCGTGGTCGTGATCATGGTCGTGGCCGTGACCACCGCAGCAGCCTTCACCGTGTTCATGGTCGTGACCATGATCGTGGCCGTGTTCGCCGTGAACGTGGCCGTGAGCCAGTTCTTCTTCAGTTGCATCACGGATTGCCACCACTTCGACGTGGAAGTTCAGATCCTGACCTGCCAGCATGTGGTTGCCGTCGACAACAACGTGGTCGCCGTCAACTTCAGTGATTTCTACAGGAACCGGACCCTGATCTGTGTCAGCCAGGAAACGCATACCGACTTCCAGCTCATCAACACCCATGAACACGTCTTTAGGCACGCGCTGAACCAGATTTTCGTCGTAGTTGCCGTAAGCGTCGTTCGCGCCAACATGCACATCAAAAACGTCACCAATGGCATGACCATCCAGCGCAGTTTCCAGACCGGAGATCAGGGAACCATGGCCATGCAGGTAATCCAACGGCGCGCTCACCGGAGATTCATCAACCAACACACCGTCTTCTGTACGTACCTGATATGCCACGCTGATGACCAGGTCTTTTGCTACTTTCATGATAACTCCTACCGTTGGAAACTCAATTTGTTGTCTGCGGGCGTTTCATAACACACGCAACTTCGCTTAAGGCTAATTCAGTGACGGCCACTTTTCGATGAGATCATCCTGAAAAGTGCGACCGGATAAATTTGGCGAAGAGTGTAGCGGAAATCCGCGTCTCTGTACTACCAGCATAAAAAAACACGAGCAAGAACGCTACTTCGGATCGAAAATACCAATCACCTGCTCTTCCGGCCGTAGCGTCTTGCTGACCTGTGCATCCGTCTGACGCTGATGGTGCCCGCATTTCATACACTCGACCACTTCGACCTGATCTTCCTGCCATAAAGCCAGCGTATCCATCGCCTTACATTTCGGACATACCGCACCAGCGATAAACCGTTTACGGGTTGTAGCCATGTTACTTCTCCTGAAATCTGCGACATTGCGTCCGGTCATTTTTCATTCAGACGGCAACATTATTTTTTCGCCAGCCGGACTATTCGTCATCGTCCCAGCCATCAAGCTGACGACGTTCGTTGTGCATTTCGCTCTGGAAGATATCCTCCAGTTCGCGCCGCGCTTCTTTCACACGGGAAATCTGCGCCACATCGCCGCGGTTTTGCGGCACCAGTTCACGTAGCATCCGCATATCAAGACGACGGAAATGTTGTTGGGCGCGGTACGCACTGTGCGGATGCATGCCCAGCGTGACCAGCGCCTTTTTGCCTAATTCCAGCGCACTGGAAAACGTCTCGCGGGAAAAATTCGCCACACCGGCCTGCAACAGTTCATGCGCTTCAACACGGCCACGGGCGCGCGCCAGAATATTCAGATGAGGAAAATGCTGCTGACACAAATGCACGATGGTCATGGTGTCCGCAGGCTCATCACACGTAATCACAATCGATTTGGCCTTTTCAGCACCAGAAGCCCTGAGCAGTTCCAGTTCGGTCGCATCGCCGTAATACACTTTATAACCGTAAGTCCGCATCAGCCCGACGGCGCTGATATCACGCTCAAGCACTGTGATACGCATTTTATTGGCCATCAGCAAACGTCCGATCACCTGTCCGAAACGTCCGAACCCGACAATAATCACCTGCGGTTCGTCATCCTGCACAAAATGCTTTTCATCACTTTCTTCGCCGTCGTTGTAACGTCGTACCAGGATGCGGTCGACCCACTGCATCAGCAACGGCGTGGTCATCATTGATATCGTCACCACGACCAGCAACAGCGAAAGCTGCGACGAGGAAATCACTTTCTGCGCGCCAGCCGCCGAAAACAGCACGAAAGCAAATTCGCCGCCCTGACTGAGCACGGCAGAAAACTGCAAGCGTACCGATGTGCGCAGACCAAATATGCGGGAAAGCCCGTACAGCACCGCGCCTTTGACCGTCACCAGAATCATCACGCCTGCCAGCACCAGCAAAATATGCGTATACAGCACGCCCAGATTCAGCGCCATGCCGACAGAAATAAAGAACAGCCCGAGCAGTAAACCCTTAAATGGCTCGATAGCGATTTCCAGTTCGTGCTGATATTCGCTTTCAGCCAGTAAAATCCCGGCGATAAACGTTCCGAGCGCCATCGAAAAGCCCAGCGTATCCATAAACAGCGCCGAACCAAGCACCACCAGCAGCGCGGCGGCGGTAAACACTTCACGCACGCCGGAAGCCACAATCAGCCGGAAAATCGGCCGCAGCAGATAGCGTCCGCCAATCAGCATGCCGCCAAAGGCCAGCACTTTCAGGCCGATCATCTCCCAGTTATTGCTGCCTTCCGAACCGCCCGCCAGAATCGGGATCAGCGCCAGCGCCGGGATCACCGCGATATCCTGGAACAGCAGCACGGCGAAACCCAGCTGACCGCCTTCGTTACGCGTCATGCCTTTGTCGCGCATCAGTTGTAATGCCATCGCCGTGGATGACATCGCCAGCCCGATACCGCCAATCACCGCGGCTTGCCAGGAAAACTTCGTCAGATACAACAAACCGCCGAGCACCAGTGCAGTCAGGATCACCTGCCCGGCGCCGACACCAAAGATTTGCCGCCGCAGCGCCCACAGTTTTCCGGGGTTCAATTCCAGCCCGATGATAAACATCAGGAAAACCACGCCCAGTTCGGAGAAGTGCAGAATTTCATCCACGTCGCGGATAAAGCCTAAGCCCCACGGACCGATGGCAATACCGGCCAGCAAATAACCCAGCACTGCGCCAATGCCTAAACGCTGTGCCACCGGCACCGCCACTACGGCAGCGAACAAAAACAGCAGGATCGCCATGGGAATATTGGAAACGTCCATCAGGCAATTCCCCCCTGCGGTAACGGCGATTTCAGCCATTCGCCGTAAGCTTCGGCATGGCTTTGCAGCACATCCGGTTTCTGACGGCGCGCCCAGTAAATGATAATGGGCGTCATCCAGTGCATATGGCACATAGCAGACGTCAGCTCAAACGGACGCATAATGTCGGACATCGGATAACGGTTATAACCGCCCGCCCGGTACGCACCTTCCGGTTCACCCGTGGTGACCACCGAACGCCAGTACTTGCCGTTAAGCGCATTACCGCCTGCCCCGCTGGCAAAACCACGCGCCAGCACGCGATCCATCCACTCTTTCAACAACGCCGGACAACTGTAGGTATAAAGAGGATGCTGAAAAACAATCACCTTATGATCGCGCAGCAATTGCTGCTCACGATGAATATCGATAAAAAAATCAGGATAGTGGGCGTACAAATCATGCACGGTGACATGTTCAAGCTGTTGAGCTTGTTGCAGTAAAACGCGGTTGGCGACCGAATCGGGCGATTCCGGATGGGCATACAGCAGCAAAACCTTTGGTGGCTGCGACATCAATACCTCCAAAGCGTCGTCAGGGTGCGGTTTTTCCGTTACCATGCTTCGCAAAGACAAAATGGGACGCGATACGTCTTGTTTAGATCATTATCATGACAATTTAACATACTCTCAACACGGCGCTTTATGATTGTTTTCTCCTCCTTACAAATCCGACGCGGCACCAATGTGCTGCTGGACAACGCGTCTGCGACCATCAATCCCGGCCAGAAAGTCGGGCTGGTGGGCAAAAATGGCTGCGGTAAATCCACCCTGATTTCCCTGTTAAAAGGTGAAATGAGCGCCGATGCTGGCAACCTGACGTTTCCGTCTAACTGGGCGCTGGCCTGGGTGAATCAGGAAACGCCTGCGCTGGACGAACCGGCGATAGAGTATGTTATCGACGGCGACCGCGAATTCCGCCAGCTGGAAGCACAATTACAACAAGCCAACGAGCGGGATGACGGCCATGCCATCGCCACGCTGCACGGTAAGCTCGACGCCATTAACGCCTGGACTATTCCTGCGCGCGCGGCCAGCCTGCTCAGCGGGTTGGGCTTTACCCAGAATCAGTTACAGCAGCCGGTGAAATCCTTCTCCGGTGGCTGGCGTATGCGCCTGAACCTGGCGCAGGCGCTGATTTGCCGTTCTGATTTACTGCTGCTCGACGAACCGACCAACCACCTGGATTTGGACGCGGTCATCTGGCTGGAAAAATGGCTGAAAGGCTACACCGGCACGCTGGTGCTGATTTCCCATGACCGGGATTTCCTCGATCCGATCGTCGATAAAATTATGCACATCGAACAGCAGTCGCTGAACGAATACACCGGTAACTACTCGTCCTTCGAGCGCCAGCGTGCGACCAAACTGTCGCAACAGCAGGCATTGTTTGAAAGTCAGCAGGAAAAAGTGGCGCATCTGCAAAGCTACATCGACCGGTTCCGTGCACAGGCGACTAAGGCCAAGCAGGCGCAAAGCCGTATCAAAATGCTGGAGCGTATGGAGCTGATTGCGCCGGCACACGTCGACAATCCTTTTCATTTTAGCTTCCGTTCGCCGGAAAGTTTGCCCGATCCGCTGCTGCGCATGGAAAAAGTCAGCGCCGGTTATGGTGACACCACCATTCTGGAGTCGATCAAACTGAATCTGGTGCCGGGATCGCGTATCGGCTTACTGGGCCGTAACGGTGCCGGTAAATCGACGCTGATCAAACTGCTCGCAGGCACCATGCCACCGCTTCAGGGCGATATCGGCCTGGCGAAAGGCGTTAAGCTTGGTTACTTCGCCCAGCATCAGCTGGAGTTTTTGCGTGCTGAAGATTCACCGTTGCAACATCTGGTGCGTCTGGCGAACAAAGAAACCGAACAGCAACTGCGCGATTATCTCGGCGGATTTGGTTTCCACGGCGATAAAGTGACAGATCCGACCGGGCGTTTCTCCGGCGGTGAAAAAGCGCGTCTGGTGCTGGCCCTGATTGTCTGGCAACGCCCTAACCTGCTGCTTCTCGATGAACCGACCAACCACCTGGATCTCGATATGCGTCAGGCGCTGACCGAAGCGCTGATCGACTTCGAAGGCGCGATGGTTGTCGTCTCGCATGACCGTCACTTACTGCGTTCTACCACCGACGATTTGTATCTGGTTCACGGCGGCAAAGTGGAACAGTTCGACGGCGATCTGGAAGATTACCAGCAATGGCTGGTGGACATTCAGCGTCAGGAAAGCCAGCAGGATGCACCGGCCAAAGACGGCGGCGTAAACAGTGCGCAGTCGCGTAAAGACCAGAAACGTCGCGAAGCCGATTTCCGTAATCAGACCCAGCCGCTGCGTAAGCAAATCACCAAACTCGAAACCCAGATGGAAAAACTGAGTACCGAGCTGGCGGCTATCGAAGAGCGTCTGGCTGATTCCGCGATTTACGACAACAACCGTAAAGCCGAACTGACGGAATGTCTGCAACAGCAGACCAAAGTCAAAGGCGCGCTGGAAGAAACCGAAATGACCTGGCTCGATGCACAGGAACAACTGGAAGACATGTCGAAGGCGTTTGATCTCGACTAGAAGATCCTCCCTGAAATCGCCATCGTCCGTAACAGGCATGGCGGTTTATCTCTCCCCGCTGGGTTCACTGGCAGTCATGCGTGTTGCGCGTTAAAATCCTTTCATCTTTTCGATTGTGCAATCGATAACCGCCCAAAGTTAAAAGGATTATGACGTGACGGACATCTCTTCTTCGCAACCTTTGCCCGAACCTGTTTTATCATCCCAGCTCGCCACCGACCTGACCTCCGACGCCGGTGAATCTACCCCCGCTATCAGTGCAGAAGAACAACAAAAAATTGAAGAGATTGCGGCGCAGATCGACATTACTGATCCGGTGCTCTCGATTGCCTATGGTGCAAAAACCCTGAATGCCATGTCGCGCTTTAACGAATCGCTGATGCAGGAAGTGCGCGCCAAAGACACGGGCGAAGTGGGTGCCCAACTGACCGACCTGCTGAGCAAGGTAAAAGGCATTGACCTGACAGTGTTCGACCAGAAAAAAAGCCTGCTGGCCTCTGTCCCGCTACTCGGCAAACTGTTTAACAAGGTCGAGCGGACGTTACTGGAATACCAGACGCTGGCCGGACAGGTGGATACGCTTTCCGAAAAATTGCAGAACACCATCACCGAACTGCTGCGCAATATCGCCACGCTGGAACAGCTTTTTATCCGCAACCGTGATTACTTCAAAGACATCAGCCTGCACATTCTGGCGGGCAAAAAGAAGATCGCGCAAATTCAGTCCGACGTGATCCCGGCGGCACAGGCGCGGGTGCAGGCTTCCGGCGATGCGATGGAAGCCCAGAATGTGCGGGATCTGGTCGAAGGTGTTCAGCGTTTCGAACGCCGCCTGAGCGACCTGATGCTGACGCGCACGCTGTCCATCCAGACCGCACCGCAAATTCGTCTGATGCAAAGCAACAGCCAGTCGCTGGCTGAGAAGATTCAGAGCAGCATTCTGACCACCATTCCGGTGTGGAAAAGCCAGATCGTGCTGGCGCTGTCGCTCAATTCCCAGCGTCAGGCGGCCAGACTGCAAAAAGATGTCGCCGACACCACCAATGCCATGCTGCGCCGCAATGCTGAGTTGTTGCAGACCGGTAGCATCGAAACCGCCACCGAAGTGGAACGTTCGATTGTGGACGTGGAAACATTACGGGATGTTCAAGGCCGTTTGCTGAGCACACTGGAAGACACCATGCAGATCGCCAGCAATGCCCGCACCCGCCGCGCGGAAGTGGAAAAAGAACTGGGCGCAATGGAGCAGGAACTGCGCAGCAAACTGGCATCGATTGCAGCGGAAAATAGCTCACAGAATAAAGTGACCGCGCAGTCATGAGGGCAATCAATCACAACACGGACATACTCAGCACCACCTATCATCAGTCACGGGGCGCGCAGATATTCCTCCATTTTCTGCTGTTGATAGCTGCCATTGCCTATGGAAAAGCGACCGCCAGCGGGTATCTCAACGTGGCGGACAGCGTTGTCAGGAAAGATCTGAGCGGCGCCTCTTCCGTTCTGGTGTGGATGTCCTTCATCCTGTTATTTCATACGTTTCTCTATGACCGCCTGAGCCTGTACTACAGCGTGATCATTGGCGCGATCTGGGCCTTCACGGGCGATGCCCTGGCGATCCCTTTCTGGATGGCCACTGCGGCACTGCTGCTCAGCTTAATCACGCAGTACCGTTTCCCTCTGACCGGGATGCTGCTGCCCTGGCTCATCGGCCTGATTTCCTATGCCGAATTTTACAGCTTCGCGCCTTATGCTGTTTTCTATGTGGCCTTTGTCATCGTGATGATCGGTTCCGTGATCCATCTGCGCAAAATCGAAAAACGCGGCGCCGTGCCTTCCCCTGCGCCGGTGGACAACATTCAGCCCGTGCCGTTACGCCGCCGGGAACCGGTAAAAACGGAAAGCACACCGGTGGACACGCCGCGCGAAGACGCCTGGACGGAGGATAAACCGGTCAGAAAATCCACATCCTATATTCCCGACAGGCCGTTTGACCAGGACATTACGCAGCTGGAAAACAAATCTGAGCTGAGCGACTTCCCGCAGGAAATCCGCAGCGAGATCGCCGAAATCGTCTCGTCAGCGCGCCGTATACAAAAATGTATGCAGGAAGATCCGAAAGATGTCACACCGGCCACCCGCTTCTTCCAGCGGTATTTACCTGCCGTGAATACCTTCATCGACAAAGATCTGAATTTACGCCGCCAGCAGGCCGGGGATGCACCAACCAGTGCCCGGACGCTGCAAACCCTGAAAGACATCCGCAGCATGTTTGATCAGCAGCACCAGCGGCTGCTGGAAAACGATCAGCTTGAGCTGGATACCGAAATGGGTGTGCTGGATAATCTGATGAAAACCGACGGCTTCAAATAATCTGCCGCTGAAAGTCAAAAGCCCGCCCGGAATAAACCCGGCGGGCTTTTTTGTCAGTGCCGGATCGACTTAGTGCCAGATCAGCAACACACAGGCGGCGGTCAGAATCCCCATCGCGATATTGAAGGTGTACCACGCACGCTTGCTGCGCAGCAGACGGCCAATGACGGTACCGAACCCGAGCCAGATAATCCCGGAAACCAGATTCACCAGAAACATGCCGAGGCTGATACCGGCAATCGAATGGTTGTAAGCCGCACCCGCCAGACTGAAACTCGCTACTGCGCCCAGCCCCATCAGCCACGCTTTCGGGTTGAGGAATTGCAGCAACCAGCCCTGATACATGCGGATGGGTTTCGGTGGCGGTGCGCCAGTTTCCAGTGTTTCATAGGCCGACGTCGCAATTTTCCACGCCAGCCACAGCAGATACAGGCTACCGGCAATTTTGAGGAAAAGGTGTAACGCGGGATAAACCGTGATCAGGCCGCCAACGCCGAAGGCCACCAGCAGCAAAATACTCTGCATGCCGAGCATAATGCCGATCATCAGCCAGATTGAGCGGAAGAAACCAAAGTTAGCGCCAGATGTTGTTAACAACATATTGTTCGGGCCTGGGGTGATTGCAGCGACCCATAAAAATCCGAGCATCGAAAAAAATAAACCAAGTTCCATTTAATTTGGGTACTCCGACCCGAAAGATGTGCGATAGCATTGAAGCTAACAGCGTGATATTGATCGCACAAGAGCCTCTTAAGAGAAATTTATTCATCTTATGGTTGAATCCTTTCGTCCCCTGCGCGGGGCCAGTAATCCTCACATCCAGACGTTGTTACCACGGCTGGTGCGCCGCCATGCAAAACTCAAACCTCACTGGCAAAGACTCGATACGCCGGACGGAGATTTTCTCGATTTAGCCTGGAGCGAAGACCCGGAACAGGCGCGTCATAAACCGCGCATGATCTTGTTTCACGGACTTGAAGGCAGTTTCTACAGCCCTTACGCCCATGGCTTATTGCAGGCGTGGAAAGACAAAGGCTGGCTCGGCGTCGTGATGCATTTTCGCGGATGCAGCGGCGAACCGAATAAACTTCAGCGGATTTATCATTCCGGTGAAACCGAAGATGCGCGTTTTTTCATTCGCTGGCTCAATGAAACCTATGGCGAAGTGCCGACCGGCGCGGTGGGCGTATCCCTCGGCGGAAATATGCTGGCCTGTTATCTCGGGCAGGAAGGCGAAAACTGTACGCTTAAAGCGGCGGTTGTGGTGTCTGCGCCACTGATGCTTGAGCCGTGCGCTTACCGGCTGGAGCGCGGTTCATCGCGCATTTATCAGCGATACCTTCTCGATCAGCTCAAAGGCAATGCTTCGCGCAAACTGGCGAAATATCCGGGCACGTTGCCGGTGACGCTGGCGCAGCTGAAATCCATGCGCCGCATTCGTGAATTTGACGATGCCATCACTTCAAAGGCGCACGGGTTTACCGACGCGCTGGATTATTACCGCCGTTGCAGCGGTCTGCCGTTGCTGTCCCAGGTCAGAACGCCGCTGCTGATTATCCATGCCAAAGACGACCCGTTTATGACGCCGGAAGTGATCCCGAAAGCAGAGGATTTGCCGGCTTGCGTGGAATATCAGTTAACTGAACATGGCGGGCATGTCGGCTTTGTTTCCGGCAGCTTACGTCATCCGCAAATGTGGCTGGAACAGCGCATTCCGGCCTGGATCGCCCCGTTTTTAGAAACAAAGACAGAAACAAAGACAGAAACAAAGACAAAGGAACCAACAAAGTGATTATTCCCTGGCAGGAACTGGACGCCGAACTGCTCACCAGCGTGGTGGAATCCTTCGTATTGCGCGAAGGCACCGATTACGGCGAGCAGGAGCGTTCTCTGGAACAGAAAGTCGACGACGTAAAACGTCAGCTGAAAAGTGGCGAGATCGTACTGGTCTGGTCAGAACTGCATGAAACGCTGAACATTATGCCGCGCGGTCAGTTCCGCGCCGGACAGGAAGAAAACCCGCAGGACTGGTAAACACGATCATAAAATGGATTTGGACAGCCTGTCCCTCAGCGAATAATTATGGTAACAATGGGATTAATTATGCGCTTTGTTTCCGCCTGCCCTGAATGATCAGAAGGGCAATATGGCGTGACGTTTAAGGAGTAAGCCCGACTATGTCAGCAAAACATCCTGTTATAGCAGTTACCGGCTCCAGCGGAGCAGGCACCACCACCACCAGCCTGGCATTTCGTAAAATATTTCAGCAGCTTGGCCTGCGTGCCGCTGAGCTGGAAGGCGACAGCTTTCACCATTTCACCCGCCCTGAAATGGATGCGGCAATCCGCAAAGCCCGTGACCTCGGGCGTCACATCAGCTATTTCGGACCGGAAGCCAACGACTTTGGTCTGCTGGAAAAAAGTTTTATCGAATACGGTAAAACCGGTACCGGTCGTTCGCGCAAGTATCTGCATACTTATGACGAAGCGGTTCCCTACAATCAGGTGCCGGGCACCTTTACGCCGTGGCAGGCGCTGCCGGAACCGACTGACATTTTGTTCTACGAAGGGCTGCACGGCGGCGTTGTCGCAGACAAAATTGACGTTGCCGCGCAGGTCGATTTACTGGTCGGCGTGGTGCCCATCGTTAACCTTGAATGGATCCAGAAACTGGTGCGCGATACCGGCGAGCGCGGACATTCCCGCGAAGCGGTGATGGATTCCGTGGTGCGTTCGATGGATGACTACAT
Organism: Rahnella sp. JUb53; assembly: GCF_004346065.1. Classification (NCBI taxonomy): domain Bacteria; kingdom Pseudomonadati; phylum Pseudomonadota; class Gammaproteobacteria; order Enterobacterales; family Yersiniaceae; genus Rahnella; species Rahnella sp. JUb53. The sequence continues at coordinate 18,205 of NZ_SLYT01000011.1, forward strand.
CAGTTACATCACGCCGCAGTTCTCGCGCACGCACATCAATTTCCAGCGCGTACCGACTATCGATACCTCCAACCCGTTTGCCGCTAAAGCCATTCCTTCACTGGATGAAAGCTTTGTGGTGATCCACTTCCAGGGGCTGGATGACATTGATTTCCCGTATCTGCTGGCGATGTTGCAGGGTTCGTTTATCTCGCACATCAAAACGCTGGTGGTGCCGGGCGGAAAAATGGGGCTGGCGATGGAGCTGATTATGGCGCCGCTGGTGCAGCGCCTGATGGAAGGGAAAAAGATCGAGTAACGGACTCAGGCGTCGTTCATCAGCAACTGACGGATAAACCCGACATGCAGCGCGACGCCAGTCTGTAACGCCTCTTCATCGAGACGAAAACGCGGATTATGTACGCCGTAAGTCGCGCCAATTTTTTCATTCCCGCTGCCAATAAACAGAAAACACCCCGGCACTTTTTGCTGGTAGGAAGAGAAATCCTCTCCGCCAAACAGCGGCTGAGTAACTTCGCGCAGCGCCTGCGGTCCCAGCGTTTTTTCAATCACCTGACGCGCTATCGCACAGGCCTCAGGATGGTTGTCACCGTTCACATAGCCGCGTGTCCAGCGCAGTTCGTATGTTGCGCCATGCGCCGCCGTGATCCCCGAAATGATCTGCTCCATCACCTGCGGCACCTGTTCGCGCACGTTGCTGTGATGCGTCCGCAGCGTTCCGGCGAGCTTCACCCGCTCCGGGATCACGTTATAACTTTCGCCCGTCTGGAAGGTTGCGATAGTCAGCACCGGCACCTGAAGCGGATCAATACGGCGCGCCACAACGTTTTGCAGTGCGGTGACAACTTCCGCGCCGATCACCACCGGATCAATACACAAATGCGGCATAGAACCGTGGCCGCCTTTGCCGGTAATGGTGATGTCGAAGTTATCTGTGGACGCGCAGAACACGCCCTCTTTCAGCCCCACTTCACCGGTCGGAGAATTAGGCATCACGTGCAGGCCGAAGATTTTCTCCACGCCATTCAGCACGCCTAAATCCACCAGTTCCTGCGCCCCGCCCGGTGGCACTTCTTCAGCATGCTGGAAGATAAACCGCACAGAACCATGCAACTCAGACTGACATTGAGTCAGCACTTTTGCCGCACCCAGCAACATTGCGGTGTGAGCATCATGACCACAGGCGTGCATCACGCCGGGGACCGTTGAGCAGAAAGGTTCATCGTTCTCTTCCTGAATCGGCAGGGCATCGATATCCGCCCGCAGCGCATATACCGGCCCCGGATGCGCCCCTTTCAGATCGGCAATCACGCTGTTGGGCGTCAGATGTGTCAGGGTCAGACCGCCGAAACTTTCCAGTTGCTGAGTAATGTACGCCGCCGTTTTATGCTCCTGAAAAGAGAGTTCAGGATGGGCATGAATATGTCTGCGCCAGCGCAGGACGTCCGCTTTGACTTCAGCCAGCATTGCTTCGAAATTAAAAGTCATCACTCTTCTCCTCAGTTAAGCCACATCGCGCATTGGCGCACGAGGTTTTATTGCCAGCGGCAGGATAGCCAGACCGGCCACCACCATCGCCAGCGCCAGAAATACAAACGTAGAAAGGTAACCGTGGCTGGCGGTGATGAGATATCCCATCGCAATCGGCGCCACAAATCCGCCGAGAGTCCCGCCGGTATTAATGATCCCCATCGCCGCGCCCATGACGTCAGAAGGCAGGCGTTTCATCGGCAGCGTAAAGACGGTCACAAAGGACGCCATCAGGAAAACGTAGCCGAGGAACAGGAACAACCCGGCCGTAACCGCCGATGCCGACGTAAACACCAGCCAGATACACAACGCACTGAGCAGTGCGCAGCAGAAAATCACTTTCGGCTCTTTGCCCTGCATATAACGTCCGACCAGCCAGCCGGTTGCCAGTGAAGAAATCCAGATACCCAGCCCGCCGGTGGCGACCACCATGCCGGATACGTCGAGTGACATACCGCGCTGCTGGACCAGATATTTCGGCAACCACGCCATCAGGCCGTAAGACGGAATGTTGATGCAGAAAATTGAGACAAACAGCAGCAGGACAATCGGGTTTTTCAGCAACTCCCGATAACCGGTTTTCGCGCCGGTACGGGCTTGCGCTTCCGGCGGATTGGGCACAAAAATCACAATCGCTACGGCGATGGCAAAAGCCAGCAATCCGAGAATGGAGAACGATCCGCGCCAGCCAAGATGATCCAGGCTGTAAACCGCAATCAGCGGTCCGGCAGTCATCGCCAGTCCGGCGGAAGACAGCAAAATCGACTGCGCAAAGGTTCGCTTCTCAACTGCGAAATTGGACACCACGGCTTTGGCGCAGGACGCAGGATAGCCGGAATGGCCGACGCCGGAGAGAAACCGGAACGTGACCAGCAATCCCAGGCTGAGGCCCAGCGTTCCGAAACACAGCGCGAAGCCGCCCAGCAAGAACAGCGACATGCCGAGCACTTTTTTGTAGCCGAACCGGTCATTCAGCCAGCCCGCGGGGATCTGAAACAGCGAATAGGCCAGGAAGAAAATGCCGGTGATATACCCCAGCTGTTCAGGTTGCAGATTAAATTCGCGCTCGATGGGCAGCAGCGCAAAGCCCATCACTGTTTTATCGATATACACCACGGCATAACCGACAAATAGCAGGAAGATCATCAGGGAACGACTTTTCATAGCGGATATCCCTTTTTGTTATCACCACGTCAGATTTTCTCACTGCCGGATGAATCGTAAAATGCGACATGCATCACGTAATCAACTGAATAACAACATATTATTTTTCGCGATCCTGACGCTATCAGCTTTACAGCGTGACCATAAGATGCAATTTTTGGGCGGGTGATGCTTTTTACTGATAGGGATCGTGATGCGCTATTTGCCGAAATTGCAGCAACTGAAGGTTTTCCAGCAGGTTATCCGCAGCGGCAGTATTCGCGGCGCGGCGCGGGCGTTGAATCAGTCACAACCGGCGGTCAGCAGAACATTGCGTGAACTGGAACAAACGCTCGATACGCAGCTGATCGTGCGTGGCAATCAGGGGATGACGCTGACCGAAACGGGGCGGGCATTTGCACAGCGTATGCAATTTATCCTCGAAGAGCTTGAGCGCGCCGCCGATGAAATTCGCCAGATCGAACAATATTCGCAGGGCTCCGTCGCCATTGGATTTTCATCGCTGCTGGCGCTGACGGTTTTTCCCGGATTGGCAGGAGAATTTAAGACGCAGTTTCCGCAGTCCAAACTGCTGATCAAAGAAGGGCAACTTTCCACGTTATTACCTGCACTGCGCGAAGGGAAACTGGATTTCGCGGTCGGTACCGCCGGGCCGGGATTTCCGCTGGAAGATCTGGTACGTGAGCCACTGTTCAGCGCACCTTTCTGCGTTATCGCCCGGCGTGGACATCCGCTGGCAGGCTCCACAACTCTGGAGGAATTACAGGATGCGCGCTGGCTGTTGCCCGAAACGGATATGGGGTATTACCAGCAAATCAGGGTATCGATGGGAGGATTTCATCAGCCGGCAGCGGAAATGCCGGTGCATACAGATTCGGTGGTGTGCGGGCTAAATATGGTGTTGCAGTCTGATTATCTGACCATTGTGGCGCGCGCGATGAAAGCGCCGTTCGGATTGCAGGACAGGCTGAGTGTGCTCAATATCGATACCCTGCCGCAGGCAGAATACTGTGTGCTTTACTCGCAAAAATCGCCGCTGACGTTTGCCGCGCGGCGATTTTTGGATTTATTGCGCAGCCAGTGCCACGCCTATGACTGGTCGTAACTTATTCGACGCTGATCACTTCAAAGCTGTGCGTGATGGTCGCCGCTTTGCCGAGCATCAGGGACACAGAGCAGTACTTTTCCGCAGACAGGCTAACGGCACGTTCGACAATCTTATCGGTGAGATCTTTACCGGTGACGATAAAATGCAGATTGATGTGCGTGAACAGGCGCGGCGCTTCTTCGCGGCGTTGTGAGGTCAGCTTGACTTCACAATCACGCACGTCATTACGGCCTTTTTGCAAAATAGACACCACATCAATCGCGCTGCAACCGCCTGCGGACATCAGCAGCATTTCCATCGGGCTGGGTGCTTTATCGCCCGCATTACCATCCATAGAAATCTGGTGGCCTGACGCTGACTCGCCTAAAAACGTCAGCCCTTCTACCCATTTTACGCGTGCGTGCATGAACTATTCTCCCGGTGAATAAACTCGTCGAATTCCGCTCCCAGAGTACCCTTTCACCTAAAATCTGGCAACGTAACCCGATCGCCATCATGCTGAAGCGAGACAACAGAAGACAGCATTGCAAACCTGTGCTACAAACAAAGCCGAAACATACTTTCCAGTGAATTGCGGTGACGGTTTTCGCGGTTTAAGAACAGAACCCACGGTGATAACGGCAATAATCAGGCTGTTTCACCCCGACACCCGCTTGCAGCATTTCTGGGGAGTTATATGCTGAAAGGGCGCTTTTTTTATGAAGTGCCGTACAGGGAACTCTGAGCCCTGTGATTTTGGGCAGCGATAACAACAGAGGATAATAGCAAATGGTTCTCGGCAAGCCACAAACAGACCCGACTCTTGAATGGTTCCTGTCTCACTGTCATATACATAAGTATCCTTCTAAAAGTACGCTGATTCACCAGGGTGAAAAAGCCGAAACGCTTTACTACATCGTGAAAGGGTCAGTTGCTGTCCTTATCAAGGATGAAGAAGGCAAAGAAATGATACTGTCCTACCTTAACCAAGGTGACTTCATCGGCGAGCTGGGACTCTTCGAAGAAGGTCAGGAACGTAGTGCGTGGGTTCGTGCAAAAACTGCCTGTGAAGTGGCTGAAATTTCTTATAAAAAATTCCGCCAGCTGATTCAGGTTAACCCGGATATTCTGATGCGTCTTTCCGCGCAGATGGCAAACCGTCTGCAAGTGACGTCAGAGAAAGTCGGCAACCTGGCCTTCCTCGACGTAACAGGGCGTATCGCTCAAACTCTCCTTAATCTGGCTAAACAGCCTGATGCGATGACCCATCCGGACGGGATGCAAATCAAGATCACCCGTCAGGAAATCGGCCAAATCGTCGGTTGTTCACGTGAAACAGTCGGACGTATTCTCAAAATGCTTGAAGATCAAAGTCTGATCTCGGCACACGGTAAAACGATTGTCGTTTACGGCACACGTTAATCCCTTAAAAATCGGCGCGGCAGAACACTGTCGCGCCTTTTTTATGGGCTAAGCTTTATCCATGACGCTATGGCGAAGACTGTTTTACCATCCGGAAGTTAACTACGCGCTGCGCCAGACGCTGGTGTTGTGCCTGCCCGTTGGTATCTGCTGGTTGTTCGGCAATCTGCAAATGGGGCTGCTGTTCTCTCTTTGTCCTGCCTGCTGCAACGTCGCGGGCCTCGATACTCCGCATAAACGCTTTTTCAAACGCCTGATAATTGGCGGAACACTGTTTGCCGTGAGCAGTATTCTGCTGCAAGTCATGCTGGAAAACTGGCACATTCCCCTGCCGCTCATCATGCTGTCGCTGGCCTTGCTGTTAGGCGTGACCGGTGAAATCAGCCCGCTGCATGCACGTCTGTTGCCCGGTGCACTGGTCGCGACCATCTTCACGCTGAGCATGGTTGGCTTGCGTCCGATGTGGCAGGCACCGGTGCTTTTCGCCGCCGGCACGGCCTGGTACGGATTGTTTAACTGGGCGTGGTTTCGTATTTCGGAAGAACAGCCGATGCGCGAAACGCTCAGTCAGCTCTATCTGCAACTCGCGGATTACTTCGAAGCTAAATACAGCCTGCTGACGCAACACACCGATCCTGAAACCGCGTTACCCCCGTTGCTGACGCGACAGCAGCAGGTCATCGACCTGATTGCCCTGCTCTATCAGCAACTGCACATGCTGCCGCAACACGGCCATCATCATCACCATAAAAGACTGTTTCAACGTTTTCAGGTCGCGCTTGATTTGCAGGAGCACATCACGGTGAGCCTGCATCAGCCGGAAGAAGTGCAGAAGCTGGTGGAAGAAAGCCACGCCGAAGCGGTTATCCGCCGTAATGCGCAGGTGATTTCCGCCCGCCTGCGGGTCATCGCCGACGACATTCTTTATCACCGTTTATCCGCGCGGTTTACGATGGCCAACGAGCTGGCCGCGCTGGAGAAAATCGCCGCGCGCAATCCTGAGAACCCGGTCGGCCAGTTTTGCTACTACCACTTCAGCCGCATTGCGCGCCTGCTGCGGACACAGCGCCCGTTGTACAAACGTGACCTGATGAACACTCAGCCGCGTTTACCCTTCTGGCCTGCGCTGAAAAGCTATCTTTCCTTCAAATCTGTCGCCCTGCGCAATGCCGCCCGTCTGGGGATCATTCTGGCGATTGGCAGCAGCCTGGGCCTGTTCTTTAATCTGCCCAAGCCTTACTGGATTTTGCTGACCATCATGCTGGTCAGCCAGAACGGTTATAACGCCACACGCGTGCGTATCCAGCACCGTGCGCTGGGCACGCTGGCCGGATTGCTGATTGCCGCCGGATTGCTGAAGCTGGAATTACCCGAAGGCATCACGCTGATGTGTATGCTGATCGTCACGCTGGTGTCGTATACGGTGCTGCGTAAAAACTACGGGCTGGCGATGGTCGGCATGACCGTGACGGCGGTATATACCCTGCAACTGCTGGCGATGAACGGCGTGCATTTTCTGGTACCGCGACTGGTGGATACGCTGATCGGCTGCGCGCTGGCGTTCGGCGGGACCATCTGGCTGTGGCCGCAATGGCAGAGCGGATTACTGCGTCAGAACGCGCACCAGGCGCTGGAAACCTATCAGGATGCTATCCGCTTACTGCTTGAAGAAAACCCGGATACCTCGAAGCTTGCCTACACCCGTATGCAGGTCAATCAGGCGCACAACAAGCTTTTCACGTCACTGAATCAGGCCATGCAGGAGCCCGGCTTTAACTCGCATTATCTGGCGGATATGCGCTTGTGGGTGACGCACAGCCAGTTCATTGTCGAGCACATCAACGCGATGACCATCCTCGCCCGCGAGCATTACATGCTGCCGGAGAAACTGGCGACGGAGTATTTACAGACCTGTGAAATTGCGTTGCAGAGTTGTCAGCAGCGACTGCTTTATGACGGACCGGGCAATGAGAACACGCTGATCAATGCACCGGAACTGCATCCTGATATGCCACTGACCGAGATGGAACGCCATCTGCGGCGTGTGATTTCACATCTCAGCGTGATGCATACTATTTCGTCACTGGCGTGGAAGCAGAGGCCACATCATGGGATCTGGCTGACGCGGAAGGCGTGAACGTGAAGGGGATTGCCCCTTTTAAATCCCCTTTTTACTGGCTTACAGCCAGACTGCTTTTTAAAGCTAATCGGAGAATATTTCGGTTTCTCAAGTACGGGGATCACTTAACGCGCTGCGCCGAAACCGCCCAAAGGAGGAAAGTGCTTTTCCTCCTTTGGATTCCTCCTCGCTTTTTCAACACGCGCTCCGCTTGCTGGCTATGTTTCAGCAACTGCGGTGACAGGCTGGAAATCTTACCGCTGCGCGGTTCCCTCTCTCGGTCCTGAAGCCCTGGGTCTTCAGGCCGCTCCGTTCGGCAAGATTTCTGATTCGCCCGCGAGATCTTAAATTCAACAGCAGACTGTTTTTATCTTTTAGATAAGTTGACTGGCGTGCTCAAAAATGGCACCGAATGAACGGTTCGAGACCAGAGGCTCGAAGCCTGAAATTCGGGAATCGCGTAGCGATGACATTTTGCGCCACTCACTAATACACCAGAACATGTCCGTCATGCCTGCGGCAGCGCGCAGTAAAAAAGCGAGGGGAGTGCAGAGGGGAAAAGCCTTTCCCCTCTGCTCGGTTTCGGCGCACAAGGCCTTGTGATAACCGTTATTGAAAAACCGAAATTTACTCAGTCGGTTTTAACCAGCGGGGGGGGAAGCATTCAGCCTGCAACCTTTGCTACGGCTTTCTCAAATCTTTCCATCCCTTCGCTGATATCAGCGAAATCAATCACCAGTGAGGGCGCAAACCGCATGACGTTCGGTCCGGCGACCAGCATCATCAGGCCGAATTCGGCGGCGGCGGCATGGAATTCGCCTGCACGATTTTTAAACTCGTCGGAAAGCTCAGCGCCGATCAACAAACCCTGACCGCGGAACTCGCTGAAGATGTGATATTTCTGATTAATGGCCTCCAGCGCGCTGATAAATTTCTCGCGACGCTCGTTGATACCGGCCAGCACGTCTGGCGTATTGATGATATCCAGTGCGGCTTCAGCGACGGCGCAGGCCAGCGGGTTACCGCCGTAAGTGGTGCCGTGTTTGCCCGGTTCCATCACCGAGGCCACTTCTTCGGTTGCCAGCATGGCGGAAACCGGGAAGCCGCCGCCCAGCGCTTTGGCGGTGGTCAGGATATCCGGCGTCACGCCGTAATGCATATAGCTGAACAACTTACCGCTGCGCCCCATGCCGCTTTGTACTTCGTCCAGCACCAGCAGCGCATTATGTTTATCGCAAAGCTCGCGCAGCCCTTGCAGGAACTCTTTAGTAGCCGGTGTGACTCCGCCTTCACCCTGAACGGGTTCGACAACGATCGCACAGGTGTGATCGTCGATGACCGCTTTTACCGCGTCCAGATCGTTAAACGGCACGTGGACAATGTCGGCCGGTTTCGGGCCGAAGCCGTCGGAATATTTTGGCTGACCGCCGACAGAAACGGTAAACAATGTGCGGCCATGGAAAGCGTTATGGAAAGCAATGATCTTACTTTTGTACGGGCTGTGGCGATGGGAAGCGTAATAACGCGCCAGTTTAAAAGCAGCTTCATTGGCTTCAGCGCCGGAGTTGGCAAAAAATACGCGGTCTGCAAAGGTCGCGTCGATCAGCTTCTGAGCCAGGCGCAGTGCAGGTTCGTTGGTAAACACGTTGCTGACATGCCACAGGGTTTCGCCCTGTTCGTGTAACGCTTTTACCAGTGCCGGATGGCAATGCCCGAGCGCCGTCACCGCGATACCACCGGCGAAATCAACGTATTCGGTGCCCTGCTGATCCCAGACACGACTGCCTTTACCTTTAACAGGAATAAATTTCGCTGGTGAATAAACCGGCAAAATCACTTTGTCGAACGTACCCCGATCTACCGCTGATTTTTCTGCCATAACCCTTCGCCCTTACTGATATTGATGTGAAAATATAATCATAAAATATGCATAAAAAATCAGATACAGGCAAACAGAAATCGCACCTGATGGGTAAGTAATTTTTGCAGCGATGTTAACGAGGAATTAAACGGTTAGATTTTAAGGAAATTATCCAGAAGCTGATGCCCCTGCTCGCTCAGAATGCTTTCCGGATGGAACTGCACCCCGTGAAGCGGCAAGGTTTTGTGCATGATGCCCATGATTTCGTCGCGCTCGCCGTCGCGGTCTGTCCAGGCGGTGACGTCAAAACAGTCCGGCAGCGTTTCGGGCGCAACCACCAGCGAATGGTAGCGGGTGACAGTCAGCGGATTATTCAGTCCGGTAAATACGCTCTGACCGGTATGTCGCACCGGCGATGTTTTACCGTGGATAGCCTGACGCGCCCGCACGATTTTCGCGCCGAACGCCTGCGCCATAGCCTGATGCCCGAGGCATACGCCAAGGATCGGCAAACGGGTAGAGAAATGCGTGATGGCTTGCAGGGAAATACCCGCCTGATCCGGTGTGCAGGGGCCGGGAGAAATCACCAGATGCGACGGAGCAAGTTGCTCTATATCGGTCAGCGTCAGCTGATCGTTACGCAGCACTTTCACCTCAGCGCCCAGCTCGCAAAAATATTGATAAAGGTTGTAGGTGAAGGAGTCGTAGTTGTCGATCAGCAGCAGCATAGCGTTCCCGGTAAAAGTCGAAAATTTACCGGGCAATTCTACGCATTTTTCAGCACAGGCTTCAGTATTTTGTCGCTCTGATCTTGCGCATCAATGTTCGTCATCGATTTCACTGATCACTTCATTGAAGATGGCGACCAGATCGGTTTCATCACCAAACACCGCCGTTTTATTGGCGGACAGCCAGCGTTCACGGCTGATGCTGGACCAGTCGATGTCATACCCGGCGTGGATAACCAGCTGCTCGACAAAAATTCTCAGCACCCGCCCGTTGCCCTCGCGAAAAGGATGCAACAAATTCAGGCCGGTATAATAGTGAGCCAGCCGCTCGGCAAGCTTATCAAGCGGTAAACCGACCAGAAACTCCTCTTCCTCAAGCTCCTGCATCAGGGCGTTGCCTTCATTTTCGATATAGCCGAAATGGCAGAACTGGGTATCGTCCTTGTAGATGTCAATCTCACGAAACTCCCCTGCCCATGGATAAATATCCTGAAACAGCGACAGGTGAATGGCGCACAGATGTGGCAAGCCCATAACCGCCGGGCCGAGTGGCATCGCCGCCGCCCGTAACGCCGTAAAGGCCAGTTCAGCCTGTTGCAGCCGGTGAGCTTCACGGATATCGAGAGAGTTTTTCAGGACATTGATGCCGGGATAATAATAAGGATCCGCACCGTCCACGAGTTTATCGTTCATAGTGCCCCCTCAGTTCGGCCAGACGTTGTGCAATTTTCTCGTTATCCAGAGACACGACTTCCACCTCCAGGCCATCCAGCGCGCTGCTGGCCTGAAAATTCTGCCGCTGACGTTCGCGAAAGAGTTTTTCCTGCTGTCTGAGTGTCAGTTTCTTCGCCATATTTCCTCCCTGGTTACCGCCATTCGGGCGCATACCTTGTGGGATTAAGTATAGACAGAGAAAAAAGGGCGCCAGCGTTAGCGCCCTAAACTCGGATTATTCAACAGCGATCGGCGTCTCGTTCACGTCCGTTTTATGCGTGTCCTGCAGCGTTTTCACCCGTTCCTCAAGCTGCTTCACTGCCTGCGCATCGGGCAGAAGTGAATATTTCAGCTCAAACACCGTGCTCTGGCCAGGCTGCAACTGTTTTACGCGCCCTTGTTTACGCTCGATGGTCACCGGATACGCATAGTTGGTGCCCGGTTCGATGCCTGTCACGTAACCTTGTTTCAGGGTGTCGGTGTTTTTCCACAGCGTCAGTAACGGCAACTGATGGGTATCAAATTCAATGGATGCCCCTTTGTTCCCCGCTTTGTTCACCACACCGGCAATGGTTTTGCCCTGCGCATCTGCCAGCGGCACCATATTAAAGACCATCTCATCAAATCCTTTGGTCGGTCCGGCGTAAGTCTGCCAGTCAGCTAACCCTTTTTTGGCGTAATCATTGAACGGTGAAATTGATTTCAGAGGCGCGATGAAACGGGCGCCCGCTTCGAGGATCGGCTGACCGAAGTTACTGTGATAAATAATCTGGTAGTCGTGCGGATAATCCGACAGGTTTGTCAGGGTGTCGTGGATAGTCCAGGAATGGCTGCCGGGCACGTAACGCAGCTCGGTCCAGGTTTCCAGCCTGGCTTTCTTAAAGGTGTCTTCTTTCAGCAAGCCTCGCACGGTGATTTCATACGGGGCTTTGTCGGCAATCTCAACCTCCACTTTCGAGGCTGGCGTATTGCCCGCCCGTCCGTGCAACGTATAAATCATGCCGTCAGCGGTCACCGGATGTCCGGTCCATTCAAAGCCGCAGCGCACCATCATTTCATTGAAACCTTCCAGCCAGCCCACACCGTTACGGCTTTCAAGGTTGATATACGCCGGATTGACAACTTCCTGCACCGGTGAATCCCAGCCTAAGCGGATGTTATCGCCGGTGACGTGCAGCAAATCCATCCCCCGCGTCGGGCTGAGCGCAATTGTCAGCCCCTTGCTGGTAATGGTGATGACTTTTGCCCCTTCCTGTTTACCCCCGTGCAACACTTTCTGTTCGATGCTGAAATCCGGACCTGCGATATTCAGCTTTTTACTGTCTGTCTTCCAGTTTCCCAGTTCAGTACCGGCTTCAGCATCCGTCAGCACAATGGTTTGTGCGGCAGCTTGCCACGAAAAAAGCCCCATGACGATCCCGGTAACGAGTAATTTTTTCACAATAACTCCTTTTTGCTGAATTGATTTAGCCCAAAAGCAATTCAGCCTACAAACCCGGGCAGGCTAAAAACGTGACAGCCTTCAAGTTGAGCGGTTTTAATACTGAACCGCAGGCAGTAACGTGCCGGACTCCGCAAAAAGCCATGCGTTAAGGAAAAAATTGCAGATGAAAATGAGAACTCAGACAGGACTAAACGCACAAAAGCTGATCCGTTTCAGCTTTTGTACGTAAGCAGAACAGTGATTACTTTTTCCTTCCGCCAATAATCGAGCCGAGAACGCCACGCAGGATCTGACGCCCTAAATCGCGCGCCATGCTTTTGGCTGCGACCTGTACCACGCCGTCGCGTTTACCCCCGCGCGGACCGGTACTGCCAAACAGGATTTCATTCAGGCCGCCCAGCAGCCCGCCGCCGGAAGACGTTGGTTCTGCCGGTTTCTGCGTGCCCGTTTGTTGCGGCGCAGCGACGGTGCCAAAGCCTTGCGCAGTGATTTTCTCGTAAGCGGATTCGCGGTCAATGCTGTCTTCATAGCGGCCATACAGCGGAGACTGATTAATCGCTTTGTTGCGCTCATCGTCGCCAAACATGCCCATTTTGGATTCCGGGGCGATCACCATCGCACGCTGCACCACCTCCGGACGTCCCTTTTCATCGAGGAATGACACCAGCGCTTCGCCAACGCCCAGCTCGGTAATGGCCGTTTCAGCATCGAAAGCTGGATTCGCCCGCAGAGTTTGCGCTGCCGCTTTCACTGCTTTTTGATCACGCGGCGTGAAAGCGCGCAGGGCGTGCTGCACGCGGTTGCCCAGCTGCCCGAGCACGCTGTCGGGAATATCCAGCGGATTCTGCGTGACAAAATAAATCCCCACGCCTTTGGAGCGGATCAGGCGCACCACCTGCTCGATTTTAGTCAGCAAAGCCTGCGGCGCATCGATAAACAATAAATGCGCTTCATCGAAGAAGAACACCAGTTTCGGCTGTTCCGGGTCACCGACTTCCGGCAGCTGCTCAAACAGTTCTGCCAGCAGCCACAACAGGAAAACAGAATAGAGCTTCGGCTGGTTGATGAGCTTATCAGCGGCCAGTAAATTAATAATGCCGTGGCCGTTTTTATCGGTTTTCATCAGGTCGTTGATATCCAGCATCGGCTCACCGAAGAACTGGTTGGCACCCTGACCTTCCAGCGTCAGCAGACCGCGCTGGATGGCACCAATGGAGGCAGAGGAAATATTGCCGTACTGCGTCTGGAATTGTTTCGCGTTATCACCGGTAAACTGCACCATGGCACGCAAATCTTTCATGTCGAGCAACAACAGGCCATTGTCGTCGGCAATCTTAAACACCAGTTGTAATACGCCGCTTTGCACCTCATTGAGATCAAGTAACCGCGCCAGCAGCAACGGCCCCAGATCAGAAATCGTCGCACGGATAGGGTGGCCTTTTTCTCCGAAAATATCCCACGGAATAATGCTGCACGCTTGCGGTTGCCAGTCCGTCACACCGATATTATTTAGCCGCGCGGTGAGTTTTTCCGACAGCACGCCTTCTGCGCCAATACCGGATAAATCCCCTTTCACATCCGCCAGGAATACCGGAATGCCGATGCGGGAAAACTGCTCGGCCATTCTCTGCAACGTGACCGTTTTGCCGGTACCGGTCGCGCCGGTAATCAGTCCGTGGCGGTTGGCCAGCGCGGGGAGGATCACCAGATCCTGCACCGGTTTACCTTCATTCATGGCTTTTGCAATCAGACGGGCTTCACTCATTTCATTTTCCTTGAAAGTGGACGCAGGGCGTTCCTTAAAACCTATTAGTCAGCGGGATGGGCGTCAAGAAAGGGGCGTCAAATGGGCAAGAAAAAGCCCCCGGCTGGCGGAGGCTTGATCTTGTACTACAGAAAGGAACGGAAAGGCTGAGAAATTAAGGCAGCACTTTCGCAGACAAAATCACAATCGGCGTGGTCGGCACGTTCTGGTAAGGCCCGACGTTGTCCGTTTTCACCTGTGACATTTTATCTACCACGTCCATGCCTTTGATGACTTTACCGAATACGGCATAGCCGAAATCACGCTGACCGTGATCCAGGAAGGCGTTATCCGCTACGTTGATGAAGAACTGGCTGGTTGCGCTGTCTTTGTCAGCAGTACGCGCCATCGCGACAGTACCACGCAGGTTACGCAGACCGTTGTCGGCTTCGTTCTTGATCGGCTCTTTCGTCGCTTTCTGCTGCATATCAGCAGTAAAACCGCCGCCCTGAACCATAAAGCCCGGGATCACGCGGTGGAAAATGGTGTTGTTGTAATATCCGCTCTGGGCGTAATCAACGAAATTCTTCACAGAAACCGGTGCTTTAGCACTGTCGAGTTCCAGTTCGATATTCCCTGCTGAAGTGGTCAGCATGACGTGGGTTTGACCAGCAGCAAAAGCCGGCGTTATTGCAGTCAGGGAGAGCAGCGCAGTTAAGGCCACCAAAGTACGTTTAAACATGACAATTCCTTTCTTGAAAGTACAAACAACAGATCCCACTGATTCTAAAGAGCCTTTACGCTCAGCGCCAGACCTTTACGGTTATTTACGCTTCATAGCAACTTTTTCAGATATTTCAAATTGTTACTATCGATTTCTCAGCGGTTAGCTGTTGAAATTAACGGGATAATCTTTATCAAGATGGATCGTCGTTTTCGCAGGCTGAGTTTCGGCTATCACTGAGCCCTGCCGGATGGAATAGCGCACAGGGACTTGTCTGCGTAACGCATCAAATCCGCTTTCTGCTGGCAGGATCACCAGACTGGCGGCGTTGCCACTTTCCAGGCCATAACCGTCCAGATTCATGGTGCGCGCACTGTAAGTCGTAATCAGCTTCAGCCCGTCATCAATTTGCTGATAACCCATCAGCTGGCAAACATGCAGCCCCATATGCAGCACCTGCAACATACTGGCAGTGCCCAGCGGATACCACGGGTCAAACACATCGTCATGACCAAAACAGACGTTTATACCGGCATCCAGCATCTCTTTGACGCGCGTAATGCCGCGGCGTTTCGGATAGGTATCAAACCGTCCCTGCAGATGAATATTCACCAGCGGATTGGCGACAAAGTTAATCCCCGACATCTTCAGCAGGCGGAATAAGCGCGAGGTGTAAGCGCCGTTGTAGGAATGCATCGCCGTCGTGTGGCTGGCGGTGACGCGTGCGCCCATGTTTTCCCGCAGCGCGAGTGCCGCGACGGTTTCGACAAAACGCGATTGTTCATCGTCAATTTCATCGCAATGCACATCGATAAGCGCATGATATTTTTTCGCCAGCGCGAAAGTTTTGTGCAGAGATTCCACGCCGTATTCGCGGGTGAATTCAAAATGCGGGATAGCGCCGACCACGTCCGCACCCAGCTTCAGCGCCTCTTCCAGCAAAGCTTCGCCGTTCGGGTAAGACATAATGCCTTCCTGCGGGAACGCCACAATTTGCAGCGTCACCCACGGCGCAACTTCGGCTTTCACTTCGAGCATGGCTTTCAGCGCGGTGAGCGTCGGGTCGGAAACATCAACATGTGTACGCACATGCTGAATGCCGTTGGCGATTTGCCATTTCAGCGTCTGCCATGCGCGCTGTTTGACGTCCTCATGCGACAACAACGCCTTGCGTTCCGCCCAGCGTTCAATGCCTTCAAATAATGTACCGGACTGATTCCACGCTGGCTGACCGGCGGTCTGCGTAGTATCGAGATGAATATGCGGCTCGATAAAAGGAGGTATTGCCAGCCCGCCTTCCGCGTCCAGGATATGTTCGCCGTAATCGGCATTATCCAGCTGCGAAGTGATATGGCGAATGACACCGTCATCGATATCTATCTGCCACAACCCTTCGCGGTCCGGCAGGCGTACATTTTTAATAGTACGCAAAGGAGTTTTGGTCACGCGTTACCTCATCGTTTTAGAAAGACTTCATCATCAGTGATGTTATAGCCAATCTTAGAACAATAGCCTGAAAGTGTTTATAAATCGAAAGGTTACATAAAAACCCAATGAAATCAGTCAAATACCCCCTAAGGAGTATATTGGTAGCGGCTTGATTTGCATCAATACCCCCTGTTACGCGCGCGTTATGTTTAGCCTCAGAAAATCAAAATTGAGGCAATTATGAGCAAAGTCAGACTCGCGATTATTGGCAACGGCATGGTCGGCCATCGCTTTATCGAAGACTTACTGGATAAAGCAGAACCGGGTCAGTTCGACATCACGGTACTATGTGAAGAGCCGCGCGTGGCCTATGACCGCGTCCATCTTTCCTCCTATTTTTCACATCATACCGCCGAAGAACTGTCACTGGTTCGTGAAGGGTTTTACGAAAAGCACAACGTGAATGTGCTGATTGGCGAACGCGCCATTACGCTCAACCGCCAGGAAAAAGTTATTCATTCCAGCAGCGGCCGGACGGTGTATTACGACAAACTGATTATCGCGACCGGTTCCTATCCGTGGGTTCCGCCGATCACCGGCTCTGACGGTCAGGATTGCTTTGTTTACCGCACCATTGAAGATTTACACGCGATTGAATCCTGCGCCCGTCGCAGCAAACGCGGTGCTGTGGTCGGCGGTGGTTTGCTTGGCCTCGAAGCCGCCGGCGCGCTGAAAAACCTCGGCGTTGAAACGCATGTAGTTGAATTTGCACCCGGTCTGATGGCCGAACAGCTCGATGTCATGGGCGGCAGCCAGCTGCGCCAGAAAATCGAAAGCATGGGTGTGCAGGTTCATACCGCCAAAAATACCAAACAGATTGTTCAGGGCGGTACGTCTGCCCGTAAGACGATGGAATTCGCCGACGGCACTTTCCTCGAAGTCGATTTCATCGTGTTCTCTACCGGTATCCGCCCGCAGGATAAACTGGCGCGCCAGTGTGATTTAGACATCGCTCCGCGCGGCGGCATCGTGATTAACGATCAGTGCCAGACCAGCGATCCGGACGTGTACGCTATCGGCGAATGTGCGTCGTGGAATCAGCGTACCTTCGGTCTGGTGGCGCCGGGCTATAAAATGGCGCAGGTCACCGCCGACCATTTACTCGGTCGCGATAACGCCTTCACCGGCGCAGACATGAGCGCCAAACTGAAACTGTTAGGCGTAGATGTGGCCGGTATCGGCGATGCGCACGCACGCACACCGGGCGCACGCAGCTACGTTTACCTCGATGAAAGCAAGGCGCTCTATAAACGTCTGGTGGTCAGCGAAGACAATAAAACACTGCTCGGCGCGGTGCTGGTGGGCGATACCAGCGATTACGGCAATCTGCTGCAACTGGTGCTGAATAGCATTCCGTTGCCGGAAAACCCGGACGCGCTGATCTTACCTGCTCACGCAGGCAGCGGCGGCGGCGCGGTTATTGGTACCGATGCCTTGCCGGAAAGCGCGCAAATTTGCTCCTGCTTTGACGTCACTAAAGGCGACATCATCAAAGCCGTTCAGGGCGGTTGTCATACCGTGGCGGCACTGAAATCAGCAACCAAAGCCGGTACCGGCTGCGGCGGCTGTATTCCGCTGGTGACGCAGGTGCTGAATGCTGAACTGAGCAAGCAGGGCATCGAAGTTAACCATCATCTGTGCGAGCACTTCGCCTATTCACGTCAGGAGCTATACCACCTGATCCGCGTGGAAGGCATCCGTTCGTTCGATGATTTGCTGAATAAATACGGCAAAGGCTACGGCTGCGAAGTCTGTAAACCGACCGTCGGCTCGCTGCTGGCATCGTGCTGGAACGATTACGTGCTCAAGCCACAGCACACGCCGTTGCAGGACACCAATGATGTGTTCCTCGCCAACATGCAAAAAGACGGCACCTATTCCGTGATCCCACGCTCGCCGGGCGGTGAAATCACGCCGCAAGGGTTGCAGGCGATTGGCGAAATCGCAGCTGAATATAATCTTTACACCAAGATCACCGGCTCGCAGCGCATCGGCATGTTCGGCGCGCAGAAAGATGATTTACCGGCCATCTGGCAGAAACTGATTAATGCAGGATTCGAAACGGGTCAGGCCTACGCCAAAGCGTTGCGTATGGCGAAAACCTGCGTCGGCAGCACCTGGTGCCGTTACGGCGTGGGCGACAGCCTCGGTTTCGGCATCAGCCTGGAAAACCGCTACAAAGGCATCCGTACGCCGCACAAAATGAAGTTCGGCGTGTCCGGCTGTACCCGCGAATGTTCTGAAGCGCAGGGTAAGGATGTCGGGATTATCGCGACGGAAAACGGCTGGAACCTGTACGTCTGCGGTAACGGCGGCATGAAACCTCGTCATGGCGATTTACTGGCCGCCGATCTGGATAACGATACCCTGTTGCGTTACCTCGACCGCTTCATGATGTTCTACATCCGCACCGCCGATAAGTTGCAACGTACGTCAGTCTGGATGGATAACCTCGAAGGCGGCATCGACTACCTGCGTAAAGTCATCATCGATAACAAACTGGGGCTTAACGATCAGCTGGAAGCCGAACTGTCGCGCCTGCGGGGATCCGCGGTTTGCGAGTGGCAGGAAACACTGAATGACCCGGCGGCGCAAACCCGCTTTACCCACTTTATCAACAGCAGCCAGCGCGACCCGAATGTGCAGTTCGTCGGTGAACGTCAGCAGCATCGTCCGGCGCGTCCGAACGAGCGTATTCCGGTGACACAAATCGCTGACGGGGAGGAAGTATTATGAGCCAGTGGTTAACGCTTTGTTCTGTCGATCAGATCCTGCCAGGTTGCGGCGTTTGCGCACTGGTGGACGATCAGCAAATCGCGCTGTTCCGTCCGTATGCCGACGAGCAGATTTTTGCGCTGTCGAATATCGACCCGTTCGCGCAGGCCAGCGTGCTGTCACGCGGGATTATCGCCGAACATCAGGGCGAACTCTGGGTCGCCAGTCCGCTGAAAAAACAACATTTTCGCCTGACAGATGGCCTTTGTATGGAAGATGAAGCGTATTCAATTTCCGCCTACGACGTGCGTATCCGCGACGGCAATGTTGAACTGAATACCGCCAGTCTTCAGGCGCAAACCAGCTAAACTCCGCGCTTTCCACGCCGCCTCCGGGCGGCGTTGTTCATATTTAAAAGAATGTCGTTAAAAGAACGCCGTATCAAAACGCGCCATCTCAGAGAAGATTATCTATGGATTACCTGCCCCTTTTTTGTCAGTTAAAAAACAGAGCCTGTTTGCTGGTCGGTGCCGGTGACGTGGCTGAACGTAAAGCGCGCCTGCTGCTGGATGCCGGTGCAAAACTGACGGTTAACGCCCTCACCTTCACGTCGCAGTTTCAGATCTGGGCTGAGGAAGGCAAAGTCCGGCTGCTGAAAGGCGAATTTTCCCCGTTGCTGGTCGATGAAAAATGGCTGGTGATCGCCGCCACCGATTCAGACTTAGTGAATCAGGAAGTCAGCGAGGCCGCTGAACATCGCCGCGTATTCTGTAATGTGGTCGATGCCCCTGAAAGCGCCAGCGTAATCATGCCGTCGATCATCGACCGTTCACCGCTGATGATCGCGGTGTCTTCCGGCGGCAATGCCCCGGTGCTGGCGCGTTTGCTGCGTGAACGCCTGGAATCCATTTTGCCGCAACATCTGGGCAAACTGGCACAGGTGGCGGGCGGATTGCGGGCTCGCGTGAAAGCACACTTTACCAATGCCTCTGAGCGCCGCCGCTGGTGGGAAAAGCTGTTCAATCATCATCGTCTGGCGCAGTCGCTGGCGAATAATGACGAGGCACAAAGCGGGCAATATCTCGAAGAACTGTTCAGCGAACCGGTCGATAAACACGGCGAAGTCATTCTGGTCGGTGCCGGGCCGGGCGATGCCGGATTGCTGACACTTAAAGGTTTGCAGCAGATGCAACTGGCCGATGTGGTGGTTTACGACCGGCTGGTTTCCGACGGCGTGATGAATCTGATACGTCGTGACGCCGAGCGAATTTTTGTCGGCAAACGCGCAGGGCATCATTGTGTGCCGCAGGAACGTATCAACGAAATCCTGCTGGAACAGGCGCAAATGGGCAAACGCGTTGTCCGGCTAAAAGGCGGCGATCCCTTTATCTTTGGCCGTGGCGGCGAAGAACTGGAAGCACTGAAAGCCGCGGGTATCGCATTTTCCGTGGTACCGGGTATCACGGCGGCATCCGGGTGCTCTGCCTATAGCGGCATTCCGCTGACCCATCGCGATCACGCGCAAAGCGTGCGGCTCATCACCGGTCATGCAAAGCAGGATGGCGTTTTAGACTGGGCCTGTCTGGCTCAGGGTCAGCAAACGCTGGTGTTTTATATGGGGCTGACCCAGGCCTCTGAGATCCAGCGCCGTCTGCTGGAAAACGGGTTGCCAGCAGAAACGCCTGTGGCACTGGTCGAAAACGGCACCAGTCAGACGCAGCGCGTGGTCACCGGCACTCTCACTGAGCTCGGTAATCTGGCGACACAGGTACAGAGCCCGAGTTTGATTATTGTAGGTACCGTAGTGAGTTTGCGTCAGAAACTGAACTGGTTTGCCAGCGAAAACCGTTTGTAACGCCCTTCTGCTCAAGAAATCTCCATTTATTTTATTAATCAATTCAGAGAAGTGAAGTCAGATTCACTTCTCGCCCTCCACTTATAAGATAAATCTTATAACAGAATATAATTCCTGTTATCTCACCATTCGCGATCACAATTCAAAATAATCACCCCACTCAAATGGAATATTCAGAATCTTCACCTTAAACTTTAATTACGCCAACTGTGGCGTAATCTCCCGTGGAGGGTCAAATCATGCGCCATACCATTCATGTTGGTCATGTTAACAAGGTTGCCCTGGCAATCTTAGTCGCCCTGTCACTGGCTGCCTGTAGCGGCAGTGGCGGCGGCGGTTCTTCTCATACGGCAAAAACATCCACGACCGGATCGGCAACAACCGGCGATGGAACGACTTCAGGCAGTGACGGAACCACTACCGCAGGAACCGGCACCAGTACAGGGACAGGAACCACCACTACAGGTGATGGCACCACTACTGCGGGGAATGGAAGCGGAACGGGTACCGGAACAGGCACAGGAACGGGTACTGGCACCGGAACAGGGACCGGAACAACGCCATCAACAACCCTCGCGACGGGCACCATCCTGAGCAGTGCGGGCGGTGCGGTGAGCGGTGTAGGGACGCAAGTCAGCAGCATCGCAACTCAGACGCCAGTCAGTAATATTCCTGTCGCCGGTACCGGCGTCGTGACCATCATCGACAGCACCGGTAAAGCCGTAACTGCCGTCGGCAGCGGCGTGCAAAACGGTGTCGGACAACTCGGCACCAATCCGAATGCAATAGGCACCACTGTCGCCGGTGTACCTGTTGCCGTGGCTGATTTAGGCACCGGCGTTTCCGGACTGGGTACTTCTCTGGCAGCAAACACCACCGGAACACCTGCCAGTGGCGTGACATCAGCCGCAGGCGGGCTGGTAGATAATGTCGGGAAAGTGGTCACCACCACGGGCAACGGATTAGCCGCGAATGTGCAGACCGGCTCACTTTCCAATGTAACCACTGCCGCCACCGGCATCGTCACCCCCGTTGTCGCCAAGGTTCAGGGCACTACCCAGACCGTGGGCGGCGCCACCGGACTGGGCGCACCGGTTAACGGCTTGCTGAATCAGGTCGGCACCACCGTGAGTGGCGCAGGTACACAACTTTCCACCAGCACGCCAGCACTGGCCGGTCTGGGGACAACGGTGACGGATACCGGACAGGCCGTTTCTAAAACCGGCACGATCCTGGTTCCGGCGAGCAGCACCACCACGACAACGGCCAGTAATTCCGGCAGCATCTCAGCCGGAGCAGGAGCATCGGCTTCACAATCAGGAGGATTACTTGCTGGCGTGGGCACCACCGTCGGCGGCCTCACAGGAGGACTGGGTCTGAAAGTCAAAACAACCCCATAAGTCTGTCGTTGTAAATCTTTAGCTGTAAATCTGTCGTTGTTATCTTCAGCTGTAAAAAAGCCCGCTCTCTGGTTTTCTGCGCAGAGCGGGCTTGATTCACCGGGTTCCAACATTTGCCTGTGCGTTCAAAGGAATATTTATGAGAATAAAATCCTGCATGGTGGCTTTATTGGGTTCTGCCATTGGTTACAGTTCGGCAGATATGTTTCCCACTTTGATCGACCCGAATAACCCGGCCAAACTGGCTGAGCCCATTTCCCAGCCTCCGGCCAAAACGCAAAAAATCGCCTTACCTTCACACTCCTTACCGGCAAAAGATTCCGCCCCCAAGCTGACACCTCAGACACTGATTGAGATAAAACACATTCAGTTTATCGGCGGCACTCGATATCCGCTGGATTCTCTGGTTGCGCCCTTCGCGTCCTTTGTGGGCAAAAAGGTGCCGCTGTCGGCATTACTGTCCGCCACTGATTCCATCACGCAACGCTATCACCGCGACGGTTTTATTCTCTCTTACGCCTATATTCCGGCCGATAACTTTAAAAACGGCACCCTCAACGTCGGGCTGGTTGAAGGATATATTTCCGGAACCCAAATCCACAGCGACAATCAGCAGGTTGGCCGCTGGCTGAGCAAATTATCGCAGCACATCATGGCGGAGAAACCGCTGACGCAGGACACCTTCGAGCGCTACACGATTCTGATGCAACGCACACCGGACACTAAAGTCAGCGCGACGGCCAATAATCCGAACAACATTTACGGTGCTACCACGCTGAATGTAGATGCGGTGCGGCAGCGAAACTGGAATATCGCCACCGCCGTGGATACCCGCAAAGGTGACAGTTCTGCGGTGGTGAACGCCACGCTGAGCGGCCTGAGCACCTACGGCGAACAACTGGGTATTGCGACACTCATCCCGCTGGAAAGTGATACCCGCAAAACCTATGCCGGTCTGAACTATCAGCAATATCTCGGTGATGATGGATTGCTGATGCAGCTTAAAGGCAGCTATTACCAGCAGAAAGACAAGGATTACAACACCATCCTGTTCCTGCCTAACGGCATCACTGTGGATTCACAGGATAAGCAAACGCAATACAACGGTGGCGTGGTATTCAGTTACCCGTTACAACTGACGCGGAAAAAACAGTGGACAGTCAGCGGCGGTCTGGATTATCTCGACAAGAAATATGAGTACGATTTACTGGCAAGACTTGGCAATCAAAAACTGCAATTACCGCAGGTAAGCCAGCGGATACGCTATCCGACAGCCGAGCTTTCCCTGACCGGATATCGTGAATACGATCAGGCTTACTGGAACACGACGTTTAACGTTCGTCAGGGAATTGACGGACTCGGCGCAACCAATTCGACACCCAACGCCGATCTGACCTTTACCCGCTGGAAATTTAACGGTGACTCGGCGTATCTGTTTGATAAAAAATGGCGGCTCAGCGCGTCGGTTGAAGGTGACTGGTCGGACAATGATTTGCCGGAGCCTGAGCGGGTGAATTTTGGTGCCCTGCATTACGGGCGTGGCTATCCGGACAGCGATGCGCAGGGGGATTATGGCGTCGGCGGACAGGTGGAAATGCGCTATATCCATAGCCTGGAACAGGGAGTGTGGCTGAAAACCATTCAGCCTTACGCCGTGGTGGATGCGGCGCATACGGGTTTCAATCAGCAGGGGTTACCGAAGCAAAATCTGTCGTCTTACGCCATCGGTGTGATGTTTGGCGATAACCGTCATTACACATTATCCGTGGAAGCCGCCCGCCCGATTGGCGACACGCCGCTCGACAGCACATCCCGCGACTGGCGTTATAACGCGACATTTACCTATAACTTCAGTTCCGGTTCATGATGCGCTGAAAATAAAAAACCACGTCCGGGGACGTGGTTTTTTGCTTTGATGCCAGACCAGAATTATTCGTAGCTGACAAAACCAATAGCTTCATAGGCTTTCTTCAGCGTCACACTGGCACGGGCGCGGGCCTTTTCAGCGCCCTCTTTCATCACCTGTTGCAGATAAGCTTCGTCGCCGCGGAAACGGTTAAAACGCTCCTGCACCTCGGTCAGCATGCCTGAAACAGCTTCGGCCACTGCGCCTTTCAGATGACCATACATCTGGCCTTCAAATTCCGCTTCCAGCTCAGGGATCGCTTTGCCGGTGACACCGGAAAGAATATCCAGCAGGTTAGAAACGCCCGGCTTGTTCTTAATGTCGTAACGGATGACTGGCGGCTCTTCAGAGTCGGTCATCGCGCTTTTGATTTTCTTGGTCACCGCTTTCGGATCTTCCAGCAGGCCGATAACGTTTTTACGGTTGTCATCAGACTTGGACATCTTCTTGGTCGGTTCCTGCAGGGACATCACGCGGGCACCAGACTTCGGAATAAATGGCTCAGGTACAGTAAACACATCGCCATACAGCGCGTTGAAACGGGCGGCGATATCGCGGCTCAGTTCCAGATGTTGTTTCTGGTCTTCACCCACCGGCACCTGATTGGTCTGGTACAGCAGAATATCGGCGGCCATCAGCACCGGATAGTCGAACAGACCGGCAGTAATACTTTCGCTGTTAGAAGTCTCGTAACGCGCAGACTTGTCTTTAAACTGCGTCATACGGCCCAGCTCACCGAAATAGGTGTAGCAGTTCAGCGCCCAGCTCAGCTGACTGTGTTCAGGAACGTGAGACTGCACGAAGATGGTACTTTTCTTCGGATCAATGCCGACCGCCAGATACAGCGCCAGCGTGTCGAGTGTCGCTTTGCGCAGTTTTTCCGGGTCCTGACGCACGGTGATCGCGTGCAAATCGACGATGCAGTAAATGCATTCGTAATCGTCCTGCATTTTGACCCATTGACGCAGCGCACCCATGTAGTTGCCAATGGTCAATTCGCCGGAGGGCTGTGCGCCACTAAATACGATGGGTTTACTCATTTTATGCTTCCTGATCTTTTAAAGATGACAGCCCTAATATGGGCAAAAGGTCGGCAAAATTATCCAGCACACGATCGGGTTTGGTCAGCGCGATAGTTTCACCGTAGTTATAGCCATAAGTCATGCCGACACACGGGCAGCCTGCGGCCTGTGCAGCATGGATATCATTGCGGGAATCGCCCACGAATACCATTTCACTGGCGCGCAATCCGAGCAAGGCTAACGTCATGTAGACGGGTGCCGGATGCGGTTTTTTCGCCACGACATCGTCACCGCCAATCACCACGGTGAAATAGCTGTCGATACCCAGAGATTGCAGTAATGGCGCGATGAAAGGCGTCGGTTTGTTAGTCACCAGCCCCATCGGAATTCCGGCTGCGGCCAGAGCGGCCAGCGTCTCTTTGACTTGGGGGTACAAACGGCTGCCGCCCGCGGCAGTATCGGCATAATAGTGATCGAATTTATCGCGCACTTTCTGCAGAAACTGCGGTGATAAATCGCCTTCGGCCCAGCGCACGGCGCGCTCAACCATGATATCGGCACCGTTACCAATCCAGGTGCTCAGGCGTTCAACGCCTGCGGCAGGCAAATTAAAATCTTGCAGCGCCCTGTCCAGCGCGTCAGAAAGACCGGGTGCGCTGTCAACCAGCGTGCCGTCGAGATCAAAACCTAAACCGAGGGCTTTCAGTGGCTCAGTCATGGGTGGCCTTAGCCAGCTCGCTGCGCATGTGGTCGATAACGGTTCGGTAATCCGGCTGATTAAAGATGGCTGAACCGGCCACGAACATATCCGCACCCGCCGCAGCGATTTCACCGATATTTTCGGCTTTCACACCGCCGTCAACTTCCAGACGAATGTCATAACCGCTGGCATCGATGATTTTACGTACCTGACGCAGTTTATCGAGCGTGCCCGGAATAAACGACTGACCGCCAAAGCCCGGGTTCACCGACATCAGCAGGATCACATCGAGTTTATCCATCACGTACTCGAGATAACTCAGCGAAGTCGCAGGGTTAAATACCAGACCCGCTTTACAGCCATGGCTTTTAATCAGTTGCAGCGAACGGTCAACGTGTTCTGATGCTTCCGGATGGAAGGTGATGTAAGTCGCACCGGCCTCGGCAAAATCCGGAATAATACGATCTACCGGCTTAACCATCAGATGAACATCGATCGGCGCCGTAATGCCGTAGTTGCGCAGCGCTTTCAAAACCGCCGGCCCCATCGTCAGATTAGGTACGTAGTGGTTATCCATGACATCAAAATGGACAACATCTCCGCCAGCTTCCAGTGCTTTGGCAGTGTCTTCACCCAGACGGGCAAAGTCAGCCGACAGAATGGACGGTGCAATCAAAAACTGTTTCATCCGCTTCTCCAAACGATAGGGTTATCCGTCACTCACCGCTGAACGGCAATCACCGGTAGAGCGCTAAAAGTTCATTCACCAGGCTGCGTTTTGCAACTTTACTGCTGATGGTACGCCGTGCCGAAACACGGTGCAGAACCGCCTGTGCGTACCATTCCAGCGTTTGTGGTGTTTCGTGGTTGGAAATCAGCACCGGCACATCATTCTCATGGGAAAGCTGATACGCCAGCCGCGCCAGATTGCGCTGATCATCCATACTAAAACTGTTGGTGTGGTAAGCCGTAAAATTTGCAGTCGCAGAAAGCGGGGCATACGGAGGATCGCAATACACCACCGAGCCAACCTGTGCTTTCAGCAAAGTGTCCTGATAATGCTCACACACAAATACTGCATTTTTTGCTTTTTCAGCAAACCAGTAGAGTTCTTCTTCCGGGAAATACGGCTTTTTATAACGGCCGAAAGGCACGTTAAATGCCCCACTGAGATTGTAACGGCACAGACCGTTGTAACAATGGCGGTTGAGATAGAGGAAAAGCACTGAACGACGATAAGGGTCGCTGCTGGCATTAAACTCAGCCCTCAGGACGTAAAAACGCTCTGACTCATTAAACTCTGGCGTGAAAAGCACACGGGCATCACGCACAAATTCATCAGTGCGTGTCTTCACAATGTTGTAGAGGTTGATCAGGTCGTTGTTGATGTCCGCCAGAATATAAGCGTCATACTCGGTATTTAAAAATACCGAGCCCGCGCCAACAAAAGGCTCAATCAGACAATCTCCCGCCGGAAGATGACGTTTGATGTCATCAATCAGCGGGTATTTGCCGCCAGCCCACTTCAAAAACGCGCGGTTCTTCTTCATGCCGTCAGTTAGCTACTTATACAATTCACAGCCGCGGATTGTATCCTGTTTTTAGACAGCAAATCGCGTTGAGATCAGTTTCATTTTTTCAGGTCTTGCTGTACCTGATGTACAGGTTTGACCCACGGTTTTTTCGCCTGAACTTCCGCAGGCAAGCTGGAAATGGCACGTTTGGCTTCTGCAGAAGAAGCATAGTTACCACTGACCAGCACAAACCACGGCTTCCCGTCGCGGGCTGTCTGATATACCAGATAATTTTTCAGACCTTGCTGTTTAGCAAAGGCGTTCAGTGAGTTCGATTGAGAAGCACCGCTTAATTGCAGGGTAAAGTGCGTACCCGGCGCTGACTTGATGGCCGCTGAACTGCCTGACGACGCGACAGAAGATGACGCTGACGGAGCCGCTGTTGCCGATGATTTGGAAGCCTGCGGTTTCGCTGCATGTGCAGTCTGGCTGGTCGCAGCAGGTTTGTGCTCTGCCGGTTTCGCCGTGTGTGAAGTCTGTGGATTACGAACAACCGGAGCCGGGCGGATATGCGAGGCGGATGGTTGAGCACCGGCCGCTGCCTGAGTGCGGGCAGAACCGTTCACGGTCGCCGGGGCGGTTGGCAAAGAGGTCAGTGACTGTGCAGCAGGATTCATTCCACCCTGCGCGGCATTATCCACCTGATTTTGCTGAGAAGATAACGCATCACTCATATCGCCAGGCAAATCGACCCGCTCTTTCGCCTGACCATTATCCGGAACGGGCTGGGCTTCCGTTGGTGTGGAGGAAACCGGCGGTAAGCCGATACTCTTCGGTTGCTGGCCATCAGCAGGTTGCTGACCGTTAACGGCTTGCGCCGTATTGGCCTGAGCCTGGGCAGAAGGCTGAGCAGGCGCTGCTGCATCGTTACCGGCAAGACTAATGTCTTTCGGTCCGTTGTTCTGCTGGGCTGGCTGATTGGATGTTGGCGACTTCATGGCGGAGCCGATGCCGACAATCAGCAATACCAGCACCACAATACCGATGCCGATCATCACGTACTGACGGGAAACAGCAACTTTGGGAATGGAAGGAGACGGTTTGCGGGCGCGCGGCGGGCGGCGATCGCTGGTGTCTGGTTTGAGATCGTCTTCCGGTGTTAAATCATCCATCTAAAACCTCCAACCCGGCTAAAAGCCTAAACTGGCTTTACGCGGAGCAACTATCCTGACTAAAAAATAAAGCTTTGCTGGCATGGGTGAAATCGGTCGTTATCTGGCCAAAATTATGGCCACATTCTTAACGGCAATCTTCAATCGAAGCCAGCACCATTTCATGTGATACGCCGGAGCGTACTTCAGACTGACCAATGGCTTTTGGTAAAACCAGACGCAACTCGCCAGCCAGCACTTTCTTATCACGCATCATGTGCGGCAGATAAGACGGGGCGTCCATCACTTCGGGACCGGTTACCGGTAAACCCGCACGAGTCAGTAACGCTTTCACCCGGGCAATATCACCCAGACTGAATTGCCCAAGACGATGAGCCGTATAACAGGCCATCACCATCCCGGCCGCCACAGCCTCGCCGTGCAACCAGTTGCCATAACCCATTTCTGCTTCAATAGCATGGCCGTAAGTATGGCCCAGATTCAGCAAGGCGCGCAGTCCGTTTTCACGTTCATCGGCTGCCACCACCTCGGCTTTCAGCTCGCAGCAACGACGGATGCAGTAAGCCAGCGCGTTCATATCCAGCGCCAGCAGAGCGTCCATGTTGTCTTCAAGCCAGGTAAAGAAGTCGGCATCCAAAATAATGCCGTATTTGATGACTTCCGCGAGACCCGATGACATTTCACGGGCAGGCAGAGTTCTCAGACAGTCGAGATCAACCACCACCGACGCAGGCTGATAAAACGCGCCGATCATGTTTTTTCCGAGGGGATGGTTTACCGCTGTTTTGCCGCCAACAGAGGAATCGACCTGAGATAGCAGCGTGGTTGGCACCTGAACAAAGCGTACACCACGTTGATAACTGGCTGCGGCGAAGCCGGTTAAATCACCGACAACGCCGCCGCCAAGGGCGACAAGCGTGGTATCACGTCCGTGCGGCTTTTCAAGCAGCGCGGAAAACACGTCATTTAGAACAGCCAGGGATTTGTATTGTTCACCATCAGGCAAAATCACCTGATCAACACGAACGCCTGCCTGCTCCAGCACTGAACGGATTGCGTCCAGATAGAGAGGGGCGAGGGTTTCATTGGTCACTATCATGACCTGATCGCCTGCCTTTACCGGCATAAAAGAAGCCGGATCGTGGAACAATCCGGCAGCAATCGTAATGGGGTAGCTACGCTCCCCTAACGTTACGGTAATCCTCTCCATGTCGTGCTCTGTGACCTTCTTTAACTGACACCCTCAGGCAATGATGGAAACCAATAATCAGTTACTTTCCAGCATGTTAATAATCTGGTTAGCAACGACTTTGGCACTTTGATCATCGGTACGAATAGTGACGTCGGCAATCTCTTCATACAAAGGATTGCGCTCTCTCGCCAGTGCTTCAAGCACTTCACGTGGCGGAGCACTCACTTGTAATAATGGACGTTTTTTGTCGCGTTGTGTACGCGCCAGTTGTTTTTCGATGGTAGTTTCAAGATAGACGACAACGCCACGCGCTGACAAACGGTTACGGGTTTCACGTGATTTCACGGAACCGCCACCTGTCGCCAGAACAATGCCTTGTTTTTCGGTCAGTTCGTTGATCACTTTTTCTTCGCGGTCGCGGAATCCGTCTTCGCCTTCTAAATCAAATACCCAGCCCACATCAGCTCCGGTACGTCGCTCAATTTCGTGATCGGAGTCGAAAAACTCCATATTGAGTTGCTGAGCTAACTGTCGACCAATAGTGCTTTTGCCGGCACCCATAGGCCCAACCAGAAAGATATTGCGTTTCTCTGCCATGTTTTTCGGTATTACTAAGACAATTCGTTGATGATAACCCGCCCCGCCAATCAAATTAGCGGCGGGACCTAAACTGAAACCTCATGAGCGATATAGTGCGAGATCAGAAAAAAATTATCTCAACACTCTTGGTAGTTTGGCAACCGAATAAATCACTTTGCACGCCGCAGGAGGGAAACCGTACGTTTTTATCGGCGTGTCTGTCGTAATAAAAAGATCACGGTGCTCAATTCGGTAACCCTTGTAAGCTAAATCGACGGCAGCGTCAAACGCAGAAGCCTCTTGCGACACAAAAAGTTGCATGTGCTCAACGTTATTGTGCAATTTACGTTAAGTCAGAATACCCGTTTATCGCGTGTGGATTAGGGTCGGAGTGATAAAAATCACCAACTCACGCCGCTGTTCACTTGTGTACTGATGTTTAAACAAGGAACCGACCACCGGCATGTCGCCCAGCAACGGCACTTTTGTATCTGTTTTTTGATTTTTACGCTGAAATATCCCGCCAAGCACAATGGTTTCCCCATCCTTCACCGTCACCTGAGTTTTAATTTCCTGCTTGTCGATAGCCAGTGCCTCGCCTTCTGACTGTTTTATACTTCTTCCCGGCATGTTCTGGCTTATCTGTAAGGCCATCTGAATGCGCCCGTCGCGTAAGATCTTCGGCGTCACTTCCATCCCGAGCACGGCTTCTTTAAATTCAATGGATGTGCTGCCACTGGCGCCGCTCGAAACCTGATAAGGAATTTCGGTCCCCTGCTTGATACTGGCGGTTTGCATATGCGCCGTCATCAGTCGCGGGCTGGCAATAATATCCACCTTATCTTCCTGCTCAAGGGCGGTCAGTTCCAGTTCCAGGATCCGCCCGCTGATGTGCGCCAGATTGAAGCCCGCCGTAAATATCGGATTCTCAACCGGCATTCCCATACTGAAATTGTTCATACGCACGGCTTTCGTGATCGGCTCATCACCGGTAAAACCCCATTGCACGCCTAACTCCCGCAAGCTCTCACTGTTCATCGTCACGATATGTGCCGCCAGTTGTACCTGCTGTAGCGGGAAATCCATTTCTTTTATCCACGGCGCAACAACGTCCAGCGCCTCCTGCGTATCCCGTAATAAAAGCGTATTGGTTCGGGTATCGGCCGACGCATTGCCTTTCACCGAAAGCAAAGACCCTTTTTGGGTATTCAGACTCTGCGCAGTATCTTTGGCATCCGCATACCGCAGCGGCACGGTCATGCTGATTATCGGGCTGTTCAGCGCCCGTTGCCCGGCGGCATCTTCCTGCTGCTGTCGCTGAATCAGCGGATCAACCACCGGAGACACGAGTAAAACATTGCCCTGCAACTCGCTGGTGAGGTGACTCATTTTCAGGATGATGTCGAGCGCCTGCTGCCACGGCACCTCTTTAAGCTTCACGCTGATTTCGCCGTCCACACCCGGTGCAGTGACCAGATTGAGTTGCCGCGAATCCGCCAGTGCCTGCAAGACCAGGCCGACAGGCGATGACGGAAACTCCAGAGAAATAAGCGCCGGGGCAGCTTTCACCGGACTGAGGCACAGGCAAAGCAGAATAAGAGCCAGTTTATGATTGATGTATTTCATTATTTTCCTTTCCATGGAGAATCGTTTTTCTTACTTAAACGCAGAGTTCTTACCCAAGCGCAGAGTCTGGCGCAGCAAACCGCACCGTGGCTCGCTGAGACTGAGCTCCGCCTGCGAGGCGTTCAGTGTTTCAACCGTCCATGCGGGCGTTCCCACCTGATTACCGGCCTCGACTTTTGTCCAGCGGCCATCTGGCGATAACAGCCAGCCCGATTTCCGGCCATCCGCCTGTGAAATGCCGCTCAGGATCCAACCCGACATCGCAGAATCGTCCGGACATGTTGAGGAAGCCAGACGTGAAAAAGGGTCGCGCGCGGCCACAGCACCGGGTGAGTTGAAAGCCAAACCGCCGGTACCGGTCGTTTGCGTTAGCAGAATCGATGCTTTTAAACCGGAGGCAGTCATCCTGATATCCGGCTCACTGAACGCGGGATGTTCCGGACGTTGCAGCAAGGCATGAAGAAAATGTGTCAGGCCGGAAAAAGTCAGCTGCAAATCCAGCGTCCCCTGTTCTTCTGTTTTCGGCTGCTGGGCTGGCGACCAGCGAAGCAACTCTGCTCCGGCGTCTTTCAGCGGCTGAGCAAATTGTTGCGCTAGCGGCAAACTCTCTTGCACAAGAACTGCGTTATTTTGGATTTCCTGCTTCAGGGTGTTCAGCGGAGGTAAACGCAACAAATCCCTCTGAGACTGAAAAACGGTGCGCTGTGCGACCGCAATATCCCGTGTCAGTGCATCCTGTTGCTGCCACAATCCACGAAATGCGAAGACGTAAAGCAACAGCATCAGAACCAGCACGCCAGCGGTCAGAGTCAGGCCTCTCTGCCAGGCCCGTTTTTCCATCAGCGGCTCGAGGCGTTCTGAAAAAAGCCTCATCATGGCGCTTTCCCTTGTTCAGGCGCGGGACTGGCGGAACGGAATTGTGTCTTTATCACGAAGCTCAGTATCCGGTCAGGTTGTTGCTGAACATCAGAAAGGCTGACGTTGCCAAACAACCCGCTGGCCGCCAGCACGTCCCGGAAAGACAAAATATCGTGATAAAAGTGGCCCTCTCCCTTCAGCGTCAGAGCTTGCTGATGCTCCGTCATTTCAGTCAGGCTCACGTCTTGCGGGATCTGCGCAGCCACTAATTCCAGTAACTGAAGATAATCCTGACTTCGCTTCAGTTGCTGAAGAGCAGCCAGACGCTGCGCATTCAGCGTTTTTACCCGTTCCGTTGCCGCGTTCACCTCCAGCAGCTGGCGCGATAACACCTGAACAGAGGTATTCAGCGCAGATAAATGCAGTTGCCGCAGTGCCCGCTCCTGAACGAGAAAGGTGGTCAGTGTCAGAAAAGTCATCGTGATAATCGCCGGAAAACTGATAAACATTTTCAGCCAGTAACGGCTCCGGCGCTGCAGGCGAAGTTTCCGCCAGGGCAATAAATTCACCTGCAGCATCAGTGATCGCCCTGCCGCAATGCCAGCCCAACTGCGGGTGCGAAATCCCCCGGATTGACGGGCAACGGCGCGGATAACTGCGCAATAGCACTGAGGGGCGACCAGCATTGCATTGCCGGAAGTGGAGACGCTCCGCTGAAAAAGCATTCGCTGTGGCACAACGCCGCCGCGCGGTATTGCTGGCGGATGCGTTCTGACAGCGGCAGATCTTCAGGTGCGTCATCAGACAAACCAAACTGAAATGGCAAACTGTGGGGCGAGGCCCAGAGGAATCCGTCATCAAGCCGATGAACCAGCAATGCGTCACCCGGAAGGCCGGCAGCAAAAGCCGCCACCTGAAGTGCGCAGGGGGTCAGTTCGATGGCATCCGGATAAAGCTGCGCCTGAGACAGACATTCCATCCATTGCTGAATTTCCTGTTGTCTGGCTGCGGTGACCACCACCTGATTGTCGCCGTGCGGATCAGCGCGGTAATCCATCACCAGATGTTCCATGCCCAGCGGAAACTGTTTCGCTGCATGCGCAAAGATAAACGCACTGCGGGCCGGATCGCGCAAACGGGGATCCGGCGCCGCCATGCGTTGTTGCATAATCCGTTGTGCCGGAAGGGTAATTCGCAGAGAAAATGTCGTCGGGAGGGTTTTTCGCCAGCACGATAAAATGGCGATCAGCGGCGCGGTCTCATGTAATATCCCCTCCCGCAATGTGAAGGAAGGCAGCGGATGCTGCCACCAGTGACGTAATTGCCAGCCATTCCGCCGCCGCTGAACGGCGATCGCACGGGCAAAACCGGCTTGAATATCCAGACCTACCTGCCATGCTTGTAGTCTCATTTTCGCCCAATCTCCATATTGTCAGGTAAATAAAAGAACGTATCCATGTTGCTGGCTTGCCTTTATACTACCGCGCGGTTGTTTATAAACTGCCCAATTGACACTTAATGGGAAATCTCAGGTGAAGTTCGTAAAGTATTTATTGATTCTTGCAGTGTGTTGCATTTTGCTGGGAGCCGCCTCGATCTTCGGATTGTATAAATATATCGAGCCTCAGTTACCCGATGTCGCCACGCTCAAAGACGTGCGCCTGCAAACACCCATGCAGGTTTTCAGTGCTGATGGCGATTTGATCGCCCAATACGGCGAAAAACGTCGTATCCCGCTGAAACTCGACCAAATCCCACCGGAAATGGTGCATGCGTTTATCGCGACCGAAGACAGTCGTTTCTATGAACACCACGGCGTGGATCCTATCGGTATTTTCCGTGCGGCTTCCGTTGCGCTGGTGTCCGGCCATGCCTCACAGGGCGCGAGTACCATTACTCAGCAGCTGGCACGTAACTTCTTCTTAAGTCCTGAACGCACGCTGACCCGTAAAATTAAGGAAGCGTTTTTGGCCATCCGCATTGAGCAGATGATGTCCAAAGATGAAATCCTCGAGCTGTATCTCAACAAGATTTATCTCGGTTACCGTGCCTATGGCGTGGGTGCCGCTGCCCAGGTTTATTTCGGTAAAGATGTCAGCCAGCTGACACTGAGTGAAATGGCAGTGATCGCCGGTCTGCCTAAAGCACCGTCAACCTTTAACCCGTTGTATTCCCATGACCGTTCTCTGGCACGTCGTAACACCGTACTGGCCCGTATGCTGGATGAGAAATACATCACGCAGGCGCAGTACGATCAGGCTCGCGCTGAGCCGCTGGTGGCGAATTATCATGCCCCGCACATTGAGTTCTCTGCGCCGTACCTGACAGAAATGGTGCGTCAGGAAATGGTGAAACGTTATGGCGATAACGCTTATAACGATGGCTACATGGTTTACACCACCATTACCAGGAAAACGCAGCTTGCCGCGCAGGAAGCCTTGCGTACCAACGTTCTCAACTACGATATGCGTCACGGCTATCGCGGTCCGTCTAATGAATTGTGGAAAGTCGGCGAACCGGCGTGGGATCAGGACAAAATTGTTCAGTCACTGAAAACGCTGCCAGTGTATGGCCCGCTGTTCCCTGCGGTTATTACCGCAACAGATGATGCACAGGCGACGGCGACCATGTCGAACCGCGCGGTAATCAGTCTGCCGTTCAGCGGCATGCGCTGGGCGCGCCCTTACCGTAATGATAATGCTCAGGGGCCGACGCCGAAAAAAGTGTCTGACGTGGTTCGCCCTGGCCAGCAAATTTGGGTTCGTAAAGTGGGCGATGTCTGGTGGCTGGCGCAGGTTCCGGACGTCAACTCAGCTATCGTTTCGCTTAATCCAAACGACGGCGCGATTGAAGCACTGGTCGGCGGCTTTGACTTTAACCAGAGTAAATTCAACCGTGCCAATCAGGCGGTGCGTCAGCTCGGTTCAAACATCAAACCGTTCCTGTATACCGCAGCAATGGACAAAGGCCTGACGCTGGCGACCATTCTGAATGACATGCCGATTACCCGCTGGGATGCCGGTGCCGGTACAGACTGGCGTCCGAAGAATTCACCGCCAACGTATTACGGTCCGATCCGCTTACGCCGGGGTCTGGGTGAGTCTAAAAACGTGGTGATGGTGCGTGCGATGCGTGCGATGGGTGTGGATTACGCAGCAGAATACCTGCAACGTTTCGGCTTCCCGGCTTCTAACATTGTGCATTCCGAATCGCTGGCGCTGGGCTCGGCTTCTTTCACCCCGTTACAAGTTGTGCGCGGTTACGCCACCCTGACCAACGGCGGCTATCTGGTTGACCCGTATTTCATCACCAAAATCGTGGATGAATCCGGTCAGGTTCAGTTTGAAGCGAAACCCAAAATTGCCTGCCGCACCTGTAATATTCCGGTGATTTATGGCGATACGCAGAAATCAGCGGTGCTGTCCGATGACAACGTAGAAAACGTGGCGACATCGACCACCGGCAATAATACCAGCGTACCGACTCCGCAACTTGAGCAGGTCCCGCCTAACTCACCGCAGGTTGACGCCGCGCAGCAATACGCGCCGCACGTGATCAGCACACCGCTTTCATTCCTGATAAGCGATGCACTGAACTCCAATATTTTCGGTGAACCCGGCTGGATGGGAACCGGCTGGCGTGCAGGGCGTGACCTTAAGCGCCACGACATTGGCGGTAAAACCGGTACAACCAACAGCTCGAAAGATGCGTGGTTCTCAGGTTATGGCCCGAATGTTGTCACCTCGGTCTGGATTGGTTTTGACGATCACCGTCGTGATCTGGGTCGTTCAACGGCTTCAGGCGTGATCCCTGATCAGATTTCCGGTGCAGAAGGCGGCGCGAAGAGTGCTCAGCCAGCCTGGGATGATTACATGAAAGCCGTGCTGGACGGCGTGCCGGAACAGCCACAAACACCACCACCAGGCGTGGTGACGGTCACTATCGATAAGAGTTCCGGTAAGTTGTCTGATGGCGGCGGTAACAGTCGTCCGGAATACTTCATCGACGGGACTCAGCCGACAGAACATGCCGTGCATGAAGTCGGGACCACCATCATGGATAACGGTCAGGAACATGAACTGTTCTGATGCGTAAGCTGTAAAGCAAAAAGCCGGTCTGCATCAAGCATGACCGGCTTTTTTAATGGGATTTTATCGGGGAATTCAGCGGGCGTTGCGCGTCAGAAAATCATGCGCAAGGAACAGAGCGCTGACGTTACGGGCTTCGCAAAAATCAGGGTGTTGCAGCAATTCCATCATCCGTGAAACCGGCCAGCGGGTTTGCGGCAACGGTTCCGGCTCATCGCCTTCCAGACTTTTCAGGTAAAGATCTTTGGCAATGACGATATTCATGCGGCTGGAAAAATACGAAGGTGCCATAGTCAGTTTGGCCAGCACATCAAAATGCCGGGCACCAAAGCCGACTTCTTCCATGAGTTCGCGGTTAGCCGCTTCCAGAATACTCTCGCCGGGATCAATCAGCCCTTTAGGAAAACCCAGTTCATAGCTTTCAATGCCGACAGCATATTCGTGGATTAACACCAGCTCATTATCAATGACAGGAATAATCATCACCGCTTCGCGATCTGAGGGCCGCATACGTTCGTAAACACGCTCTGCGCCATTGCTGAACGTCAGATCAACGGATTCAATGGTGAACAGACGCGAACGGGCTACGGTTTCCACCTTAGTGATTTTCGGTTTTTGCAGGTGTTGTGTCATTTCATCCCCAACTTATTATTCACCTGACCAGAGGTGTTCTAATGGGTTCGTTTTTCTGTTTAAAGACCGCTATCAATGAGCATTGTGCGTTATTGAGAGCCAGAATCGCAATCTTTACTGCAAACCGGTTCAGAACGCACTCATTTTTTGCACAGAAAGCCCCTAAAAAATCAGCAAAAAAAGCGTACAAAGCATCCGAACACTCACGCTGGTCACATTTTTGCTGTAACAAAAACATTGAGACATCAAAATAGGATTATACCGATACCAGACAGTTCTTAAATGCAGGTATCCTCTAGCGTGGTATTTTTGTGCATAATATTCACCCAAAGAATAATAAAATTCCTACCTAAAAGGCACACGCGCGCAGAATGTGCATTCCATTTATGTATAATACTTTCACAGAGTTGACGTAAGTCACCCACGTCTGAACGGGGATCGGATGAGCACAGTAGTCGTGACATTGGTGTTGTTGTGTATCGCAATCATTGCCACAGCGTCTTATTTTTGGCTTGTATTGCGCCGCCGCCAACGCGACGAATCTGTCGTGCGTTTTTCCGCACCAAGCCAGCGCAAACTTTCACAAAAAGAACGCGATGCCGTAGAACGCTATCTTCGCCAGTATGAAGGCCTCGGGCAGACGCCGATCACCCACCGTAATAATCTGATTATCCTGCAAGATAAACTGACGCTGACCACTAAAAGCGAAAATGTTTACAGCCTTAAGCGTGCAATCACCCGTTATGGCGTGGCGAGTGAAGATCCCAACAAATGGCGTTATTTCCTGGATGCGACTGAAATTCACCTGCCGCCTTTCTGGGAGCAGTACATCGCTCAGGAAAACGAAGTCGAGCTGATCAAAACGCAGACCCTGCCGCTGGTGATTTCACTCAACGGCCACACTCTGGCGGATCATGTCTACGAAGGTCCGGTGCCGGTTTCAGCGGTAATCCCTTCTCAGCCGCAGAACGCATCAATCCGCCATGAAGAAAGTGAACATATTGAACTGGTGAAAGTGCGCAGCGAAACCCGCGAGGAACGCGCCCTGACCCGTTCGAACGGCGTCAAAGAAGCGCTGGCCGTTTCGGGCATTCTCCTGCTGCTGTTCATCACGTTGCAAAGCCCGGTGATCTTTCTCCCCTGGATCCTGATGGTTGCCGCAGCGCTGGCGGGCTGGGTTATCTGGCGGGTGGTGTCTGAACGCTTTGGTAAAAACCGTAAAGAAATCCACTGCCTGCGGGGTTTACCTAAACGCTGGGGATTGTTTGGTGAGTCCAAGCAAGGTGATATCAGCAATATTTCTCTCGGTGCTATCGACCTGATATATCCGCCACACTGGCAACCTTATATTGGCCGCGACCTGGGTCAGCCGACGGATGTCGAAGTGTATATGAACAGTCAGGTTGTCCGTCAGGGCAGCATTTTGTCATTGCATGATGAGGTCAAAAAATTCCCGCTCCAGCTTTGGGGAAAAAATCTTGTACTGGCTACCAGCGCATTTCTTCTGCTGCTGGCATTACTGGTTTATGTCCCTCTTGGCCTGCCACTGAAGCTCAGCATTGCCTGGCTACAGGGCGCGCAAAGTACGCAGGTTAACAGCGTTCAGGATCTGGAAAAAACTACGCTGCGCGTTGGCGATACCCTGAAAGTTCAGGGGACAGGCATGTGTTATGTGCCACCGTCAGCTACCCGTACCGCCTCCGGTTACATGCCTTTCGATTGTTCTGCCATCTACTGGAATAATGCGACGCCGCTGCCTGTCCCGCAGTCAGAAATCATTGAAGCCGCGACGGCGTTGCAGACGACGGTTAATAATCAGATGCATCCCGGCGAAAGCCCCGAGCAAAATATCAACCCGCAACTGGCTACCGCGATTGAGAAATCCGGCATGATCCTGCTGGATGACTTTGCAGATATCGTACTGAAAACAGAAGCGTTATGCGGAAACAGCAATGATTGCGTGCGGCTGAAAAACGCGCTGGTGAATCTGGGGAACTCAAGTAACTGGAATTCACTGGTTAAACGGGCGAAAGCGGGCTCATTGCAGGGTATCAACGTGCTGTTGCGACCGATCAGTGCGCAGTCGCTGAGCGAGCTGGTGAATAACGCTACGTCGTCGTTCTTCATGCAGGAAACCCGTCGTGCGGCTGACAGCCTCAACAGCCCGCCACCAGGTGGTTTCTTAATCAGCAATGATGAAGGCCGTGATTTGATTGAAATGCCAGCTCCGCCGGTCGGGTTGTACGCCAATCCGCCACAGGATCAGTGGAAGCAACTGCAACATTTATCTACCCTGCTGCTTCACACCCCGTTCAGTGCGCAGGGAGTGATCACCAGTATCAGCGTAGATGCCAACGGTACCCGTCATATTTCATTGCACAGCGAGCCGGACATCTCGACGCTGTGGCGTTATCTCGGTACCAGCGTGTTGCTGTTCCTGTTGTTCGGAATTCTGCTGGTGAACAGCGTGTTGTTTATCCGCCGCTTTATAAAAGATAAGCGCCGCATCGACGATATCCAGCAACATTACAATTCGTGTTTTCACCCCACGCTGACGCCCGTGATGGCACATAACCCTGGCTGAAAACCGCAGGGTGGCTCTGCGCCGCCCTGTGAGATTGTGCTACCCTGAAGCCCTTCCCTGCTTTCATTTTTTCTCTCCTGCGGCGCACGGCCCCACTTCAGCCGCCAGGACATGGAGTTTTCATGCCCCCTGATTTTAACTGGAATTCCATTGATACCGTTTTACTCGACATGGACGGCACATTGCTGGATCTGGCGTTCGACAGTCAGTTCTGGTTGCAGGATGTACCGTTAGCACTGAGCCAGCAGCGGTCTATTTCGCTTGAAAATGCCCGGCAGATTATTCATGAGGAATATCTGGCGGTGCAGCACACCATGAACTGGTATTGCTTTGATTACTGGAGCGAGCGGCTGGACATGGATATCTATCAGATGACCACGAATATCGGCAAAAATGCGCGATTGCGTGACGATACGCTGCCTTTTCTGACGCATCTCCGTGAAAGCGGTCGTCAGACTATTTTGCTGACCAACGCACATCCACACAGCCTGTCCGTTAAAATTGAGCATACCGGTTTAGATCAGCACCTTGATTTATTACTTTCCACCCACACATTTGGATATCCGAAGGAAGATCAGCGGTTGTGGTCTGCAGTCCAAAAGCAAACAGGCTTTGATCCTGAACGGACTTTATTTGTCGATGACGGTGAACCGATCCTGAATGCGGCAAAAACCTTCGGTATCCGCTATTGTCTGGGTATAGAAAATCCGGATTCGACCATGGCAGATAAGTCATTTCAGGACCATCCCTCCATTAATGACTTCCGTAGCCTGTTGCCTTCGATTCACCCCGTAACAGGCCCGGCTAAATAATTCCGGTAGCGTCAGGGGAGAAAGATGAAAGGTAAAAAGGACGACGACGATAACGCAGTACGTCTCGATAAATGGCTGTGGGCAGCTCGTTTTTATAAGACCCGCGCGCTGGCACGAGAGATGATTGATGGCGGCAAAGTGCATTACAACGGCCAGCGGGGGAAACCCAGCAAGCTAATGGAACTGAATGCCGAAATAACGCTGCGTCAGGGTAATGACACCAAAACGATCACCGTTCTGGGGCTGACCACTCAGCGCCGCAGCGCGGAAGAAGCACAGAAACTGTATCAGGAAACCGACGCAAGCATTGCCAGCCGGGAGAAAATCTCCGAGGCCCGCAAAATGAATGCAATGCCGCATCCGGACAGACGCCCGGATAAAAAGGAACGGCGGACCCTGATCAAATTCAAATATGGCGATTCAGAATAAATCGCCACAAAGAGAGAAAATTATGTCTAATCACGACCAACTGCATCGCTACCTGTTCAATCATCACGCCGTTCGCGGCGAACTGGTCTCGCTCAAAGAAACCTTCCGGGAGATTGTTGCCGGCCACGACTATCCGGCAGAAGTGCGTAATCTGCTGGGCGAAATGTTAGTGGCGACCAGCCTGCTGACCGCGACCCTGAAATTCGACGGCGATATTACCGTGCAGTTGCAGGGCGATGGCCCGCTGAAACTGGCCGTGATTAACGGGAATAACAAACAGGAACTGCGCGGTATTGCGCGTCTGCAAGGTGACATTACCGAAGGCAGTTCTCTGAAAGAGATGATTGGTAACGGCTACATGGTGATCACCATTTCTCCGACCGTCGGCGAACGCTATCAGGGCGTGGTCGGTCTGGAAGGTGAAAACCTGGCGGAATGCCTGGAAAACTACTTCATGCAATCCGAGCAATTGCCAACCCGCATCTTCATCCGTACCGGTGAAGTTGAAGGCCAGCCTGCTGCAGGCGGCATGTTGTTGCAGGTTCTGCCCGCTGAAGATACCGATCCTGAAGAATTCAGTCATCTGGCGCAGCTGACCACCACCATCAAAGCGGAAGAGCTGCTGAACCTTCCGGCTAACGAAGTGCTTTACCGCCTGTATCATCAGGAAGAAGTCACGCTCTACGAACCGCAGGAAGTCTGTTTCCGTTGTACCTGCTCGCGTGAGCGCTGTGCAGGCGCGCTGCTGACGCTGCCAGATGAAGATATTCTCGAAATGCTGGAAGCGGATGGCAAAATCGAAATGCACTGCGATTATTGCGGCGCAGACTACGAGTTTGACGCGATGGACATGGCGACGCTAAAAGCGGGAGGAGATGTTCACTCCGGAGATGATCAGGTTCACTGATCGTTAACAGTTTAAAATTGAGGGACTTTTCGCCGAAGAGTCCCTTTTTTGTTTCTTTTACATAACCTTTTTGCATACCTTTCGAGTTTTTCATCACAATTCTGGAAAAACATTTACACCTCCCGTTATTCTTTGAGACTTGTCGCGGTTAAAACGCGATAAATACCTACAATAACAACTGATTTATCCCTACCGAGGGATTCAAAGTTCAGTGAGGAGCAGGGAAATGCCTACGACTATCGGGATCACCGCCGAAAAACTCGCCCTTTATGGGATCCATCAGAATAGCGAAATCGTCTATAACCCTGATTACGAAACCCTTTTTAATGAAGAGACGGCGCCGGGTCTCGAAGGCTTTGAGCGCGGGCAAGTGACAGAACTGGGTGCAGTCAATGTCGA
This sequence comes from Rahnella sp. JUb53, assembly GCF_004346065.1. Classification (NCBI taxonomy): domain Bacteria; kingdom Pseudomonadati; phylum Pseudomonadota; class Gammaproteobacteria; order Enterobacterales; family Yersiniaceae; genus Rahnella; species Rahnella sp. JUb53. Next base: position 60,621 of record NZ_SLYT01000011.1, read on the forward strand.
TACCGGTATCTTCACCGGTCGTTCGCCGAAAGATAAATACATCGTCCGCGATGACACCACCCGCGATACGCTGTGGTGGTCTGATCAGGGCAAAGGCAAAAATGATAACAAGCCGATGTCACAGGAAACCTGGACGTCACTGAAGGCTCTGGTGAGCAAACAGTTGTCCGGCAAACGTCTGTTTATCATTGATGCTTTCTGCGGCGCAAACGCCGATTCCCGTCTGAAAGTCCGCTTTATTACCGAAGTCGCCTGGCAGGCGCATTTCGTCAAAAACATGTTTATCCGCCCGACCGAAAGCGAGCTGGAAAATTTCGAACCGGATTTCATCGTCATAAACGGCGCGAAATGTACCAATCCTGACTGGCAGAAACAGGGGCTGAATTCAGAAAACTTCATTGCCTTCAACCTGACCGAGCGTATCCAGCTGATCGGCGGTTCGTGGTATGGCGGCGAAATGAAGAAAGGCATGTTCGCCGTCATGAATTATCTGCTGCCATTACAGGGCATTGCTTCCATGCACTGTTCGGCTAACGTCGGCGAAAAAGGCGATGTTGCGGTGTTCTTCGGGCTTTCCGGCACGGGTAAAACGACGTTGTCGACGGATCCGAAGCGCAAACTTATCGGCGACGATGAACATGGCTGGGACGATGATGGTGTCTTCAATTTTGAAGGCGGTTGCTATGCCAAAACCATCAAACTTAGCAAAGAAGCCGAACCGGAAATCTTCAAAGCCATCAAACGCGACGCGTTACTGGAAAACGTGATGGTCAGTGAAGATGGCAAAATCGATTTTGATGACGGCAGCAAAACCGAGAACACCCGCGTTTCATACCCGATTTACCACATTGAAAATATCGTCAAGCCGGTTTCCAAAGCCGGACACGCCAGCAAAGTGATTTTCCTGACTGCTGATGCGTTTGGTGTCCTGCCACCGGTTTCGCGCCTGACGGCATCGCAGACGCAATATCATTTCCTGTCCGGTTTTACGGCCAAACTGGCGGGCACTGAGCGTGGCGTCAATGAACCAACGCCGACATTCTCCGCCTGCTTCGGTGCCGCATTCCTGATGCTGCACCCGACGAAATACGCAGAAGTATTAGTGAAACGTATGGAAGCGGCGGGCGCACAGGCTTATCTGGTGAATACTGGCTGGAACGGCACCGGCAAACGCATCTCGCTGAAGAACACCCGCGCAATCATCAATGCTATTTTAGATGGCACCATTGATGATGCCGAAACGTTCACTCTGCCGATGTTTGACCTGGCCGTTCCGACTGCGTTACCGGGCGTCGACACCCATATTTTGGATCCACGCAATACCTACGCCAGCCGTGAGCAGTGGCAGGAAAAAGCAGAGCATCTCGCGCAATTGTTTATCGATAACTTTGATAAATATACCGACAACACGGCAGGTGCCGCGTTGGTCAGCGCCGGACCGAAGCGGTAATTTGGCAATAATCTCTCATCAGGCGCGGGCTTCCGCGCCTTTTTTATTGCAACCGGCCCGGCAGCATTTCAGAATGACAGCATTGCTGTCAGAGGAACCTCATATGGCGACGATTACCGTTCGCAATCTCGATGACGATGTGAAGGAACTGCTGCGTATCGCGGCGGCCAAAAAAGGCCACTCGATGGAAGAAGAAGCACGTCTCATCCTGAAACAGGTGCTCACTCCCGCCCAGCCTGACTTTGGCCTCGGTAGCCAGCTCCGCCAGCGTTTTTCATCCGTGATCGCTGAGCCACTGGAACTGCCACCCAAATGATCATTCTTAATACCTCCGTCATTTTTGAGATGATCAATCCCAGGCCACAAAAGATCGTTCTGCAATGGCTGGACGCGCAGGATGCCACACAGCTGTACCTGACCAGCCTGAGCGTAGCGGCATTTTTCACCTGGGCAGATAATCTGCCGGAGAACCAGCCGAAAGCCGCGCTTTCCGAAGCCTTGCTGGAAATGTTGAATCAGGATTTTGCCGGTCGATTACTGTCGTTTGATGCGGCAAGCGCGCTGCATTACCCGCGGATCATGACCTTGTCAGAAGCTGCCAATGTAGTGATGTCCGAGCAGGACAGACTACTGGCGGCTATTTGCCTGAATCATCAGGCGACTCTGGCGACCGATCATGGCGAAGCGTTTGCGCATACAGGTGTCGTATTGGTTAATCCGTGGGATACGGGGAACACGCCGAGATGGCGGGAAGAAGCGGCAGAGTATTATGTGATGAGCAGGAAGAGCTGAATTATGGATTGCCTTCCAAACTGGCCTTAGGTCAAGACCGTGGGCTGCCGCCCACACCGGCCTTAGGTCTAAACCATGAGCTGCCTTCCAAACTGGCCTTAGGTCAAGACCGTGAGCTGCCGCCCACACCGGCCTTAGGTCAAAACCGTGAGCTGCCGCCCACACCGGCCTTAAGGGTGGCTTATCGCCACCACCCTTAAGAATCCCCGGCTCTTTTACTGCGCGCTTCGCTCGCTGGCTATGTTTCATCAGCCGCAGCGACAGGCTGGAAATCTTGCCGCATTGCGGTGCCTTCACTCGGTCCTGAAGCCTCTGGTCTTCAGGCCGCTTCGTTCAGCAAGATTTCTGAATCGCCCGCAGCATTTTAAAAAGATAAAAAAGTGAGGTTGTAAAGTATAAACCTGAGGCCGGTTCCAAAATACCACCGGAGGAGAGGCGCAAAACCGTGCGTCTTTTTGCGCGGGTTGTAGCCCGAACGGAGGGCACCGCGCAGCGGCGGAATTTTGCGGCTATCGCATCGCTACCTGAAACATAGCCAGCGAGCGAAGCGGGGAGTAAAAAGCGGGGAGAGATCCAAGAGAGGGAAAGCACTTCCCTCTCTTGGGCGGTTTCGGCGCAACGCGATAAGTGTTCACCGCAATTGAGAAACCGAAATTGCCGCCTGTCCAACTAAAACGGGATTATTAATTCCCCCCTTAATCAAACTGGTTTCTGCTGAACCGCCACCGCTTTCAGCATCTCCACCGGTAACGGCAGATACGCCCGGATCCGTAATCCCCCGCGGTCACTCTTGCCGATATCCAGCGTCCCTGAATGGGCATCAACGATACGCTGAATGATCGCCAGACCGAGGCCGGTTCCGCTGGTGGTTCGGGCGCTTTCACCGCGCACAAATGGCTGGAAGAGATGTTTGAGCTGGTCCGGCGCAATGCCCGGGCCATCATCTTCAACCTGGAACCATGCACGCTGAAGTTCACGACCGCTGCTGACTTTAATCCAGCCATCGCCGTAACGGGCGGCGTTGACCACCATATTCACAACAGCACGCTTGATGGAAAGCGGATGCGCATTCACCAGTAATTCGCCGTCGGCCAGATCTGAATCTATTTCGCGCTCGTAGCCGCTTTCTGTCGCAATCACTTCGCCCAAAATACCGTTAAGATCGGTGATCTCTGTCGGCATTTCCTGGCCAGTGCGGAGATAGTCGATGAACTGCTCGATAATGGCGTTGCACTCTTCGATGTCTTTGTTGATCGACTCGGCAAGATAACCGTCACCGTCGCTCATCATTTCAGTCGCCAGACGAATGCGTGTCAGCGGAGTGCGTAAATCGTGACTCACACCTGCCATCAGTAAGGTACGGTCATCGGCCAGCAGTTTGACACCGGCTGCCATCTGGTTAAATGCACGCGTCACTGACCGCACTTCCGACGCACCGTATTCACGTAATGGCGGCGGAATAATGCCTTTCCCGACCTGTAATGCCGCGTGCTCCAGTTCGACCAGGGGTCGGTTCTGAATACGGATAAACAGCCACGCGCCACCAATCGCCAGCAACATAATCGCTAACGTATAACGGAACAGCGGAGAGAAATCGCCCTGATGGATTTCAGTAAGCGGAACGCGTACCCAGATATCAGGCGACAACCAGGTTTTCAGCCACACAACCGGGGTATTTTTATTCACCTCGACGCGGACATCGGTAGGCCCACCAAGCTGCTGCGCCATCTGCTGACTGAGGAATTCGTAATGCTGCGCCCAGCGCAGACCACTCTCCTCGGCTGCAGAGTTGGTATAAAGAGAAATGCCCAGTTCGCGGTAAATTTCGCGACGAAACGCCGGTGGAACAGCCAGCAACGTGCCATCTTCCAGCTGCAGCCGGTCGGTCATCAGCATACGCACTTCGTATGCCAGAACCTTATTAAACTGCTGCAGGCTGGGAAGAATGGCGAAGTTAAGCACCACCAGATAGGTCGTCACCAGGCTGACGAACAGCAAGGTGACGATTAATAACAGTGTTCGGGCAAACGAGCTACGCGGTGAAAAGCGTATTCGCTTCATGCCTTACTGCCGTCCGGCACAAATACGTAGCCCAGACCCCATACGGTCTGAATGTAACGCGGATGCGCCGGATCTTCTTCTACCATGCGACGCAGACGGGAAATCTGCACATCGATAGAACGTTCCATCGCACTGTATTCACGACCACGTGCAAGATTCATCAGCTTGTCACGGGACAGCGGCTCACGTGGATGACTCACCAGTGCTTTCAGCACGGCGAACTCACCGCTGGTCAGCGGCATAGGCTCGTCTTCACGGAACATTTCGCGGGTACCAAGGTTCAGTTTGAACTTGCCAAATGAAATGACCGCTTCCTCCTGAGAAGGCGCACCCGGCAATTCGTTAGCCTGACGACGCAACACAGCGCGGATACGGGCCAGCAGTTCACGCGGGTTAAACGGTTTTGGAATATAGTCGTCGGCACCAATTTCCAGACCTACGATACGGTCAACTTCTTCGCCTTTAGCGGTGACCATGATGATCGGCATCGGGTTACTTTGACTGCGCAGACGACGGCAGATAGACAAGCCATCTTCGCCCGGCAGCATCAGATCGAGAACCATCAGATGGAATGACTCACGAGTCAGCAGGCGATCCATTTGTTCGGCATTGGCAACGCTACGCACCTGGAAGCCCTGTTCAGTCAGATAACGTTCCAAAAGTGCGCGAAGGCGCATGTCATCATCGACCACCAGAATCTTGTGATTTTCTTGCATTTAAATCTCCCAAAGGCGTGAATGCCTGAAGCTTGTATTGTCAGAAAAGTCAGCTAAAACAGACAGCGTTTAATGGTATATATTCTAGCCGAAATTGTAACAATGATTATGGATTTCCTAATTTATCAACAATATCAGAGGAATCTTCTGCAAGCGAAGGTTGGTTTGTTACGGTTTGTCCCGCTCTGCAAAATCTGTTCGTCCTTTTTTTGGTCATTATATGAACACTCCTGCTGCAAGTATCAAAAAAATGATCATCTCAATATGCGAGCGGGAAGAAATTTCTGGTGATTATACTTATTCGTTTACTTAATAATAAAACGATAAGAATAATATTTTCTTTGGAAAATAGAACATTTACACGCCAAAGAATAATTTGAATGAATTATATAAATGATAATGATCATTGGTAGTGATGTGTCAAACTAAAAACTCAGTATCATTCAAACAGGATGGCTACCATCTACTATTCAAGGTATAAAACACTTGGTAGAATCCGGCATCTAAAGGTGATGAATTCAATTTATTGAATCAGATATAATTATCTTTAGCTTAACCTCCAATTTTTATTTCTGAATGGACGCAAAAAATGAAAACCAAGTTCAAGCTCTTAGCGGGCGGGATATTTTTGGCTATGGCAGCAAATAGCTATGCGATCGATGGTGCTATTAATTTCACAGGTGCAATTGTTGAAGAAGCCTGTGAGATTAATGGTGGTGAAGAACTCAATATACCGTTAGGGACTTATTCAGCAGCACAATTCCAGGAAATTGGTGACCTCTCGCCAAAAATCCCTTTCACCCTGCCACTTGATAACTGCCCTGTCGTTTCAGAGACCAACCTTACCCCTCACTTCCGGATATGGCTGGAGTCAGATACCGTTGCTGACACCACTGATCTGATTGCGCTTGGCAATGATTATGGTGACGCAATGGCGGATGGCGTAGGCATCAGAATTGAAGATGCGGCAACAAATAACATCATGAAAATTAACGCGCTGCCTGACATCATCTACCCAATTCCGGGTAAGGTCATGAATGTGAATCTTCTCGCATACTATGAATCGTTCAAGTTGCCTGGCGATATCACTGCCGGTGCGGCCGACGCCCGTGTGAAAGTTACTCTCGATTACAGATAAGCACCTTTAATCTTGCCCTGCAAAAGGTCAACTTTGCAGGGCATTTTATTAAGGGCTCATTCAATTACCGCATGAATATATTGCTACTGTAAGGATTCAAATTCGCATGGGTAGAAAAAATCCATATATATTATTTTTAATTATAATTTCATTATTCACGTCACAAATAACCTATGCTGGCGGAATTGTTGTGGGGCGCACCCGCGTTATTTATGACGCAGATAAAAGGGAAGCTACGCTTTCCGTTAAGAATAATGCTGAAAGCAACCCTTTCCTCATACAGTCCTGGGTTGATGCGGGGGGAGAAAAAACACGCGGTCCTTTTATCATCACTCCACCGCTATTTCGCCTGAATGCTCAACAGGAAAGTAACCTGCGTATTTCCTATACCGGCAGCGTCCTCCCGACAGACAGAGAGTCCGTTTTCTATATCAATGTTAAAGCGATTCCTTCAACGCCTAAAAATACAAAAAACGAACTTAAACTGGTCGTCAATACGCGGATAAAGCTCTTTTACCGGCCAACAAAACTGCCCGGAAAATCGTTTGAAGCACCGAAGGCGCTCACTTTCGCCAGAAACAACGGTCATCTCGTTATTAAAAATCCGAGCCCCTATCACGTGGTTTTCAGCTCACTCAGCATTGGCTCTACTTTCTTAAAAGATGTGGCAATGATTGCGCCTTTGAGCCAGATGGACGTTGTACTTCCACCGGGCACCTCAGGAAGCAGTGTGAAATGGGATGCGATTAATGACTATGGCGGAACAACAGCACGCTATGAACAGCCTTTATAACCAGACAAATAAAGCCACACCATAACTCACAGCCATTGCCAAATTATGGCACTCAGAAGTACGAGAAAACTATGCTCACGGATGAAAAATTTTTACACACGAGCTTGACTGAGGACGTTAAAAAGAACTCAGCGCCGCTCGTGCTTAAACTGGGTAGCCTGCTGGCCAGTACGGCTATTGGATTACTCGCCGCTCAGGCAGCGCATGCAGAAGATGTCTATTTCGACCCTCTGTTTATCGAGCGTAAAGCCGGTGACGTTGGGGATGTCGACCTTTCTTTGTTCCAGAGTAATGATCAGGCGCAGCTGCCTGGTAACTATGACACAGCGCTGTATGTGAATAAAAAATTAAAATTACGGCATTCAATCAGCTACTTATCCCGATCAGATGGCACACTTGAACCGCAGATAACGCCCGATATCTTGCGGGCACTGGGCGTCAATGTTGATGCTTTTCCGGCATTAAAAAGTCTTCAGCCAGATGCGCCACTGGGTTCGCTTGCACAATATATCCCTGCCGCAGACGTCAAATTTGATTTCTACCTCATGCAGCTTAATTTCAGCATTCCGCAAGCAGCGATCCTTCAGAAAGCAGAAGACTATATTGACCCGGCAAAATGGGATGACGGCGCCCCTTCTCTTTTCTCCAATTATTCCTATTCAGGCGGCCAGCGGAGTTATCGAAATGGCAACGATGACTCCAGCCAGTACCTGAATCTGCAAAATGGCTTAAACGTTGGCCCCTGGCGCGTTCGCAATTACACCACTTACAGCGACAGTGGAGATGAGAAAAAATGGGACACGATCTCGACCTACGTGGAAAGGGACATAAAATCCATCAAGTCAAAGTTACTGCTTGGTGAAAACTCAACCTCCGGGGAAATCCTCAGCAGTGTTCCGTTCTCCGGTGTTCAGCTTTTTTCTGACGATAATATGCTACCTAACAGCCAGCGCGGTTTCGCCCCTACCATACGAGGGGTTGCAAACTCCAATGCTGAAGTCACTATCCGGCAAAATGATCACATTATTTATCAGTCCTTTGTCCCTCCGGGCGCCTTTGAGATTAACGATCTTTATCCCTCATCCTACAGCGGAAATCTTGAGATAACGGTGAAAGAAGCTGACGGAACTGAACGCCGGTTTAATCAGCCTTTTTCGGCTATTCCGGTTATGCAACGCCCTGGTCGGTTGAAATACAGCGCAACAGCAGGTGTTTACCGCGCGACAGATAACAATGAGAAAGAGCCAACCTTTGCTCAGGGTACGGCTATCTATGGGCTTTCAAACACCATTACGTCCTACGGAGGCTCAGTGATATCTGAAGATTACCTCTCAGGACTCATCGGTGTGGGTTATAACCTCCAGTGGCTGGGCGGCATTTCAGCTGATGTTACCCATGCCCGTTCCACACTGGATAATAATCAGACCACCTCAGGCCAGTCGTACCGCGTTCAGTATTCGAAAAACATTGAAATGACCGACACGGATTTCAGTCTGGCGAGCTATCGGTACTCAAGTGCCGGGTATTACGATTTTGATGAATCCACACAATATCTTGATGGCGACAATGCTCTGGAACTTGACTACCACAAACGCAGTAAAATCCAGTTCAATATCAATCAGACATTGTGGGAAGGGGCGAGCCTGTATCTGTCAGGATATGAACAGGACTACTGGAACAATGGCGGCAAGGAGAAGAACCTCTCCGTCGGCTTAAACAACAGTCTCTTCGGTGTCAGCTATAACCTGAGCTATTCCTACAGCCAGCTGCAAGGTGAAGATAACGATCAACAGATATCCCTGAACCTCCGTATTCCGCTAAGCCGTTGGTTGCCACAAAGTTGGGGTACATACAATGTCTCCCATGAGAAAGGCGAAGGAACGCGCCATCAGGTTGGGTTAAGCGGAACCGCACTTGACGATCGCCGTCTCAGCTATTCAGTTCAGCAAAGTTATACCGATCAGAACAATGAGAGCGGGAGCAACCTTTACTCAACCTACCGCTCCTCCTTTGGCAATCTCAACGCAGGTTACAACTACAGCAGAGATTCTCAGCAACTCAGTTACGGCATTGCAGGCGGTATCGTGGCGCATTCCCGGGGAGCCACGCTGTCTCAACCGCTCGGTGATTCCTTTGCATTGATAGATACCAATGGCGCCAGCGGAGCACGTCTGCAAAATCTGCCGGGTGTCAGAACTGACTGGCGTGGTTTTGCTGTCGTCCCGTACCTGACTGCGTATAACGAAAACCGTATCGCAATGGACACCACCACCCTGCCTGACGACGTAGATATCGAAAATACCTCAGCCATTGTGATCCCAAATTCCGGCGCTATGGTAACGGCACATTTTGATGCCCGTGTGGGAGCCCGAGTTCTGGTGACACTGGTTCGACCAAATGGTGCCACAGTGCCTTTTGGTGCCATGGCGGCAACTGAAAAACAAAGCAATATCGTGGATGAAGGCGGTGTCGTTTACCTGTCGGGTATCCCGTTAGAAAAACAGGTTTTACTTCATGTGAAATGGGGGAATGAAGCCTCTCAGCAATGTCAGGCTCAATTCAACATCTCTGCCTCAATCTCTCAGGTGAATTCGCTGACGGCTCCGTGTATTTAAGGATAATTCATGCACACAACAAAACAGGTTTTGCGCAACCTGACATCGTTCATAAAGCTTACCCTGCTGGGGATGGCCATCAATAGTTTTTCATCCCTTGCACAAGCGGGATCAGCGATATGCTCGCCGGAGGATGGCGCAGGCGCGAATTATGACAATTTTCTTCAGGAAGATATTCCCGCGTCGGATAACGAGAGAGGGAAAAAGTATGAAAAAAGCATGAATGGTGGGATGCAAAATTACACCATCAGTTGCAATTGTACCGACAGTGATGCCAACAGCAGCGGCGGGGTTTTACTGATGTACACCGTAAAAACCGCCTTGCCTAAGGGAACTGAGCCGGGATATTACAAAATTAACGATCACATTGATGTCAAGGCAATGCTCGATCTGCCTCCGGCAACAGGTATCGCTGTACCGACAACAAAAACACTCGGTGATGCCACACATCACACCGATGCAAATAATAATGGCGTTTGTGCTCAGCAAAGTACCCGTGCAAGCCTGAATGTTGGCTCTCAAGGCTCATTAACTTTTTATATCAGCACACCTTTTATCGGTGAACTGGATATTCCAAGAACAGAGATTGCCCAGATATATTTGTCCTCAGGCACGGCCATAGTGACCGCCCCTCCGCTTGGCCCGCCTGTTGCCCGCGTCTATATCAGCGGAAAACTGACCGTACCGCAAAGCTGTGAAATCAATAAGGGTGAAACGATCACGGTCAATTTCGGTGCTATTGCCGCCAGTAAATTTATCACCCTAAATCAGCCACCTAAGGGCCATATTCCCACAATATTTAACATTACGTATGACTGCACAGCAAATGGATTGCCTCAGATACCAACCGGCACACAGCTTGCCATGCTGTTGAAAGGTGACGATCTGGCTGATCAATATACGCTAATAGCGAGACGCCGACCTTCTGACAATCTACCCGATATTGGAATTCGCGTTGAAAATGCCGCCGGTACAGCGATACCTTTTGAATCAGGAAACTTACCCATGAATCAAAATGGTATAGGGAATATCTCAATGACGGCTTACCCGATTAATCTGATTGGGGGCAGTCTGGATACCGGTGAATTCAGTGGCATGGCGACCTTGAAAATAGATATCCGATAAGCCCGCCACGTTGTTCAGTTCACAATCTCAATACTGATTAACCGGCTGTCCGCGCGGCCATGATCATCTACCGCGCGGATACGGTATTGCCCGTTATTGATAGGCTGCCAGTCAATGGCGGTTTTACTGGCAGAGCTTCCCAGGTAGATATCATCGACAAACCAGTACACCGTTTTACTGTCCGCATCGGTCACCGCATTAAATGAAATCCGGTCACGCCCCTGCTGGGACTGACGCAGCGTATACGTGGTGTTTTTCAGCGGTGACGTGATGCGCGGCGGATTACCACTCACGTCCACGCCCTCATCTTTGCAGTGATTCACCGGCGGCTTGCGCTTCGGTAATCCGGCCTGCGCAAAGACATTCGCCAGGTCCGATGGCCAGAACTCAAATACTTCCGTACGGGTTTCGTCTTCCTCATACGGAGGGCAGGCGACTTCACCGGTCAGTTTATCGAGACGTACAGGACGGTAAACAGTATCCACTTTGATCGGCGACTTACCGGGAATAAACCAGGTTTTGCCTTTTTGCTGGCACCATGGCGTCGGTAAATTCCCGCTGGCGAGGCAGATATCCACCCGTTTCAGCCCTTTAGGGAAGGGTCTTTTGGGCTCCTGTAATGCAGGATAGCTGGCGGTAATGCTGTCGATAATATTGAAGAACAACGGTGCGGCAGCATCGGCACCGACAAAAACGTTATTGCCTTTACTGTCGAAATTACCTTCCCAGACCACCAGGACATAAGGGCCGAAAATCCCGACGCTCCACGCATCGCGAAAGCCCCACGAGGTACCGGTTTTCCAGTAAACCGGCAGCGAAGACGGAGCCTGAGCCAGCGTATCCCCCGGACGGCGGTGCTGACGCAGCATATCAAGCGTCATGAAACTGGCTTCTTCACTGAGCAAACGCACGGGCGTTGTCTGTTGCGCATCAGTTTTCTGCATCCGAAGCGGCTGCAACACGCCGCGGTTTGCCAGTAACGCATACAGTTTTGCCAGCTCCTGCATCGTCACTTCTCCGCCGCCCAGCACCAGCGACAGACCGTAATGGTTTTCACTGGCCATATCCGCCACGCCGGAAAGCCGGAGGAACTGATAAAACGTCGGCTGGCGCAGCTGCGATGCGACATACACGGCGGGAATATTACGGCTGAAGTTCAGGGCATCGGTTGCGGTCACCGGACCGAGAAAACGGCGGTCGAAATTTTCCGGCGCATAAGCACCAAAGGCAGAAGGCACATCTTTCAGGATAGTCATCGGATGCAACACACCCTGCTCCATCCCCAGCGCGTAAATAAACGGTTTGAGCGCCGAGCCCGGTGAGCGTTTTGCGTTGGTGCCGTTTACCTGTCCCTGAATATCGCGGTTGTAGTAATCGGCTGATCCCACCAGCGATCGCACCCCCATGTCACGGGTATCGACCAGCAAAACGGCGGCGTTGTGAATACCGCGACTTTCGTTACGGGTGATAAACGCATTGACCTGCCGCTCAATCAGCCGCTGCAAGCCGGCGTCAATCGTGGTGTCCGTCCGGGTATCTGTACCGGCAAGCTGCTGATTCTGCTGACGCAGTTGTTCGATAAAATGCGGTGCAATATAGGGCATCTGCTCCGGCTGACGCAGCGCCAGCGGCAATCTGAACAAGGAGATCTGGCTGCTGTCAGTTTCATAATGTGCCTGCCAGCGCTGGAAAAGCCGGTTACGCGCCTGCGTCAGCGCCGCGCCCAAGACACCGGTCTTAGGGTCAATACGATAACTCGGTGATTGTGGCAAAACCGCCAGCGTCAGCGCTTCGGGTAACGTCAGGTCTTTCGGCGCTTTGTTGAAATAGATCAGACTGGCTGCGCCGATACTCTCAATGTTACGGCCATAAGGCGCGGCGTTCAGATAGGCTTCGAGAATGTCGTGTTTGGAGTAACTCAGTTCAAGCTGCACCGCACGCAGAACCTGCATGATTTTGCCCGACGGCGTGCGGGTATTCAGATGCCAGTGCATACGCGCCAGTTGCATGGTGATGGTCGAACCGCCCTGCATTTTGCCGCCTGTCACATAACTGCGCCAGAAGCCACGCATCAGGCTGAACGGATTGAAGCCAGGATTGTAGTAAAAACTGCGATCTTCATGCAGCAGAAGCCCTTTCACCGCCAGCGGAGAAACCTGTTCCAGCGGCGTCCACAGCCGGTAACGATCATCGTTAGCCAGCGTGATGCGCATCAGGATGCCCTGCCGGTCGTAATAGGCGGAGGAAAAAGGTTGTCCCTGAGAAAGTGGCGGATGGGGCCAGAGCCGGCATGCCAGTACGATCAGCGCCAGTAAAAAAACGGCCATTGCGATATTTTGCAGCAGCCGTTTCGTGGATTTAGAAAACGCGGAAAAGGAGATCATCTTGCTACTCAGAACAGGTTACGCCCCGCCGTTAACGACGGGGCGACTGCATTTTGTTATTTTTTAGCAACAGCGGCTTCGTCAGCCGGCACGACCACCAGTTTTTTATCACTGACGGAAAGCGCCTGAACGTCGCGGTCATACATCGCTTCACCGTAAGCTGGCGGGATCACGAAACTGCCGGTGTTGGTGGCTTTAATCTGATACACAAACTCCTGCACATCGGTAGTGGCGCTGCCGTAGATCACCACTCGGTCTTCACGAATATCGCTGTAATCCGGCGCCCATGTTGAACCCGATGCCGCCAGCGGTGACTGCCACGATGCCGACGCTTCTGCATCACTGTTTTCATCACTGCTGTCAGATTCCGGTTCCGGTGGCGTTTGCTGAACCACTTCAAAACCGCCCGGCAACAAATCGACAATCGCCAGATTGTCCTGTCCTTCCTGCGAGTTAGCGCGGACTTTCAGATGCACATTGATCTTCTGCCCCAGCGTCACCTGCGTGACCGCATTGCCTTTTTCATCCGTGTAATCGCGGGTGATTTCCAGACCACGTGAAATGGCTTTCTTCGGCGCGGACAGGTCATAACCGGCCTGTGTCACCACGTACCAGGCGGGCGCATCATTACCGTTTTCAATACGAAGCGCCTGTGCATCAGCGGTGAAATTCGCTTTAGCAAACAGTCCCTGAACCTGTGAAATCTGCTGCGGTTGCACATTTTTGGTTTTGCTTAACTGGGTGATTTTCAGCGCATCCGGTGCCTTTGCCTGCGCCGCCACCTGCGCGGAATAACTCTCCAGCGCCAGAATGCTCATCGCAGAGGAATACGTCGTATAACGCTCCTCTTTCAGCGCTTTGACCATATTCTCCAGCACCTGCGGCGGAATAGCGGAGACTTTTTCCGGGAAGTGACGGGTGATCAGATACAGCCGCGTCGCGTCCTGAACCAGCGGATCAAAGTAACTTTGCGTCCACCAGGCTTTGTCATACGCCTTGCTCAGTTGCTTCCAGGTTGGCTGCAACAGCGTATTCGCTTCATCATCCATTTTCAGCAGACGATAAGACGACGCCAGATACATCGCACTCAGATCGGTCTTCCAGGTGTCCGGATAACGCTGCTGCAAGGTGTCTTGTACCGAGGCCAGCGAACTGGTGGTGATTTCACCCTGACGCGTCAGCAGATACACCGCCCATGCGCGCAGACGAAGCGTATATAAATCATCATTCTGATTCGCTGCCAGTTCGCGCAGTGCCGAATTGGCCTCTTCCAGCATACCGGCTGGCAATGCAACGCCCGCGGCTTTGGCTTCCAGCAGATATTGCACCACGTAAGGCGTGACGAACGGATCGGTTTGCGGCGACGAACGCCACAGGCCAATCGCGCCGCTGTCATTCTGACGTGAACGTAGTACCGCCAGCATATCTTTCAGCTGCTTACTGCTTTCTGCCTGACTCTTTATGCCTTTCATCTCAGGATGAAGGGTACCGAGGATCAGCGGCACCGAGCGGCTGACAATCTGTTCAGAACAGTAATAAGGATAATCAGCCAGATACTGTGAAAGCCCGCGGGTCAGCACCAGCGGCGAGTTAGACACTGCTGCTGTACGCACCGCGTAGGCGTCAAACATCTGACGCAGATTATCGACGTTCTGACTGCTGCCGCTCATGCGTCCCATCACTGACTGCGTGCGGAACGGCATTGCCGGACGCACTGAGGTACTGATGGTCCGGCGGCTGACCTTATCGCCATACGTTGCGTCAAACACCAGCGGCGCATCGCCCGGCAAGGCTTTGGCGCGCAGACGGAAGTTAATCACACCTTCACGTTTTTCGGCCAGCGACAGGCTCTGTTCAGCTTTACCCACCACTTCCAGCTGTGGCGGCACGGTCAGGTGAATCGCAACCGGAATGCTTTTGCCGTTCAGCCCTTCAAGGTTATTGCTGACTCCCACGCTGACGTCAAACTCATCACCTGGTGCCACCATTGACGGCACGTTCGGCGTCATGATGAAGTTGTCGCGCACCGTCGCAGACGTCTGCGCTTTGCCGATTTTGTCCGGCGTCACGGAAATCGCCATCACGCGGATTTTACCGTTGAAGTAATCCGGTACCTGATAATCGAACTGCTTCTTGCCGTTGACTTCGGTAATCCCTGACCAGTAAGCCACAGGCTTATCACGCTTGCGTTTGAACGGATTGACGTTCAGATCCAGCCCTTCACCCGCGTCACCGCCCGGGGCAGCCGCAAGCTGCATCAGTTTGCTGAACTCCGGCAGAATAAGATCCAGGATTTGCGAGCTTTCCACGCCCAGCTCACGTTTGCGGAAGAAGTATTCCAGCGGATCTTTCAGGCGATAACGCGCCACCTGCAAAATCCCCTCATCGACAGCAAACAGCGCCACCTGTTGCGGGCCGTCAGTTGTCACCGTCATGGCCAGATTTTCGCCCGGTTTAATCACTTCAGGCGCTTCGATTTCAAGAGTATTCTGGCGCGCTTTAGTGCTGATTTTGAACGGCATCACACCGTAGCTCAGCGGGCTCATAAAGATTTCATCGGAATTCACATCACGTACAAACTGCACGTTGATGTATCCGTTCCCTTCCATACCCGCAGGCACGCGGATTTTCTGCACAGAACTGGTGGTGTCAGTATGGAACCACTGCCAGCTGTAGACTTTGTCTTTCTCGATGGTGATCAGCCCGCTGCCGGTGTAAGGCGCGTTAATCGCCACTTCGATTTCATCACCCGGCTGGTATTCCGCCTGATTGAGTTTCAGTTTCAGCTCGGCATTTCTGTCCAGCGAACGGCTCAGGTTGGCGTTACCGGCCACGGTGTAGCCAATACGGTTCAGCACGTTGCCTTTGGCATCTTCCACCACCAGCACGAAATCACCCGGTTTATCCGTCGCCAGCGTCAGGTCATTGCCCTGCGGCGTCAGCGTCAGAGGCTGTTCCGACAGCTGTACTTCTTTCATTTTCGACTGATATTTGTAAACGCCGGAATCCTGTTTGGTCAGCACAGAGATATATTTCTGCTCGACGAGCGCGACTTTCAGATCCGGTAACGCCATCTTATTCAGCGAAGGATCGACCGCAATCACGTTCAGGTGACGGACCGCGTTATGGTTGATGTACCCCAAATCGCCGTCAGCTTTTACCCCAATCAGATAGTCATAAGGTGACACCAGCACCCGCGCCGTTGCGGCCACCGAACGCCCGCCACCGGCCACGAACGCCTCGGAAAGCAGTTGCAGCTGATAGGTCGCGTCAGCGTAAGATTTCAGATCCAGCGGAATAGTCGCCGTGCCTTTTTCATCGGTTGTGCGGTCTTCCAGTTCCGTTTCGAAACCGTCGCTGTTCTGGCGGTTCTCGTAGAATGCGTAATCCGGGAACTGATCGAAGCTTGGATACATCGGGCGCAGCGTCAGTTTCGAGGTCACACGGCGGTCCTGCGCTGGCGTCCCAAACAGGTTCTGCACGTCGATATTGGCCTGCAGTTCTGACGGTTTCACCCAGCCTTGTTTACGCTCCGGCGTCAGTTGCAGTTTCACCTTCAGCTGATCCGGCTCGAATTCTTTGACGTTGACCGAGGTATGCCCCAGTAACGTGGAAGACTCGTTGTCTTTGCCGATCAGATACAAATAGACGTTCCATTCACCGGTCGGAGAATTATCGTCAGTGGTATAACTCAGCTCATTGAAACCGCTGGCACCCAGCGTCAGCGGGATGGTGCTCATCAGCTTGTCGCGCGGATCGTGAATTTCCGCACGTACCGGCACACCGGCCAGACCGTTACTCCAGTCGGCGGCGCGGGTGATCAGACCGATATTGAAGGTATCGCCCGGACGATAAACGCCGCGATCGGAAAACAGATAACTGCTCAGCGTGCGCGGGTCATTCGGGGTAATTTCGCCGTCGACATCAAAACGGGAGAAATCGAGGCCGCGGTCATTATTTCTGTCAGCAGGCAGGAAAGACACATCGCCTTCTTTTTCGACCAGGAACATCACCGGCTGGCGCTCACTGGTATAGACGTCCAGCGCAGGGAAACGCACGTGGCCGTCGGCACCGGTGATTTGGGTCAGCAACGTCACACCGTTTTTGGCGATGACAGAGACTTTCGCATTCGCTACCGGCGTGCCGCTGTGAATCGACTGCACAAATACGTCACGGGTTTTATCCTGCGAACGCTTGGCAATAATCCCCAGATCGGTGACCACCACAAAGCGCGAATCCCCAACCGGCGCTTCATCCCCGCTCTGATCTTCGTCCTGATAGATATTGCCGTCATCATCCGCTTCGGGTTTCACTTCTTTCTTCTTCGGATCCCATTCCGACAGCGTCAGCAGAAAAACGCCGCGATGTGATGTCGGATCGGTGGACAGATAACGCGAGAGGTCGACGCCCTGATAATTCACTTCACCCGGTTTGTCGTTGTTTACCGCGGTCTGATACTTAAAGTGCTCGGTAAAATACTCGTCATTGAGTCGGTTAAATTCCGCCGAAGAATACTGGCGACTTTTGAACGACACGATGTGTTGCAGCTGGCCTGGGATCACCCGTTTGATATCCAGACGCATGCCCGGCACGTTGCGTGCCGCGACGCTGATTTGCTTGTCACCGTTGACCGACAGCAGTGAACCTTGCGACATAAATTGCAGGGATTTTGGATAATCAGGCACCGCGACGATGCGGTACACTTTTTCCGGCATTTTGTAGCCACCGGAAGAAGTCAGAATGTTGTCGATTTCCACCAGCATGGTGCGGTGCGCTGGCGCATCAAAGCGGAAACTAAACTGTGGCTGATAATCACTTTCGGCGTCGTTCAGCTGAATGTTCAGCGGCGTGGACTGCGCGAGAACGTTATTTTCCACGCTGTCGGCTTCCCAGCTGGCGTAATCATCCGGGCCTTTGGCTTCCTCCTGATCGTTGGGATTGTGCTGTGGCAGTAACCAGACTTTGACCGCCTGGCGGATATCTTTGTCTTTGACCGCATCGCTGAAGCCGACGATCAGCGCACGCTGACCTTTCGCGCCGTCGGCATCCACCACCTGCGCGCTGGCTTCGTTAACCACCAGGCTGTAAAGCGTCGGCACAGACACCACGCCATTTCTGGCCTGTGTGGTCGGTGCAGAAGTGACGGACGCTTTCACGCCTTCGCCAATGGTCACCCGCACGGAACCGCCGTGATCGAGCGATTTCAGCGGTTCGGAATGTACCCAGGCGTTGAGTTTCTTCTGGTCGTAGACCACGGAATAATTGAGATTCGACTCAGTTTTGGCTTTGCCTTCGATCAGGCCAAGCGAAATCTGTTTTTCAAAACTGGTGACATCCACCGGCGCGTTGAACTTAACGTTAAAAATCGCGCTGCGTTTTTGCGGGTCCTGCGGATCCTGATAGTACTCGGCCTGTCCCAGCTGATAACCGAACGCCGGAGCAGTGAATTCATAACGGGTTTTCGCCAGCTTGATTTGCGGCGCGAGCAGCACGTCAGGCGAGAAATTCACTTCATATTGTGTGCCCATCGGCAGCGGGTTTTTCGGGGTGAAGACTAAGGTGTAGCCGCTCTTCCATTTCCACTCACCTTCGGTGGCCGGTTTCAGGGCTATCCCTTTTTCGACCACTTTGCCCACGTCGGTAATTGGCGCGACAGAGTTACGGAAATTGAAAATCACCTGCTGCGGTGCAGGTTTTTGCGCCGCGTAATTGATGGCTTCGGGGCCGCTGACACGCACGCTGGTATCCTGATAAACCATCGGTGCCGGTTCGATCGGCTGCGGCCGGTTGAGCCACCAGTGCCAGCCGTAAACGCCCGCACCCGCGGCGCACAGCAAAACCAGAATCGCCAGACTGATGGCTTTGGGGTACTTATCTACTCCGCCTTCAAGACGCGCAAAACCACGCTTAAGCCAGCCGGACATTGCCGTCCACCAGACAGGCGCACGCCAGTCGATATTGCCGACAATCGGTTTAAAAATGCGGCCCAGCAGACCCAATACAAAGGCCAGCACGCGCAGGATGCCTTTTATCAATGTAAAAGGCAGACGAAGTAAGAATTTTAATAAATCCATTTGTACCTGTACCCCAATCCCTGTAGACGGTTAAACGCGAGAGATATTTTTATTTAATTCATTATATTACGTGAAATATCTGAAGGTAAAA
The DNA here is from genome assembly GCF_004346065.1 of Rahnella sp. JUb53. Classification (NCBI taxonomy): domain Bacteria; kingdom Pseudomonadati; phylum Pseudomonadota; class Gammaproteobacteria; order Enterobacterales; family Yersiniaceae; genus Rahnella; species Rahnella sp. JUb53. Next base: position 79,860 of record NZ_SLYT01000011.1, read on the forward strand.
AAACGTAAGAAGCAGCACAGAAGGATAATAGCTCTCTGGCTAAAAAGCCATCATATAAAGCGTAGCAGTGAGTCAGACTTTTCGGTCAATTTGTGCGCTGTCAGGAAAGCGATTGTGTGAAACAATGGCGGCAGATTTCTGTGCAGGAAAACAGTGAGAAAGTGACAGGTAATATGAAAACGAAACTGATTACCCGTGAAGGCTACGACAAGCTCAAAACTGAGCTGGATTTCCTGTGGCGTGAAGAGCGCCCGGAAGTGACCAAAAAAGTGACCTGGGCCGCGAGCCTGGGCGATCGCAGTGAGAATGCCGATTATCAGTACAACAAGAAACGGCTGCGCGAAATCGACCGCCGTATCCGCTATCTGACCAAATGTCTGGAGCAGCTGCGCATCGTCGATTATTCGCCGCAGCAGGACGGCAAAGTGTTCTTCGGCGCCTGGGTGGAAGTCGAAAACGACGACGGCGACATCAAGCGTTTTCGCATTGTCGGCTATGACGAAATTTTTGGCCGTAAAGACTACATTTCTATCGATTCTCCGATGGCACGCGCCCTGCTGAAAAAAGAAGTCGGCGACAGTCTGGTGGTGACCACGCCAGCCGGCGACGCGACCTGGTACGTCAATGAGATTGACTACGGGAAATGATCAGCTAACTCTCAAAACGCGCAGGCGGTCGGCCTGATGACTGGCATTTTTGGTCTTCAAACCGTATAACTGTGCCCTGCTTTTTTAACGAATAAAACTGATACCAGACCTATGAATGATCAACTGAGCCGCATTATCGCAAGTGAATTGCAGGTTCGCCCGGAGCAGGTTGCTTCCGTGGTGCGTCTGCTGGATGAAGGTAATACCGTGCCGTTTATTGCGCGGTATCGTAAGGAAGTCACCGGTGGGTTGGATGATACCCAACTGCGTCAGTTGGACACCCGTCTGGGTTATTTGCGTGAGCTGGAAGACCGCCGTCAGACTATCCTCAAGTCCATCGAAGAACAGGGCAAACTGAGCGACGATTTAGCGAAATCTATTAAAACCACGCTGAGCAAAACCGAGCTGGAAGACCTGTATCTGCCGTTCAAACCGAAGCGCCGCACGCGCGGGCAAATCGCTATCGAAGCGGGGCTGGAACCGCTGGCAGAGTTGTTGTGGAACGATCCGCAAAACGAACCTGAAACCGCCGCCGCGACGTTTATTGATGCGGATAAAGGCGTCGCCGACACCAAAGCAGCGCTGGATGGCGCACGCTACATTCTGATGGAGCGTTTCGCTGAAGATGCGTCGCTGCTGGCGAAAGTTCGTGATTACCTGTGGAAAAACGCCCATCTGACCTCCCGCATGGTCGAGGGTAAAGAGCAGGAAGGCGCAAAATTCCGCGATTACTTCGATCACCACGAACCCATTTCTCAGGTGCCTTCCCACCGTGCGCTGGCGATGTTCCGTGGCCGCAACGAAGGTATCCTGCAGCTGGCGCTGAATGCCGATCCCCAGCATGACGAGCCGCCGAAAGAAAGTTATGCCGAACAAATTATCATCGACCATCTGGGTCTGCGCCTGAACAACGCGCCTGCCGACGTCTGGCGCCGTGCCGTGGTCAACTGGACATGGCGCATTAAAGTGCTGCTGCACCTCGAAACTGAGCTGATGGGCACCGTGCGCGAACGCGCTGAAGATGAAGCGATTAACGTATTCGCCCGCAACATGCATGATTTGCTGATGGCTGCGCCAGCGGGTATGCGCGCAACCATGGGTCTGGATCCGGGTTTACGTACCGGTGTTAAAGTCGCCGTTGTGGATAACACCGGCAAACTGGTGGATATCGATACCGTTTATCCCCACACCGGCCAGGCTGCAAAAGCCGCGCAACAGGTTGCCGCGCTGTGCATCAAACATAATGTCGAACTGGTCGCTATCGGTAACGGTACCGCTTCCCGCGAAACCGAGCGTTTCTTCCTCGAGCTGCAAAAACAGTTCCCGGCGGTCAAAGCGCAGAAAGTGATCGTCAGTGAAGCCGGTGCGTCGGTGTATTCCGCTTCAGAACTGGCGGCGCTGGAATTCCCGGATCTGGATGTTTCGATTCGTGGTGCCGTTTCCATTGCGCGTCGTCTGCAAGATCCGCTGGCTGAACTGGTGAAAATCGACCCGAAATCCATCGGTGTCGGCCAGTATCAGCATGACGTCAGCCAGTCTCAGCTGGCGAAAAAACTCGATACCGTCGTCGAAGACTGCGTGAACGCCGTGGGTGTGGATCTGAATACTGCGTCCGTTCCGCTGCTGACCCGCGTGGCCGGTCTGACGCGCATGATGGCGCAGAATATCGTTAACTGGCGCGACGAAAACGGTCAGTTCCGTAACCGCGAACAGCTGCTGAAAGTCAGCCGTCTGGGGCCAAAAGCCTTCGAGCAGTGTGCAGGCTTCCTGCGTATCAACCACGGCGACAACCCGCTTGATGCCTCAACGGTTCACCCGGAAACCTATCCGGTGGTCGAACGCATTCTGGCAGCGACGCAACTGGCGCTGAAAGAACTGATGGGCGATTCGAATGTGCTGCGCGGCCTGAAAGCCAGTGAATTCACTGACGAACAGTTCGGCGTACCGACTGTTACTGACATCATCAAGGAGCTGGAAAAGCCGGGGCACGATCCGCGTCCTGAGTTTAAAACCGCGACCTTTGCCGATGGCGTGGAAACCATGAACGACCTGATGCCGGGCATGATCCTTGAAGGTTCTGTCACCAACGTCACCAACTTCGGGGCATTCGTGGATATCGGCGTACATCAGGATGGTCTGGTTCACATCTCATCACTGGCGAATAAATTCGTTGAAGATCCGCATACCGTGGTGAAAGCCGGCGATATCGTCAAAGTCAAAGTGATGGAAGTCGATCTGCAACGTAAACGTATCGCGCTGACTATGCGTCTGGATGAGCAACCGGGCGAAGCACCGGCACGCCGTTCTTCCGCGCCAGCGTCAGATTCGCGTGACAATCAGAAACGCCATACACCAAACAAACCTGCGGGCCGCAATGCCGCACCGGCGGGCAATAATGCGATGGCCGATGCTCTGGCTGCCGCTCTCGGCAAAAAACGTTAAATTCTCGCTTTTCCTGCAAAACGGAAGCCGCTGATATTCAGCGGCTTTTTTTATGTGTCTTTTTTCGACACTTTTTAAAGTCTCTCCTATTGAATCAATCACTGAGGTAAATCAATAAATCCTCACTGTTGCAGGCTTAGGATAGCGACGCGGTGGAGATTCCCGTGAAGAGGCCCCCCTCTTTTATTTTGTCTCCACACGCGTACTAATTATGATAACTATTCTCGTTTGTACTTCTTTGCGTATTCAATACGCCGTCGGCCTCAGGCTGGCAATTTCGCACCAGGGACAATTTCTGAGCAATATTTCACGAGCAGTGAAATCACCGGGCACGGAAGCGCGGCGTCACCTTTGTGACGCTGCCCCCAAAATGCCTGAACGCTTCGCGAGGAACTATGCAACTTCAATCAAAATGTGCTTATAAAATCACCGGCTTTTCTCATGAAATCAGCCCGGCCTATCGCCAGAAACTGCTGTCTCTCGGCATGCTTCCGGGATCATTCTTTAACATCATCCGCGTGGCACCGATGGGCGACCCGGTGCAGATAGAAACCCGCCGCACCAGTCTGGTCGTGCGCAAAAAAGACCTCGACCTGCTCAAGCTTGAGCTTCTGGCCTGACCTTTCTGATGGATTTCTGAAAGTTGGTTTCTGAAAGATTGTTTAGCGCGGCTCTGTTGAGTCTTCCGCGTTTTTTCCTTTCTCACACGTAGATCTGAACGTATGAAAGCACTGACTATTGGCCTGATTGGTAATCCCAACTCAGGTAAAACGACCCTTTTCAACCAGTTAACAGGTTCGCGACAACGCGTTGGTAACTGGGCTGGCGTCACCGTCGAACGTAAAGAAGGCCAGTTCGCTACCGCAGATCACCAGATTACGCTGGTCGATTTGCCCGGCACCTATTCACTGACCACCATCTCCGAACAAACCTCGCTCGATGAGCAAATCGCCTGTCATTACATTCTGAGCGGCGACGCAGATCTGATGATTAACGTCGTGGATGCCTCAAACCTTGAGCGCAACTTATACCTGACACTGCAACTGCTTGAGCTCGGCGTGCCCTGCATTGTCGCGCTGAACATGCTCGACATCGCCAAAATTCAGAACATCAATATTGATATCCCCGCGCTGTCTGCGCGCCTGGGCTGCCCGGTTGTTGCCCTGATTTCTACCCGCGCCAGCGGGATCAAAGAACTGAAAGCGGCCATCGATGAATTGCCACAAGTGACCGCGCTGGAACGTGTGAAATATCATCCGGTGCTGCAACAGGAAGTGGAAGTGCTGGCCGCTGAAATGCCGCAAGATATGGCGCTGCAACAGCGTCGCTGGCTGGCGCTGCAAATCCTCGAAGGGGATATTTACAGCCAGACGCACGCAGGTAACGCACAGGCTTTACTGCCGCAGGTGAAAGCCCGTCTGGTGGAGCAAAAGCTGGAAGATCCTGCACTGCTGATTGCCGATGCGCGCTATCAGAGCATTGCGTCACTGTGCGCGGACGTCAGTAACTCGCACCTCACCGCGCCCAACAAGCTGACGCAGGTGCTGGACCGCGTGATCCTCAACCGTTTCCTCGGCGTACCGATCTTCCTGCTGGTGATGTATCTGATGTTCGTGCTGGCGATTAACATCGGCGGCGCGCTGCAACCGATTTTCGATATCGGCTCGGCAGCAATTTTCATTCAGGGTATGCAATGGGTGGGCTTCACCCTGCACTTCCCGCAGTGGCTGACCATTTTCCTCGCTCAAGGCGTGGGCGGCGGTATCAATACGGTTCTGCCGCTGGTGCCGCAAATCGGCATGATGTATCTGTTCCTCTCCTTCCTTGAAGACTCCGGTTACATGGCCCGCGCCGCGTTCGTGATGGACAGGCTGATGCAATCGCTGGGGCTGCCGGGTAAATCATTTGTGCCGCTGATTGTTGGCTTTGGCTGTAACGTGCCGTCCATTATGGGTGCCCGTACGCTGGATGCCCCGCGTGAACGCCTGATCACCGTGATGATGGCGCCGTTTATGTCATGTGGCGCACGTCTGGCAATTTTCGCGGTGTTTTCTGCGGCATTCTTCGGGCAAAGCGGTGCATCCATCGTGTTCTCGTTGTATCTGCTCGGTATTGTGGTCGCTATCCTGACCGGCCTGCTGCTGAAATACACTATTATGCGCGGTGAAGCTTCGCCGTTTGTGATGGAACTGCCGGTGTATCACGTGCCACATCTGAAAAGTTTGCTGCTACAAACCTGGCAGCGTCTGAAAGGGTTCGTGCTGCGCGCCGGTAAAGTGATCGTGATTGCGAGTATTTTCATCGGCGCACTGAACAGCTTCTCTTTCAGCGGTCAGGCGGTGGATAACATCAATGATTCGGCACTGGCCTCGGTCAGTAAAGTACTGACACCGGTGCTGGCGCCGATGGGCGTACATTCTGACAACTGGCAGGCGACCGTGGGTCTGGTCACCGGCGCGATGGCGAAAGAAGTGGTGGTCGGTACGCTGAACACGCTGTACACCGCCGAACATATCCACAATGAGGAGTTCGACGCTGCCAGTTTCAATCTGTTCGATGAGCTGGGCGGCGCAGTGCAGGAAACCTGGCAGGGTCTTAAAGACACCTTCAGCATCAGCGTGCTGTCGAACCCGATCGAAGCCAGCAAAGGTGACGGCGAAATGGGCGTCAGCTCCATGGGCGTCATGAGCACCAAATTCGGTACCGCCATTTCGGCTTACAGTTACCTGATTTTCGTGCTGCTTTACGTGCCTTGCGTCTCGGTGATGGGGGCGATTGCCCGTGAAACCAGCCGCAGCTGGATGACGTTCTCCATCTTCTGGGGGCTGAACGTCGCCTACTCGCTGGCAACCCTGTTCTATCAGGTGGCCACTTTCAGCAATCATCCGGCGTACAGTGCGGGCGTCATCTTCATCGTGTTACTGTTCAACGCTATCGTCCTCACCTGCCTGCGTAAGGCACGCAGCCGGGTCAGCCTCCATTTGCAGCCGCGTAATATCGCGGCCTGTTGCGAACCGGCTACCGGCAGCGACTGCCACTAGGAGATAACATGACTACGCTGATTCAGGTTCGCGACTCTCTCGCACTGGCTGGCCGGGCAGATGCCCGCCAGCTCAGCCAGCAGCTAAAGGCCCCGCAGCCGCTGGTGCAGGCCATGCTCGAACGGCTGGTGGCGATGCGAAAAGCAGAAACGGTGGAAGCGGATGACAGCTGTCTGAGCGGCAGCTGTAAAAGTTGCGCTGACGGCAAAAAGTGCCTGACAGTGTCTTACACCCTGATCCCCTGAACCCGGCTTTTCCGCCTTTCCTGAATAGTCGCCCGGCGGCTATTCAGCTATCATCTCAGACCGCAACGGCCTAAAACGCGCCGCAGGAGCCTGTATGATCGACAGTGAAATCACCTTCCGCAAACTCGAAATTTTCCTCGCTTACATGGAAAAGCAAAACATCACCCGCGCAGCCGAACAACTCGGTCTGAGCAGCGTGAGCGTGCATCGCGCCCTGCATTCTCTGGAAGAAGGTTTGCGCTGTCCGCTGTTTATCCATCGCGGGCGCAATCTGCTGCCGTTGCCCGCAGCTGAAGCGTTACTGGAACATGCCACGCAGGTGATTGAACAGATGGAACATGGGATCCAGGCCACGCAGCGCGCCGCCGGTTTTGGGGATAAACGCCTGAAAGTCGGCACGTTGTATTCGCTGACCCTGGAAACTATTCCGCGACTGATTATGGGGCTGAAACTGCGCAGACCCGAGCTTGAACTGGAGCTGGTGATGGGGTCTAACAGTGATTTGCTGCAAAAGCTGGAAGACGGCCTGCTCGATGCGATTCTGATTTCGACCAGTGATTCGAGCGTGGACGCACAGCGCTACGATCAGTTGCCGCTGTTTCAGGATGATATTTTTCTCGCCGCCCCCGCCAGCGCAGAACTGGCGTCGGAAGGCACGGCGGATTTACGCGATTACAAACAGAAGAAATTCGTTTCACTGGCAGAAGGGTTTGCGACTTACCACGGCTTTCAGGAAGCCTTTCAGATCGCCGGTTTTGAGCCGGACATTGTCACACGGGTAAACGATATTTTTTCGATGCTGAGTCTGGTGCAGGCGGGCGTCGGATACACGCTCATTCCCGGCAGGATGAAAGGCGTGTATGAAAATACGGTGAAATTACTGCCACTGGCCGAAACCTATCAGATGCGCCAGACCATTTCGCTGGTCTTCCCGCACAGCCGCGAGCACGATCCCAACCTCCTCGCCCTCGCCGCTGAAAGCCGGATGTATGCGCTAGCGAGCAGAAAGCGCTGACAGACGGTTATGTGCTGTCTGTTTAGCGACCGGCTTTCCCACTATTAAGCCCTCAATAGAAATATCTTCATCAAGGGCATCCCAATGCAAACCATAAGCACTGATTTCATAATCCTGACGCTGCGCGGGTGTTGCATTCAGCAGGACCGGGAACTGCGTCAGCGGTACCTCCAGGACTTGCCCATCTTCAAGAGTGACCCACATCGTACTATCATCGAACCGAACACTTTTAGGCGAAATATTCATTCCATGCTCCTTGAAAGACTGTCTGATAAACGTTTGTTAGCGTTATGATTTCCCTGACTTCTCTGGAAGAAAAACCTGTCTGACGACACATGGCAACAGGTACAAGCCAAAGTTTGGCTTCTTTCTGACCGGATCTTACATGAATATGATGAGGCTCAGGCGGGTTTCCCTCATTGGAATAAAAGAAAAAACGATAAATTTTAAAGCGCAGAATAACTGGCATGTCGGTGACTTCCCTGTGTGAACGATTCGGTAAAAACAAAAAACCTTTCACTCAGGAAAGGCTTTTATTCCGTAGCATCACCAACCTATCATGCCTTTAATCAGCGTTCGTTTTCCCGTAACCGCGCTGCGAGACGTCCCGCAACATGCATACCTGACTGGCATAAAGACAGCGCTTCGCCCTGTTCCATCGCACGGCGGGTCAGGCCGGTAAGCACCGCGCCCGGCGGCATTTCAATTGCCAGTCGCACATCGCGCTGGTAGGCCGCGACCATGGCATCACGCCAGTTCACGGTACGCGCCATGTTCATCGCCAGATCGTCCGCGATTTTTTCCGCCTGCCAGTAAACGCGACCCGTTGTTCCGCTGAGATAACCGCAGGTCGGACGGGAAATGTGAATCTGTTTAAACGCCTCACCCAGTTTCGCCGCAGGTTCATCGAGCAGTGCGCAATGTGATGGCACGCTGACCGCCAGCTGATGCGTTTTCTGCGCTCCCAGCCCTTTCGCCAGTTGCATGACCTGCGCCATAGCGGCATCACTACCCGCAATCACCAGCTGGTCTTCGGCGTTAATATTCGCCAGATACACCGGCGATGTGGCGCTGTTGACCTGCGCGACCAGATCTTCCACCTGCATCTGACGCAACCCGGTGATCGCTGAAAGGCCAAAGCCTTGCGGATAGGCCTGTTGCATCAGTTCCCCGCGCAGCGCGACCAGCCATACGGCATCATCAAAGTCGAGCGCACCGGCAATCACCGCTGCCGGAAACGCACCAATTGACAGCCCGCTGCAAAAATCGGCCTCAACGCCTTCGGCCTGACACTGTTTCGCCCAGACCACACCGGCAATCAGCAAACACAGTTGTACGGCACGGGTGGAACGTAAGGCATCGGCAGTATCAAGCAGCAGAACATCTTCGCCCAGCGCGATGCTGGCCTGTTCAATGAGGGAATGTGTGAGCGGGTTATCCGGCAGACGATGCAGCATTTGCGGCACCTGCGGGCCCTGTCCGGGGAAAGTAAATAGGATTTTCATCGTGCTCCTTGCTTCTTGTGGCCGGGTTCAGTCTCCCGGCAATTGCCACGGGTCGCGCACCAGCAACGGGCCGGACGCCGTTTTCAGCATGATGTCACCGCCACGCAGCCATTCGCTGAGGGCAAATCCGCCCTGTGGCGTATTGATCTGAACATCGGCGCGGCAGGGAAGCCGCTGAAGCTGGTCGTAAAAATCGGAAAACTGAGAAGGATCCCGCGGCATGTCGCAGCGCACCAGTAAATCAAGATCGCTGTCAGCGTGCATGACCGGCAGGTCACTGACCAGCGCGTAGGCGCAACTGCCCGTCACGCCCCACGGGAAAGGCAGCTTCAGACTGCATAACGTAATCAGCGCCTGCACCGGTTGCTGTGACACAAACGGCGAATGCAGTAATGCATTCACGTCGCTGACCAGAGATTCGGGCGTGACGACCCGCACCACCGCCGCCGGATCTATCCAGGCGGCGGCACGCTGAATACGGCTCATGCCACGAATGCCCACAGGAACTGCGCCGTCAGCCCGCTTATCGCGACGCACCACCAGCGGCAGCGACGTACGCCAGCCGGTGTTTACCCACGCGGGTAACGTGTCGTCGCTTTGCAGTGCTGAACGGTCGCTAATCCAGACAAAATCATGGGCACGCGGGTCACACATATTCCAACCTTTCTGATTAGTGAAGTGCGGCTGTCAGAGAGATAAACAGCGGCAATGTCACGATACATAATACGGAACTGATCAGCAGTGACGCTTCTGCATCCGGAGACTGAACCCCGAAACGGTTACCGAACACGATACCGAAGAAACCAGCAGACAACGCAATCATCAGGATCGCCGTCACAGCCACCTGACCGCTCAGGCCAAATGCCAGAACCAGGCCCCAGGCAATAAACGGCTGGATCAGGTTTTTCGCCACGCAAGACAACAGCACCGGACCGTTAATTTTCAGTTTACGCGCTGACAGGATAACACCGGTCAGGAACAGCGCAGACGCGGTAGCTGACAGACCCAGCGGTTTGATCGATGCCAGGAAAATTTCCGGCATTTTAATGCCAATCGCCGACAGGATCACACCCAGCAACGGTGCCCAGACGATCGGTTTTTTCACTGAACGCCACATCAGAACCGGCAGCAGTGCCAGAGAAGACCCCTGATTTTCACCACTGAGACGCGCTTTTTCACGTTCAAGGATCAGCAGACAGAACGGCGTCATCAGCACGGAACCGCAGGCGATAGATACCGCGACGGACAGTGAAGTCGACGGCGCATCACCCATCACGCTGCTCAGAATCGGCAAACCAAGCGCCGCATAGTTCGGCAGTGCGACAGTCAGCGTCAGAACCGCCGCATCCTGCGGAGACTTTTTAAAGACTTTGGTACAAATAAAGTAAATCGCCGCGTAGGTTATCCACATCGCCAGCACCAGCACCAGAATCAGCGGTGACTGTTCAACAATGCCCGCCCACGGGGTCTGTACGGTTGCTGCAAACAGCGCAGCGGGTAAAGCGAAATCCATCACGAAAATATTAAGTAAAGAGACATTCTGGTTATCCACCATTTTCGCTTTCCCGGCGTAAAAACCGAGGATCATGATGACGAAAATAGGGGCAAGCGCGTGCAATATTACGTAAGTCATAGCGTTTTTCCTGAGGCAAAAAATGAATGCTCAGTCGGCGCCGGTGCGATGGTTTTTTTAGTATGACAGTCCAGTTGCAGACAACAGCAGGCCCTCGCCCGGACGGTATGTCAGGGCGGGAACCCGCAATGCGGCTGCGTCACGCTGTTTGCAGGTGCGTTACCGGTTGAGACTGAAAGTTTTAACGAATTACCATTCCTGACGCATCAGCTGGCGAACGCGCTGCGAACTTGCGCGGTTTTCCGCACCCAGACGGTTGCTGAGGCTAACGCCTTCTTTGCGTGCGTCCTGGATGTTTTGCCAGACAACGTTTTGCACGTTGCTGATGTCGTCGGGTGTTGCCTTGTCCGGATCAGCGATGTCGAGTAATTGCGACAGCAGGCCCAGCGTGGCGTAGTTTTCGATGTCATAAGCCATCGGCGGAATGGTGGCGGCCAGTTTTTCCAGCGCGTCCACAGAACGTAAGGTGATACGTGCGGCGGATTCTTTACCCATCGCGTGGATCATCACGCCGTTGTTTTTGAAGGCAATCAGTTTGTTGGCCTGATAACCGTGCGCCAGAAACGCACCGGACATCGCTTTACCGACAATCAGCCCGACCACCGGATGCCCGGCCAGACGTGCTTTGGCGTACGCCCCTGCGGCACCGGCCAGCGCCTGATGGATACCGAATGCTTCTTCGCGACGACCGTATGCCTGACTTGGCACATCAATCACAGCCACGATGGCGCGTTTGGTGGTGGCATTAGCGTCGGCATCAATGACGTCGTTGACTACTTTTGCCAGATTCCAGCCTTCGAGCAGGCCGACTTCGCCGCCCGCAGCACGCGGATACTGGTTATTTTTATCCGGTACCACGGCGATGAAACGCACGGGCTGGTCATTCAGTTTGCCGTCAGCCGCTTTCACGGAAGGGCAAAGACCGGTCACCGGAGTGGCGTCTTTGGTCAGTTCAGCGAACCAGTAATCACCCCGGCTGGCTGCATTATTTGCTACGTTGCTCATGCGCGATCCTCCCGGTTAAACAAGGCTTCCGTCACTACACGGCTGGCCTGCTGCGCGGTGTCAAAACCGGTCAGTTTTGGCAGGTAATAATCATAATTATCAGAACGATGTGTCGCAGGTACGCCCGCCTTAATAAAGGCCAGTACGCTGTCTTTCACTTCATTCAGGGAATCTTTCACCAGCGCATCAACAAACCCGCTGTGATAGCGCACTTCGCCACCGGTCATGCTCCAGATAAACGGACGGTCGCGGGAATCGTATTCATCGATACCGGCTTCCTGTTCAATAACCTGCGGACCATTCAGACCCAGACGGGCTTCGCGGGTGACAATCAGATAGCTGCACAGCGCAGCGGCGATCGACATCCCGCCAAAGCAACCGACAGTACCGGCAACCACGCCAATCACCGGCGTATAGCGGCGTAAATCTACGATTGCGGCGTGAATATCCGCGATCGCCGCCAGACCCAGATTGGCTTCCTGCAAACGCACACCGCCGGTTTCGAGCAGCAGAACGGCCTGCGTCGGAATACCGTTGCGGTTATCTTCTGCGGCCAGTTCCAGCGCCGCGGCCATTTTGGCACCGGACACTTCGCCCATGCTGCCGCCCTGGAAACTGCCTTCAATCGCCACAACCACGGCGGGCTGACCGTTAATCTGGCCTTTCGCGACCACCATGCCATCATCGGCTTGCGGCACGATGCCCTGCGGTTCCAGCCATGGCGACATCACGCGTTCGAACGGCCCGAGCAGTTCGCGGAAAGTGCCGTCGTCCAGCAGTTTGCGGGCGCGCTGACGGGCGCTCAGTTCGATAAAGCTCTGATCAGTATCAGTTGGCATTTTCAGCCTCCTCAAAGACCTGTTCGATACGCAGACGGGCAACCCCTGGTGTGGCGCCAAAATCATTAATGTCCAGACGGCCTGCCGGTAATTCACGCAGCGCGCTCAGACGGTTAAAAAAGTTCTGCCACAAGGTATGGCTGCCGTCGACCGATGTGGTGACGATAATTTTCAGCGCACTGGCTGTGTCGGGTTCATACAGCGCTTCTAAATCGCCGGAACCTACCACGCCGGCTTCGGCGCGGCCTGCCAGCGGTTTAGCCGCCGGGTAGTTAAATTCAAAACGTTCCATAACACCTCTTTGTACTGATGTTAGTTAATTCGTATCCGGTTCAGACCACGCTCACGCGGTCGAGGAACAGCGTCGCAGCCAGTAAATCAGCGGCACCGCCGGGCGATGTGTTGTCCGTTAGCATCCGGTGTTCGAGATGGCGCAACCGTTGTTTGCCCGCCATCGTGCTGGTGCCACCGGCTTCCAGTACCGCCTGCGCGCCCTGATGCATGGCTTCGAGCGCCGGTAAACCGCCGCGTGACAGCACGCAGGTGTCGGCAAGCGTGGTCATCACCGCCAGCAAGGCATCGACCTGTGCTTCGCTTTCGCTGGCGCCGCGCGTCCGGCTGTGATGAAGCTGCGGCAGTGCCCGGTCGATAATGTGCGGGAAACCACGTTGTGCTTCTTCACGGGCACCCGGCACCTGATAACGCTGCACGGCGTGGGAACCTTTACTGAATTTTTTCGGGCTGAAAGCATCGGGTAACGCTGCAATTTTCGCGGCGCGCTGCGCAATACTTTGCGACAGCAAACGTTCCGGTTGCATGGCAACGGCGCTGACCAGCAGCCCCATCGCCCAGATAGCGCCCCGGTGAGTATTCACTCCGCCGGTTTCCGCCATCATTTGTGCTTCACCAGCACGACCTAAGCGCCCCACTTCCTGACGCAGGGCGATATCCGCCGGGCGCTGCCAGCTGTGTAAAGCCAGCAAATAGAAAGTGGAGGTCAGGCTGCGTGCCGAACGCACCATCAGATCCAACGTTAAATCCTGATGTGCGCCGGAACTCCGGCTGTCTACCAGCCCCGGTTTCGGGCTAAGCCGCGCTTCGTCGATCAGCGCCTGCGTCGCCGTTTCAGCCAGCCTTTCGGCCAGTTCTTCCGCTGTCAGTACAGCGCCAATCGTTAAAGTCTGCGGCATCAGGATCACCAGCTACGGAATTTGGCTGGCGGGTTATACAAACCGCCGGACCAGTCAACCAGTTCGCTCACGCTGCCTGCCGCCAGTAAAGAACGGGTGGCGTCGGTGCGACGAATGCCCATGTCTTCAGGGAAGACCACCAGTTCCTGACGGCGCAGGTCGGCGACGCGTTTGGCGTCAACGCCCAGACCGATGTCAGTGATACCGGCCACCGCAGCGACCATTGCGCGGCGTTCTTCCAGAGAGCGGGCGCGGTGCAGGTAAGCAATCCCCTCTTCGGTCAGCACGTGGGTCACGTCGTCGCCGTAAATCATCACAGGTGCCAGCGGCATACCGGATTCTTTACCCACATCGACGGCTTCGAGTTTCTCAACGAACGTCGGTTTGCCCCCGGCCTGAAAGGTTTCCACCATCTGTACGACCAGTTTTTTACCGCGTGCCATCGGATCCGGCTCTTCAATCATGTCGAGCCAGGCTGGCGTGGAGTGACGACGACCGTGCGGGTCATGGCCCATGTTAGGCGCGCCACCGAAACCGGCCAGACGACCGCGGGTCACCGTTGAGGAGTTCGCCAGACCATCGACCTGCAAGGTGGAACCGATGAACATGTCGACCGCGTACTGGCCTGCCATCTGGCAGAACGCACGGTTGGAACGCATGGAGCCGTCGGAACCAGTGAAGAACACGTCCGGACGGGCGCGAATGTACTCTTCCATCCCCATTTCGCCGCCGAAGCAGTGAACGGTTTCCACCCAGCCGCTTTCGATAGCCGGGATCAGCGTCGGGTGCGGATTCAGCGTCCAGTGTTTACAGATTTTGCCGCGCAGACCGAGCTGTTCGCCGTACGTCGGCAGCAAAAGTTCGATGGCTGCGGTGTTAAAACCGATACCGTGGTTCAGGGACTGCACGTTGTGTTTGGCGTAAATACCCTTAATCGCCATCATCGCCATCAGCACGTGAACCGGTTTAATCAGGCGCGGGTCACGGGTGAACAGCGGTTCGATAAAGAACGGCTTGTCGGCGACGACCACGAAATCAATCCAGTCGCCGGGAATATCGACGCGCGGCAGGTCGGTGTCTTCTTCGACCAGTTCATTCACCTGCGCAATCACGATGCCGTTTTTAAAGGCAGCGGCTTCGACCAGCGCCGGCGTATCTTCAGTGCTTGCGCCGGTATACAGATTGCCTTTGCGATCCGCTTTGAAGCCGGCGATCAATGCGATGTTCGGCACCAGATCGACATAAAGACGGGAATACAGCTCGATGTACGTGTGGATCGCGCCGATTTCCATCTGACCGTCTTCAAGCAGTTGCGCGATACGCAGGCTTTGCGGGCCGGAGAAAGCGAAATCAAGCTTGCGGGCGATACCGCGTTCGAAGAGATCCAGATGTTCAGAACGGCTGACGCTCGGCATGATCATATGCAAATCATGCAGCTTTTCAGGGTTCACTTTTGCCAGCGAACGGGAAAGAAAGTCAGCTTGTTTTTGGTTGTTACCTTCCATCACCACGCGGTCACCAGAGGCGATCAGCGTTTCGAGGATAGGGATGATTTTGTCTGTGGGTAAAACTTTACCCTCTGCCACGGAACGGACACTGTCGATACGCCGTTGTTTTTCGCTGCGGCGGGTGTCCCATACTTTCGTGGTCTGCGGATGTTGCGGCATGCCAAACCTCCCTGGGTTGAGCTTGCTGAATCTTTCCCGGCGTGATGAAACAAAAAGGACGGTGGGAAGTTCAGTCAAGTGGCGGTTGCATCACAATTGACCTGTTTAATTAGCGTGTTAAGTGTAGGAAGCGGTGAGATAACCATCAATTAAGGGCGCTGACACTTCGTTACCCTGAGAGTAACGATTGAGGAGAATTCTTTAAAAACAGTTTGATACAGAACAAGGAATGAGAGGAAGTGCGCAAAAACAGGCGAAAAAAAGGGATGCACCAGGCATCCCCTTTTCGCAGATTCAGAGAATTACTTGAACACTTCTGCGGTAGCAGTGATTTTCTTTTTCTCCTGCGCGGCGATGACGACGTAGTATTTCCCGCCTTTTTCATCAGCCAGTTTGGACAGCTCATCTTTAGCATCCATTGGCGCAGTGTATTCATTGCTGGTCGTTACCACGCCCAGGCTGGTGTAACCCTTATCTTTGGCTTCTTCTTTGGTGATCATCTCAGCGGCCATTGCGTTCACAGAGAACAAACCTGCCAGAACAGCTGCAATAATAATTTTATTTGATTTCATGACATTACCTCTAATTGGATGAATAATTTTGAAAGAAAGCAGTCAAGATATGAACGGCAGGTGAATCTGTGCTGGCACGAACCTTCCTGGTCAACCACCAGATTTCTCCCCAGAGACACAAACGGGCGATGGAAACTCTTCCCCCTCTCACCTCCGGCATCTATCGGCTTAAGTATTAATCACCTTCGGGAATTATCCAGAAATTAGTAAAAAATATTTACATTGATTTTCATTCTGACATCAGGAACTGACCGGCAAGTTCACAAAAAGCGTCCGGGTGAGAAATAAACGGCGCATGTGCTGCTTTTTCAATGACTTCTGAACGGGAATCCGGCAGTAACACATCCAGCAACGGCACGACTTTTCGTGGCACCAGCCCGTCCAGCGCGCCGTAAATACGCAATATTGGCAACGTCAGCTGCGTCATCGGCTGGCGTAAATCGGCCGTGCGCAAAATCTCCAGCCCGCCGTTGAGCACATCAGCCGGTGGCATCGGCAGATTCAGGACAATCGATTTAAGCAATCGGGCATCCTGACGCGCGCTGTCGCTGCCGAGTGTCTGCAACGCCAGAAAACGCTCGACCGTGCGCTGGAAATCTTCACTCATCTGATGCTGAAAACCCTGCAGCACATCTGGGCGGATCCCCGGCCAGTCTTCGTGCGCGGTAAAGCAAGGCGAAGATGCCACGGTAATCAGTTTTTCCACGCGCTGCGGCGCGCTCAGCGCAATCTGGCTGGCGACCAGACCGCCCAGCGACCAGCCCATCAGCGAGGCCTTTGGCGGCATGACCGCCAGAACCGTTTCCGCCATCTCTTCCAGCGTCATCGCCCCGAAACCTTCACTGCGGCCATAGCCCGGCAGGTCGATCAGATGCAGACAAAATTGCGGCGCAAGTCGCTCTGCCGTGTAACGCCAGACTTCGGCATTCAGCCCCCATCCGTGAAGCAGCACAAGATGGCGATCTCCTTCGCCGATTGTCTCCTGATAAAGCGTATTCATAGCGTATTGTCCGTGTCTGTCTGAATGGCTAAAGGAACCCGCCACTATGCTAACAATTGCCGGCCGCTGTTGGCTATGCCAGTGTCCGCTGCATCTTACGATTCAGGGCATTTGCAGCCTGTGTATGAAACATCTGCCGGTCGCTCCGCCGCATTGCCTGCGCTGCGGATTGCCCTCCAGCGGCGGTGAGGCTGATTGCGGGCGGTGTTTATTAAAACCGCCGCCGTGGGACGCGATGATCTTCGCCAGTCCCTATGAAATGCCGGTGAGCGGGCTGGTGTTGCGGTTCAAATTCTCCGGGCAACCGGAGCTCGACACCGCACTCACCCGCTTGCTGTTGCTGCGCTGGCAGGAACGCTACCGGAGGCGCAATCTGCCCAGACCCGAAGTGCTGCTCAGCGTGCCGCTGCATCAGAAACGCTACTTCTCACGCGGTTATAATCAGAGTGAATTGCTGGCAAAACCACTGGCACGCTGGCTGCATTGTGAATACCTGCCCAATGCCCTGAGCCGCGACCGGCAGACGACGTCACAACAAAGCCTGACCGAGCGGGAAAGAAAGTGGAATCTGCGTAAAGCTTTCACCTGCCATATCAATCTGCGAGATAAGCACGTGATGCTGCTGGATGATGTGGTGACGACCGGCAGCACAGTGCGTGAAATCAGTAAAATACTGCGCAATCAGGGCGTTGCTTCACTGCAAATCGCCTGTATCTGCCGGACGTTGCAGACATAGGCACGTGCTGCTAACACTCTGGCAACGTGAAGGGTGACGGGTAAAATGAAAGGGCGTATTATAACCAACTAGAGTAGTCAACTATTGAGCGAATGTTATGATCCTTATTACCGATGCTGCCCAAGAGCACTTTGCCAAATTGCTGGCAAGCCAGGAAGAAGGCACCCAAATCCGCGTATTCGTGATCAATCCCGGTACGCCGACCGCAGAATGCGGTGTCTCTTATTGCCCGCCGGACGCCGTTGAAGCGACGGATACCGAACTGAAGTTCGAGAAACTGTCCGCTTTCGTCGATGAATTAAGCGCACCTTATCTGCAGGATGCGGTGATCGACTTCGTTACCGATCAGCTCGGTTCTCAGCTGACGCTGAAAGCACCGAACGCCAAAATGCGTAAAGTCTCTGACGATGCGCCGCTGATGGAACGTGTTGAATATCAGCTGCAATCGCAGATTAACCCGCAGTTAGCCAGCCACGGCGGCCGTGTTTCCCTGATGGAAATCACTGACGACGGTATCGCTGTTCTGCAATTCGGCGGCGGCTGTAACGGCTGTTCAATGATTGATGTCACCCTGAAAGATGGCATCGAGAAAGAACTGCTGCAAAACTTCCCTGAGCTGAAAGGCGTTCGTGACCTGACCGAACACCAGCGCGGTGAACACTCGTTCTACTGATAGGTTAACGCCATTCCAGTATCACAATACTTTAGGGTTCAGCACCGCTGAGCCCTTTTTATTGCCTGCAATTTCCCCCTTCCTGTTGTGCCCGTAATGGCACAACCAGACTCGCTTTCAGCACGCACAGATTGCGCATAAAACAGAGGCAGGGGAAAAGGAATCGTGTATTACAACACGTCTCAGACCTGCTTTCTCAAGCGAGAGCCAGGCCGGACACACACACTTCCCCGGATGTCATTTCTAAGGAAATCACTGTCTGTCCGGAGTCTGTTATGAAAAAAACCTTACGCGTTTTAGTCCCTCTCGCAGGTCTGTTCGCCCTGATGCCGCTGGCTTCTCATGCGGCATCAGGACAGTCGAACGTTTCCTGTTCCTACAGCCATACCCTCGGTGACGATGCCATTCTGATGTTTGGTATGCCTAATCACGCGATGCTCCACGACTTCTTCGGTAATACCAGCACCGATGCCTATTCCACCTACGACACGCTGCAGGCGAAGCCTGAAACCACCTGCGACAACAAGGCAGATTCTACCGCCTATTGGGCACCCACCATGAAACTGCCTTCAGGCGAAGTCGTAAAACCGTCGTATCAGAAAACCTACTATCAGGCCAATTCGGTTGAAAAGTATCCGCTGACGCCTTTCCCGAAAGGGCTGCAATTGCTGGCAGGGGATCACGTGGGCACCGCACCCAATCCGCACGTCAGCTTCTTGTGTGCCAATGGGAACGGCTACACAAACACCGCCGATCAGGTCTGTGGTTTGCGCTCAGGCGGGGATGCCGTGCAGTTCAACATCGGCATTAACTTCCCCAACTGCTGGGACGGTGTTCATCTGAAACCTGAGAAGGGTGTGGCGAACGCCACATATGACTCAAACAATGTCTGTCCTGCGGCTTTTCCGGTGAAAATACCTAAGGTCAACATGAACATTGCCTACGTGTTGCCGCAGATCACCTCACTGGATACCAGCAAAATACAGCTTTCGCTGGACCCTGAAATGGTCGGTGATCAACGCATCGAGAAGTGGGGCAGCATTTACACCGCCCATGGTGATTTTGTGAATGGCTGGCCTGAACAGTCAGCGAAATACATGACCGACTTGTGTATGAATCTGGCTTTCGATTGCAGTAACACCATCCCTTACAGCTACGAGCCGGCACTGGAAGACACGGTCGTCAGCAGTACCAACAGCAGCACCAATTACGGCAGCAGCACATTGCTGACCGCCAGCGACAACTGGAAAAACGGCGGTCATGCCAGTAATCCGGAAAGCCTGGTTCTGTTTAAGTTTAAAATTCCTGCACTGCCGGAAGCCATCCCGGCCTCTGAAGAGGGATTATTCGTCTACCGTCTGCGGGTGTTTGGTGGCAATGCCGCTTCCAGCGCCACCGGCAAGCTGAATGTCTACAGCACAACCACGGACTGGGATGGCAAAACAGTGAACTGGGATAACCATCCGGCAACTGATTACCAGTCAGCTGGCACCATCTCGATGAATAATAACCGTCAGTATCGCGACGCTATCGTGGATACGGCTGTTCGCCAGGCGCTGGCAGAAGGCAAAACGGAAGTCGCTTTCTACCTCGGCGGTGATCAGAACGGCGGGACGTACACCTTCGATTCCACCGAAACCAACCATCCACCGTTGCTGATCGTGAAAGGCTACAAGGCGGCAACAGAGAATTAATCACAGCGGCCTGAGGAAACTCAGGCCCTTTTCTGCCTCCTGGATTACCCTTTTCGCCGTTTGCTCAAATCGGCCAGCAGCGCATCAATATGCTCATCGCCAAACATTTCCTCCAGCGTTCGCGTCAGTTTGCGCCGCCAGTTAGGGTATTCGGTATTCGTGCCCGGCACATTAACCGGCAAATCCATATCCAGCCAGTCTTCCGGTTGCAGGCCGAGCAATGCGCTGGCGCTCGCCGCCAGATAACGCTGCAGCCCGCCATTTAGCACCGGCGTCATCGGCATGTTTGCTGCCGTTTTGCCGATCGATTTCGGCACGCACCCTGTCCGATGTAACGCATCCAGCAATCCCTGCTTGCTGTGTTCACGCTCCCCGCGCAATTTCTCCAGCACCTGCGGATCAGGATAAACACCCAGCGACGCACCAAGCGTTAAATCGCCACCTTCCCAGTAACCGCGCAACGTCGGCAGGTCATGCGTGGTGACCGTTGCCATCGCCTGCGAAACATAATCCTCCGGTGGCCGGTAAACGTAGTTTTTATCGTGTTCGAAATACAACACCTTGTAGGAATACACGCCGCTGTCACGCAGGCTGGCGACAATCTCTTTCGGCACTGTACCGAGATCTTCGCCAATCACCATGCACTGATGCCGCTGACTTTCCAGCGCCAGCACGCCGAGTAAATCTTCCAGCGGATAACGGACATACGCGCCATTCCCCGCCTCCTGATCCGCCGGTATCCACCACAAACGCAGCAGCCCCATCACGTGATCGATACGCAGCGCCCCGCACTCCGCCATATTTGCCCGCAGCAAATCAATAAACGGCTGATAGGCACGGACTTTCATTTCGTGCGGATCAATGGGCGGAAGTCCCCAGTTTTGCCCCTGTGGGCCAAGAATATCCGGCGGCGCGCCAATGGTCGCTTTCAGGCAATACAGCGCCGGATCCGACCAGGTTTCCGCGCCGCCTTGCGCTACGCCGACCGCCAGATCACGGTACATGCCGATCGGCATCTCCAGTTCCACACTGCGCTGATAACATTCTGAAAACTGCGTATGCGCCAGCCATTGCTGCCACTGATAGAACTCAACTTCACTGGCATAACGCTCACTGAATTCGCGTACATCCGCGCTTTGGGCATCGCGATAGGCTTGCGGCCACACCGGCCAGCCCCACTGGCCTAAATCCAGATCCCGCAGATGCACATGCAGCGCGTCGAATAGCGCCTGTTGCCGCAAACTGTCGCCGCCGAGTTCCACGAAACGGCGGAAATCCTGCTTACGCAGGCTGTCTTGCGGCAGTTCACAAAACAGCGGCCAGGCCAGTTTCAGCGCGGCGGATTTCAGCGCCATGACCTGCGGATAATCCACAAACTCCGTACTGCGTGCCTGCAATAACGCGTCACGCGTCTCTCTGGAATGCCACCAGTTTTGTGCCTCGCGACTGGCGGCGAATTCCTCCACGGCGTTCACATCGATGTAGGTCAGGTTCAGCCAGCGGCGGGACGACGGACTGTACGGGCTGGCACTTTGCGGATTCGCCGGATACAGCGAATGAATGGGATTCAGCCCGACAAACGCCCCGCCACGTTTTCCGACTTCTTCGACCATTTTTTTCAGGTCACCGAAATCACCCACGCCCCAGTTATTTTCCGAACGCAGGGTATAAAGCTGCACCGTCGCGCCCCACAGTTTTTTGCCCGCCCGCAACGCCTGCGGCTCATAGCAACGCGGCGGCGCGACGATAATCCGGCAAGGCCAGACATTGCCGTTTTGCGATAACGTCAGCTGGTGATAACCGGCAGGCAGCGCTGCGCCGAGGTTCAGCGCCTGACCCGCCGGGATGTCGCCATGCGTCTGACTGCCGTTTTCCTGCGTCAGTTGCCATTGAAATGCGCCACTGCCTTCCGGCATCAGCAGCACTTTTTTGCCTTGTGTAAATACTTTTACCGGCGGCACGGGCGTGATTTCCGGCACGTCAGCCGGGTCCCGCCCCATCGCCGCGAGCAAAGCCGCCCGCGTGTCATCGGATACTGTTTCGACGTCATCCGTCATATTGATGAAACTGTCTACAATCCCTGCCCGGCGCGCGGCTGCAACGAGTTGCTTATCTTCCATGTCTGCTCCTATCGTTTGGCCTGCCAGATGCGTTGCTGATAATCACGGATGGAGCGGTCGGCGCTGAACATGCCGACGCGCGCCGTATTCAGTAACGTGCGGCGCGTCCATTCATCGGTATTCCGGAACAGCGTATCGACCTGTTTCTGTGCTTCGCAATAGGCCGCAAAATCGGCCAGCACCAGATACGGATCACCGCCGTCGAGCAGGCTGTTGAGCATCAGATCGAAGGCTTTCTTGTCTCCATTGGCATAAAAGCCGCTGGCCAGTTCGTCGAGAATGGCTTTGAGATGTTTGTCCTTTTTCACCAGCGCTTTCGGCTTGTAGCCTTTTTTCAGCTGCGCTTTTACTTCATCGACGGTCAGGCCAAAGATAAAGATGTTGTCCTCGCCGACTTGTTCGGCAATTTCGACGTTGGCACCATCCAGCGTGCCGACGGTCAGCGCACCGTTGAGCGCCAGTTTCATATTGCCGGTACCGGAAGCTTCTTTGCCTGCGGTAGAAATCTGCTCGGAGACATCCGCCGCCGGGATCATCAGTTCAGCCACCGACACGCAATAATCCGGGATGAATACCACTTTGATACGATCGGCGACGATCGGATCGTTGTTGATCTTCTCTGCCACCTGATTGATCGCATAGATGATATTTTTGGCGAGGTAATAGCCGGGCGCGGCTTTTGCACCGAACAGGAAAACACGCGGCACGATGTCGAGTTTCGGGTTATCGCGGATCTGGCGGTACAGTGAAAGAATGTGCAGAAGATTGAGATGCTGACGTTTGTACTCGTGCAGACGTTTGATCTGCACATCGAAAATCGCGTCAGGATTGAGCCGGATCCCCATGCGCTGCCAGACGTATTCCGCCAGCCGCACTTTATTGTCGTGCTTGATTTTGCGGTACTGCTTGCAGAATTTTTTGTCTTTGACGCCGGCTTCCAGACCTTTCAGCAAATCCAGATTGTTCACCCAGCCGTCGGTTTTCAGGCGCTCATCAATCAGCGCGGACAGCGCCGGATTGCACTGTTTCAGCCAGCGGCGCGGCGTAATGCCGTTGGTCACGTTGTGGAATTTCTGCGGCCAAAGCTGGTGATATTCCGGGAACAGATCTTTGACCACCAGATCCGAATGCAGCGCCGCCACGCCGTTAACCGCAAAACCGGCAACCACGCAGAGGTTTGCCATGCGCACCTGTTTGTCGTGATGCACGGCAAGCTTCGCCCAGACAGCCTCATCGCCCGGCCATTCTTTGCTGACCCGTTTCTTAAAGTTGGCGTTGATTTGTTTAATGATCTGGAAATGGCGCGGCAGCAGGCTGCGCACCAGACGCTCGTCCCAGGTTTCCAGCGCTTCCGGCATCAGCGTGTGGTTGGTGTACGCAAACGTACGGCTGGTGATGTGCCATGCGTCATCCCAGCTCAGCTGATGCTCATCGAGCAGCACGCGCAGCATTTCAGGAATGGCAATGGTCGGGTGCGTATCGTTAAGCTGGATGACTTCATAATCCGGCAGTTCGCTGATTTTGCGGCCAAGGAAATGGTGACGACGCAGGATATCGGCCACCGAGCAAGCGCACTGGAAATATTGCTGCATCAGGCGCAGGCGTTTACCGGCCTGATGGTTGTCATTCGGGTATAACACTTTGGTGAGTTTGGCGGCGTCGACGCCTTGTTGTTCCGCTTTCAGAAACTCGCCGTCATTAAACTTTTCGAGATCAAACGGATGCGGATGCGTGGCTTCCCATAAGCGCAGCGGCTGCGTGATGCCATTGCGATAGCCCATCACCGGCAAATCCCAGGCTTCGCCACGCAGCGTAAATTCCGGTTCCCAGCGCGAAACACCCTGCTCATTTTTCACGACTTTACCGCCGACGCCGACGCTGACCGCCAGCGAACTGTTATGGCGAAACCATGGATATTCGCTGCGGTGCCAGTCGTCCGGCGACTCTTTCTGTTTGCCGTCAACAAAACGCTGCCGGAATAAACCGTACTGATAGTTCAGGCCATAACCGATACCGGGCTGCCCGACCGAGGCCATCGCATCCAGATAACAGGCTGCCAGCCGTCCCAGTCCGCCGTTGCCCAGCGCCGGATCGATTTCCTCTTCCAGCAAATCAGTCAGATTGATATCAAACGGCTGCAGCGCTGTGGCGATTTTTTCGTACCAGCCGAGGTTAATCAGATTGTTACCGGTAAGACGCCCGACCAGAAATTCCATCGAGATGTAGTTAACGTGGCGGGTAATTTTTTTGCTTTTGCTGCTGACGGTATCATTTTGCGGAGGAAGCTGTTCGGCGACGGCAGCACTGACTGCGTGCCACCACTGATGCTGAGTCATATCTGAAGCTGAAGTGAGTCCGAACGCTTGCCACTGGCGGGTGAGCGCCGCCAAAAAAATATCCTGCTTGAACGTGATCTTCGACATAGGGCAGTCTCTTTTCTGTCTGAGGGGACGGAATGCTTCCGTGAGAAAAAGTGTGATCGCGATATCTATGTATAAACCCTATGTCGAAAAAATGCTCACTTCTCTTTGTTTCTAAAACCGTTGGTTATTTCTGCCCGTAATACGCATCCGGCCCATGCTTTCGGCTGAAATGTTTTTGCAGCAGGTAATCATCCATCGGAGTTTGGTTACGGCGGATGGAACCGGTGATCCACGCCATTTTCGCGACTTCTTCAAGTACCACGGCGTTGTGTACTGCCTGTTCCGGCGTGGTTCCCCAGCAGAACGGACCATGCTGGGCGACCAGAATGCCGGGCATATGCAGCGGGTCGGTACCGGTCAGCGCAGCGGCGATCACTTTGCCAGTTTCAAGTTCATATTCCCCGTTCACTTCGTGGCGCGACAACGGCCGCGTGCAGGGAATGGCTCCGGCAAAATAATCCGCGTGCGTGGTGCCGAGCGGAGGAATCGCCACTCCGGCCTGCGCCCATGACGTCGCATAAGTCGAATGGGTATGCACGATGCCACCAAGCTGCGGGAAACGGGCGTAAAGTTCGAGATGCGTGGCGGTGTCGGAGGACGGTTTGTAATGCCCTTCCACAACCTCGCCTTGCAGGTTCAGCACTACCATGTCGCTGACCTGCATTGTCTCGTATTCCACGCCGCTCGGTTTGATGACCACCAGCCCGCGCTCGCGGTCAATGCCGCTGACATTTCCCCATGTGAACGTCACCAGACCAAAAGCCGGCAGCGCCATGTTGGCTTCAAATACACGTTGTTTCAGTGCGTCCGTCATGCCATTTCCTCCATGTTCAGCCCGGCTTTCTGCATTTTATCTACCACCCAGGCGCGGGCGTTGCGCACTTCCTGCATCGGGTCGGCGGCAGTTTCGCTCCACATTTCGATCAGATACGGCCCGCGATAGCCGCTTTTTTGCAGGGTTTCAAAGCAGCGCTCAAACTCCACCACGCCGCTGCCGAACGGCACGTTTTTGAATACGCCGGGCTGCGTGTCTTTAATATGCACGGCGACGATGTGCCCTGCGCCGCTCGCCAGTTCCATCTGCACGTCGTTGTCCCACGCCGATAAATTGCCAATGTCAGGATAAAGCTGGAACCACGGATTGTTCAGGTAATGCGTGTAGCCAAGCGCTTTGCTGATCGAGTTCATCAGCGGGTAATCCATGATTTCCATCGCCAGCGTCACCTGCGCGCGACTGGCCATTTCGACGGACTCCTGCAAGCCATCGCGAAAACGCTCGCGGGTATGGTCGTTGGCCTGCTGGTACCAGACGTCATAACCGGCGAGCTGGATCACGCGGATGCCCAAATCCTGTGCCAGCACGATGGCTTTACGCATGATTTCCAGCCCGTGATTGCGGGTTTCATCGTCTTCTGCGCCGAGCGGGAACCGCCGGTGTGCGCTCAGGCACATCGACGGAATACGGATGCCGGTACGCGAAATCGCATCGACGACTTGCAAACGCTGCTCACGTGACCAGTCAAGCCGCGCCAGCCGGTGGTCGGTTTCATCCACCGACATCTCAACGAAATCGAAGCCCAGCTCTTTCGCCATGGTCAGGCGCGCCAGCCAGTCTTCGCCCGCAGGCAGGGCTTTTTCATAGATACCGAGGGGAACGGCTTTGTGCATCATCTGATGTTCCTTAGCCCCAGAGCTGGCGGATGGATTTTTTGAACTGACGCGCCGCATCAACCGGATCTTTGGCATCGCGGATACTGCGCCCGGCAATAAATACGTGAACCGGAATGTTTTTAAACAGCGGCAAATCTTCCAGCGCCAGACCGCCTGTGATCGTCACTTTAAAGCCCATGCCGGAAAGGCGTTTGATTGCGGTGATATCGGCATCGCTCCATGCCACACCGGCGGCCTGTGCGTCACGGCTGCGGTGATAAACCACCTGCTGGATACCGGCGTCATGCCATTCCTGCGCCTGTTCCCACGTCCAGTAGCCGGTCAGTTCAATCTGCACATCACCGTTGAATTCCTTCGCCACTTCCAGCGCGCCTTTGGTGGTGTTGATGTCGGCGCAGCAAATCACCGTTACCCAGTCGGCATTGGCTTCAAAACACATGCGCGAGAGTATTTTTCCGGCGTCAGCGATTTTGGCATCGGCCAGCACGATTTTTTCCGGATACAGCGCTTTCAGGTCACGCACCGCGCGCACACCTTCTGCGACACACAAAATGGTGCCGACTTCGATAATGTCGACTTCACTGGCGATCAGGCGCGTGGTTTTGTAGGCGTCGTCCATCGACTGGTTATCCAGCGCCACCTGCAACATCGGTAATGAATGAGTCATAGTGAATTCCTTCTCTGATAACGAATTAGTGAACCGCCGTGGCGGAGGTCAGGTCGATCAAATCCAGCACCTGTTGCGCGGTGGTGCAGGCGCGCAGGCGGTCAAAATTGGCTTCATCATCAAACAGGTTCACCACCTGCATGATGCCCACTTCCTGATGTGCATTGGCATCCACCGCTGCCAGCGTAATGAGGATATCCACCGGATCGTTATCCTCATGATTGAACACCAGCGGCGTTTTCAGTGTCACCAGCGCAAAACCGGTTTTGAGAACACCTTCTTCCGGGCGGCCATGCGGCATCGCCAGACCCGGCGCAATCACGAAATACGGCCCGAAC
Source organism: Rahnella sp. JUb53 (assembly GCF_004346065.1). NCBI lineage: Bacteria > Pseudomonadati > Pseudomonadota > Gammaproteobacteria > Enterobacterales > Yersiniaceae > Rahnella > Rahnella sp. JUb53. The sequence continues at coordinate 106,983 of NZ_SLYT01000011.1, forward strand.
TGTTTCACGCCATCCAGAATCGCCTGGTAATAACGCGGCTCGACCACACCGGCTTCCACCAGCATATCGACGCCAATTTTCACGGCGTCCTGCCAGGTTTCTGCTTCTGCTTGAAGGCGAATCGAGTTGTTTTCAGCCAGCGAATCTCGCAGTTTCATACATCGCTCCTTACTTTTTCAGGTCAGCGGAAAAGTGCGCGTTAATTACTTCCATCACTTTCGGACCGAAGTCTGCCGCCGACAGCATGTTGCGCACGCCGACCACGTATTTGTTGCCACTGACGGTGATTTCATCCGCCACGTGTGTGGAGGCGACAATAATGTCGGCGCCGCTCAGCTCAGATTTGTATTCCCCCACTGCGCAGCTGTTCATGGTGTGATCCACGCCTTCCTGGGTCAGGAACTGGCCGATTTTCATCTTCATGATCATCGAACTGCCCTGCCCGCAACCGCATACCGCCAGAATTCGTACTGTCATGAGAACCTCTTTGTTTGCTGATACATCATTTATGAGAAGTCATTAGTGAGAAACGGACTGATTAAGTGTTTGTTTTTCAGCATCTTCTTCAGCGCGCAAGGTGCGACCGGCGAAGAACATGTAAAGCAATGCGATGACCGCAATGATCCCCATAAAGGCCATGCCGAGGCTGAAGAAGCCCTGCATCATTGGTGGTGCCAGAATTGACCAGTCGGCCATGCCCATCCAGGCGCTCAGACCGGTGAGTTTGATGGCCCAGACGCAGCCGAAGATTTCGATCATCCCCATCACCAGACAGATTTTTAGCGCCGCACGCCAGCCACCGAAGTGGTTGGCAAACACGCCGATGGTGGCGTTTGAGAAGAACATCGGGATGAAGCCGGGAATGATCATGATGGAAGAGCCCATGCCAAACAGAATGGCGACGGCAATCAGCTGGCCGATGGTGCCCCACATAAAGCCCCAGACCACGGCGTTCGGCGCAAAGCTGTAGATAGCCGCACAGTCGATGGCCAGAACGGCACCGGGAATTAAGCGCTGGGAGATGCCGTTAAAGGCTTCCGTCAACTCAGCGACGAACATGCGCACGCCCTGAATGATGATGAAAATCGCCACCGCAAACATCAGACCGGTTTGCAGGATGTAAATCGTCCAGTGAGTTTTTCCGGCCATCTGTTGCAGGGTATCGAGGCCAAAGGAGCACAGAATAATGCCGAAGAATACGGTCATCACGATGGCCGTAGAGACGATATTGTCGTGGAAGATATTCAGCCAGCCCGGCAATTTAAGGTTTTCAACGCTGTCTTCTTTTTTACCGAGATAGGGCGCGACCTTACAGGCAATCCACGAGGCAAATTGCTGCTGATGACCAATCGAGAAGCCGCTGTTTTCGGTCACGGCCTGCGTCGGTTTGTACATCATGTTCGAGGTGATGCCCCAGTACAATGACACCAGAATTGCGGTTGACCAGATGGTCGTCCACATCGGGTAGCCCATGATGAAGAAGAACACCGCAATCAGCCCCGCCTGCTGAAACATAATGTGGCCGGTCAGCATGATGGTGCGAATGCCGGTAATGCGGCGGAACACCACCATCAGAATATTCAGCGCCAGCGCGATCAGCACCGCGTATCCGACCCAGCTGTAGGCCTCGCCCATGCGCTCAACCGTGGCCATCATCGACGCATAGGTGTCTGATATTGCGCCGTTAATGCCATACACTTCTGAAAGTTTTGCCACCACCGGTTTGAAGGTACCGGTCAGAATGCCGGATCCTGCCTGCAGTAACATAAAGCCGATAATGGTTTTGATGGTGCCCTTGATGATCACCGTCGCACTCTTCCTGAGCAGGATGTAACCGAGCATGGTCACAAGCCCCAACAGCAACGGCGCGTTGGTCATAACCTGATTAAAAAATACGGTGAAGATGGTGTAGAGGAATTCCATAAGACTCTCCGTCTGACCTTGTTTGATCTCTTCAGCACGTTTGTATAGCAAACTCCGCGCTAAACAGTGAGGGACAGGTGCACTCTAATGCTCACATCGAATCAGATAAAGATTCATAATGATTATTTGTGAGCAGTCTCGCAAGATATCGTCATGACGTGTCATTGCCACCGCAATGAAAATTCTTATATTTACTATGCATTTCAATACTATAATCATTTTGAAAAAAACGGATATCTCGCTAAATCCTTACATCTTCATCCAATCCCGTCGCTATTCCCGCTGAGAAACACATCCTGAAAACCATTGTCATGATGAGTTTTCGATGATAACTTTCTCACAAACAAATCACATATAATCATTAAATGATTTATTGTGACTCTATTTCAAAGCCAACTCAGATGAGGGAATACCATGAGCAAAGTAGAAACGATCAGCCGCGAGTCCTGGATCCTCAGCACTTTTCCGGAATGGGGCACCTGGTTAAACGAAGAAATCGAGCAGGAAAAAGTCGCGCCGGGCACCTTCGCCATGTGGTGGCTGGGCTGTACGGGGATCTGGCTGAAGTCTGAGGGCGGCGCCAATATCTGCGTCGATTTATGGTGCGGCGTGGGCAAGCAGAATCACAGCAGTCCGCTGATGAAAACCGGCCACCAGATGCAGCGCATGGCCGGTGTGAAGAAGCTCCAGCCGAATCTGCGCACCACGCCGTTCGTTCTCGATCCCTTTGCGATCAGGGAGATCGACGCGGTGTTGTCCACCCACGATCATAACGATCATATCGATGTGAACGTGGCCGCCGCTGTCATGCAAAACTGTTCTTCTGAAGTCCCGTTCATCGGCCCGCAAACCTGCGTGGATTTGTGGATGAGCTGGGGCGTGCCTGCCAGCCGCTGTATCGTGATGACGCCGGGCAAAGTGGTGCGGATCAAAGACGTGGAAATTCACGCACTGGATTCCTTCGACCGCACGGTGCTGATCACCCTGCCCGCAGACCAGAAAGCCGCCGGCGTATTGCCGGATATGATGGATCAGCGTGCGGTGAATTATCTGTTCAAAACGCCGGGCGGAAACCTGTATCACAGCGGCGATTCGCACTATTCCAACTATTACGCCAAGCACGGCAACGAGTATCAGATTGACGTGGCCCTCGGCTCTTATGGCGAGAACCCGCGCGGCGTGACCGACAAAATGACCAGCGTGGATATGCTGCGCATGGCGGAATCCCTGAACACCAAAGTCGTGATTCCGTTCCATCACGATATCTGGTCGAATTTCCAGGCCGATCCGCAGGAAATCCGTGTGCTGTGGGAGATGAAAAAAGATCGCCTGAAATACGGCTTCAAACCGTTTATCTGGCAGGTTGGCGGTAAATTCACCTATCCGGATGATAAGGATAATTTCGAATATCATTATCCGCGTGGCTTTGAAGACTGCTTTACGACAGAAACCGACCTGCCGTTTAAATCCTTCTTATAAATACCCGTCATACTTCAAGTTGCAGATGCGTTGACTGCGCTCACTCCCCCCGGTCACTTAGTTAACTAAGCTCCCGGGGCTTCCTGAGATTGTCGCCTTGCTGCAACTCGAATTATTTTGGGTATTGATTGAGGTCGATTAATTTGCGCCTTCATAAACAATGCATTTCGCATTACTGCTCGTTTATAATCATGGAATAATCATTTAACGATTTTGCCCGGAGCCACCATGACTGAGCCACAACGCCACAATGCTATTCTCGATCTGCTGCAACGTCAGGGGCAGATTTCCGTCGCTGATGTGATTGATCAGTTTGATATTTCACCCGCTACGGCGCGTCGTGACATCACCAAACTCAACGAACTGGGCAAACTGCGTAAAGTGCGTAACGGTGCGGAAGCCGTGAATCAGCCGCGTCAGAACTGGACGCCGTTGAACATCCATCAGACGCACAATCTCAACGAGAAAATGCGCATCGCCAAAGCGGCTGCCGGACTGTGCCAGCCGGGTGAAAGTGTGGTGATTAACTGCGGGTCGACGGCGTTTTTGCTGGGGCGCGAAATGTGCGGAAAAGATATTCAGGTCATCACCAATTATCTGCCGCTGGCCAATTATCTGATCGAGCAGGAACACGACAGCGTGGTGATCATGGGCGGTCAGTACAATAAAAGTCAGTCAATTACCTTAGCGCCACAGGACGGCGACGCCAGCCTGTATGCCGGGCACTGGATGTTCACCAGCGGCGCAGGACTGACCACTGACGGCCTGTATAAAACCGACATGCTGACGGCGATGGCCGAGCAGAAGATGCTGAATTATGTCGGAAAACTGGCGGCACTGGTCGACAGCAGCAAAATCGGCCAACGTGCAGGTATGCTGTTCAGCCGCACCGAGCAAATCGATGTGCTGATCACCGGCAAAGAAGCCAACAGTGAAATCATCGAACAATTACGCCAGAAAGGTGTGCAGGTGATCCTCGTTTAATGCTTAACCCTGCTTTTCGTCTGGTCTTAGTCGCGCAATTATTGGGTAGAATAGCGGCATAACCTTTTATGAGGCACGACCAGAATGGAACAATTTGAAGCAATCAGCGTTGAACAAGCGCATTCCCGCCTGACCTCAGGCGACGCCGTGATGGTCGATATCCGCGACCCGCAAAGCTTCAGCGCAGCACATGCCCCGGGCGCTTATCACCTGAGCAACGACAGCCTGCCCGCCTTTATTCAGCAGGCCGATGCCAAAACGCCGGTACTGGTGATGTGCTATCACGGCATCAGCAGCCGTGGCGCCGCGCAATTCCTGATTTCTCAGGGTTTCGAGTCGGTGTACAGCGTTGACGGCGGTTTCGAAGCCTGGTCAAAAACCTTCCCGCAAGATATCGAAGCCTGATCCCACCTTTAATTGCCTCCGGCGCAGGCTATAGCCTTTATAAACCGGGTCTTTATAAACCGGGGCGTTTTAGCCCAGGTCTTTATAACCAGGCTAATGAGTTTGCGCCGAAAATGTTCTTAAGCTGAAAAAGCTACCTTTCTCCAGTGTTGATATAATTTCCGCCTACTATCGACAGGATTCCAAGATGAAACATCTGAACACTTCACGTTCTTTAGGGATGCGTACGCTCGCCGTTCATGGCGGACAGCAGCCCGATGCCCTGACCGGCGCGATTGCGACACCTATCACCGCCGCATCGGCATTTTCGTACCCGGACTTTGACAGCGGCGCACGTCGTTTCAGCGGTGAAGAGCCCGGCTATATCTACAGCCGTTTCGCCAATCCGACGGTGGCCGTTTTCGAACAGAAACTGGCGGCACTCGAAGGCGCAGAAACCGCCGTGGCCTGCGCAAGTGGCATGGCGGCGATCAGCGCCACATTGTTTGCCCTGCTGGTTCCCGGCGATGAAATCATTCATATCGGCACGCTGTACGGCGGCACCGAAGGTGTGGTGCGCAACCTGTTGCCGCGCTATGGCATCAAACCGGTTCACGTCACGAATGTGAACGAACTGGAAGCGGCATTCACCAAAAATACCAAAGTGGTACTGGTGGAAACACCGGCTAACCCGGGGCTGGATATCGCCGATCTGGCAGAAATTGCCCGCCTTGCCAAAGCCACCGGTGCAGTCAGTGTGGCGGATAATACCTTTGCCACGCCGTACCTGACGCGCCCGCTGGAACTGGGCATTGATATCGTTCTGCATTCCGCGACCAAATACATCGGCGGTCATGGCGATGCGACCGGCGGCGTGGTGGCCGGTTCTGCGGCGTTGATCACGCCAATCCGTACCCTGGGCCTGAAACAGTTCGGCGGAAATCTGAGTCCGTTCGAAGCCAGTTTGCTGATCCGCGGCCTGAAAACCTTGCCACTGCGCGTCGAGGCCAGCTCTCTGAGCGCGCAGGCAGTCGCGGAATTCCTCGACGGGCACAGCGCAGTAGACACCGTGTTTTATCCGGGACTGAAACAGCATCCGGGTCACGCTACGGCATCTAAACAAATGAAACTGTTTGGCGGGATTATGGCCATTGAGCTGAAAGGCGGGCTGAACGCGGCACGAACTTTCCTCGATAAGCTGAGCATCATCACGCAGGCGGTTTCTCTGGGAGACACCGATTCGCTGGCCTGCCATCCGGCGTCCACCACGCACAGTGCCGTCGCGCCGGAAATCCGCCGTCAGAGCGGTATTACCGACGGACTGGTGCGCATCAGTATCGGTATTGAAGACACCGAAGACCTGATTGCGGACCTGCAACAGGCGCTGGAAGGGTTGTAAAAGACTCGGAAATCGCGCTGAGCATCACATCTCCTGCATGCTAAAGTGTAATTATTATGGCGATATTGAGCATATATCGCCATAATACTTTCAGTTTACACTTCACATTGGCTGCTACTATGCCCCGTAAAACGTCACCTTTGCTCCCGGCAACTGAATCGCTATTAACTGAATTTGGCGATCGTCTTCGTCTGGCGAGGCTGCGCCGCAAACTGACGGCAGCGCAGGTCGCAGAACGCGCAGGTATGGTTCCCATGACATTGCGCAATCTTGAACGCGGCAACACAGGCGTCACTCTCGGTGCGTGTCTGGCGGTAATGCAGGTTCTGGGCGTAGAACAAGATCTCAATTTGTTGCTCAAAGATGATCCGTTCGGCCGCCAGTTACAGGACGCCACATTAATTCCCCGTAAACCCATCTCACGCAATTCCCGTTCAAAACGGACGCCCTCATCTGCGCCCTCAGAGAGTCCTCCTTTAAAATCTGAGGAAACGGATACCGAAAGTGACTGGGCCAGGGATGATTTTTTAAGTGCCGGTTCATTAGCGTCACTGCTTCAGGAGGGTGAAGATACCGGTAAAAAAACCCCTAAAAGGACGAAGAAATGACGGTAAGGATTGCCGTATATGCCGACTGGAACCCCCTCCCTGCAGCTTTGCGCATCGGTTATCTCAATGTGCATCAGGCCGCAGGTCGTGAAATTTTTGCCTTTGAATATGATCAGGCTGCGCTGGAGCATCCTGATTTTGCCAATCTTCAGCTTGATCCACGGATAGGTTTATTCACTGGCCCGCAATATCCGGCACAAGGGCAGGATATTTTTGGTGCCTTCGCGGATACCAGTCCGGATCGCTGGGGACGGTTGTTGATGAAAAGACGGCTGGAACGGGAAAAACGCGCAGGCGTGGCCCCTGCAACTCAACGTCTGCATGAATCTGATTGCCTGCTGGGCGTTCATGACAATTTTCGTATCGGCGCGCTGCGGTTTCGGCTCAATGATGAAGGCAATTTTCTGGATGACCGTCATGATGTCGCGGCTCCTCCTTTCATTCAGATTCGCGAACTCGAAGCCGCCAGCCGGGCGCTGGAAAAGGACAGTGAAAATCAGGATGCCGCGGGTGATGAATGGTTACGTTTACTGATTGCACCGGGCGGATCGCTTGGCGGCGCCCGACCGAAAGCCAGCGTCAGCGCACCAGATGGTCATCTTTGGATAGCAAAATTCCCCAGCATTAATGACGAATATGATATCGGCGCCTGGGAACTGGTGGTCAATACGCTGGCAAAAGCTTGTGGTCTGAATGTGCCTGAAAGCCTTGCCCGCCGCTATGCCAATCCTCACCACTGTTTTTTAGTGAAGCGTTTTGACCGGACGGCAGAGGGTCAGCGTAAACATTTTGCCTCGGCCATGACACTGACCGGCCACCAGGATGGCGATGACGCCTCTTGCGGTGTCAGCTACCTTGAGCTGGCAGCGGTACTTATTAATCAGGGCGCACAACCCAATCAGGATTTACGCGAACTCTGGTCGCGCATCGTTTTCAACTTACTGGTATCCAATACCGACGATTATCTGCGTAATCACGGCTTTCTGCTGGAACCGGGAAAAGGATGGCGTCTTGCACCGGCCTACGACATGAATCCGGTGGCACAAAGCACAGGACTGAAACTGAATATCAGCGAATCTGATAATGCGATGGATCTCGATTTAGCGCTTTCCGTCGCGCCAGTTTTTCGCATTTCAGACAGCGATGCGCAGGATATCATCTGGCGCTGCCGGCAAATCGTCAGGCAGTGGCCAACAATTGCCAGCAAAATTGGCCTCTCTGCACGCGAGCAAAGTGCGATGTCGTCAGCATTTAGGTTAGCATGACACTGTTAACCAGACGCCTGCTGACAGATAATCGGGCGATACCGTTATCGCCTGTCTACATAACAATGAATTACAGCAGTCAAACAATTAGGGAAACCGCTTAACGCTATGGTGCGCATTCTAAATCTGAACAATCCCCGCCTCGCTCAGGCGTTTGTCGATTACATGGCAACGCAGGGTTTTACACTGACCATAAAACTTGAAAGTCAGGAAGTTCAGCTCTGGCTGGAAGACGAATCCCGTCTGGAAGAGGCCGAAAAACAGGTCGCGTTGTTTGTCCGCGATCCGCTGCACCCGCGTTATCAGGAAGCCAGCTGGAAAACCGGAAAAGCGCAGCCGCATTTAAAAATGTCGCACACCCCGTTTCTTAAAAGTCTGCGCTCCCGCGCGGGTCCGCTGACCATCGGCATGATTGTGTTATGTCTGGCGGTGTTTATCCTGCAACAAATGGTGGGTGACGAATTAGTGATGAGCTGGCTGGCGTGGCCGGACAGTTCGCGCGTCTTCCAGGTGTGGCGCTGGTTCACGCCTGCCCTGATGAATTTCTCGTTTATCGCGTTACTGATTAACCTCGCCTGGTGGTGGTATCTGGCCAGCCAGATTGAGATGCATCTGGGCAGCGGAAAATTATTCACTGTCACACTGATTTCTGCCTTAATCAGCGGCTGGGGCCAGTCGATGGTCAGCGGCGTCTGGTTTGGCGGACTGTCGGGCGTGGTGTATGCGCTGATGGGTTACGCCTGGCTGACCGGGCAACTGAAACCGGAAAGCCGCTTGTACGTGCCCGGCGGATTGCTGGTTATTTCTCTGATCTTTATGTTCATCGGTTATGCCACAGGTGGCGCAGCCGTGGCTAATGCCGCACACGCCTTTGGCCTGGGTCTGGGTCTGGTGATGGCATTTGTTGATACGCGCACTCCGCGCAACAAAAAAAGTAAGTAGGGGCTCCGGGTGAAACAAACACAACGCCATGATGCGATTATCGATTTAGTCCGCCAGCAGGGTTATGTCAGTACCGAAGAGCTGGTGGAGCATTTTGCAGTCAGCCCGCAAACTATTCGCCGTGATCTCAATGACCTGGCAGAACAGAATAAAATTCACCGTCACCACGGCGGTGCGGCATTACCGTCGAGTTCAGTGAATGCGGCGTATAACGACCGTAAAGTGATGTGGTCAGAAGCGAAAGCGCGGATTGCCGCGCGCGTTGCCAGCCAGATCCCCGACGGTTCGACTTTATTTATCGATATCGGCACCACGCCGGAAGCCGTGGCACATGCGCTGCTGAATCATAAAGACCTGCGTATCGTCACCAATAATCTGAATGTCGCCACGCTGTACAGTGCGAAAGATGACTGCCGTCTGTTCCTTGCCGGCGGCGAAGTTCGCGCCCGTGATGGCGGGATCATGGGTGAAGCGACGCTCGATTTCATCTCTCAGTTCCGCCTCGATTACGGCATTCTCGGCATCAGCGGCATTGATATGGACGGCTCATTGCTCGAATTCGATTATCACGAAGCGCGAACCAAACGTGCGATTATCGAAAATTCACGCTGCGTCATGCTGGTCACTGACCATTCTAAATTTGGCCGTAACGCCATGGTAAACCTCGGTAAAATGGATTTAATCCACTACATGTTTACCGACAAACAGCCGCCGGACAGCGTAAAAAGCATTATCGATAAATACGACGTTCATCTCGAACTCTGCTGATTGTTGTTTTTTGAGGAGCGCGAATGCCGTGCTCCTGGTTTTCTTCTCCCTCCTCTTTTCTCTTTCAAACGAACAATTTCGAAAAATTCCACGTCTCACCGCGTTCGGTTTCGTTCCCTCTTTGCCTTTATGCTCGAAACCGACACAAAAATGTTACCTTCATCACGCATAATTGTTTTTATTTGGTTAACGCTTGGCTTGTTTGTCGATTCTCGATTACAATCATGAGCGAAAACGAACATAAAAGAGCTATTGCGAACATCTGGAGGAAGATGACGTGGAAACCAAAGACTTGATCGTAATTGGTGGCGGTATTAATGGTACCGGCATCGCAGTAGATGCAGCTGGCCGCGGGCTGTCTGTTCTGCTGCTTGAAGCGCAAGACTTGGCCTGCGCGACCTCTTCGGCCAGTTCGAAACTGATCCACGGTGGCCTGCGCTATCTGGAACATTACGAATTCCGTCTGGTCAGCGAAGCGCTGGCTGAACGTGAAGTGCTGTTGAAAATGGCGCCGCATATTGCTTTCCCGATGCGTTTCCGTTTACCGCATCAGCCGCATTTGCGTCCGGCCTGGATGATCCGCGCCGGACTGTTCCTGTACGACCATCTGGGCAAACGCACCAGCCTGCCGGCCAGTAAGGGCCTGAAATTCGGCAGTGAATCCGTGCTGAAACCCGAACTGACCAAAGGTTTTGAATATTCAGACTGCTGGGTGGATGACGCGCGTTTAGTGGTCGTCAACGCTCAGGAAGTGGAAGAGCGTGGCGGCGAAGTCCGTACCCGCACCCGGGTGACCCGCGCATGGCGTGAAGACGGCATGTGGATGGTGGAAGCCGAAGATATCGACACCGGCAAAACCTATACCTGGCGCGCCAAAGGTCTGGTGAATGCTACCGGTCCGTGGGTAAAACACTTCTTCGACGACGGCCTGAAGCTGAAATCGCCTTACGGTATTCGTCTGATCAAAGGCAGCCATATTGTGGTGCCACGTGCGCACAATCAGCCGCAGGCTTACATTCTGCAAAACGAAGATCACCGTATTGTGTTTGTGATCCCGTGGATGGATGAATTCTCGATCATCGGCACCACCGACGTGGAATATCATGGCGATCCGAAAGACGTGAAAATCGACGATAAAGAAATCGGTTATCTGCTGAAAGTGTATAACGACCACTTTAAGAAACAGCTGACCACCGAAGACATCGTCTGGACTTATTCCGGCGTGCGTCCGCTGTGTGATGACGAATCTGATTCACCGCAAGCCGTGACCCGCGATTACACGCTCGACGTTCACGATCAGGACGGCAAAGCGCCGCTGCTTTCTGTATTTGGGGGCAAGCTGACCACCTACCGTAAACTGGCGGAACACGCGCTGGAAAAACTGGTGAAGTACTATCCGAAAGCCGGTCCGGCGTGGACCAAAACGGCCGTATTGCCGGGCGGGAAACTGAACGGTGACCGTGATACCTACAGCGCCAATCTGCGCACCCGCTTCAAATGGTTACCGGAATCACTGGCACGCCGGTATGCACGGACTTACGGCAGCCAGACGGAGCTGTTCCTGAATGACGCGACCAGCCTGGAATCGCTGGGCGAAGATTTCGGTCACGGATTCTACGAAGCGGAACTGCGTTATCTGGTGGAAAAAGAGTGGGTTTCACAGCTTGATGATGCTATCTGGCGTCGTACAAAACTCGGTATGTGGCTGGATAAAACTCAGCAACAACGCGTCGCCGAATGGCTGGAAACACACAAACAGCAGAAGAAACATTTGTCGCTGGCATCTTAAATTAGTTAGCTCCTCCCCCTGCGAAGGGGGAGGAGCTGAAAGTCCCACCTTTATTCCCGCTCTACAACTTCACCGGCTTGATATTCCAGATCTCATCGGCGTATTCCTGAATGGTACGATCCGAAGAGAAATAGCCCATGTTGGCGATGTTATGCAACGTGCGGCGCGTCCACTCTTCCGGCAGTTTATACAGCTCATCGACTTTATCCTGCGTATCGACATAACTGCGGTAATCCGCCAGCACCTGATAGTGATCGCCAAGATTGACCAGCGTATCGAACAGGTTGGTGTAGCGCTTCGGCTCGGTCGGGCTGAAGACACCGGTGGCGATTTGCGTCAGCACCTGATGCAGTTCAGCGTCCTGCTCGAAATAGGTATGCGGGTTGTAACCTTTCTGGCGCAGTTCCTCGACCTGCGGCGTGGTGTTGCCGAAGATAAAGATATTGTCCTCACCCACATGTTCGAGCATTTCGACGTTGGCACCGTCCAGCGTACCGATAGTCAGCGCGCCGTTCAGGGCAAATTTCATGTTACTGGTACCAGACGCTTCAGTACCCGCCAGCGAGATCTGCTCGGAAAGATCGGCCGCCGGAATGATCAGCTGTGCCAGACTGACGCTGTAGTTAGGGATGAAGACGATCTTCAGTTTGTTGCCGATACGCGGATCACTGTTGATCACCGTCGCCACGTCGTTGATCAGCCGGATGATCTGTTTGGCGGCGTAATAGGCCGATGCCGCTTTACCGGCGAAAATCACCGTGCGTGGTACCCACCCGGCGTCCGGCTCTTCCAGAATACGGTTATAACGGGTGATGACGTGCAGCACGTTCATCAGCTGACGTTTGTATTCATGGATGCGTTTGATCTGCACGTCGAACAGGCTTTTCGGATCCACCACAATGTTCAGTTTCTGGGCGATATACAGCGCCAGCCGCTTTTTATTGTCCAGCTTGGCCTTGCGGATCGCCTGCAGGAAACTCAGGTAATCCAGATTCTGTTTCAGTTCCGCCAGTTGGCTGAGATCAGAACGCCAGGTCTGGCCGATGGCGTCATCAATCACCGCCGACAGCGGTTTGTTGGCCAGTGCCAGCCAGCGGCGCGGCGTCACGCCATTGGTTTTATTGCAGAAACGATCCGGATAAACGCGGGCAAAATCAGCAAACAGCGACTGCACCATCAGCTCGGAATGCAGCTCGGACACGCCGTTGACTTTGTGGCTGGCGATGACCGCAAGCCATGCCATCCGCACTTTGCGGCCATTCCCTTCATCGATTATCGAAACGCGTGACAGCAGGCCGTTATCGTTGGGAATTTTCTCCGCCACTTCTTTGAGGAAGTGATCGTTAATCTGGAAAATAATCTCCAGATGACGCGGCAGGATCTTGCCGATCATGTCTACCGGCCAGGTTTCCAGCGCTTCGCTCATCAGCGTGTGGTTGGTGTAAGAGAACACACGACACACCGTCTCCCACGCGTCTTTCCATTCGAATTTATGCTCATCGATAAGCAGACGCATCAGCTCAGGGATCGACAGCACCGGGTGCGTGTCATTGAGGTGAATAGCAATTTTATCGGCCAGATTGTCGTAAGTATGGTGCGTGGTGTAATGGCGGTTGAGGATGTCCTGCACGGTCGCCGACACCAGGAAATATTCCTGGCGTAACCGCAGCTCGCGGCCGGAATAGGTCGAGTCATCGGGATACAGAACGCGCGACACGTTTTCGGAATGGTTTTTATCTTCCACCGCCGCAAAGTAATCGCCCTGATTAAATTTACCCAGATTGATTTCGTTACTGGCCTGCGCGCCCCACAACCGCAGGGTATTGGTGGCATCAGTGTCATAACCCGGAATCACCTGATCGTAGGCGCAGGCGATGACTTCTTCGGTTTCCAGCCAGCGGGTTTTGACGCCCTCGTGCTGCACACGTCCGCCAAAACGCACTTTATAGCGGGTGTTATAACGCTGGAATTCCCACGGATTTCCGTATTCCAGCCAGTAATCTGGCGCTTCTTTTTGCTCACCGTTGATGATGCTTTGCGCGAACATGCCATATTCGTAGCGGATACCGTAACCGCGTCCCGGCAGCGCCAGCGTGGCCAGCGAATCGAGGAAGCACGCCGCCAGCCGTCCGAGGCCGCCGTTGCCTAAACCCGGGTCATTTTCTTCGCCGATCAGTTCTTCGAGATCAAAGCCCATTTCATCGAGCGCGCTTTTCAGATCGTCGTAAATCCCCATCGCCAGCAACGCATTGGAAAGGGTTCGTCCAATCAGAAACTCCATCGACAGGTAATAAACCTGCCGGACGTCCTGTGAAGTTTGCGCACGGTTAGAACGCAGCCAGCGTTCCACCATACGATCGCGAACCGCAAACAGCGTGGCGTTCAGCCAGTCATGTTGCGTCGCAATGGACGGATCTTTGCCGATAATAAACATCAGTTTATAAGCAATCGAATGCTTTAGCGCTTCGACACTGACTGTCGGTGAGTTGTAATTAAACGGTGAAGTCATAACGTTACATTCCCGATCAAGTTAGCTGCGTTCAGGGGTCAGGACATCAGGCGGTTATACAGGGTGAGATATTCCTGTGCAGCCACCTTCCAGCCAAAATCAATACCCATGGCGTGTTGTTGTACGTGTCGCCAGTGCTTAGGACGGCTCCACAAAACAAATGCGCGGCGGATCGCATTTCCGAGCGATTTCCCCGTTGCTTCTTCAAACACAAAACCACTGGCAGTTCCGTCGGCCAGATTTTCCAGCGCACAATCGACCACCGTGTCGGCCAGCCCGCCGGTACGACGTACCAGCGGCAAGGTGCCATATTTGAGTCCGTAAAGTTGGGTTAATCCGCACGGCTCGAAACGGCTCGGCACCATGATGACGTCCGCGCCGCCGATGATGCGGTGGGAAAACGCTTCGTGATAACCGAGCTGCACGCCGACCTGCCCCGGATTGTCCGCCGCTGCCGCCAGGAATGCCTGTTGCAACACTGCGTCACCCGCGCCTAACAGCGCCAGCTGTCCGCCGCGTTCGAGTAAATCCGGCAAGGCTTCAAGCACCAGATCCAGTCCTTTCTGGCTGGTCAGGCGGCTGACGACTGCAAACACCAGACGCGAATCATCCACATCCAGCCCCATCGCCCGTTGCAGATAGGCTTTGTTGACCGCTTTGGATCGCAAATCATCAGCGTCGTAACGCGCCGACAGCAGCACGTCGTCGCGCGGCTGCCAGATGGCTTCATCAACGCCGTTAAGAATACCGGTCAGGCGCCCCTGCATTTCACGCTCCAGCAGCAGCGATTCCATGCCGTAACCAAACTCCGGCCGGGTAATTTCTTTGGCGTAGGTCGGGCTGACAGTGGTCACGTGATCGGAATAGAACAGACCGGCTTTCAGGAAAGAAATCTGGCCGTAGAATTCCAGCCCGTGCATCTGGAAGAATTCGCGCGGGATATAAAGTTCATCGAGATGATGCGCGAAGAACAGCCCCTGAAACGCCAGATTATGCACCGTAAACACGGTACGTACCGGCGCGTTACGGGCGCGGATATAGGCGGAACACAGCCCGGCGTGCCAGTCGTGAGAATGGACGATATCCGGCTTCCAGTGCGGGTCAAAATTCAGTGCCAGCTCGCAGGCCATCCAGCTCAGCAACGCAAAGCGCAGATGGTTATCCGGGTAGGCAAAAGACGATTGATCGTGATACGGACTGCCGGGGCGATCGTACAAACCGGGCACATCAATCACATAAATACCCACGCCATCAAAGTAACCCAGTGAAAGGGTGACATGCCCGGCAAAGGTCGCCAGCGTGCCGATGACCTGCGTTTCTCCCAGTCCTTTTTTGACATCAGGAAAACCTGGAATGAGCACGCGGACATCTGCGCCCTCCGCAATCTGAGCGGCGGGCAGTGCACCGGCGACGTCAGCAAGGCCGCCCGTTTTTAACAGCGGAAACAGCTCGGAACAAACATGTAAAACCTGCATTCGCGCTCCTGATTATCCCGGTCATCCCGGCAATACCGGGATGACGAAAAGTCGTGCTTTCTAATATCTGTTTATAGTTTCGCCAGCATCGCGCGCGTGACCAGCACCACGCCGCCTTCGGAACGATAGAACCGGCGGCTGTCTTCATCCGCGTTCTCGCCAATCACCATGCCTTCGGGGATCTGACAGGCGCGGTCGATGACGCATTTACGTAAGCGGCATGAACGCCCCACGTTCACATCCGGCAAAATAATCGTCGAATCAATGTTGCAGAAAGAGTTAACGCGTACCCGCGGGAACAGCACCGAATGCACCACCACTGAACCGGAGACAATCACGCCGCCAGCCACCAGCGAGTTCATGGTCATGCCGTGGCTGCCTGAGCGATCCTGCACAAATTTGGCCGGTGGTAATGGCTCCATGTGCGTGCGGATCGGCCAGTCGCGATCGTACATATCCAGCTCCGGCGTGACTGACGCCAGATCCAGATTAGCGCGCCAGTAGGCATCGAGCGTGCCGACATCACGCCAGTACGGCGGCGCGTCATCGTTTTGCGTTACGCAGGAAAGTCCGAACGGATGCGCACGGGCAACGCCCTGACGGGTCAGTTTCGGGATCAGGTCTTTGCCGAAATCATGGCTGGATTCCTCACTGGCCATGTCTTCTTCGAGCATACGAAACAGATAGTCCGCATTAAAAATGTAGATGCCCATGCTCGCCAGCGCCATATCGGGATTGCCGGGCATCGCTGGCGGGTCTTTCGGTTTTTCGACGAAACTGGTGATGTGATAATCCTCAGTGACGCCGATAACACCAAACTCGCTGGCCTCAGCTCGGGGCACTTCCAGGCAGGCGACGGTACATTCACCGCCCTTCTGCACGTGGTCGATCAGCATCCGCGAGTAGTCCATTTTGTAGATATGATCGCCCGCCAGGATCACCACAAATTCGGCGTTATAGCGGCGGATAATATCCAGATTCTGATACACCGCATCGGCGGTGCCTTTGTACCAGTGCTCGGTGCTGTGGCGTTGCTGCGCGGGCAGTAAATCCACGAACTCGTTCATTTCTTCATTGAAGAAAGACCATCCGCGCTGAATATGCTGAACCAGCGTATGCGACTGATATTGCGTAATGACACCGATGCGGCGAATGCCGGAGTTCAGGCAATTCGACAGGGCAAAATCAATGATGCGGAATTTCCCGCCAAAGTGGACGGCGGGTTTTGCCCGGGTTGCGGTCAAATCTTTCAGTCTTGAACCACGTCCCCCGGCAAGGATTAACGCCACGGATTTCAGCGGCAACTGTCGTGCCAGCATGACCGGGTCCCGGTTGTCTAATGTCGCCATATCTGACTCCTTTGTTTTTATAATGACCGGCTCTGTGGAGTGAAATCTTGTAGGACACAGAGGGTTTTTGCTGCTGCCCGCCATTGCGAGCCTTCCATGACACGCCGGGGTTCCTCATCAAAAAGCACGCTGTTGAACGGCGCAACCGGCTGCCAGTTTCCCGGCGGCAGTTGCAAATCAACCTCGTGCAGCGAAGCATTGACGATAAGCAACCAGCGCTGAGACAGACAGATTTGCAGCCATTGCTGCGGCCCCTGTTCCCAGTCGCCGGGGCTCATCGGTTGCCCCTGTTGATTCAGCCATTGCACATCTTCACTGCCTTCCTGCCACCAGCGGTTTTGCGTCAGTGCCGGAATTTTCCGGCGCAACGCAATCAGCGCAGAGGTATAGGCCGTCAGGCTTTCATCGGCATTTTCCCAGTCGAGCCAGGTCAGAGGATTGTCCTGACAATAGGCGTTGTTGTTGCCCGACTGGCTGTTACCCTGCTCGTCACCGGCCAGCAACATCGGCGTGCCCTGTGACAGAAACAGCGTCGCCAGCAAAGCACGCTGACTGAGACGGCGCTGTTGCAGAACGTGTGCAGACGCCTCCAGCCCTTCTTCGCCGTGGTTTTGGCTGAAATTTTCGTTGTGGCCGTCGCGGTTTTCTTCACCGTTAGCCTGGTTGTGTTTCTGGTTAAAACTCACGAGATCGCGCAGCGTGAAACCGTCGTGTGCCGTCAGCATATTTACGCTGGCCCAGGGTTCGCGCTGTGCGGGATTGAATTTGTCGGCGGAGGCCGCCAGACGTCCGGCAAACTGGCCGAGAGAAATATCGCCGTGCAGCCAGAACTGACGCATATCGTCGCGCCAGATATCGCTCCATTCAGCAAACGGGGGCGGGAAATTGCCGAGCTGATAGCCGCCGGTGCCGATATCCCAGGGCTCTGCAATCAGTTTGACCTGCGAGAGAACGACATCCTGCTTAATGGCGTTGAACAGCGGCGATTGCGGGCTGAACTCCGGCGTTCTGCCAAGAACGGTGGCTAAATCAAAACGGAAGCCATCGACGTGACACTCACGCACCCAGTAATTCAGACAGTCGAGAGTCCAGGCGATGACTTCATCATCCATCAGACGCAGCGTGTTGCCGCAGCCGGTCATGTTGTTGTCGGAACCGTCTTCGTTAAGCCAGTAATAACTGGCATTGTCGATGCCCCTAAACGAGATAAATGGCCCGTCGATATCCAGTTCAGCACTGTGATTGAACACCACGTCGAGGATCACTTCGATACCGGCCTGATGCAGGGCTTTAACCGCCGATTTAAACTCATTCAGCGCTGACACACCGCCCTGTCCGCTGGCATAACGCGGGTCCACGGCGCACGGCGCCAGCACGTTGTAGCCCCAGTAATTACTCAGCCCCAGTTTTTGCAAACGCGGCTCATCGGCATGGTGTTGAACCGGCAAAAGCTCAATCGCCGTCACGCCCAGATGCTGTAAATATTCGAGCATGACCGGATGCGCCAGTCCGGCATAGGTGCCGCGAACCGCCGCCGGAATACGTGGGTGCTGACGGGTCAGACCGCGTACATGCGCCTCGTAAATCACCGTTTCGCCCCAGGGTTTTGCGGGCGGTTTATCATCGCCCCAGTCGAAATTCCCGGCGACGACGACAGATTTCGGCGCGACCACGGCGCTGTCTTTATCGTCCGGTGCGTCAGTGCCGCCGGTAAAGCGCACATTGTCATGCAGCACACCGTCAACGGCCCGTGCACTGGGATCAATCAGCACTTTTTTTGGGTTAAAACGATGGCCATTTTTCGGGTCAAACGGCCCGTAAACGCGGTAACCGTAACGCTGTCCGGCTTTGGCGTCGGGCAGAAAACCGTGCCACAGATTGCCGGTGCGCCCCGGTAAAGGCAGATGCTGCTCGCTGCCGGTCTCATCAAAAAGACATAATTCCACTTTCTCCGCATGCGCGGAGTACAGGCAAAAATTGACGCCGTTATCTCTGAGATGCGCACCAAAAGGCGCGGGCTGACCAGCCGCGAGCTGTTTCATTACGCCTCCCTTCGCAAATAGACCGTCGCCAGCGGCGGGATCGTTACGCTGATGGAATGTTCACGCTGATGATGACCGGTGTTTTCGCTGTAAACGTCGCAGCCGTTGCCGACATTGCTGCCACGGTAGAAATGCGAATCGGTGTTAAGAATTTCACGGTAACGGCCAGGGCGGCTAATGCCGATGCGATAGTGCTCACGTGGCACCGGCGTGAAATTGCTGATAACGATGATTTCACCGCCGTTTTCATCGCGACGCGCGAAGGCGAAAATAGAGTTTTCATGGTCATCAACCACCAGCCATTCAAAGCCACGCGGGTTGTAATCCAGTTCATACAGCGGTGCGTTGGCCTGATACGTCAGATTCAGGTCGCGCACCAGATGCTGCACGCCGCTGTGCCAGCCGGTCGCGTCGTCCAGCAGATGCCAGTCGAGGCTGGCGTCGAAATTCCACTCGCGCCCCTGCGCAAATTCACCGCCCATAAACAGCAGTTTTTTGCCCGGATGTGCCCACATAAAGCCGTAATAAGCGCGCAGGTTGGCAAACTTCTGCCAGACGTCGCCGGGCATTTTATCCAGCAGGGATTTTTTACCGTGTACCACTTCATCGTGCGAAAGCGGCAGCATGAAGTTCTCGCTGTAGGCGTAAAGTACGCCGAACGTCATGAGATTGTGGTGGTATTTGCGGTGAACCGGATCGAGCTGCATATACGTCAGCGAGTCGTGCATCCAGCCCAGATTCCATTTGTAATGGAAGCCCAGTCCGTTAGCATCCGGCGGCATGGTGACGCCCGGATAATCAGTCGATTCTTCGGCCAGCGTCACTGCGCCGCCGAGTTCCTTGCCAATCGTATGGTTGGTGTATTTCAGGAAAGAAATGGCTTCGAGGTTTTCGCGGCCACCGTAATAATTGGGGATCCACTCGCCCGCTTTACGGCTGTAATCGCGGTAAATCATCGACGCCACGGCATCTACGCGCAGACCGTCAATGCCGAAGCGTTCAATCCAGTAAAAACCATTTCCGGCCAGATAGTTACGGACTTCGTGGCGGCCATAGTTATAAATCAGCGTGTTCCAGTCCTGATGATAACCTTCACGCGGATCGGCATATTCGTACAGCGCGGTGCCGTCGAACTGCGCCAGCCCGTAGGTATCGCTCGGGAAATGCCCCGGCACCCAGTCGAGGATCACATTCAGACCGGCGTTATGCGCGGCATCGATAAAGGCTTTGAACTCCATCGGCGTGCCGAAACGACGGGTCGGCGCGTACATACCCAGCGGCTGATAACCCCAGCTACCATCGAACGGATGCTCGTTGACCGGCATCAGTTCGATATGCGTGAAGCCCATCCATTTAGCGTAGGACACTAACTGCTCGGCCAGCTCGCCATAGCTGAGCCAGAAATTATCATCGGTATGACGACGCCAGGAACCCAGATGCACTTCATAGACAGAAACGGGCTGATTCAGCGCATTCGCTTTCTTTCTGCTTTCTGAATGCGGCACAACATCCGGTAATTTACGCACGCACGAGGCGGTGTCCGGACGCATCTGCGCCTCAAAGGCATAAGGATCGGCACGCAGACTGACATTGCCACGGCAGTCGATAATTTCGAATTTATACAGCTGACCTTCGCGGACGGCAGGAATGAATAATTCCCAGATGCCGTTTTCACGGCGCTGACGCATCGGGTGACGGCGGCCATCCCAGAAGTTGAATTCACCCACCACGGAAATCCGCGTGGCGTTCGGTGCCCAGACCGCGAAACTGACGCCTTCGACATCGTCCAGCGTTTGCGGATGCGCACCGAGTTTCTCATACGGCCGCAGATGCGTACCTTCTGCCAGCAGCCAGATATCCAGCTCCTGCAACAACGTGCCGAACCGGTACGGGTCGTCAATCACATGGCGATCCTCGCCCCAGCGGACTTCCAGCTTGTAACGGAACGCATTTTTACGACGTGGGATCAGGCCGACAAAGAAACCGCGCTCGTCATAACGGCGCAGTTCTGCCACCTGCTTGCCTTTTTCTACATCAATAACCCAGACCTGATCGGCATCCGGCAACAGGGCACGTACTTCCAGCCCGGCAGCGACAGAATGCATTCCCAAAAGAGAAAAAGGATCAGCGTAGTGGCCAGATATAATTTGATTAATGACGTGCTGATCGGGAAGTACAGACATGCATTTCGTCCTATGATTAATTAAATCAATAAATCAAATAAAATCATTCAGATATTCAATACGACCGTAAGTTAAGTGTGCTCCCCTTTTTATCGTTGCATTGTGATCTGGCGGTACTTCAGTTTTGCCAAAAAATGCGCCAGTGCGCCTGTGTTCACAATTTCCAAATAAGTCTCTAATTCCGCTTCTCAAAAAGGCAGAGCTCTTCTACTAAGCATAGACAAAGATTAAAAAAGGCAGGGCGTTAAGGAGTTCAAAAATGGACAAATTTTTGAAAAAGAAAAATACAGTAAAAAGCGCTGCGGACGGGGAGAGAAACGGCGGAAGTTATTGAAGGCTGAAATAAAAACGGGACACCGTGCTGGTGTCCCGCGGGGGAAATATTTACAAAGAAAACAGGGCAGTTTTCACCTTACAAAAGGATGCGCAGCATACGGCGTAAAGGTTCTGCCGCGCCCCACAGCAGCTGGTCACCGACGGTGAACGCAGACAGATATTGCGGCCCCATATTCAGTTTACGCAGACGGCCAACCGGCGTGTTCATGGTGCCGGTTACCGCCGCTGGGGTCAGTTCGCGCATCGACAGTTCACGGTCATTCGGGATCACGCGAACCCAATCATTGTGCGATGCCAGCATCTGTTCGATTTCTGGAATCGACACGTCTTTTCTCAGCTTCAGGGTGAATGCCTGGCTGTGGCAGCGCAGCGCGCCGATACGGACACACAGGCCATCCACCGGAATAATGCTGGAAGTGCCGAGAATTTTGTTGGTTTCCGCCTGACCTTTCCATTCTTCTTTGGTCTGGCCGTTATCGAGCTGTTTATCGATCCACGGGATCAGACCGCCTGCCAGCGGAACACCGAAGTTATCGGTCGGCAATGTGCCGCTGCGGGTCAGCGCAGTGACGTTACGTTCGATATCCAGAATGGCCGATGCCGGGTTTTCCAGCTCTTTCGCCACGCTGTTATGCAGCATGCCCATCTGGGTCAGCAGTTCACGCATGTGACGCGCACCGCCGCCGGATGCCGCCTGATAGGTGGCGACAGATGCCCATTCGATCAGGTCATTGGCGAACAGGCCGCCGAGCGACATCAGCATCAGGCTGACGGTACAGTTACCGCCCACAAAGGTTTTGATGCCTTTGTCGATACCCTGATGGATCACGGCGCTGTTGACCGGGTCGAGGATGATTATCGCGTCATCTTCCATTCTCAGAGAGGAAGCTGCGTCAATCCAGTAGCCGGACCAACCGATTTCACGCAGCTTAGGATAGATTTCATTGGTATAATCGCCGCCCTGACAGGTGATAATAATGTCCAGCGCACTCAGTGCGTCCAGATCATAGGCATCCTGCAAGGTCCCAGACTGACCCGTGAAAGAAGGCGCGGCCTGACCGTGCTGAGAGGTGGAGAAGAATACCGGACGGATAGCGTCGAAATCGCGTTCTTCAATCATGCGTTGCATGAGTACAGAACCAACCATTCCACGCCAGCCAACGAAACCTACATTTTTCATAATATCTGTCCTGCCCTGAGGGTGATAACTGCTTAAAACAGCCTGAACGCGCGTTTGCACCAAGCGAGTGCCTGTTTTGATGCACTGTGCCCCGTTAACGCGCGGGTCTACCACCTTACAAAATGTAGTAGAAGTGGCAAGTGAATTTAATCAATAGTGCAGCCTTTAATAGCAGCGCACCTTATAACAGGCATTTTTTCTGAGGTAGTTATGACCGAAATGATTTCAGCAACCATTTTGCTGTTTTTAATTATGGATCCGCTGGGCAACTTACCGATTTTTATGTCGGTCTTAAAACATCTCGACCCGAAACGTCGCCGGGTGGTGCTGATCCGCGAAATGCTGATCGCGCTTATCCTGATGCTGATTTTCCTGTTCGCCGGTGAAAAAATCCTGTCGTTCCTGAATCTGCGCACAGAAACTGTGTCGATTTCCGGCGGGATCATTCTGTTCCTGATTGCCATCAAAATGATTTTCCCGTCGGAAGAGAAAAGCAGCAGCGGCCTGCCTGCCGGTGAAGAACCCTTCCTCGTGCCGATGGCGATCCCGCTGGTGGCCGGTCCGTCGATTCTCGCCACGCTGATGCTGCTTTCGCACCAGTATCCGAATCAGATGAGCCACTTAACGCTGGCCCTGTTCATCGCCTGGGGCCTGTCGATGGCCATTCTTCTGCTGTCGAATTTGTTCCTGCGACTGCTCGGCGACAAAGGCGTCAGCGCCCTCGAACGCCTGATGGGCCTGATTCTGGTCATGCTCTCGACGCAGATGTTCCTCGATGGGATCAGGGCGTATTTGAAGATTTAGCGACAGCAGAAACGAAAAAGGCGAGCCACATGGCTCGCCTTTTTCGTTTCTGACGAGAAAAACCTCGCGTTGAACTCTTACCCTGTGAGAGTATTATCCTGCCATCTTGAGTCATGGAATGAGTCATATGGAATATCTGGAGTTTATCGAAACCCCGACTTTTAGCCGCAAATGCAAAGAGCTGCTGACTGAGGAGGAATATCGCCAGTTTCAGGAATACCTCACGCATTATCCCGATGCAGGGGCTTTGATCGTCGGGACGGGCGGTTGCAGAAAAGTCCGCTGGGGGAACCATCGTCGGGGGAAAAGTGCAGGTGTGCGGGCGATTTATTATTACCTGTGCGCTGATGGTCAGATTTACATGCTGCTGGTTTATCCCAAGAGTGAGAAAGATTCTCTGACGGAAAGCGAAAAATCGATTTTGAAAAACATTGTACGAAGTCTGTCGTGACACAGGAGATAGACCATGACGAAAGAATTCTTTGAAGAATTGCGACAATCCGCTGAAGAAATGGTCGCGATCCGTAAAGGTGAGATGGCACCTGCACATATCACGCGTATTTCCATGCCTGAAGTAAAACAAATTCGCACAAAAGCAGGTGTTAAACAGGATGAGTTCGCCCGGCTGCTTGGTGTTTCTCCCTCGCTGGTGCAGGCATGGGAACAACAAAAGCGTTTGCCAAATGGCGCAGCATTGAAGCTGTTGAAAATGCTGGAACTGAATCCGCAAATTATCCAGACGCTTAAAACAATTTAAAATGATGTAAAAAAGGCGAGCCACATGGCTCGCCTTTTTTATGCTAACAATCTGTCGTCAGACGACCATCGACAGCAACAGGCATCCGCCCAGACCACACAGGGAGATGATGGTTTCCAGCACCGACCAGGATTTGAAGGTTTCGACAATGCTCAGGTTGAAGTACTCCTTGAACAGCCAGAAACCCGGATCGTTGACGTGTGAGAAAATCACGCTGCCGGAACCAACGGCGATCACCATCAGTTCAGGACTGACACCAGTCGTCGCGATCAGTGGCGCAGCAATGCCGCCCGCGGTAATCGCAGCAACGGTGGCAGAACCCAGTGCGATACGCAGCACGGCGGCAATTGACCACGCCAGCAGGATTGGCGACAGGTTGCTGCCGTGCATCAGGGCGGCGATGTATTTTTCAATCCCGCTGTCCACCAGTACCTGTTTGAACGCACCGCCACCGCCGATGATTAACAACATCATGGCGATGATTTTGATGGAATCGCTGACGGTTGCCATCACTTCATCCATCTTACGACCACGGTTCAGGCCGAAGGTGAAGATAGCGATGAGTACCGCAATCAGCGTGGCCATTACCGGATCGCCGAAGAACTCAGCGTAAGCCAGTACCGGATGGCCTTTCGGCAAGATCATTTCGCAGACGGCGCGGAATGCCATCAGAATAACCGGCACCAGGGACGTCGCGACGCTGACACCAAAGCCCGGCATCTCTTCTTCCGTGAAGGTTTTCGGGTTAAACAGGCCTTCCGGAACCGGTTTGTCGATCCCTTTCAGGAAACGCGCATAAACCGGACCCGCCAGAATGACCGTCGGCACCGCCAGCAGTGAGCCATACAACAGGGTTTTGCCCATATCCGCATGGAAAATCGTGGCAATCGCTGTCGGGCCAGGGTGCGGAGGCAGGAAACCGTGCGTTACGGACAATGCAGCCGCCATCGGCACACCGACATACAGCAGTGGCAGACGCGCCGCCGCCGCCACGGTAAATACCAGTGGCAGCATCAGCACGAAGCCAACTTCATAGAACAGCGCAAAACCGACGATGAAACCGGTCAGTACAATCGCCCACTGAATGTGTTCACGGCCAAACTTTTCGATAAGCGTGGTCGCGATGCGCTGCGCACCGCCGCAATCCGCCAGCATTTTACCGAGCATGGCACCGAAGCCCATGATCAGCGCCAGACTGCCGAGCGTGCCGCCTACCCCGTTTTTGATCGACGTGATGACTTTGTCGACCGGCATTCCCTGCATGATACCCACCGCCAGCGCGACCAGGATCAGTGCAATGAAGCCATTAAGCTTAAATCGGATCATAAGTAACAACAGCAGTGCGACACCCACCGCTACAATAACTAATGGCATATTCTTTCCCCTCATGCTGTCACTGCGGTATGGCTAAAAACCGGGTGACGCATTGTTTTTAATTTTCAACATGTTGTAGGAATTAACAGTGCAACGGGTACAGACCGCGACCGCTAAAACAGCAGTGCATTCCTTTGTGATATTAGTCACATCTCCATTTGTTACCGGTATCATGATACCGGTAACATGCTAATATTAGGACTCACTACGCAGTCAAAATGTTCATTTTGGGATAGAGATCATACTTATGGCAGGACAAAGCATCATTCTGATGGGCGTGTCAGGCAGCGGTAAATCCACCGTCGGCGCGGCACTGGCCCGTGAAATTAACGCGAAATTTATCGACGGCGATGATCTTCATCCCCGCGCCAATATTCAGAAAATGGCCAGCGGTACGCCACTCAACGACGACGATCGTGCGCCGTGGTTATTGCGCCTGAATGACGCGGCTTACAGCCTGCGCCATAAAAATGAAACCGGCATTATTGTCTGTTCTGCGCTGAAACGCCGCTACCGCGACGCGCTGCGTAAAGACAACGAAGGCATGGTGTTCATCTACATGAAAGGCAGTTTTGACGTGATTGCCGACCGCCTGAAAGCCCGCGCCGGACACTTTATGCCGACCGATTTACTGCGCAGCCAGTTCGATGCGCTCGAAGAACCGGGCGAAGACGAACCGGATGTGTTGCGCGTGAATATCGATCATAAATTCGAGGGTGTGGTGGATCGTTGTATTGCAGCTTTGAAGACGGTACAGAAGTAAGACTTTAAAAAAGCCACAGGTGAGCCGCCGGTGGCGCAGCCAATTTGGATTCGGATGGAGCGCAGGCCCCGGAGCGTACACGTAGTACGTGAGGAGGACGAGCACCACCCGGATTCAAAGTGGCAAGTAAACCAGGCTCATGCAAATCAGATACTTCCACCCGCAGATATCGTAAACCCCACATCCACCATCCTCGGCACCACTTCTTCGCCGCGTAATCTCGCCAGCAGGCGTTCGGCGGAAATCTGCCCCATTCTTTCGCGCGGCGTGAGTACGCTGGCCAGCGGCGGTTCCATTGCCTGCCCCATGTTGTGACCGTGGAAACCGGCAATCGCCATTTGTGACGGGATTTTCAGCCCCTGACGCTGACATTCAAAAAATGCGCCCGCCGCCAGGTCATCGTTGGTGCAGAAAATACTGTCGATTTTCGGCCAGTCTTTTTGCGCCTGACGCAGTAATTCCGCGCCCGCGCTGTAACTCGAGGAGCGGCTGGTCATCACGCTGTAAGGCTCCAGCCCGGATTCGCGCATCGCCTGCTCGTAACCTTGCTGTTTGATAATCGTACGTTCATCCTGACGTGCGCCGAAATACACCACATGCCGATGGCCACGGGCGATAATTTGCTGGGTCATTTGTCGGGCGGCTTCGAAGTTGTTAAATCCGACCGCCAGATCGACGCACGGCGACACGCAATCCATCATTTCCACCACCGGAATACCGGCCACTTCAATCATCTTCAGCGTTCGTGCCGTGTGATGGCGTTCGGACAAAATCAGCCCGTCGATATTGTAGGAAAGCAGTGAGGTCAGACGCTGTTCTTCGCGCTCCTGGCTGTAGCCGTAGTGCGCCAGCATGGTCTGGTAGCCGTGAATATCGGTCACGCTTTCGATGCCGCGCAGCACTTCCGCGAACACCTGGTTGGTCAGCGACGGCAGCAGCACGCCGATGGCGCGGCTTTTCGCATTGGAAAGAATATCCGGTGCGCGGTTGGGGATGTAACCCAGCTCGTCGAGCGCCGCAGAAATCTTTTCCTGCAACGCACCGGAAACCTGTTCAGGATTGCGCAAATAACGGCTGACCGTCATTTTGGTGACGCCCACCTTGTCGGCAACATCCTGGAGTACGGGTCTTTTTTTCTTGATATTCATCAATGAGATGGTGCCGCTGAAAAGGTTAAGGGATCAGAGCGTGATGTTAGCAAACAATCGCGCAGGCGGATATCCGTTGCTGCGCGACATGAGAGGTTTGTCAGGAAGGTAACGAAAGCTGGCCGCGAACCGGTGCGCTGAGACTGGCGGAGAACTGGCCGGTCAGTAACGCCATCGCACGTTGTGCCAGTGTTTCCAGCGGATAGGCAATTGCCGGAACGGCAGAAACACCCGGCGGCAGCGTGCTGTCGAGGCTGAATACCATCACATTTTCAGGCACGGCACGCCCGTGCTGTGCAAGCTGACGGAGTGCATCCTGCGCGGTGGCATCGTCCGGCACCAGCAGCGCGTTGAACGGCACGTTTTGCGCCAGCAGTTGCGACAATGCCTGTCCGCCGCTGTGTACCAGCCGCCGGTCATAAGGCAGCAGGAATTTCTCCAGCGCGAGGTGATATCCCTGCAAAATTTGCCCGGCAGTTTCATGACTCTCCGGATTGATCAGCGCAATCTGCCTGCGCCCTTGTTTGAGCACATACTGGCAGGCGGTTTCAGCCGCAAAGCTGCGGTCAAAATGAATACTGCGCGCTGAATCCGCGTCCAGACAGTCAATGGTGATGACGTTTTCAGGCAATACCGGCAACGCAAATCGCGCGCCAATCACAATCATTGCATCGCACAGACCGCGCCCGATTTCGTCCACGGAATGCGTAAGGCTTGCTGCGTCGGTGGCAAACCGCAGCAGCAAATACTTCTGATTCAGCCGCAGCTCTTTTTCCAGCGCGTGCAGATAACCGGTGGACTGGTTAATGTTTTCCGTCGCACAAATCACGCCGATACAGCCGGTAGATTGCGTGGACAGCGACTGCGCAATCACGCTCGGTTTATATTGCAGCGTTTCCACCGCCTGCATTACGGCCAGGCGGCTTTCCTCTTTGACACCGCGGCTGCCACTCAAAACACGGGACACCGTCGCTTTCGACACCTTCGCCAGCCGCGAAACGTCGTTAATGTTTGCCATGTCTTTCCTTGTGTTAATCGAAGCCGTTGTTTTTAGACACCGCAGCGAACCATTCGCCGCTTTTCTTCACTGTGCGTTTTTGGGTTTCCAGATCCAGCTGGATGAAACCATACCGGTTTTTATAGGCATTCATCCATGACCAGCAGTCAATAAATGTCCACATATGGTAGCCGAGACAGCCGCTGCCTTCCTGCAACGCCCGGTGCAGCCATTTCAGATGCCCGCTGACAAACTCAATGCGGTAATCATCGTCAATCCGGCCATCCTTTTCGAAGCGCAGTTCATGCTCCACGCCCATGCCGTTTTCAGAAATGAAACAGCGCGGATTGCCGTAGTTTTCACGCAGATTGGTGAGGATGTCGTAAATGCCCTGCTCGTAGATTTCCCAGCCACGGTGCGGGTTCATTTTACGTCCCGGCATCACGTAGTTATCGAAAAACCATTCCGGCATAAACGGACTTTCCGGATTGACCATACTGTCGCGGCACTGAATACGGCGCGGCTGGTAATAGTTGATGCCGAGTAAATCTACCACGCCCTGTTGCAGCAGTTCTTTATCGCCCTGCTGACAGGCCGGAAGCTGATCGTGTTTTTTCAGCAATTCCACCAGTTCCTGCGGATATTCACCGCGCAGCGCCGGATCGAGGAAACTGCGGTTAAACATCAGATCCGCAATATTGGCGGCTTTCAGATCTGCCGGATTTTGCGAGCGCGGATACGATGGCGTGAGGTTGAGGATGATACCGATTTCACCACCGGTGTTGCGGGCACGATAGGCTTTCACCGCCAGAGAATGCGCCAGCATGGTGTGATACGCCACCGTGGCGGCACGTTTGAAATCCACCACGTTCGGGTAATGGAAGTCATACAGATAGCCGCCTTCCACCGGCACCACCGGTTCGTTGAAGGTGAACCAGTGCTTCACACGGTCGCCGAATAATTCAAAACAGGTATCGGCATAGTTGGCGTAAGCCTGCACGACGTCGCGGTTTTCCCAGCCGCCGATTTCCTGCATCGCCATCGGCATATCAAAGTGGAACAGATTGATAAACGGCTGTACGCCCTGCGCCAGCATTTCGTCGATCACCTGATTATAAAACGTGACCGCTTCCTGATTCACTTCGCCGCGTCCGTTGGGGATCAAACGCGCCCAGGAAATCGACGTGCGAAACGTGTTGTGGTTCAGCTGTTTCAGCAACGCGATGTCTTCGCGCCAGTTTTTATAAAACGTCGAGGTATCCTGCGGACCCACGTCGTTATGAAAACGCGTCGGCTGCTGTGAATACCAGTGATCCCACACCGTCGCGCTTTTGCCGTGGCTCAGGGTTTCACCTTCCGTCTGCGGCGCTGAACTGGCACTGCCCCACCAGAATTCTTTTGGAAATGCGTATTTCATTGTCATCCTCGCTGTCCGTTAGCTTTACGTTTTTAACTGAATTATTTGACTGTTTAGCTGCTTGCCGGCACGGCATTGCCCGCCGTTTGTGCCGTGGCTTTTTCCGCTTCCTGTTTCAGCAACGTACGTTCATAGGCTTTCAGGAACGGGTAGTACATTACGGCTGATAACACCATACAGAACAGGCACATAATTACCGGACTGAATGCCCAGTTTGCGGCCCATGACGCACCAATGGGCGCAGGCGTTGTCCAGGGTGTGAGCGAGACCACTTGCGCGACCCAGCCCAGTTTGGTGGCGGTATACGCAAAAATTGCGTTCAGCATCGGCACCAGTGTGAACGGCAGGAAGAACACCGGATTCATGATAATCGGCGTACCGAACAGGATCGGTTCGTTGATGTTGAAGAAGCTCGGCACCACGCCCATTTTACCAATGGTGCGCAGATGCACGGCCTTGCTGCACAGCAGCAGGATCGCCAGCGGCAGGGTCGAGCCGACGCCGCCAATCAGCAGATAGTGATCCCAGAATCCTTGCAGATAGATATGTGGCAGCGGCTCGCCGTTCTGTAACGCCGTCTGGTTCAGCGCCAGATTGGTCATCCAGAACGGGTTCATGATGCCGGTCACAATCAGCGCACCGTGAATGCCTGCAAACCACAGCACCTGACAGATAAACACCGAAATCAAAATCGCAGGCAGGGAATCCGAGGCGGACACCAGCGGTGCCAGCAAATGCATTATGGCTTCAGGAATAATCATGCCAGTGGTGGACTGAATAAACAGATTCAGCGGATGCAGCGTAGCGACGATCACCACCACCGGAATGAGAATTTCAAACGAACGCGCCACGCCGGTTGGCACTTCTTTCGGCAGACGGATAGTAATGTTGCGGCGTTTGAGCAGCGCATACACTTCAGCGGCATAAATCGCCGTCAGGATCGCAGTGAAGATACCTTCGCCGGAGAAATACTGCGTCGAGATTTGTTTGTCATGATACGGCGCCGCCACCAGCAGGAACGCCATAAACGCCAGCAAGCCGGTCATGATCGGGTCGAGTTTATAGTGTTTACCGAGACTTGCGCCGATGCCCACCGAGATGAAAAATGTCATCACGCCCATGCTCAGATACCAGGGCAGCATCAGCTGCTCGCGGTATTTCAGCGACAAATCCAGCCAGCCGCGCGCGAAACCCCAGGTGGTGTCCGGCGAGAAAGGCGGGAAGATAAACACCAGCATGAATGAGCCGATAATCATGAAAGGCAACGCCGCGATAAACCCGTCACGAATGGCGATCACATGCCGCTGCTGACCGACGCTCCCCGCCAGTGGCGTGATGTGTTTTTCGATGACGTTAACCATCGCCTGATAAAGGCCACTCATACGCGGCTTCCTTCCTGTGCGATCAGGCCGTAAGCGAAGTCGAGCACGTTGTCGCCGCGCTGCATGCCGTAATCCATCATGTTGATGGTTTCGACCGGAATATTAAATTCTGCGGCTCTTTTGGATAAATCAGCCTGCATGTAACGCACCTGCGGCCCGAGCAGCACGACCTGATAGTCGCGGAATTTTTCGTCAAATTCGCTGGCACCGAACGCGTCGATCTGCACTTCTTCGCCGCGCTCTGCCGCCACTTCTTTCATTTTGCGCACTAACAAACTGGTCGACATCCCCGCCGAACAACAAAGCATGATTCTTTTCATTTTGCTTCACTCCCAGATGATTTATGTTCTGCCCGTTTCTGCTTGCTGAAGGTATTTGAGGCGTTATGGAAACCGGTTTCCACGGTTTCCGCAGAAATGTGCGAGCCTGTTCATAAAATTTCACGGAGATTGTCCGGCGATGTGAAATGTTTCACATTTTGAGCAAATGTCATTCGCGCAGGAAAAAAGTGTGGCTACGGGGAAAACGAATAACAATTATCACCGCAGCATGAGATGACGTATCAATAAAATATTTTACGTTGCCATAAATAAAAACTAAATCCGATTAATATCATTCCCTGTGTTCAGTTAAAAATTGATATTGAATGATTTTATCCATTGAAGATTAATGAATACATTGTCCGGCATTCACCCCCTGTTTTTTTGAGGAATGCCCGATGCCGGCGTTTAAATACAGTCAAATAACCCGTTTTATTCTGCTGGCATGTTGTCTGCCCAATATTGCCGTCATGAGCGCCAGCGCGGCAAATTACACCTTGCCGCTGTTACTCACGAACAATCAAAAGCTGACCTTATCCACGAAGGATAACGAAAACATTGTTGCTGATAACCCTTTGATAAAATATGGCATACTGGTAAATAATGGCGCAGAACTGACTTTACTGGCTAACCAGTTTAACGCCACGGGTAGCCAGCTTGGCTCCTCCCTTACTGCACAAAACGGCGGTATTATTAATATCGGAAAAGATTCTGTTATTAATCACAACAGCACCCTGACCGGTATTTCGCATGCCATCACAGTTCAGGATGAAAACAGCGTATTAAATATTAATGAAGCAACGATAAACTCCAACAGTGCCGCCGTGGTGATAAATGATAATGCCACGGCAAATATGCTCAACACCACTATTAATTCCAATAATGCGGATAATGCCGTTGAAGTCAATACGGGTGCAACGCTGAATGCCACCGGATTAACCGTGAATCACCTGAGTGGAATGCCCAGCAGTTCAGCAATCGCTATCAGCAATGCCGATGCCACATTGATTAATACTTTACTTTTCTCTCAGGTTCGTCACGGAATAAATATTGACGGATCCGCCGATCGCTTTTCGAATGTCACTTACGATGGCGGAACCATCACAACAGAAAGTGATCAGAGCAACGCAGTAATACTGTCGTTCGGTAATTTACAAATGAAGAATGTCGATATCAAAACCGCCGGACAATATGGGACCGGCATGATGCTGGAAAACGGCAGTGTGGCGCAGATAAGCGGTGGGTCTATCACCGCACTGGCGAACGTAACTGACGGCATAATATTCATTGGCCCCAGCGACCTGACTCTGACTGACGGGCTGCAGATCTCCACGCCAGGCAGTG
This sequence comes from Rahnella sp. JUb53, assembly GCF_004346065.1. Classification (NCBI taxonomy): domain Bacteria; kingdom Pseudomonadati; phylum Pseudomonadota; class Gammaproteobacteria; order Enterobacterales; family Yersiniaceae; genus Rahnella; species Rahnella sp. JUb53. The sequence continues at coordinate 139,904 of NZ_SLYT01000011.1, forward strand.
CCTCGGTTGGTCTTTCACTGCAAGCCGACCCTATGACCGCCGATCAGGTGCAAAAACTTCGCATTGATAATTCGACCATCAACAGCGGTAATGTCGGGATCAGTAAGATTTACAACGGTAACTCGCAAGTGATCATCGGCAACGCGGCCCGCATTTTAGGGATTAACGCAGCGATGACCTTTGCCGATAACGGTGCCAGCACGGTGAATGTCAGCGGTAAAAGCCAGATTATCGGCAATATTATCAATGCGACGACGGCGAAAACCGATGTCACGCTGGATGACTCCGTGCTGACCGGCGCGGTGCAAGATCTCTCCTCACTGACGCTGAATAACCAGTCGGTGTGGAATCTGACTGGCGATTCCGTCCTCGGTAATTTATCGATGGATAACAGTCTGCTGAACTTCACTCAACCGCAGCAGGGAGCCTTCCACACACTTACCACCAGCACGCTTTCCGGCAACGGTTCGCTGAATTTCAACACGCAACTGGGCAGCGATAATTCTCCCACCGATTTACTGCATGTTCAGGGTAACGCCAGCGGACAATTTGGCGTACTGGTGCGCAATGTCGGGGGCAGCGGTGCGCTGACAACAGGCGACGGGATCCGTCTGGTGCAGGTGGATGGCGATGACACATCGTCACTGAAATTGCTGAGAAAAGTCAGTGCCGGGGCATACGATTATTATCTCTATAAAGGCGGCAGTACGTCGCCAAAAGACTGGTATCTGCGCACTTATCTGGAGCCGGTGCCGCCGCCGGAACCGGTGCCTGATCCTGATCCGGCACCAGAACCTACACCGCAACCGACACCGACACCGACACCGATACCTAAACCGGTGATCGCCTACCGGACGGATGTCGTGGGTTACATTGCCGCGCCCTTCCTTAACCGGCAGTACGGCTTTAGCTCAATGGGGTCTTATCACGAACGTACCGGCGACAGCGTCAAACGCGCTCAGGATGGCACATGGGCCCGCATCGGCGGGGCGCATGATAATTATGATGTGGGTCGTTTCAGTTTTGACAGCGACATTCGTTATATCCAGATCGGCAAGGATTTGTATCAGGATGAGACACCGCGCGGGAATAATGTGCATGCCGGGGTAATGATTTCGCTGGGGGATCAGAAAACCAACAGCTCGGACAGCGCCCGCGGGCTGGTGGGTGAATCCACCGATACCGGAGATGTGTCTACCGATGCTTACGGCATTGGCGGTTATTACACCGTGAAGACCGGCAGCGGCGCGTATCTGGATTTCGTCGGGCAAGTCACCGATTACCACACCGAATTCCAGAGTGAAACGCAGGCTAAACAGGACGGCTACGGCGTGGCGTTTTCAGCCGAAGGCGGCATCCCGTTGGCGATAACCCAAAGCTGGAGACTCGAACCTCAGACGCAGGTGATCTATCAGTATCTGCACATGAAAGGATTCAGTGACGGGATAGCCTCGGTGGAAAAAACCACTGACAGCAGCGTGCAGGCACGGGCCGGTGTGCGACTTTCCCATCTGCCGCAGGTGGATCAGCCGAACATTACGCCGTACCTGAACCTTGATGCCGTATCGACATTCACCGATGCCCCCGCTGTCACTATCGCCAGTACCCGTATTTCGCCTGACTTCACGCAAAGTACCTGGAAAGCGGGCGGTGGGATCACTGCGACGCTGAGCAAAAATGCCGCCTTTTATGCCAGTGCCAATTATCTGCGGGGTTTTGACGGTAAACAGGAAGGTTATCAGGGCAATATCGGTATTAACGTCAGCTTTAAATAGAGAATTCAGGACGCAAAAAAGGCGATGCCATTGCATCGCCTTACGCTTTTGACTTGCCTGTTATCAGACCGGCGGCAGGTCAAACAGCAGGATTTCACTGTCTTCGTCTGCGTGAACCGACAGCGCCGTTTCATCCCAGATCGCCAGCGCATCGCTCGCCCCGGCTTTCTGGCCGTTAACGGAAACCGTGCCTTTCACCACCTGGATCCACACGCGGCGTTCAGCCTGAATCTGATAAACAGACTGTTCGTCTTTTTTCAGCGCCCAGCGGGACAATTCCATATCCTGGAACACTTTCAGCGAACCTTCACGGGCATCCGGAGAAAGCACCAGCTGGCGACCCTGCGGCGCATCGAACATGCGTTGTTCATAACGCGGTTCCAGCCCTTTCTGATTTGGAACAATCCAGATCTGATACAGGTGCAGTTTACGGTCGCTGTTACCGTTGTATTCGGAATGCGTCACACCGGTACCGGCGCTCATAATCTGAAACTCACCGGCCTGGATTTGTTCTTTATTGCCCATGCTGTCCTGATGTTCCACGGTGCCGTCGAGCACGTAGGTCAGAATTTCCATGTCTTTATGCGGATGCTTACCAAAACCCTGCCCCGCATCGATGAAATCTTCATTGATTACCCGCAGCGCGGAGAATCCCATAAAGTTCGCATCGTAATAATCGGCAAAAGAGAAGGTATGCCAACTTTCCAGCCAGCCGTGACTTGCGTGACCGCGTTCTTGTGCTTTGCGTAAGTAAATCATGTTCAACTCTCCTCAATGTTTTCTCTAGTCTAGTCAACGGCTGAGAATAAGAAAGCGTAAAAACTTCACTCCTCTGTTCAAAAAATATGAACAAATGCCGGCGACGCATTCCAAAGGATTTGAAGAAAATTAAGTCAAATTGTTCTTCCGAAAGTTGCTTAATGACGCATCCGTACAATACTCAAATATTGAATATATTCAGGAAAATCCCTGTGACGTCTGTTTTCCGGAAATCATCATGATTAACCGCCGCGAGTTGATCGCGGGAATAACTGGCGGAGTGGTCTCTGCCGGATTATTTAAATCCGTTGAAATTAATTCGGATAATATAATTAGCGCCAGCAACATTATGGCGTTAAGGCAACTCTCTGCGCCGGCAGACCGCACCTGCGCCGTGGTGTTGGGATATCACTTTGCCGGGGATGGCGCGCCAAAACTGGTTTACTGGGATGCCGGTAGCGAGAAAACAGCCAATCAGGGCACCGTCATTTCTTCGCTTAAATCTGCTAAAGGCCGCTGGCTGCAATTACATAACGGCGTCATGGACTTTCGTCAGTTCGGCATATTTAACGGACAGAACGCGGCAGATGCGGCACTGAATGCGATGGTCAGTGATCCGCTTATTCACCGGATTGAAGCCCATACCTCGCTGAACTTCATATCACGCCACCGCTTTAATCGCTCGAATATCACCCTTGATTTTAATAACCACACAGTGACCGCGTCGGGGCTGGAAATACTGGCTGACCCCAAAAATAATTACCTTGCCGCTATTTTTTCTTTCACAGGTCTGGCTGAAGAGCAAACTACGGTATCCGTTCTCAGGAAGCCTTTGCCTTTATTATCAGAAATCTATCCGGTAGACGACAGCAACTTATATCCTGTCGGCCAGTGGTATTGCCTGGAATCTGACAGGATGACCGGCCACTGGGAACGCAAAATACAACGACTGGTGCAGGTGACAGAACAGATTGATGAAACACATATCCGGCTTAATTACAGAAGCGGCTGGGTGCTGGAGGAACAAAGTCATCTGCACTGGCGAAAAGTCACGCCGGTGGAAAATGTCTGTATCCGGAATATGCAATATGTCGAAGAGGGGCAGCTGGCTAATAACAGTTCCCAGCCCGTCGCGCTGGTATATGCCATTTATTGCGATGTCATTAACGTTCACGCGCAGGGCACCTTCTGGTCGGTTATTTTCCGCCGCTGGAATACCTTCTTTCGCACAGAACAATGTTCGCTGACCAACCCGCCTTCGGTTTCCTGGGGCGGCGCAGGGTATCTGACCCAACAAATTTACTGTCAGTACGGCGTGATTAGCGACTGTACAACGTCTAATGCCCGACATCTTAACGATCTGACCGCCAGCTCTTCCTGCGTGGTAAAGAACTGTCACAGCAACGGTGACAGCTCCGGTGCTTTCGTGACACACGGCCAGTATGAACATGATCTGCACTTCACAGCCAACCCCGGCATCCTTACGCTGGCCAATTCCGGCAAAGCCTGGGGTCAGTCGGCAGCACGGATTGTCATCAACCAACACCGCTGTTCCATACTGACCGCAGACACGCATGTCACGGATCTGACCTTAACGGATGTCTGTATTTACCGGAATGGGGAACAGGATAATCTCGGTATATTGCGCCTCAACTGTGACGGCCTGACGGTGCAAAACTGCAGTGTCAGCGGCGAGCTGACGTTACTGCAAAACAGCCGGCGCAGTATCAAAATGAACGTGTTTGAAAACTGCGGATTTGTGCTGGATCCGCGTCATGATTCCACGATCAGTAATCTGGCTCCGGACGACCCGTATATTATTTCTCATGCGGCGGCTGAAGCCCGAAATTCTATTAATGGTCGTTCGCTGGTCTATTTTTCCCATTGCCAGTTCAAAGGAACGGATAAAGATGTTTCGCTGTTAATTAAAAATAAAGATATTAACTTTAACGCCTGCCGCCTTGAAAATGTGTCCCTTATTTTAACCGCAGAGGGACCGCAGAAAATCGTGATTAATGGCGATTCCACGCTGGCCGGCGATCACATGTCCCGGCCTTTACTTTCGCGCACCGGCGACCATGCCGTGACCTGGCGGTTAGGGCCATTGCAAAGTGAAGTGACGGGTGACGAGCAGCTTCATATTGAGGTCGCCAGCGGTATTAATCATTATCAGGCACATCACGTGACATTCACGCACGGCAGGCGGTTATTTTCAGATAAGGCATTCTCCCGCCCCTCTTATTTTATCGAACAGAATAACATCCTGATAAATACCACCTCTGTTGTGCCAGCCAGTACAGGGCCGCATATTGTGGTTGAAAACACGGAGGTATAACAAAATAAAGTGGCTCACCCCTGAGCCTCATTAGGAATCTTCCATGAAAACGTTCAATTCTGTATCCGCGCTGAAGAATCATAAAATACGTCTGGATCATAATGTCTTCGTTAATGGTTATTTTCAGGCCGGTGACGGCGGCGGCGGTCATTATCACTGGGACAAAAACTGCGTTCTGCCCGCGAATAACGGTACGGTGATCAGTTCTGACCATTCGGCCAATGGTCGCTGGCGTCTTATCCATCAGGGTGTCGGCGATTTCCGCAATTTCGGCATTCTTAATGCTGATCAACCTGCTGACGATGCGCTGGATGCATTAGTGAATGATCCGCAAATCAGCCAGATTCTGGCGTTTACGGATTTGCTCTTTCAGCGCCGCCATCATTTCACACGTTCTGACATCACCCTGGATTTCCAGAACAACCGCGTTTTCACCACCGGCATTGCCAGCGCACCGGTCAATGACCCGTTTGCCGCCGTGCTGTTTTTCCAGGGCACTGTCACCGGCACGCCTGTCACCTTCACGCTGACTGAAACGTTGCAGGAACAGACGGATATTTTCCCGGTCGCGGATTCGTCACTGTTCAGCGTGGGCGACTGGTACGCGGTACAGGTTACGCCGGTGAAAGGCGCGGCGGAACGCGAGCTGCAAAAGCTGGTGGAAATCATTGCCATTCCTGACAGCACGCATATTCAGATTGGCTATTACAACGGCTGGGAACTGCTGGCTGGCAGGGTGATCAGCTGGCAAAAAGTCGAGCCGGTTGAATTCATTACTGTTAAAAATATGCAGTTCTCCGGCGCGGGAGATGACCAGATCACCGGCAGCCATCCGGTGGCGTTTGAATACGCGGTATATGCCAACGTCGCGGGGATCCACTCAACGGGTTCTTTCTGGCCGGTGGTGATGCGCCGCTGGAATACCCATTATCTGACGCAGCAATGCTCTCTCACCAATCCGCCGAATACGGCCTTTGGCGGTGCCGGATACCTGACACAGCAAATCTATTGTCTGTACGGCCATGTCAGTGATTGCAGCGTGGCAAATGCACGGCATTTAAATGATTTCACGGCGTCGGCGTATTGCCTGGTCGAAAATTGTCATGCCAGCGGACAAAGCGCGGAAAAAGGCCCGTTCGTCACCCACGGTCAGTACGAACACGATCTCACTTATACCGGCAACTCCGGCCTGATGACCTTTGCCAATTCCGGCGTCACCTGGGGAGGCAGCGCCAAACGTATCAATGTGCGTAAGCACGTCTGCCCGTGGTTTGTCGCCCGCTCCGGCGTGAGTGAACTGACGCTGGAAGATCTGGTGGTGATCACCAACGAGACTATCCCGCAGTCCGGGATGTTGTGGGTCAATGCCGACGGTTTGCAGATGGCCGGCTGCACCGCCGATGGCCCGCTGATTATCAGTCAGGCCTCGCAACGCGCTGCGCGCCCGAACGTCATTCGTCAGTGCCAGTTTTCCCTGCCGGAGGACGGTGCGCCGGTGGTGCAAAGCAACGTGACGGCTGCGATCACCTTTACCGATACGGTGTTCAACGCCATCAGCGGACACGCATTCGACAGCACCGCACCGGTAAATTTTGTGCGCTGTACGTTTAACGCCGCCACACAGTCTGCGCCGCTGATCCTGAAATCTTCCACCCTGTCGGTTCAGGCTTCGCAATTTAATCAGGTCGGCTTCACGCTCTCCGGCACTGCGCCAAAGCAAATCGATATTCTTTCCTCAACCCTGACCCAGGCGACGTTCGATTTCACCGACGTCACTGCACAACCCGCCAGCTCACTGATGTTCCTCAATAACCGCTTATCCGGCAGCACCGTCATCGCCCAACCACCCGCCGGAGATCGGGTGATATGGCAGCAGAATATGATCCTTGCCTGACGGCTAATAGCCTGAGGAACTGAGGAGTTTTTCGAAATAGTTTGAATTATGAGTAAGGTTTAGAGGAAATTTTTTCGAAATAGTTTGAGTTGTGGGCAGGCGGCCAGCAAGCGAATCCCCGGTCACATACACAAGTATGTGACCGGGGTGAGCGAGCGCAGCCAACGCATCCACAGCTCAAAATATGAAGAAAAAAAAGCCAGCGCTTAAGGCTGGCTAAGTAATACTGGAAGCAATGTGAGCAATGTCGTGCATTCATGGGGACCCGTTTGACCTTGGTGTGAGGCCATCCCCGGAACGCATGGCAATAATAATCATTATCATTCGCACTTGTAAAGCATTTTTTTTCACCAAACATTCAATTGACAGTTTTCCTATTCCTGATAAATGTAGAGGATATTCAAACAGTAACCACAAAAAGAGGAGTGTCGCCATGAGCGAAATAGTCATTCGTCACGCTGAAGCCGCAGATGCAGAGGCGCTTCAGCACCTATACGCTCAGGTTCCTGTTTACAGCGACACACTACAACTTCCTTATCCGCCCTCCACGCTATGGGAAGACCGGCTTGCTAACGCCGCGCCCGGCCGGTTCGCGCTGGTGGCGTGCATCGACGGCAAACTGGTCGGCAATCTGACCTTAATGGTCGAGCAGCCGTGGCGACGCCGCCATGTGGCAACGTTCGGGATTGGTGTGGATACGCAATTTCAGGGGCGAGGCGTCGGCAGCAAGCTTATCCAAGCTGCCCTTGAGTTATGCGACAAATGGCTGCACGTGATCCGCGTCGAGCTGACGGTGTATGCCGATAACGAGGCTGCTATCGGGCTGTACAAAAAGTTCGGTTTCAGCATTGAAGGCCTCAGCCCGTGCTACGCCATGCGTGACGGCGAGCTGGTGGATACGCTGCATATGGGCCGCATCCGTGGCCTCCGGCAGGCGGTTTAATCGGTACTGACAGAGGCGCTGGTTTCCGGCGAGGGCTGGCGTAACAGCAACCGCAGACCCAGCGCCATCGCGATACATACCAGCAAGGCCGAGCCGGGATAGATCGCATCAATCCCGGCCTGCGCCATCAGCACACCGGCCAGCGGGCCGGTAATTCCCAGAGATAAATCCAGAAACGCCGAATAGGTCGCCAGCGCGCTGCCCTGATTTTCCTGCGGCAATTTCTTCACCGCCACCACGCCCAGCGCCGGATACACCAGCGAGAATCCCACGCCGGTAATAAACGCTCCGGCCATCGCAGCCCACGCGGTTGGGGCGAAAAACACCATCATCAGCCCGGCGATTTCCACCACAAAACAGGCCAGCGCAACCTGCAATCCGCCAAAACGCGTAATACTGTTGGGCAGTAACAGCCGCATGCCGACAAACGCCACGCTGAAGAAGGTCAGCGAGAACGCCGCGCCCGACCAGCCTTTGGCGGCATAAAACAGGGTGATGAAGGTGGCGATCACACCAAAGCCGGTGGACGCCAGCGCCAGCATCATGCCGTACGGCATGATCTTGCCCAGCACCTGACGGAACGGAATTTGCGTGGACGCCGTGCCGGTTACCGGCGGTTTGCGCCATGCGGTGATTAACGCCGCCAGTGCCACTAGAATGATGCAGGCCGACAGCAGCGTCAGGCCGCCGAGACTAAAAATCAGCACGCCGAGCGGTGCGCCAATGGCCATCGCGCCATACGTCACCACGCCGCTCCACGAAATCACTTTGCCGATATGCAGCGAACCTACCACGCTGATGCCCCACAGCGTCGAGCCGGTTCCGGCAAAACTTTGCCCTGCGCCCAGTAATATCCGTCCGGCGCACAACAACGCCAGGCTGACCGCCGGTGACGCATCAAATCCCAGCGCCAGCAGATAAAACACGCCGCTGAGCAGACAACCGCTCAGCCCGAACATCACCACCCTCTTCGGCCCGATTTTATCGGCATAACGTCCGGCATACGGACGGCTCAGCAGCGTGGCGAAATATTGCAGGCTGATCACCAGCCCGGCCCAGAACGCGCTGTAACCAAGATGTTCGTGGACGTAACCCGGCAAAATCGCCAGCGGCAGGCCGATGGTCAGATAGTTGGCAAAGTTGAACACCAGAATGGAGAGAATTCGCAGCGTGGTCTTGGACGGGCTGACCGCAGTAAGGTCGGGCGAAGCAGGTTCAGGCATGGAAATTCGTGTCTCACGAAGAAGGTTCAGGCATGTTGCGAAGCCGTAAATGAGTCTTTGACTTTATTAGCAATTGATGACTTTCGCAACAAATTGAACCGCTGTTTTATTCAGGCTTTCCCGTACTGCCATCAAAGTGACACATCACTGTCATGCGCCCTGATTATGGTCGGGAGACTTCAACCGGAGGACATCCTATGTTCAGCATGGATACCCTGTTTCAGGATCTCGACCCGCAGCACAAAACTCCTTCCTGGCAACGCCGTCTGTTAAAAATCTTATTCCGCGAAAAAGAATTTCACCGCTTTGCCAGTCAGTATCAGCACCTGAAAGGGATTGATATGGCCGAGCAGGTGCTGGAGCATTTTACTATTCGCTGTGAACTGACGGAACGTGACCGCGAGCAAATCCCGAGTTACGGGCCGGTGGTGATTGTCGCCAACCATCCGATTGGTACGCTCGACGGTCTGGCGCTGCTGCACGCGGTGGCGTCGGTGCGTCCGGATGTCAAAGTGGTGGCGAACCAGCTGTTGTCGCTGGTGTCCTCGCTGGGCAGTTTGATGATCCCGGTGGACAATATGGGCAACCGCACGCGGCGCAATCAGGTGACACAGATGCAGGAACACCTGGAGAATCAGGGCGTGCTGATTGTGTTCCCGGCGGGTGAAGTCTCCCGCATGAGTTCCAAAGGCGTGCGCGACGGCAAATGGCACACCGGTTTTCTGCGTCTGGCGGCCAAAGCCCGTGCGCCGGTGGTGCCGGTACATATCAGCGGCAGCAACAGCGCGCTGTTTTATCTCACGTCGATGATTTACCGCCCGCTCAGTACGCTATTGCTGGTGCATGAAATGTTCGGCCAGCGCGGCAACAGCCTGACGCTGAAAATTGGCTCACGCATTCCGTACTCCAGCTGGCACGACGGACAAATGCAGGCGGGCGATCTGGCGGCGCGTTTTCGTAAACATCTTTACCGCCTCGGCGCAGGTAAACCGGGGCTGTTCCACACTGAAACGTCAATTGCCCGTGCGGAAGATCGCGCCGTACTGAAACATGCACTGGAAGCCAGTGAAGTGCTGGGCAAAACGCCGGACGGCAAAATGATTTATCTCTATCGTCGTCACGGCGAGGATTACGTCCCCGTTCTGCGCGAGCTGGGGCGTCTGCGGGAAATTGCGTTCCGCGCTGTCGGTGAAGGCAGCGGTCGCCGCCGTGATCTCGATGGCTACGACGATGATTATTATCATCTGGTGTTATGGGATCCGCAGGCGCTGGAAATCGTCGGCGCTTACCGGTTTATCCCGACCGCCGATCAGGTCGCCAGCAAAGGACTGGACGGGATCTACAGCCAGAGTCTGTTCCAGTACGGCCATCAGATGGACCCGATTCTGGCGCAGGGCATCGAACTCGGACGCAGCTTTATTCAGCCCGCTTACTGGGGCAAACGCGGGCTGGATTACCTGTGGCTGGGCATTGGCGCGTATCTGGCGAAATATCCGCAGACGCGTTATCTGTTTGGTCCGGTGTCGATTTCCGGCGGAATGCCGCTGCCCGCCCGCGATTTGCTGGTAGCGTTTTATCGCCTGTATTTTGCGCCGGCGTTACCGCTGGCGACCTCGCGCCGCCCGTATCCGGCTTCGCTGCCCGATGTGCTGGCACAGTTTTGCGGCGACGATTATCAGGAAGATTTGCTACGTCTGAAGCGCTTACTGACCAATCTCGGATGCAGTATTCCGGCGCTGTATAAGCAGTATTCAGAACTATGTGAAAGCGGCGGCGTGCAGTTCATTGATTTCGGCAGCGACCCCGAATTCAACAACTGTATTGATGGTCTGGTGCTGGTGGATCTCAGCCAGCTAAAACCGGCAAAGTACGAACGGTATATTGCTGTGCATCACTGATTCAGCTGGCTGAACACCAGAAACGGGGCCTGCTGACCCCGTTGCTTAAAGAACGAAAATCTTACTTCGACTGATTCACATCAACCACGGAAATGGTGTAAATCACGACGTTATTCAGCGGCGATTCACCCCTGGCGTCTTTGGCTTTTTCCAGCGTCGCCGGTGGGATCACCACGGTAATCTGCCCCCCTTTGCGGATCAGTTTCACACTGTCGCGCAGCACCGGCGGCATAGTCGCCACGCGGAAAATTTCGTTGGCATTATCGATCTTTGGTGCATCCACGACGGTGCCATCGACCAGTACCCCCTGGTAGTTCACCTGTACGGTATCGGTGTCTTTCAGCGCAGCGCCTTCCCCTTTATTGTCAATGAAATACAGCAGACCCTGCCTGGTCTTTTTGACGCCTTCGCGTTTGGCAAACGCATCGACATAGGCCTTATCTTCCGCCTGTTTCTTCTCGTTTTGCGCCTGCGTCAGCACTTTAACCTGCTCATCAAACGCGGACATGGTCGCCCGGATATCTTCGTCGGTCATTTTCCCCTGATGGGCGAACGTATCGGCGATACCCGCCAGCAGGATGTTTTTATTCAGCGTGATATGCAGGCTTTTCTGATTAGCGAGCTGCTCTTCGATAAAGTGCGCCAGCATGACACCGCTGGCATACGCGCGTTTCTGCTCTTCACTGTCGGGCATCTGCGCCGGTGCCGGGGCTATTCCGGCGGCGTTAATGCTTTCGGCGGTGACCTCTTCCGGGATGATATTTTTTGCCGGTTCCGGTGCCGGAGGCGTGATGTCTGCCGGAGCGGTTGGCAACGTCGCTTCAACAGCCGGTGCTTGGGTGGCTACTGGCTCAGGCGTCTGTTCTGGTGCGGGAACAGGTGCAGGTGCGGGAACAGGTTCTGGATCTACGGCGGGTGCCGGAGCAGGAGCCACAACCGGTGCCGTCGCTGATGGCGTCACTGGCGCCGCGGCCGGTTCAGTTGCGCTGGCAGATAGCGTCATTCCTGACATCATCAGGGCACTGAACAGGTAAATTCCTTTTTTGCGGGAGAGAGACATAAGGTTCCTTGAAAGAGTTAAGTTTTACAAAACGGATAATATTGCATAACACTTGTTATACAATAATCTTCAGGATCGAATGTTTTTAAAATTACGTGGCGGCATTCTATATTTAACATTGAAAATATAAAGTCTTTAATATGTAAATTTTCATATAAAAGTAAACCAATACACTGATTTATCTTCGTTAAACATTATTAACCGCCAGGATCTCATTTCTATTTATAGGAATTTTCCCGCTCTGCGAATTTTCCACGATAATGGTCGGCCATCGCCATTTTCAGCAGCAGATCATGACCCATGTAATTACGCCCGTTGAAAGTATTTTGTAAAACGACGACCGCGTTTTTATGTTTCTTGCCGAAGCTGAAATGGCGCAGTAATGAAAAAAAACTGCAGCACTCAGGCTGCAGTTTTTCAGAGGGCGGGAAGGAAGATTAACGCTCCCTGAGCGCTTCGTTCATTTTGTTGAGAGGCTTCAGCAGATAATCAAGAATGCTTTTGTTGCCGGTTTTGATATCCACCGTCGCGATCATGCCGGGGAAAATATAAAACTTTTCGTGGTGTTTGTTTTCCAGATAATTGGCGCTGGTTTTGATATTCACCCGGTAATAGTAAACATCACGGCGCACTTCATCCTGGATCGTGTCCGGAGAAATGGTGGTCACTTCGCCGTCGAAACTGCCGTAGATGGAATAGTCATAGGCGGTAATCTTCACTTTGGCTTTTTGCCCCGGATGAATAAAGGCCACATCCCGCGGGGAAATCTGCGCTTCCACCAGCATCTGATCGTCGATCGGAACCAGCGTCATCAGCTTGCCATTCGGCGGGATCACGCCGCCGACGGTATTAACGTCGATATTCTTCACAATCCCTTTGACCGGCGAGAAGAATTCCAGACGATTCAGTGAGTCTTTACGCCCTAAAATCACCGAGCGCTGCGCTTCAATCTCGGCGTTGGCTTTTGCCAGCTCTTCACCGGCGCGCACGTGATACTGCGTTTCTAGATCGGTCGCCTTGCTTTCCATTTCATTAATCTGGCGTTGCAGACGCAGCACTTCCACGTCACTGGCCGCGCCCTGTTTGACCAGCGGCACGGTCATCGACAGCTCACGACGGATCAGCGTCACGCCCTGTTTCAGGCCAGTTAACTGCTTTTCCAGACTGTTGCGGCTGGAGTTGTACAGTTCGGTTTCTGATTTCACCAGCTCCGGCTCGTCATCCAGCTCTTGCGGAAACACCAGCGGCGTGTTGTTGATCTGCGCCGTCAAACGCGCCGCCGTCGCCAGCGCGGCATGTAAACGCGCCACGCTTTCCTGGACGCCGGATTCGGTTTTGGTCCGGTCGAGCTGCGCCAGACGCTGCCCGCGTTCCACCACTTCGCCTTCCTGCACGTCGATGCTGTGAACAATCCCGCCTTCCAGCGACTGCACGATCTGCTCGTGAGAGGAAGGAATGACTTTACCGGTGCCGGTGGTGACTTCATCCAGGGTGTAGAAATTCGCCCACAGGAAAAAACACAGCAGCATCAGCGATAAGGCCCACACCAGAAGGGTGGAGCGTGGCAGCGCTTTTTCCGCCTGCTGGCGCTGGAATGATGTGCGTCCGTTCATCATGATGCCTCCTGTTTAACCGGCGGTTTCACGGGCTGTTGCGCCGCTGCTGGTGCCTGTCCTTTTTGCCTGAAATGCTTGTTGAGGATTTCGTCTTTGTTACCGTCGAGAGAAATCCGTCCGTTATCCATGACGATGATGCGATCCACCAGCTGTAACAGCGCCAGACGGTGCGTGGCGACGACCAGCGTTTTGTCTTTTGCCCAGCCGGAGAGCTGATTGATCAGATTCCATTCAGAAATCTCATCCAGCCATGCGGTCGGTTCATCGAGCAACAAAACCTGCGGCTGGGTGATGATATTACGCGCCAGCAACAGTGCCTGACGCTGACCGCCGGAAAGTCCGACACCGCCTTCATGAATGAGGAAATTCAGACCGTTCTCTTTTTGCTGCACAAACGTCAGCGCACCGCTGATGACCAGCGCCTGATGAATTTCTTCGTCAGTGGCCTGTGGGCGTCCCATAGTGATGTTATCGCGCACCGACCCGAAGAACAGGCTGGCATTCTGGTTATGCAGCGCGACGTCACGGCGTAAATCCGCCGGATCAATCTGTTTAATATTGACGTTATCGAGCACCACCTGCCCTTGCTGAACCTGCTGCATACCCGCCAGCACCTGCAACAGCGTCGATTTGCCCGCACCGTTTTTGCCCAGCACGGCGATTTTCTCACCCGGTTTGATGTGCAGTTTTGCAATGGTCAGATTGGCGACTTTCTCTTCCTCATCGTAATAAAACACCGCGTCATGCAGCGCGTAGTCGCCGGTGATTTGCGCCTTGTGGACCATCTTCTGACCGTCTTCCTGATCAATCGGGCGCTGCATCAGTTCATCCAGCCCTTTACGCGCGACTTTCGCCTGCTGCCAGCGGGAAAGTACGCCGGAAATCTGCGCCAGCGGCGCAATGGTACGAGAAGCCAGAATTGTGGTACCCACCAGCGCACCGGTAGTCATATCGCCGCTCATCACCAGATAACACCCGACCAGCAGCACCACGGCGTATACGATGGACTGCACTTCCTGCGTCCAGGTCATCAGCATGCTGGTCAGAAAACGCTGACGCATACTGATATCCGCCGACACTTCATTGCAGTGATTCCACTGGTTCTGAAAACGTTGTTCGGCGCGCATGAGTTTGATGTCTTCCAGAGATTCCACCGCTTCCACCAGCGAGGCATTACGCACCGCCGATTCGCGCATCCCTTCACTGGCCAGTTTCGCCAGCGGTTTCTGGATCAGTAATCCGGGGATCAGCAACAGCGGCAGCGCCAGTAACACGACAAACACCAGCGGACCGCCAATCATCCACAAAATCACCGTGAACAGCAGGAAGAACGGCAGGTCGGCCATCACGCTGATGGTAGTCGAGGTGATCAGTTCACGTACCGATTCCAGCTCGCGGATTTGCGAAATAAAGGAGCCGGTGGATTTGGAACGGGCACCGTTTTTAATGCGCAGTGCGCGGCCAAAAACGCGGTCGGAAATACGCAAATCGGCGCGCTTACCCACTACGTCCGAAATATGGACGCGCACCATGCGCATCACAAATTCAAAGGTGATCGCCAGCATCACACCGGCAAATAACACCCACAGTGTCGGGATAGATTGCGACGGCACCACGCGGTCATACACCTGCATGGAAAACAGCATGCCCGCCAGCGCCAGCACGTTGGCAATCATCGAGGCCAGCATGATGTCGCTGTAACGACGCCAGTCTTTCAGTGCCAGATCCCAAAACCAGTTTTTCTTGTACGGTTTGATGTAGTTATCAACGCGCGCATCAGGAATGGTATGCAGCGGTCGCAGCAGCGTGATGCTCTGCGCCCGCTCAGAAAGTTGTTCAGACGTGAGGGTGGTTTCCAGCCCGTTATCTTCAGTAAATTGCACGGCGCACTGGCCGCTGGCGTCCAGATGTGTCACCACACCCAGCCGGCCGTTATCGAGCGTGACCACAAACGGCACACTGACCGGATCCAGATCACGCGGATGCAAATCACGCGTCACGCGCCCCAGCCCGAGTTTTTTGGCCATTTCATCAAGCACGACGTCAGCCGGTGAACCCATTTCCCACGCGATGGTGGCTTTAACGTGTTCTTCTGAATAATCCAGACGGTAGTGTTTCGCGATATCGAGCATGGCTTTCAGCCAGGCGGTGTAGCCTTTATCTAACATGGTCTCTTTTTTCATCTTCATTCTTCCCTAATTCATTCTTCCTTCACGCTCATTCCGGAACATGAACAGGCCATCCGCAGAAGCGGAACAGGGTAATTCCCTGCTCCGCTCTGCGACTGATTAACCGACAATCAGCTGATGGTTCGCCAGCAACGTCGCCAGATCGGTATGCACGTTATTCAGCGTGGCGATGGTCGTCATCGACTGCGCTGAACCACTGCCATCCATATCCACCTTGATGACGGTATTGTTGCCTTCTGTGGTCACCGACAGGTAATCGGTGATGTTGCCCGCCGAGGCATCGAGCGTCGCCACGCCATTGACGTAGCTGGCCGAGCCCGTGCCGGTGTAACCGCCGGACTGCAACAGCTCGCTCAGATCCAGACGGTCTGAGTTCGCCGTGCCTTCCCATGTGCCGACCGTAAAGCCGTTGATGGTATCCGAGCCGTTACCGCCGGTGGCGTCAGCGCTGTCCAGCAACTTGTACAGCAGCGTGTCGTGCCCGCCGTTGCCTAAGTTGAAGGTATCGTTGCCGCCGCGCCCTTCGAACACGTTATCGCCCGCACTGCCGGTGAACACATCGTCATAGTTCGATCCGGCAATCCCTTCGATATCCCTGAAGGTTGACGTGTTGAACCCGGTGTTCTGCGCGTTACTGCTGCTCAGATCCACCGTGACGCCGCTGGTGGCATTGCGGAAATCGACGATGTCCTGACCGCCGGTGGCGCTCCATGTCGCATGGTCTGACGTGGTGCTCCAGCCGCCGGAGCCGTTGTACACATAGGTGCCGCTTTCCGCGATAAATGTATCGTTGTAGCCGGTACCGGTGATCGTCCCGCTGTTACCGCCGGTTGCCGCATCTGCGGTTAACGAGTAGCTGCTGGTGCCATCGCCTGCGGTCAGGTCATTCCAGGTCGCATTGGATGACACGCCGTTGATGTTACGTACCAGCACTGCCGAATAGGTTTCATTCGGATCCAGCCCGTAGAAATTCACCAGCGCCGAGGCATCGTTAATACCGATACCTGACTGGGCGTTGATGATCTGTGAGGCCACCAGTTCACCGGCAGAGTTATAAAGCTGCACGGTGTTGCCGTAGAACACGTTCATCCCTTCGCCGTCGAGAATGCGCAGGTGGATCGCCGTGCCGTCAGCAATCGTGCTGTTGTTAGCGATGTACACCACTTTGCCGTTAGCCTGCGATACCAGCAGATCCTGCGTCCCGTTCCAGTCGTAATCGAGGGTCGCAATCCCCGTTACGTTGACCAGCGATGACGCCAGGGCGCTGTTTGTCCAGCCTTTGCCGGTGCCGTCGTTCAGATACAACGTGGCGCTCTGGTTGGTGCCATAGGTGCTGAACTTGATGATGTCCATATCACCGTCACCGTCCCAGTCCACAGCGGCTGACAGATAACCGGCTGACGCTGCGTTCGTGGTCGATGTTTCCACCGCCGTTGGCGTAGTCAGCAACGTTCCCTGCCCGCTGTTGTAGTAAATCGCGCCACCATAGTTGTACGTTCCGTTCGGATTCAGGCCGGAGGAAATATACAAGTCCATCAGGCCGTCGCCGTTGAAATCCGCCCAGGTCATAGACACGGCCGTGGTGGTGTTCGCGGCATTAGGCACAAACACGTTGGCGATGCTCTGCGTTTCCGACAATGTGCCGGTCCCGTTATTGTTCACCACCGTCAGGGCATACACGCCGTTGCGGTTGGTGTGCTGAACGATATCCACGGTACCGTCGTTATTGATATCCACACCGGAGATTTCACGATAAGAAACTCCGGCAAGGCCCGCCGCACCGTTGGTGCCGTCTGGGGTCACCACGCCATTGTTGTTGACCAGATAAGTACGGGAGTCACCGCCCGCATCGCCGTAAGCCAGATCAACCCAGCCATCACCGGTTTTGTCGTAAGCAATCACGCCGCCGTACCAGATCAGCGTGCCGATCGCCTGCTGCCCGTAGGTATAAGTGCCGTCCGTGTTCGCCGTCCATTTGCCCTGAATATAGCCACCGTAGTTGGTTTCCGTTGCATAAATGTCTGACGTGCCGTTACGGTCGGTATCCGCCAGCGTGTAGCTCACCACGATATTGCCGCGTGAGTTGGTCAGCGTGGTGCCGGTATAACTGTTCAGGCCAGAACTGGTGTAATCGGAAATACCGGTGACAATGTTCCACAAACCGCTGCTGTTCAGGCTGAAAGCCATGGCATTGGTCGATGTGGCACCCGCAGTGGTCGCCCAGCTGGTGTCCACCGCCGTTTCTGCATAAATCACTATCGCGCTGGTGCTGATGCCGGCATCGTTACCGTTACCTGCGCTGCTTCTGACCTGCGCGGTCACGTCATAACTTGCCAGTCCGAGCGCGCCCGGCACCTGCAGATACCAGGTGTTGTTCAGCGGATCGACCACCACGGCGCCGCCGGTTTCCGACGTGTAGGTCACGCCGTTCACCACCACCTGCACATACATCCCTTCGCCCAGTGCTTCGGACAAGGTACCGCTGATGATCGGCGTCGTATCCTGCGAAGATTCCGGCGTCACGGTGGCAATCGTGGTCGGAATCGACGTATCTACCGTCAGGGTGAAATCAGTGGACGACGTGGTGTTCCCCGCCAGATCCTGCGATTTCGCCACATAGATATACGTGCCGTCCGCCAGCGCTGAATCGGAGAAGGTCCACGCCAGACCGACCACCGTGGCGACGCCAACATACACGCCGTTACGGTAGATTTTCAGCACTTCGCCATCGGCCAGCGCCTTGCTCAGCGTGCCGCTGAGCGTCGGTGCGGTTTCATCGGTGTACGTGCCGGAACCGAACGAACCCGTGCGGTCGCCTTCGTCATCGGAATACTGAACGATGGTCGCCACGGCTTCAGGGTTCAGCGTGTCAATAACCACGGTCTGGCTGCCGATGGTGCCGATGTTGCCCGCCTGATCGATAACCCGAACCTGCACGTTGTAATTGCCGTCCGCCAGCACGGTGCCGGTTGCGTCATAGCTCCAGCCCAGACCGTTGACCACCACGTCAGACCAGGTTTTACCGCCGTCGAGGCTGATTTGCGCCCTTTCATCGGTGGCGAGTGCCGCGCTCAGTGAACCGGTCATCGTCAGCGTATTGTCGCTGGTGATGAAGTCACTGGCGGAATCGCCGGTATCATTGCTGATCGCTTCAATGGTGATGATTTGCGTCGGCGCGGTGGTGTCAATCGTCACCACCTGCTGCGCGGTCTGACCGACGTTCCCGGCCTGATCCACCACGCGAACCTGATACAGCGTCTGCCCGTCAGTCAGCGTGCGGCCATCAACGTAAGTCCAGGTGCTGCCCTGAAGCGTCACGGTGGTCCAGGTTGCGCCGTTATCGATGCTGATCTGCACCACTTCACCCGGACTCAGTTCCGCGCCAATTGACCCTTTGACCGTCAGCGAGGTATCGCTGGTGACAAAATCGCTGGCAGAAGAACCGGTGTCCGTCGTGATGCTGTCGATGGTCACGGTTTTGCTGCTGTCCGGCGCAGTGGTATCGACGGTAACCACTTTCGAGGTCACGTTACCGACGTTACCCGCCGCATCGACCACGCGGACGTTGTAGGTGTAATCACCGTCAGTCAGCGTGCGGCCATCGGTAAATGTCCAGCCGGTGCCGATCGTCGTCGCGTTCGCCCACGTCAGACCGCCGTCGACACTCACCTGCACCACTTCGTCGGCAGCCAGCGTTGCGCCAAGCGAACCGGTGACGGTCAGCGAGGTGTCACTGGTTACGAAGTCAGTGCTGCTCAGACCGGTATCCGTGCTGATGGCATCAACGCTGACCGTTTTGCTGCTGTCCGGTGCGGTAGTATCAATCGTGACCACCTGACTGGCGGTCGCGCCGACGTTACCGGCCAGATCCACCACCCGCATCTGGTAGTTGTAATCCCCGTCGGTCAGCGTGCGCCCGTCGATGTACGTCCAGGTCAGGCCGCTGATACTGACGTCATTCCAGGTCGTGCCACCGTCGAGGCTGATTTGTGCGTACTCATCCGCCCCCAGCGCCGCACCGAGCGTGCCGCGCAGGTTGATGGTGGTGTCGCTGGTGATAAAGTCGCTGCTGCTCAGGCCGGTATCCTGCGAAATCGCATCGATACTGATGGTCTGGCTGGCGTCCGGTGCCACGGTGTCAATCACCACCGTCTGCGACGCCGTTGATCCGACGTTACCCGCCGCGTCAATCACCCGCACGTTATAGGTGTAACTGCCATCCGCCAGCGCGCTTCCCTGCGCGTAGCTCCAGGTGGTTCCGGTCACGGTCAGCGTGGTCCAGGTCACCCCGCCATCCAGGCTGATTTGCGCGGACTCGTTGTTACCCAGAGCCGCAGACAACGCGCCTTTGAGCGTGATGGTGTTATCGCTGGTCACGAAATCGCTGGTGCTGCGACCGGTGTCATCGCTGACCGAATCAATGCTGATGGTCATCGATGGCGCGGTGGTATCGACCGCAATGTCGTGGCTGGCCGAACCGCTGTTACCGATGCTGTTGGTGACCGATGCCGTGATGCTGTAATTCTCACCATCCGCCAGCGCGTTCACGGCATTGGCGCTCAGGTTCAGCGTCCAGGTCTGATCGTTTGCCACCTGCGTGGTGTACGTCACGCCGTTCAGGGTCACGGTCACGGTCGAACCGGCCGCTGCGGTTGAGGTACCGGTAATGGCCAGCGGACCACTGTGTTCCGCCGCGCTGACCACATCGTCCTGCGCGAAGGTGTTGATGGTGATTTCAGGTACGGCACCGCTGAGGCTGACAGAAGAATCTGTCGCCGCCGGATTACCCGCCACATCTTTCACGGATGCAGTGACGGTATAACTGCCGTCTGCCGCGCCGTTGAAATCCGCCGCAGGCACATTCACGCTCCACGTGCCGCCGGTAGTGACGGTGGCGTGGTATTCGCGATTGTTAAAGGTCACGGTGACAATCTGTCCCGCTTCCGCCGACGTGGTGCCGCTGATGGTCTGACCCGCCAGCTGCTCGGTTGTGTTGATGATGTCATCACCGGCGATGGTGCTGATGGTCAGCGTTGGCGCAACCGTATCGACAATCACTGAGGTATTGGCAGATGCCGGATTCCCCGCCACGTCGGTGGTGCTGGCGGTGACCGTCAGCGTGCCGTCTTTCAGGGCGGCCACGTCGTCCGCCGGAACATTCACCGACCAGGTGCCGTTGGTATTCACGGTGGTGGTGTAGGTTTCATTGTTGAGCGTCACGCTGACCGTCTGACCCGACTGCGCGGTAGACGTACCGCTGAGCGTCAGCGGCTGGCCCAGTTCGGCGGCATTCAGCATGCCATCGGCAGTGACCGGATTGATCAGCAGCGCAGGCGCGGTAGCATCAACCACCACGTTGTGCGTCGTGCTGGCCGTATTGCCCGCCGCATCGCTGGCACTGGCGCTCACGGTGTAATTACCGTCCGCAATTGCCGCCAGATCGGTTGACGGAACGCTCAGCGTCCATGCGCCGTTCGCGCCGACTTCTGCGGTATAACTTTTCCCGTTCAGCACCACAGTCACTTCAGTACCCGTCGCCAGCATGTCGCTGCCACCGGAAATCGTCAGGCTGGTGCCCTTTTCCGCCGCGTTGATAATGTCGTCCTGCGCAATCGTGTCGATGCTCAGGCTGACCGCACTGGCATTCACGGTGATCAGGTGATCGCTGCTGCCGGTGTTCCCCGCACTGTCGGTGATGCTGACAGAAATCGTGTTCTCGCCGGAGGCCAGCCCCTTAATCACACTTGCCGGAACGCCGACACTCCAGTTACCGCTGGCATCCACCACCGTGGAATAAGTGACTCCGCCAATCACCAGCGTGACCAGGTTGCCCGGCTGGGTGCCGGTGCTGCCGCCGCTGATCACCTGTGCCTGCGAGTGTTCCGCCGCGTTGATCACGTCGTCGCCCGCCACCGTATTCACGCTGACGACCGGCGCAGTGATATCCACCAGCACCGAACCGCTGACAGAAGAGCTGTTGCCCGCCACGTCTTTCACCGTGGCATTCACAGAGTACGTGCCGTCGGTCAGCG
>NZ_SLYT01000012.1:0-143924 GCF_004346065.1 Rahnella sp. JUb53
AGAAATGTCATTTTCTGCGGGGCGAAAACGCTTTCCTACCTGAGCGGGATGTATTTTAAAACTAACACACTTATTCTCCCACAAAACATATCTGCAGATAAGTTGAAAGAGGAACTACTTTTTTGGTGGTACAGGTATAATGTTGGGATCTATTCTGTTATTTGTCCAGAATCTACTGATGTCTTAACGCCAACAGAATGGAGGATAATAAGGTTGTTTTGTGCTGGATTACAAACTGAGGATATTTCTAACATAGAAGAAATAAAACTTAAAACAGTAAGCTCACATAAAAGAAATGCCATGCAAAAAATTTGCGCTAAGACAAACCAAGAGCTTTTTGTTAAAGTTAAGTTGCTAACAATTTTAAAGGTATTTCAATAAATTTTTGCCAACACCAGTAACTCATGTTCTGCCTTACCCTTCACCGTATTCAAAAGAAAAAAAGGTAAGACAGAACTAATTTTTGACTTAATGATTTATCTGGATGTGCATTATTTTTGACTGAATTGAATTTCGATTGGCAAACGAAGACCTGGAAAATTACTAATGAATTTTGAAGTAAATATGTTTCAATTAGATGAAGAAAACTTTCCCTAACCTGGTTCTTTCACACCACCTCTGTTTATAATCCCAGGCTGGATTATATAATCCAATTGAAAAATGCATTTTTTTATTTTTTTCTTTGCATAGATTTTGTGCATGCGTTATGTTCAACCACATGAGAATACTACCAGGACTCAGATGAGCAAAGTCAGGGTCTACCCCACCATTCGGGACATCAAAGTAGATCCAGTTCTGGCATTCAGCTTTCATAATCAGGTCATATGCACATGGTGATGTCCCGTTAACAAAAAGAACATGGCCATAAATCATATGGTTAAAGCGAGTAATAATATCCACAAGCACTTGCTTTTCATAACATTTTACATTGTTCTCGAATCTTTTGTTGAATAAGTAAATATATATATCTGCTAGTTCATCAGGGGTAAAATCACTAGCATTTTTAACTGATCCACCATGACTTATAAATTTATTAAATTCATTTCTTCTGGTTTTTTGTGTTTTTTTTGTAAAATTATCTTTTGCTAAACAAACTTCATTTTTGCTTATCTTGGAGAAAGATATATTGTATATACTTTTTCTATTTATCGGTGACAACCGATTAGATTTTGCGGGGATGATGAATTTCTCATCTTCATTTAGAGGGAGAATAATTTCATCATAGGTTATAGGGTATTTCCTCCAAACATCCACCCCAATTTTCCCTTTTTCGTTTTTAAAATAGGCGCCCTCAATTTTATCATTTTTAGAGTAATGATAAAATTTTATTTTACAGCCCCCTTCCTTTATAAGGTATTCAATAATATCCGGATGATTATTAACCCCCCCTCCAAACTTTTCGTAAGTCAATTTATAAATATCAAAAGTGGATTCTTTCCATCCAAATATTTTGGATATTACACTCATCATAATAGACAACTCCATTTGTATGCTCTTTTAAAAAAAGATTATTGCTATATAAAATTTAGTGTTGAATCTTAAAACATAAATTTCTTTGCATAAAAAATGCAAAGTCACTCAATAAGCTTGAGTGTTTTCTGATTTAAATAAGGATTTCTTCATAAAACTTTCTATAGCTGATTATCATGCTATTCATAATTAATGAATAGTAAAAAACAAAACCTATCTTTCTGTCGGGGTATTTTTCATTTCAAATGGGTGAAAATTACACAACAAATTATTATCAAGAAAATTTATCTCACTGTCAAATAATCTTCAAACTTAAAAATGGGTATTACATTCAAGCCTTACCACTTTGACTTAGATATGACGACTATTTATTAAATCAAGAGTGAAGGTTAATTTTAATGCTGACGAATAAACAGGTAGCGCAACATGGATAGTATCCCCTTTAATTATAAGAAATTAGGCGTAGTTATTCAGCCTTATGTATTACGCTAGTTCAATTTAGCATTACTGATTCATTCCCCACATAATACACTCATTTAGGTAAACGATTCCTAACAGACATGAAAAATTGAACGCTCAATGTAGCAACAGAACTTCCGCCCCCCCATAACCTGGCAAGCCATACCCACTAAGCGGATGATTAGAAGAGGTGACCTGCTCCCGTTAAACTAACATAGCACGATGTAAGCAATGTCTGCTTCTGGCACAAAGCGGACCGCCATACCTGCTTAAGTTACTGGCTTAGCGTAGGATATTTTCCGTTTTCTAAGCGGCCCCCGAAAAGGCCAAAGATCAGATCACTGGAACCGGCTGTATCTGTCATTATCTCAGTCGGGTTTAGCTCCGGTTTGCTGCTCCAGTAGCCCTTCCAGCACGAAAATGGAATCCCTTAGCGTGCCTGGAACGACAACGCCATGAAATCTGGAGTACTGATCTGAAATGAAGTTGTACCAGGTGATCCCTCACTGGAGCCAAAATATTTTCGGTTGGGGCCTGCATGTACCGTTCGTACCGGGGCAATAAACCGTATTCCATCAGCAGAGGCCACCTCACCACCGCCCCATTTCTGAGCCAGAGGTAGAGTAGACAGGGAATCAACCAGTCTGGCGTTTGCTTTTACCAGCGTTTCTGCCCTGAGATAATTTTGTTTGGTCCAGCTCAGACGATAACGGGTCAGCGCCGGAATATTGGGTCGAATAAAGGGCTCCATGCCAATATTACAGGCTTCAGCCAGCAATACCGCGCAGATACTGACGGTCAGGTCATCCATGTGCGCGCCCTCCTCGCTTGCATGGGTAAATTCATCTGCAAATCCTGTTGCGCGTTAATCTCAAGAAGAAGTTCTGTCAGATCGACAACTGGCAGCAGGTCAGATATACGTTTCGAGAGTAACTTCCGCGTCGGCGACTCATCCAGTCCGTTCAGATGAGCAATGGTCAGCTTCGTGCGTTTACCGGTGAAATCCAGTGAAACAGCCTGATTATCGGCAAAATTTTTAGCGACCTGTCGATACACAGTGTCCAACTGCCGGGTCAGTGCATTAACGGCCTCTCCGGCATTGAGGGGATGCCCAAGGGGGCGATATACCTGCACTCTGTTTTTGTGCCAGCCCTGCCCCTGGAGAAGTTTAGCCCGCGGATCTCCCCACCACGCCGGAATTGACAAGCGGTCGAAGCACCATGACGGCCACGCCAAACAGAACCGTTCCAAGGGCTGCAACCCAAAGCGACCCATTGGCATAGCCGATACCGGCCAGGCTGGCCGATAGGGCTATCCCAATGTACATCAGGCTCATGCCTAGAGCGATCAGAGCTCCGCGTCGTGCGGTAGCCAGTCTGGCGATGTGGTATTGCAGGGCGGGAGAACCCACTCCCCCCGCAAGCACCCATAACGGCAATGCAATTAGCAAGGACCATGGCAGTGCGCTTGCTACTGAAAATACCATTACATTCATGACCAAGCATATAATTAGGGCGATGCGCATGACGCGCCGCCCATCGCCGAGGCATGAAATCATCACGGGCATCATGAAATTGCCCGCCATACTGAGGACTCCGAGCAAGACGTACCTCAATCCGATGGTGCCTGTTCCGTACCCGGCAACATCGCGCAAGCGCTCACCGATTAGCGTAAAATACCGATGCCACCGCCAAGCCCAAAACCCATTGCGATCAGAGCACCCAAGGTCCCCGGTACAAGCAAGGGGGCTTAGGCTTCGTGACAACGACTACCGAATGCGATTGTGGTTTGATCACGAATGTCAGCGCCGCAAAAGGCACAGCTGCAAGGCCAAGCGCGATAAAGGCCACCGGCCAGGAGAACAGCGCGGTCAGTAGTGCCCCCAAACCAGGACTCATGATCATGCCAAACGTCAAACCGGCCGAAACGAAGGCTATGCTACGCACCGCGTTGGTGCCCCCTGCATCGCTGGCGATCGCAAAAGCAACCGGCAGCATCCCTGCACTCGCCGCGCCGGTCAGCACGCGAGAGAGCAGCGCCATCTCAAACGTCGCAGCGAGACCAGTCCCATCGAGGCTGCGGCGACGATAATTGACGCCGGGATGAGAATCCTCATTCTTCCATACCGATCCGACAACACACCGAAAAAGAATACACAAGCTGCATTGGCCAAGCTGTAGGCCGTGACAAAGAACGTCACGCTTTCCGGCCTCACGGATAAGTCGTTGCCGACTGGTGTGAGGATGGGCCCGAGCAGTAGTTCATCGGCACCGACGAGGAACGCGATGAAGAACAGCGTGACATTTTGGGTCCAAATCACTGTAGCTGCTCAATAAGTCGTGGTGATGGTCTTATCGTTGCGCAGAAACCAATACCATCATGGGACGCTCCACCTCTTCGGCCAGCGCCGGGTTTGCTTTGATTTGTTCCGCAGTTGGCCCCCATTCATTGACATGGCGAATAGCAAAACCAGAAGCCATCAGCGCGTTCAATGTGGTGCCCAAGGTCCGATGGTATTTTACCACCCCGTCAGCCAGCCAGTTGCTGACGCGCTTACCTTCATTTTGATAGTTGTTGACCGCCCACGACCGCTGACCTTCATCATCGGTAAGCCAGCCCTGACGTACCGGGCAGGTGTAGATTGGGTGCTCGGTCGTGAAGACAAACCAGCCGCCGGGTTGCAGCGCCTGATAGATGGTGGCAAATACCGGAGCGAGGCCGGGCAGGTAATGCAGAGCCAACTGGCTGTATACCAAATCGGTTGCCTGGCTCGGCAGTGCGAGCTGTTCAAGATCACCGCGTTGATAGCTGATGCCGTTGTCATCGGTGAGCTCCCGTGCCCGTGCTAGCATTTTTTCAGACAAGTCGACACCAAGTACCTCGGCGGCTCCTGCCTCTCGCGCACTGCGGCAAAACCAACCGTACCCACAGCCGAGATCGATGACCCGTTTTCCGGACAGATCCGGGAGCATGGCCTGAATAGACGCCCACTCCGGGGCGGCCTCCAAACCGAACTGAGAGCGTGGCAGTTGGGCATAACCGTCGAAAAAAGCCTGATTGTCGTAAATGTTTTGAGACATATTGAACTCCGAAAGTAATTTAGATCGCCTCAAAAATGAGACAAAAAAAAGCGAGCAAGGGAAAGCCCTGCTCGCTCTATGAAGCTGCCTGAAGGCAGCTTCAACGAAAAGGGCCTTGGATGAGTTATCATCCAAGGCCCTGATTAATCGCCACACACATAGCCAGCTATCTTTACAGACGAGGCATACGAGCATCGTGGCGATGAATGTAAGGAGGCTAAAGCTCCTGATCAGGCTCTGAACAACGCTTCATCGCAAGCAATTGTCAGAGCTACCCCGGGTAACGAGCTGATCTGAATCGTACGTATTTTGCATACCAAGCCAATCAAATAGGTGAGTATGCGCAATTTCTAATGCTTTTAGCGAAAAAAGTCAATTGGCGTTTTCTGTTATGTCGTGCGAGATTCTGTGGCTGCGCCAATGCTGACCAGCTCACTCTCCGTTTATCGTTATGGACTAGCCCGATAGGCGCTAAGAAACACAAGCTTAGCGTACGTTTCCGTACGGTTGGGCTTCAGACCCCATCAATGGGCCTTTGAGCATCGCGTGGAGTTGCGACTTATCCAGCCCGGCAAGCCGATACAGAACGGGTTTATTGAGAGTTTTAACGTACGCTTTCGCTATGAATGCATGAATGAACCCTGGTTCAGTGACGTCAGTCATGCCAGGAAAACCATCAGTGAATGACGTCAGGATTATAATGAGTGCCGCCCGCACCCCGCGCTGAACTATCAGACGCCGTTTGAATATTCCGCGGCCTGAAGAAAGGGTAATTCTTATAGTGAAGGATCCGACATTACTAAGTGAGCGTTGTATCTAATCCTGAGGGCAGGTCAGATCAAAGATAATGTTTTTGGCTTAGATGGAAACTTCAATCGATAAGGTTTGTAAGACATCTTTCATTATAATTTCTGAAATTAAATAGACTATAATGATTCACGCTGCGGGCTATAGTGTACTGCGAAATTGCTTTCAATGTTATTGTCCTGGATTATATTTTTTGTAATCGGCACGTTTTATAGGGGCTAATCTAGAATATTTCGCAAGAGCATAATGGTTAGAAGGTACATGCGCATATCCATCCATCTAACCATTATTAATTATTTGATGACTTTTGCTGAAGATTCAAATAAAGACGCAACTTCTAAAACATCCATGGAGTTATTTTTCACAAAATACATCATTCTATAAATAAATAAATCATAAGGAAGTGGTTTACTTATAAAAATAATATCCTCATTGAAATTTTGGCTTTTTACAAACTCTTGGGTTGTAAATGTAAACCCCAAACCTTCATTAATCCATGGAATAGCATCAATTATTTCCATGGGATTTTCCTTTATCAAAAATCCATCATTTAATAGTCTTTTTTTTAATTGTATGAACTTTATGTGCTCAATAGTAGATAGCGTTTGAAGCAAGAATTCATTTTTGAAAAGATTTTTTATATTTTTATGTTTGTCTAAAAGATTCTTATGAACGAGAACCCCAACTCTTTCTTTTCCTAAGGGAATTTTTTCTATACTATCACCGTTTAATTCAATATCAGAAGGTGAAATTACTATATCTGAAAAGCCATTTTTCATTTCATGCTTAATACTTTGGACTACCTCGCATGTACAAGACAACATAACTCTTGGATGACTTGTCATGTACGATCTAAGCTTTTCTTGGATGACAGGGTAGTACATACCGTCACTTTTTATTCTTACTACTTTGTTTATTTTATTAGATTTTATTGTTAAAAGTATTTTTTCAAGTGCCTCAACATGTGGACTAATCTCATCGTAAAAATATTTACCAATGTTAGTTAGGGTCATTCCATTTTTGGTTTTGCTTAGAAGTGACTTGCCTATTATTTGTTCTAACTCACTAATGCCCTGACTAATGGCTGAAGGCGTTATATTTATTTCTTCAGCCGCTTTAGTAATTGAGCCATACTTTACTGCTGCAAGAAATTGGTTCGTCTTTTTATTGATCAACATTTTATCCTCGCGATTTTCAATTAATACATTTCTTATTTAGGCCCCGGTAATAAAGTCTATATAAATATTATTAATAAAATTACAAAAAATAGTTTTTCAATAAAGACTACATTTTTCTAGTAAATTAAAAGAACTAATTAATACTAGCATATATATTTTTGAAAATGAAAAAAATTATTAAAGACAAATAGTAATTTTCTTAAAACACCCATCAAATCAATTAATGTTATATTAGAACCTCACTTACCATAAGAATATTCTTAAAACAATAAAACTCCCCGTATCTATTGTAAGAACAAAACGAAGAGCGATTATTTTAAATTTTGTTATCGTTAATTTTGTTGAGTTGGATGAAGGTAGTATTTTTCTATTATTGATCATAATCAATTTAGGAATTAAAAAAATCACCCTAAGACTAGGGTGCATATCAATTTATCGAGTTACTCATTTTATACCTAGTTTTTAATGTTATAACTTTCACAATCTGTAAGTATCCCGCTTAACCGAACCATTCACTTTTAGAGATCTTCCGACATACTGATTATGTCACCTGTGGAGATCGCTATGCGTAAGATCCGATTCACCGAGCACCAGATCATCGCCGTTCTGAAGTCTGTCGAAGCCGGGCGCACCGTCAAAGATGTGTGCCGCGAAGCCGCTATTTCCGAAGCCAGCTACTACAACTGGAAGGCGAAATATGGCGGTATGGAAGCCGCTGATATTAAAAAGAGCAAAGATCTTGAAGACAAGAATCGTCGTCTGAAGCAGATGTTTGCCAATCTGAGTCTGGAATGCCGGGCGCTGAAAGACGTCATCGAAAAAAAAGATTTAAAATCAGCAATGAAACGTGAGCTCGTCGACTATCTGACCACGCAGTTTACGATGAGCATACGCCAGGCATGCAGGACGTTATCGCTGAACAGGACGGTGTTTAGTTATAAACCGGATATGCGACGTGATGAACCGGTGATCCAGAGGCTGACAGAGGCAGCTGAACGCTATCCCCGCTACGGTTTTAAGAAGCTTTTTCAGGTGCTTCGCAGGCAGGGGCACTTCTGGAATCACAAGCGAGTACACCGAATTTACTGTCTGTTAAAACTCAATTTTCGTCGTCAGGGTAAACGAAGCCTGCAGGTGCGCAATACGGCTCCGCTGGCAACGCCGGAGGCACTCAACCAAAGCTGGTCGATTGATTTTATTCACGATGCGATAAAATGTGGCCGACGTTTTGGGACTTTCAACGTCATGGATGATTTTACCGCGAGGCTCTGGCTATCGAAATTGACCTGAATATCCCGGCGCAGCGGGTTGTGCGGGTGCTGGACAGGATAGTGGCAAACCGTGGATATCCGCTGAGGATGCGGATGGATAACTGACCGGAACTGATATCACTGGTTCTGGCGCAACGGGCCGAAGAGCATGGCGTGATGCTGGAATTTATCAAGCCCGGTTAGCTAACACAGAATGCGTTTATAGAACGGTTTAACCGAGCGTACCGGACCGAAATACCGGATTTTGATCTGTTCAGAACGCTGAATGAAGCACGGGAAATAACGGAACGCTGGCAGAATGAATACAACAGTGAGCGTCCTCATGAATCCCTTAAAAACCTGACGCCGGAAGAGTACCGGCTGATGGCTGTGAAACTGGAAATATCAAAAAAGTGCCTGGAACTAAAACCGGTGTGCTTACATTACCTTTAGGAGGTTTATATCCATAAAAAATGGAGTGTTGCTAGCATTGCTTTATCAATGAACCATCAACAAACTATAAAATATTTTATTTCATGAGGCATTTTTTTAATTATTTCATGAGCGTTATAATCTGCTTAACTATATTGTCCGCTCAACTCGCTCCATGCGCATACTTTTTATTATGAACAAAAAATTATAAATTCCATGGATTTTTAAGTAATCAATATTCGCTTTATTTTTAAGTTAGGTCTTTGACTGCTCGCAAATCAGCTTAAAAGAAGCTGGTTAATTAAGCATTGATGCGAATTTAGGTTAAGTAGCGAACGAAGTCAAGAGTTTGATCGTTACAATCGATCATTGAAATTATTTTGATAGGCTATGGCTATCAAAATTTGTTTAATTGATCGTTATAAACAGGTTTCATTAATGTTATTTACTTGGTTATGATTAAGGGAATCTAAATAAAACCCTAACCAACTCTCGTTAAATTTGAGGGTTGTTTGAATTTTAAAATATTAAAAAGCCAGTCATAATCTGATGACAACTTAACAGGGAAGGCCTCAGTCTTAACTATAAATTAAGAACGAATCTTGCTCAGATAAAAAATGAAAGATTGCAGTTTTTGTTTTTACAAAAACGTAATCGCGCAAATTTAGCTGTGCAATCTATATATTTATGAAAACTTTTACGCTTATGGCTTGGGGTAAACTCAGCGTTTTAAATATTATGCTGACACTGGCATCCCTCCTTTCATTTTTCATTGGGTGCGTCAGCAGAAGTTGTCAACGCTCATCAGGCTCCGCGCTGACGGATGGATAATGGGTTTATGTGAGCGGTATGCCTGACAAGGGAACCCGTAATCTGGGGTACGCGACCGATGTGACGCTTATCCATTCGCGCTGCCATGAAGAGGGTTAATGAATGAAAAAGCGATTTTGGTTTGGTCTAAGTGGCGTTCTTTTCTGGGCAATGGCTTCCGATGCACAGGCTTATGAATGCAAACTGATGACCGCCGCGACTACTCTTCCGGCCCCAGACTTGATAGTGCAAAGGGACCAGCCGGTAGGCTCAGCTATAGGCAATGAACTGGTCTCCGGGGTGGTGTCGGTTTACAACTGCACGAATGAGCCTGCTCCGGCCTTAATTGCCCAGACATTTGGGGTAAAGGCAGAGGGGACTTATGCAATGATGCTGTCTGGGAGGCGCATTTACAGCACCAATATTGCGGGCATAGGTTACGCGGTAGGTGTAACATCTGTCAGTAATTGTAACAACGCCTATACGTATTATGTTGATGGGACGAATGATATGGGTGGGAATAAAAACACTAAAGGAGTATGTGGTGCTGGGGGAATTCTTACTTTTCAGCCAATTACCGCACAAGCAAACATCCAGTTTTACAAAACGGCGCAAACGACGGGAACCGGAAACCTTGCTGTAGGAAAGGCCGGTGCGTTCATACTCTACAATCAGGGGACAACTTTTGAACCTGAGTCAGCTATTAACATCCCCGCGTTCAACGTCAAAAGTGTGGCATGCAGTGTGCAAGATACCGCGATAATCGTCCCAATGGGAACGGTAGAAAAGCGGGCATTCAAGGGCCCGGGCACCTGGCCGGGTGATGCAAACACGCGTTTTTTCCAAATCACTTTAAACTGCGATA
Organism: Rahnella sp. JUb53; assembly: GCF_004346065.1. Lineage (NCBI taxonomy): Bacteria > Pseudomonadati > Pseudomonadota > Gammaproteobacteria > Enterobacterales > Yersiniaceae > Rahnella > Rahnella sp. JUb53. The sequence goes on from NZ_SLYT01000012.1 coordinate 10,352, forward strand.
GCCAAACCAATATTTATTTCCGGATAGACGGCAGCGCGCAGAATGCATTACAGGGGATACTGAACCTGACTGGTGCAAACGACGGTGCGTCGGGCGTGGGTATACAGCTTCTTTACAAGGATGTTCCTTTGCCCTTGTCTACCGAGACATATCTTGGGGTTGCTAATACTCCGGGGAGCCGAGACTATATAGTTCCACTAAAAGCCCGCTACTATCAGACGGGAAGTAATATCACCACGGGCACCGCAAAAGCCAGCGCCACGTTTACGATTATTTATAGGCAATAAAAATAATTATTCTGTTTATATACTATGACCATAGCACGCTTATTGCGTGAATTGCGCTGATTCATGGGAATGTCCTCATGTGGCTTATGATGACTCACTAACATCGGGGTGTACTAATAAACTGGTAGCTGGTCAGATGAGATGGGCTATCTATGGAATGCTGAATGGGGGGAAGCGTGTTGTCCGTTACCGCCCCGATGGGACCACAGACGCTATTCTGACGTCACCTGGAATCCAGAGCACCTGTCCGACACTCGCTACCCGCCTCTATTGCAGCACGGCTACAGCGTGACTCACTGCGCTGTTTGAATATGGCGGTGCATTGCTTAAAGCTAAATCTGGTCTCAGTCCCAGATTACCTGAAAACCGTTTTGCGGCACACACAGTTTCATGGTTTTGATACTGATGGAAATTTGGCAGTTCAGGCTTAAAGAAAACGTCCGCTTCTGGCACAAAGCGGGCAGCTGAGGGAACACTGTCCGAAATAGGCGAAGAACGGAAGTCAGGAATCCATACTCTCATCGATGTGTCTTGAATCATGGGCTGCAGGTCAAAACGATTGGTTGCTTGTTTGTCTGCGCCGACTACATGAATGACTGAATGAATACTGAGAGTTGTTAATTCCGCGGTAGCTGTACTACCTATATCTTCAATTTTTTGACGTTTTTAACATAGTCAACGCTGACGATCTTGTTAGTCGGTAAGTACCGTTTATTTCTCATAATATTCAATGCGATAACCTTATGCAAATTTATAAATAGCAATTGGTTTAATTAATGTTTCATTCCAGTTTGTAGAATAGAGGCTAACCAAATAGATAAGGATTATTCTTCACATGAAATCATCAATAGTTGTCGCCACTGTTTTAATGGGTTTTTTGTTAAGCGGCTGCGCTGTGCAAAATGATAAAACAAAGTTTCAAGGGTTGGGCTTGACATATCAATCTGATGTTAAAAAGCTGAATAATGGCGACTATCTCACTGAAGTAGAGGCAGCACCTGCTGCAGGACGTATACAAGGTGCTATTGGGACTGCAACTAAAAAGGCTTCTGATTTTTGTAGGGTACAAAATAAATCCATGAGTGAAGTTAAAACTGAAATTGATACACACTTACTTGTTAATGGCGTTGCTCGCCTGACGTTCAAATGCGTTTAAATATTCTTAAGTTGTATCGCTTTTTATAAAACTGAGAGCCGTTATTAAACAGGTTCTCTATGTGTATGTTATTACTGCTACTTAGTGATAATGAAATTATTCGCTAAAAACGGGCCATTCGCTTTTAGAGATCTTCTGATATTTTATCCCTTCCCAATATCGGTGTCGGGATAAATCAGAGATCGGGGTTTGAGAGCCATTAATGTAAAAAACCACGCTAAGAGCTTTCAGATTGCAGATATTTCCCGCTATACCCACTTTTAATGACTCACATTCTACATTGACCCATTTTGGATGCTAGCCTACTCACCTAGCATCCATCTTGTTTTTCATTATCCTAATGCCTTCCTCCGCACGCCTGAAGATAGCAGAGGAACGGCTCAGCGCTTCGCTATACTGTGACTTTTGCTTTTTGAGCATGGATGCGGTGCCGCCAGCAGGTATTCGACCGCCTAGCGTTTCTGCACCGGCCTCAGAACTTTTTTCGGATGACGTCCTGTAGCATTTCCTTGTCCAGACTGAGATCAGTGACCAGCCGTTTCAGGAGGTCAGCGGCACCAGCCGGATAACCCAGCGGTGAAGCGTAGAATGGTCAACGATAAAGCCGCGCTCAGCCATCATTTCTTCGAGATTCGTAGGCTAATGGCATAAGCCAGATACCAGCGAACGCTTTGGGCAATAGCATCAATAGGGTAATGCAGGCGTTTGAAAGCTTTACGTATCAGAGGCATTAGCAGGCAACATCATAAAAAAAACAGCATGTTAACTGACGCCGTCATAATGCGAAAGAACCGAACCAGTACACCTAATGTCGCGACCTTAACCGCAGCGGGCGGTATAGCCTCTGCACCGGGGGCGGCGCAGGAGCTGACTAATCTGGCTAAAGGGAATCTAGCAGCAGATTCCACGGATGCAGTCAACGGCATTCAGTTATAGGTACCGTGAAGGAGTAACACCCAACATGTTTATATGCCCACATAACAGGGGTGATAGTCATGCCATATCCTCTTCCAGAACTGGATAACCTTTCTGACGCAACTGCTGTAACGTAGCACCCATGTAAATTGTATTCAACAGCACGGTCATGTTAAGTACCAGTCCCATAGAACCAAGCTGACCTTATTAATCTTCACGGTAGTCTTACCTTAATTCACCTCGTTTTCCGTGAAAACATTTCTGGCCGTCGCATGACGACCTTCTGCTGTACTCATGGGGTTCTACGCCGGAACCCCATATAACTTTATTTGACCTGCAATTTCGATAAAGCGTGAAAGACTAGAAAGCCTGACCCACTAATTTCCAAAGTGTATTCGCAACCCCAGGCGCCCAACCAGAATTCGATACATGCGCTTGAGTACAAATATATTTCCTTCCATTGTGTTCAACAAGCTCATCGACTTCGTAACGAACAGAATTTGGAGACCATAGAACAGGTTTATCACCACTAATTTGGAGTGCTTCTATCGCCCTTCTAATATTAGGAAGAGGACCAACATGTCCGCCGCTTCCTTGTCGAGTACCTGTTTTGATTAAAAGCTCTCTCATAGCATGAGGAGATAATACTTCACCATTATTATTCGCTTTATACCATGACTGTACTGCAATAACTGCAGAGGCAACTATTGGTCCGGCAGATGATGTACCACTAAAATTAGATCTATAGTTTCTTAAGGGGCCAGCGTTAAAAAGATTACCACCTCCAGTAGTCGCGACTGTCCAGTCACCCCATCCTTGCAAATGAACCATGCTACTGCCATAAGTAGAAAAAGAGGCTCGGTGACGACCGACTTTTGTTCCGGCACCTACACGAATAGCGCCATTATCTCCCCGTTTTCTATAATTTTCGTAAGAGGGGTCATCCAAATCCTCGCTCCCATTTCCTGCAGTCATAACAACAATAATTCCATTATCTGTCGCGTTTTTTGTCAAATCCCAAACAGCCATATTAAAATCAGGTGGTACATAGTTGCCGTTTTGCCCCCCAGTTTGCATCTCAAATAAGAAAACATCTCCAGGGCGAAGATACTCCAGTCCCTTGGCAATACCAGCGGGCCTGCCATGAGTTATTTCAGATATTCCATAGAAGTAATCAAGACCATTGGCTGCCCCTTTCATACCAAAACCATTACCTCTAGCGAAAATAACACCTGCCACGCCAGCGCCATGGTCGTCATTAGAATGGTTAGTTGTAGCAACAAGCTCTATGAAGTTATCACTTTTTAAATTTTCATGACCATAAATATTACCCCATTCAATATCTGCACATCTGACACCTTTCCCGGTAATACCTATTGACCAAGCGTAGTCAGCATCAATACCGTAAACGTCAGCTCCAGCCTGGTCACGATTATATGTTTGATAGCTCGAGAGGTCGGGAGTGTTAGACAATACTCTGATACATGGCTCCTCCAAGTCAGGCATGGAGGGCGGGATGATAGGTTCTGCTGGCTCTAAAACGACATATTCTACAATATTTAGTTGTCTTAATTTGTCTGCAATTTCTTCCAGCTCACGGGATGTCATATCATTGTCAACATAAACAAGACCTTTATATTGAGAGAGGTCTATGTTATTTTCTGTGAATTCTTTTTTTCCGTTAGCAGCCAGATCAGGAATAGCCATCCTATAATCAAGGTTAAATATGAAATAACTGTCTCTTAACATAGTCTCTTTATCATGAAAATATAAAACACCATCTTTTACATGAGAGATGTATTCTTGTTTGAATTTTACAAGTAATTTGTATTTTTTTTCCATTTTCTAAATCCTAGATAATTAATATAATAAACGATTGGATAGTCAAATGTAAACTGTTAAAACATTTTTAATATATCAATAATAACAACCTTTTGCTTTAAATTAAAATAAAAGCAGTTTAAATATAAATTTAACTCATTGATCTATCGAGTCATCAATTCTTTTTCGTATATTAGTTTTGTGAGAACAGTAGTACGCCTACGGCATAGTTGAACAAGGAGTCTGAATCTCACTACTATTATTGGCATAATTACCGGTACCATCAAAAAAAAGACCAATAGTAAGAGTGATTTCACGGTTTTTTTCTTTGAAACCTTCGAGTGCAACTCCGGTTTAGCGATCGTTCTAACTTTAAGCATAACTTAGTCCACTTGAGCTAAATTACGAATAAAAAAGGCAGCATCCATTTGCCAGAGGCATTTTATGATTCGTTTATAAAAGTGAATGATAAATTATCTAAAGCCACCTTTGACTAAAGTTCCAGTCTTATCATGACTCCAGGTAATAGCTCCAGGACAAGCATCAGAGCCCCTGGATAAGGTAGAAATAGTACCTTGAATCTTCCCATAATTTCCGGTTGGTGGTAAAAACTTTACTTCGTAGTACGGCCAACCTTTATTATCACAGGTAAGTTTGAAGTTCGGATCATTCATTTTATAATTTTCAATCCAAGATGAATGTGAAATAGCTAAGCTACCTGATGACATTCCAATCTTCCATTGGCCAATGATATCCTCACGACCAGTACTTTTATTCAACACTGCACCAGTCATGAGTTGTCCTTCTTTCTTGACATGAAATAAAAATGAGTCACCTAGCTCACCTGGGATGTAAAGTCGGCAAGTGGCACCAGCTTTTCCTCCATCCGCTCCACTTTTACAATTTAAGTGATTTACCGTTGTGTCTTTTCTGAAACTGCTAAATAAAACTAAAAACTGCCGTTTACCATGGCTAGTATTTTTAGTTGGTTGGATTCCAGTATAACCTCCGCCACCTCCACCAGTGAAACTGAATTGGTTTGCAAAATAAAACTCATCGATAGGAGCTGCCTCATTAATAGTTATCCCAAACGTAATTTGATTTAATGGCTCTGGAGAGTTTATCCGCCAGTCCATCGTTGGTGTAGCAGATATACTACTGTTGGCATAAATAAGGCAGGGCATAAGTAATGTACATAACTTTAATATACTCATATTAACCTTCTTTTTTAATACTTACCTTGGAAAAATATTATTACTTTCTAAATATAGGATTATTACTAATTGTTTAACGCTTACCTATAGATAGATATAAGCACCATTACAACAAAGGATTAACATCTAATTGAATTTCTTAATCGTTCTATCTTAAGTGATAACATCACTCGGTATTAGAAATGTATTAAGATTTCACACTATGAATGAACTGCGTTTAGTATTTGATTTTTGATTAAAAATATCATAATACTCAAAACTCACATGATACAATCCAGGTTCTAAACATTCCACATCTAACTGGATATCCCTTTTATGTGGAGACGTTTCATTGTAACCAATTTTAAGCTCTCCATTCTTCATCTCCTTTCTAACTTCAATGTAAAATGTTAACTGCGGAGGAGTTGATTCATTAACCTCCCATGAAATACAAATATGCTTATTATTTTCTGTGTAGGTTGTAGACAAAGAGTCAACTAGAGGTGGAATAACTGGTTTTGGTTTACTATCCCACTGGTTAGGATTCAATGTTATAGTTGTTGATTGATTATTTGATTTCCCAACACTTAATTTTACATTTGCGTCTTGGTATAGTTCCGCATCCCATATTTCAGGTCTACCCCCAGCTGATGCGACATATTTAAAAGGTTTTTCCCAAACACCATGTTCGTCCATTCTAAAATGCTGTCCATAAATACCATGGTATGACTCGGCGGTCCCTGAAAAACGTTCAAGGAAACTGTTACACGTATTTCCAGTAAGTGGGACCCTTACCCCGGGAACATCAGCTGACATATAATGCGTCCACTTAGAATCAAGGTAAGAATACATAAACATTGCCATTCCTGTAGTTTTCGAGCTAACTGGGTTGTCCCACCGTCTAATGACTATTGCATACCATTGATTTGGGGTCCATGGCATGGGATGTGATGTATGAAGGCCAGTACCCTCCCCCCCAAAGTGACTAGAATGTAATCCAGGTAACCCATAGGTCAAAGTAACTTCTGAGGGAAGTGATGGGTCTAATGAATCTAAGTCCCAAATTGAGCAAATATTATTTCTAGTGAAAATTTTCCCATCAATTTCTTTATCATTCTGATGCTGAATACCTGAGTAACCACCTCTCTCTTCGAAATAAAAATTACAACCACTCCAGTATATGCTGATTTCGTCTCCCATTGATGGAACCATTTGCTCTACGTAAATTAATTCATACTTGTCTTTTGTGAAATATGAAGTTAAGGAAGGCCCCCAGGAAGGAACTTCATTAATTTCTTTAGTTTCATTTTTATTTCTGTCATTCGTACTAGGCATATAACCCCCATGTTCGTTAAGACTATATTGAGTGAATTTTTTGAATGTTTTTAAGTTTTTTCAAACTTTTAGAAACGAAGATCTTTCAGATCATTACATACTTGTGTTTTCCTATGAGTGAAATTCTAAAATATAAAACCCAATCGAATTTTATGATTAATATTTATCCCAGAATTTAGTTCTGTAATTAGTGATTTATATAAATTGATTATTTTTTTCGCACTAATAAGACTCTATTATTATGGGTAAAATGACCTAGGTAGTTCGAAATGAGGACCATCTTTTAGTTTTGACCATTCTCCTCCCCAAATAATAGGAATATCTAAATCTTTAGCTGCTTTTTTAATTATTTTCGCTAACTCTTCAAAAATTGAAAAGTCATCCCAAGGAACTTTATTATCAACAATAGGCACTACGTCAATAGCATGTCCAGTAAGGTGCCGACTATTTTGTGTAAGACTACGACCGCTCATAACCATCTGGCGTTGACGCTCTTCGCTACGAACCCCTTCTATTACTCTAAAATCTATTCGTGATATGCTTATAGCAAGTTTAATAATCTTCACTAAGTCTGGATGTACACCTTGTAAATTTTTCAAACTTACTTTTCCTAATGAAAATCTACTCATGACTTTTCTTCCCCATAAAACGATGCCACAGATAGCTTAAAGCGGTGCTACCTAACGTGCCGAAAAGCCCTGAGATTGCGAATGTCATATAATCGCTACCTCCATTCTCTAAGCTTAGTAGACCGCCAAGCACTCCTGTAAAGCTTGAAATAACTATTTGGCTAATGACGCCCATCCAACTCCAATTATATCTGCGTCCCTGTCTATCCATTAGATATCTAACAACCCCTCCCCAAGCAGAAAACCCCGCGACTATCAGCCAGGTTAATGCTTGATTATCAGTTAAAATATCCAAAACCATAATCTTCACTCCAGGCATAAATTTAATTAATTTGCCAAAAAATAATGAAATTTTTTATCCAGTAGCGTATTTTGGAAATGCTAGTCTTGATAAAAAATTACTTTAAGTTTAAGCAATATCTATGATGACTATTAGCAAATACATTTCAAGTTAGATTGGCTAGCATTTTTTGAAAACTGTAAGAGGTATGCCAACTCAAATTATTAACCTATTTACAGATATGAACTACGCCTTCAGTCCCTTTCAGTAATTCAATAATCTCATCCCTTACATTTTCTATTTCAATCCAGGTATCATCGCCATATATTTTTTGTAGTCCGTAATAACTTTGGTCTCTATATGTATTATCACCATCAGGAATATCATTATCATATTCTTTACTCACTAAGAATTCGATATTCTCTGCCAAATCATGATTCAACTCAATGCCTAAATCTAAAGATTGCTTTAATAGCATTGGAATGGTTGGAAGATTTAAAGTTTTATCATATTTATCAAGGTGGATATTTTTATAAAAATCCCAAGCTTCGAAAAATAACTTATCCTCTTGGATTTTTACAAGCCATCCGGTTCCCATATCGGTCACTCCATTTTCACCCTTAGTTAGGCTAGGTATTTCAATAAGTGTACCGAATGGACGTTGAATAAATTCAATTGTTCCCAAACCATTATGTATGTGCCCACACAAGCAAACTACCTGCGGATACTTTATCAAAATTTCTTTGAGGTACTCATCTTGATCTCCAAATCCACCAAACAGACTTGATCTCCAGTGTGTAAAGTTAAATGGCTGATGTGTTAATAAAAAAATTGGCTTGTCATCAACTGAAGCTTTTTGGAGAGTTTTATCGAGCCATTCAATCGCAATGTCTTTAATTTTCATTTGATCTTTGAGTCCAAAGTCAGTGTTTAAGCAGATAAAGTAATATCCATTTATCACCGAACAAATACTCATAAAATCGTCTGAGTACTCTAAGTTGAAATTATCCAGATACGAATGATATAACTTCACCAAATCAGGATCTAAGTTTTTATCAGGTAGTGCGCCAGTCCTAACATCATGATTACCAAGCATTGATATGATATTTGGAAAGTGATATTTTTCCGACTTTAACTTTAGTATTTCAAAAAAATTTTTTCGCCTCGACTCATAATCTCCAATATCACCGGCGATTAAAATACCAGATACTCCATTATTGATTATATTATCAATGCAAGTAGATATGACCTCTTGCTCGGATAGGCCATTGTTGTGAACATCACTAATAATCCCAATATTCATAATTACACCTTTAGGTATGTTGTCACTATTTTAAATATCATTATACTAATTGAAATGGTACTTGCTTAAGTAAGCAATTTCTTCTTGGGAATATATATTTTTTATAACATTTGGCAAGTTAATAAAATTTAAGTTTATCTAATTTTTTTAAAGCATCACAGGTACACCTTATTAGAGTTACATAAAATTTTTATTTAGCACCCATTGAAAATGTTACATTTGAGAAGGTTTAGTTATCTTAATGCATCTGTTAATTTTTTTATAAAGTTTTAAGATGGCAATTTTCCAATGATATTTCTTAGAGTCTACCTATGTCACTATTTTGAAATCAAGATGGATTTGCAAGCATACCCGTTTTAGTTCCACACACTTTTGAGATTTCCGTCTTCTCAGCCATCAGCCGGTATTCTTCCGGCGTCAGGTTATTCAGGGATTCATGGGGCCGTTCACTGTTGTATTCATTCAGCCAGCGCTGCGTTATTTCCCGTGCTTCGTTCAGCGTTCTGAACAGATAAAAATCCAGTATTTCTGTCCGGTAAGTTCGGTTAAACCCTTCGATAAACGCATTCTGCATCGGCTTACCCGGCTTGATAAATTCCAGCATCACAGCATGGTCCTCAGCCCATTGCGCCAGAGCCAGTGATATCAGTTCCGGGCCGTTATCCATCCGCATTTTCAGCGGATATCCACGGTTTGCCACTATTTTGTCCAGAACACGCACAATGCGCTGTGCCGGGATATTTAGGTCAATTTCGATGGCCAGAGCCTCGCGGTTAAAATCATCGACGACGTTGAAAGTCCGAAACGTCGGCCGCATGTCAGCGCATCGTACATAAATCAATCGACCAATTTTGGTTAAGTGCCTCCGGCGTTGCCGGCGGAGCCGGATTGCGCACCGGCAGGCGTTGTTTACCTCTACGACGAAAATTCAGTTTTAGCGACAGTAAATCCGGTGTACCCGCTTGTGGTTCAAGACGTGGCCCTGCCTGCGAAGCACCTGAAAAAGCTTTTTAAATCCGTAGCGGGGGTAGCGTTCAGCCGCCTCGGTCAGCACCTGGATCAGCGCTTCATCACGTCGTGTATCCGGTAGGTAACGAAACACCGTCCTGCTTAGCGATAACGTCCTGCATGCCTGGCGTATGCTCATCGTAAACTGCGTGCTCAGATATCTGACGAGCTCACGCTTTATCGCTGGTTTTAAGGCTTTTTTTCGATGAAATCTTTCAGCGCACGGCTTCGACAGACTTCAGAACGGCAATGATCTGGTGTTCGGTCAATCGGATCTTACGCATAGCGATCGCCTCAGGGGACATAATCAGTATGTCGGAAGATCTCTAAAAGTGAATGGGCCGTTTTGACGGGATACTTACAGAAACCCTGCTACTGCTTCGCGGAGAATACAGATGATAATTAGAACTAAATTTATTATTAAGTATATTTTTTTTGAGTTTGTGCTTAAAACAAAAGTAATGGTAAGTCATTAATTGACTGACAAAATGAGGTGCGAAATGTTTTTTTTTGAAAATTGGTCGCAATGTAGGGCATGGCTCAGAGGTATTGTAGACATCGGCCTGTGTACTGAAGAAGAAATAATTGAATTCATTGCGTCTAATAAACCGAAGCATTATCCCTGTATTGCATATTTTGATGTTAAAGAAATGCTATCGAATGATGAGGGTATTGTGTATATTTACAAAGACCAGATTCAAGAATGGTCTAAGCTCATGGCAGAACCTGAGGGCAAGACTCATGAATGCTTGCATGTTTCTTTAAATCCAAAATCAGAATAACCATATGAATATAAAGAAAAACCCACATACCCAACTGAAGAAAAAAAAGATTGGATTTAAATCTTCTGATCTATTTCCATGCTGTCTATCAGACAGGAAGTGTGAAGCATGCAGCATCATTTCTAAACTGCAGTTCACCTAATGTGAGCCAGTCATTGCAAAAGTTACGAGAGATTATTGGTGATCCGTTATTTATCCGCGATGGTCAACAGTTAAGCGCAACGACTGTCGCAGCAAGATTGTATGACGAGACAAAGGATAATATTCATGAACTGCTTTATTCTATAGAGAATTTAAGTGAGAAAATCCAAAGAAAACTTGTTATCGAGTGCATGCCTTACTTTTCAATTAAGATAACCCCATTAATCACCTTGTTTCTTCAGTCAAAGAATATTGATTGTGAAATTGTCCAAATGTCTCATACCACAGTAGAATCTGTTTTTTGGGAGCGTCTCTCTTTAAAAAAAGTTGACCTTGTATTCGGAATGAAGGTTGATTTAGAGGGTTCTAAGATGGGGTATCGCCTTGGTTCAGATACTTGTGTCTTAGTCTGCAGAAAAAACCACCCAAGAATTGTTGATTCATATACATATGGATCTGATGTCACGGAATCTATTACCAAAATTCACTCAGACATATCTGAGCTTCACAAAATGAGAAGTTTAAATAATGATTACTTTCAAAATTCTCCTTGCTCATTACAAGCAAAATCTCTTTTAGCTATTTGTTCACATATCTATGTATCAGACTCTATTGCAATTATCCCTTCGAGTTTTTATGAAAAATTCAAAGAAGTATTTAATCTTAAATCCTTAAAAACAAACCTGCAGATGCCTGATTTTGATGAGTATATGTATTTTAACAAAGCATCCAGTGATAAAGAGCTGTACCTGGAACTGTACAGATACGTTCAGGATAATTATGACAAAGTTTAATTAATTTTTTCTTTTCATAGCCATATCCTCTGTACCGGCTTTAAATTACCGTGCAGAGGAAACCATTCACCTTTCGGTATTGATTTACATTTGAATTGTTCCAGTGAACTACTTCCCCCCAAAAATTTGCTACCGACACTTTTAACAAAAAACTGAAAAATTAACACATGAGTTAAAAACTATCGCGTAATCCAATGTTTTTATTCGCATTTTGAATTATTAAATTAATTATTAATAAATTAAACGTCGGCCTGTAAGTTATGTTGTGTTATAAACACCTCACTTTTGTAAGGATACTTACTTATATTCCGCAAAGGTTATTTTATCATTTTAGAAATTAAGGAAAATTCATGAAAATCATCGATAAAGTTGCGGCGGTTACCATTATCGGCGGCGGTAGTAACAGTTGCTGGACAGAAAAACATTTCTCTCATTATCTAAATGGTCGCGGTGTTTGCTATGATACTTACCCTTGTATTTATACTGACAAGCATGGCAACACAAAACGTGTTAGTGATAAACGAGTGTCAAGTGATCGCTATTGGTGCTAATAATTTAGTTGCACGTTCGAAGCATAACTAATACGCACCATCTATAAAATAAAAACTAGCTTTTACAGGGACAAATGCGATCCATTAAGGATCAGTTGAATGCCCCAGTGGTTGTTTGAAAATCTGGAAACTAATTTAGTTTCCAGATTTTTTATACGTGCTATTCGATAAGACGACGCAATGACGGTCGGTAATGTTGAGCCGCAGCGTGGTCAGACACGTAGTCAGTCGGTTATCGACAACGTTCTGCAAAATCTGCAGGCGATTAACTTCATTCATCGTGAAAAAATCCTGACCGTATGCCGGCAGCATCTTGGGATCGCAACATAATCAGTCCAACAAATCATCCGCATCTCCAAAAGTGACATTATCAAATGTGACTCACACGCTCGGTACGCATAATCATAATCACGATAATGTTAAGAATGCATCACTCAATGGGTTCATCATTCATACCCCATCTCTCCAGCGGGATTTTGCGATCCCGCCCTTTTCTTTTATGCGCTTTCTGTTTGCGGTTCGAGGTACTTTTTGAACCAGGCAATGGTTCTTTCCCAGGCGAGATCCGCTGCGGCTTTGTCATAGCGCGGTGTCGAATCATTGTGGAAACCGTGGTTCACGCCGGGATAAATATGCGCCTCATAGACTTTATTATTGGCCTTCAGCGCCGCCTCATACGCAGGCCAGCCCTCGGTAATCGGTTTATCCAGTTCGGCGTAATGCAGCAATAACGGCGCTTTGATTTTCGGCACATCTTCAGCTTTCGGCTGACGCCCGTAGAACGGCACAGCGGCCGCCAGTTCCGGATACGCCACCGCTGCCGCATTGGCTACGCCGCCACCGTAACAAAAACCGGTGATCCCGACTTTGCCGGTGGCCGTTTGGTGATGCATCAGAAATTCAACCGCAGCAAAAAAGTCGTTCATCAGTTTGGCCGGATCGACCTTTTGTTGCAGCTCGCGCCCTTTTTCATCGTTACCCGGATACCCGCCGACAGAACTCAGACCGTCCGGCGCCAGCGCGACAAATCCGGCTTTCGCCACCCGCCGCGCCACGTCTTCGATATACGGATTCAGCCCGCGATTTTCATGCACCACCACTACGCCGGGCACTTTACCGGCTAATTTGGCCGGACGTACCAGATACGCCCGCACGCTGCCGTGCCCCTGCGGCGACGGGTACTCAATATATTCCGCCACAATATCCGGATCGGTGAATTCCACCTGTTCGGCGTAGGCGTAATTGGGCGTCATCAGCGTGGTCAGCGCTGCCAGCGACAAGCCGCCCGCCACAAATTTGGCTGACAAATCGAGAAATTCACGCTTGGTCATTTTGCCGTGTACGTAGAAATCAAAATATTCGAGGAGTTCAGGAGGGAAATCTTTGGCTGTCATTCGCGTCATTTTCAGGCTCCGTTCCATGCAAAAGAAGGATAAATAATGGCCTGCTTTTGGCGATTTTGTAAACCGATTGTGAAATTGAATGCCAATCACGCCCAGCGCAGACCCTTTTGCGGGCTGAGAATGCTAAACTCCGTGGAATTAAAAGGAGACGCTATGAACAATAATCTCGCAGGGCTGAGTAAAGAAGAAATGGACAAAGTGAGTGCCGGACTGGCCGCCGGGACGGTCGCGGTGCGTGAGCGCAATAATCTGCCGGTGAATGCAGACGAAGTTGAAATGGAACAACCGGAGCATCTGCGGGCGTATTTCCGCGAGCGTCTGGCGCACTATCGCCAGCAACCCGCAAAGAAGTAACCGCCACGATTTATACACGTACAGTTTTACCGGCGCACCGCGAAGAAATCGCTTATCGCCTGAATCAGATACCCCGCCGCCTCACCGGGTGGCGTCTGCCCCTGATGCAGGCTGATCCCCACTTCGCCCGGTTCGGGCAACGCATTTAACATTCTGACCGTCTGCGGCCTGCCGAAATCGGTACGCACGGTGATGCCTAGTCCCGCCGACATCGCCGCCCAGATCCCGCTCAGGCTGCGGCTGGTAAACGTGATACGCCACGGAATACCCGCTTTATCCAGCGCCGTTGTGGCGGCATTTCGCATCAGACACGGCGCTTCGAACACCAGTAACGGCAGCGGTTCGCCGGTTTGCTGATAGTGTTTCAGGTCGAAGTTTTCAGGGCCTATCCAGCGCATCGGTATACGCCCCAGCGACCGGCTGGATGGAAAGAGCGGCGCTTCATCGGCCTGCCAGCACACCGCCAGATCAAACTCGTTATGGCGGATCCCGTCGAGCAATTGCTGGTTGCGGGTTATGCTGGCGGAGACTTGCACCTGCGGATGTGCGCGGGTAAATGTGCCGAGGAGCGCCGGTAAAAGCGCTTCGCCGAAATCTTCCTGCATGCCCAGATTCAGACTGCCACTCAGGGCGCTGGCGAGCATGATGGCGCTGACTTCATCGTTGAGGCGGAGGATCCGCCGCGCATAGCTCAGCATCACTTCGCCGCGTTCCGTCAGGATCAGGTGCCGCCCTGATTTCTGTACCAGCTCCGTACCTGCCTGCTGCTCCAGCTTTTTCAACTGTGCGCTGACCGCAGAAGTCGAGCGCCCCAGCCGGTCAGCAGCCAGCACAAAACTGCCCAGCTCAATACCGGTCACAAAACTGCGCAACGCCTCTGCATCAAAAGTCACCGGTCGTTTTGCCATGTTTAATCATCCCGTTTTCATGGATTAATACTGCTGATATTTTCGATATTAAGGATAATCATAACGCCTTATGCTCCTTCTCACACCCACAAAAAGGAGCCTGATATGAGCACAGCTTCCCCACAAACGCAGACGCTGGACGCGATGTCACGCCTGACGCCTAAATTTGCAGAACTGACGGAACAGGTACTGTTCGGCGACCTGTGGAAAAGAGAAGAACTGTCACCGCGCGACCGCAGCCTGATCACCGTTGCCGCGCTGATTGCCCTGAACCGCGGCGAGCAGTTGCCCTTTCATCTGAGTCTGGCGGTGAAAAATGGCGTCACTCAAACCGAACTGGCGGAAGTGATCACCCATCTGGCGTTTTATGCTGGCTGGCCCGCTGCGGCATCCGCCCTGACGCGCTTCTCCGCGCTCAGCGATCAGTAAACCGCGCCCCGTTACCGGAGGAACAACCGTTGCCTTTTACCCGAATTTCCTTACCCGAACACCACGCAGATACCTGGCAGGACGCCATTTCAGCCATATTGCAGAACACACTGGTTGATCATTTTTCTGTGCCTAAAGATGACTGTTTTCAGCTGTTCGAACCGGCCAGCCGCCGCCAGAGAGTGATCAATCCGACTTATCTTGCCGGGGAAAATCATCACCGCTCAGAGGATTTTTTGCTGTTTCACATCACCGCAGGCAAACCGCGTAACAGTTATCAGAAGCAGGAACTGTTCCGTCATCTGGCTGAAAAACTGCACGTTGCGCTGGGGATTTCTCCGGCGGATGTGATGGTGGTGGTGAGCTTTACCCAACCGGAAGACTGGTCGTTCAGTCATGGTGAGATGTTCAAACTCCCACAAGGAGTGTTCTTATGATTGCCATGCAATACACCTTTACGCTGCCTGCCGATTACGACATGGGCATTATCGAAAAGCGCATTGCTGATAACGGCCATCTGATGGATGGATTTGCCGGGCTTATCTTCAAAACTTATCTTTACGCCCGCCGCGACTGCTCGCAATACGGCA
Organism: Rahnella sp. JUb53; assembly: GCF_004346065.1. NCBI lineage: Bacteria > Pseudomonadati > Pseudomonadota > Gammaproteobacteria > Enterobacterales > Yersiniaceae > Rahnella > Rahnella sp. JUb53. The sequence continues at coordinate 26,231 of NZ_SLYT01000012.1, forward strand.
GCGCAGAAAATCTGTATGCACCGTTTTACCTGTGGCATGACGTGCAAAGTATGAATCGCTTTATTTCAGGTGCCGGTTTTCAAGGTGTCGCCAGAGCCTTCGGCTGGCCGCAGGTCCGGGTTTATCCGGTGCTGGCAGCGCACGTCAGCGCAGACGTTGCGGCAGCTGTTTTTGCCAAAAGAGAGATTACTGACATTGCACCTTTCAGTGACCTTGCGCCACCTGATCAGCAAACGGTCAGTGACACACTTATCGAGGTGACCGCCTGGGATACGACAAACTGGAAGAAAATACATTTTACTGCGGGAAGAAACCCGCCGGAAGGAAACGGGCAGCATTACCGCATCGGCCATATTTCCTTGTCCGATGCGGTAATGGAAACGGATTAAATCAGTGCGCGGCAATCCCCAGTTTTTTCATTCGCGATAGCAACGTTGTGCGTTTTAATCCCAGCCGCTGAGCCGCGCCACGGGGTCCGGCCACCACGCCGTTGGTTTCTTTCAGCACCTGCAAAATGCGCGCCCGCTCGTCGTCTTCACTCAGCTGCGGTGCGGGCGTGCTTTCGCGCACAGAAGGCGTGACCAACGGAGCCATCGGTAACGGATAATTCAGCTCAGGCAGTTGCAAATCCAGCACCGTTCCGCGCGTCAGCAATACCGCTCTCTCGATGACATTTTCCAGCTCGCGCACGTTGCCCGGCCACGGCATACGGCTCAGCAGACGCAGGGTTTCGGCGGGAATACTGTCGATGGTGCGCTTCATGCGTTTGGCGATTTTATAGGTCAGGAATTTCACCAGCTGCGGAATATCTTCCGGACGCTCACGCAGCGGCGGAATGACAATCGGGAACACATTCAGCCGGTAATACAGGTCACTGCGAAATTCTTTGTCGGCCACCATCTGGCGCAGGTCACGGTTAGTCGCCGCGATCATCCGCACATCCACTGAAATCAGTTTATTGCCGCCGACACGCTCAAACTCCTGTTCCTGCAAAATACGCAGCAACTTGGGTTGCAGTTCAATCGGGATTTCACCCACTTCATCGAGGAATAACGTGCCTTTGTCAGCCAGTTCGAAACGCCCCATACGCTGCGCCGTAGCGCCGGTGAAAGAGCCTTTTTCATGGCCGAACAGATCGCTTTCCATCAGGCCAGCCGGCATCGCCGCACAGTTCATTTTCACCATTCGCTGATCACGGCGATCGCCCAGATTATGAATAGCGCGGGCGATCAGTTCTTTGCCGGTGCCGGTTTCACCGAGGATCAGTACCGAGCAGTCGCTTTTCGCCACGATCTCGACCTGCTTCAGCATCGCAGACATGGAAGGACTGCGCCCGACAATGTCGCTGAAATCCGGGTTATTGCTGTTGATTTGCTCGGTAAGATACAGGTTCTCGTGCTGCAATTTTTCCTTCAGGCTTTTGATTTCCTGATAGGCCAGCGCGTTATCTACCGCAATCGCAATACGTTCGGCAATTTGCTGTAAAACATGCAAATTCGCCGTATTGAAATTATCAGGCTGACACTGCGCCAGTTTCAGCACGCCCAGCGTTTTGTGACCAAAACGTAACGGCAGGATGCACAGCGTTTGGGTCTGATCACGCCACAGCAGCTGAAACAGCGTGCTCTCATCGCTCCCGAATTCTTCTGCTGGCCGGACATTGGTCAGCAGCATTTCGCCGCTTTTCATCACCTGTTGCTCAAGGGAACCGTTCAGCATCATGCGCGACTGCTCGCGTTCTGCAACGTGAGTTTGTACGTAATGAGTGGCGTAAACACTGGCCTGTTCGCTGTCTTTGTCCGCATCGCACAGCACAATACTGATGGCATTGATGTGGAAAAAATGATGAATGGTTTTGGCAATTTCACCGGTCAGCTCATCAAGATCCAGCTTTGAGAGAACCGCGTTAGTGATATCGACCAGAATGCGGAAATCGTCCCGCTCGTGACGCAGCTGAGATTGCTGAAACAATGCATTTTCACGCAGCTGGATTTGTTCAACCGCAATGGCAGCCAGCATACAAAGTTCGTGCAGACCGTTTTTGTCTTCTTCGCTGAACGGCGTTGCATTCTGGCGGGTAAACTCACAGCCCCCCAGTAAACCGGATGAAGCCAGCAAAGGCACCAGACAATATCCGCTAAATGGCGGATACAGATTCAGTGCGCTTAATTGCGGATAACGCAGATGCAAAGCATCGCTGCGCCAGACCTGAGTTTTCGGGTTATTTAGCAGGGCATGTACCGGACCGGTCGCCAGCAGCGTTTCATCTTCATAGCTGACCGGCTGATGATGGGGATCGATACCATAAAAACTGACGCGTTCGCTGTTGTTGTCGAACAACACCAGCGTCACGGTATCCGCAATACCCGCGCCCTGCACTACCTGAGTGAGAGTTTCCAGCAGCGATGTCATGGTCTGTTGCAGCAGCAATGTGCGCGTCAGTTCCAGCAATCCTTTGTGTTTGGTAATGCTCATTGTTGCACTCTGCATAGCGTTAACTCTGGCTTTTGATTCAAAGCATTTTTGAAGAAACTATTAAGAAAGTTTACGCCTTCATAGCGGCGCTCTCCCCTGACGAGATCAACAAATGCGGGGTAATGGCTCCGCATGGGGCAACATTAGCTGGCGTGAAACCCCCAGCGCACCGCGCAGACAGACCCGGGGATTTTCTGTTACTTCACCTATCGTCGCAGCGTCGGCACCCAGCGGGTGGCTGCGTAATAGTTTCAGCACCGCGTTTTCTTCCTGCGCCGAAACCACCACCACCAGTTTTCCCTCGTTGGCAAAATTGAGCGGCTCCAGCCCGAGCAGCTCGCAAATTCCGCGTACCGCGGGCTTCACCGGGATAGCCGTTTCGTCGATGCACATCCCGAACCCGCTGGCGGCGCTGAATTCATGAAGGATCGCATTGACCCCGCCCCGCGTGGCATCGCGCAAGGCGCGGACACCCGAAAGTGCGCGCAGCGGAGCGATCATCGGCGCCAGCACGGCGCAGTCGCTTTCCACCTCCAGCGTCATTCCCAATTGTTCGCGAAGATTGAGGATAGTGGCACCGTGATCGCCCAGCGTGCCGCTGACGATCACTTTGTCTCCGGCCTGAATATGGCTGGCAGCCCAGCGGACATCCGCCGGGATCACGCCGATCCCCGCCGTATTAATAAAAATCTTGTCCGCCGCGCCGCGCTGCACCACTTTGGTATCGCCGGTGACAATGGCAATCCCGGCCTCGCGGGCGGTCTGTGCCATCGCATTCACAATCTTGCGCAAGTCTTCAAGCGGCAACCCTTCTTCGAGAATAAATCCGCAGGAAAGATATGCCGGTGTTGCACCACTGACGGCCAGGTCATTCGCCGTTCCGCACACCGCCAGCTTGCCGATATTACCGCCGGGGAAAAACACCGGATCGATGACATAGCTGTCGGTGGTAAACGCCAGTCGGTCGCCCTGCGCACTCAGGCTGGCAATCGGCAAACGTGCCGCATCTTCGCGCTCACTGAGCCACGGGTTATCAAAAGCACTCAGGAACAGGCGTTCGATCATCTGCTGCATCGCCCGCCCGCCGCTGCCGTGCGCCATGGTGACGACGTCTTTATGCTCACTCATCCTGTCACACACCTTCTGTTGTTGTTTCTTGTGCTGTGGTTTCCTGATGCCGGTACTGATACCACGCGGCGCAGGCGCCTTCGGAGGACACCATCAGCGCACCAAACGCGTTGTGCGGCGTACAACCGGTGCCAAAAAGCGGGCATTCATGCGGCTTGCAACGTCCGGTCAGCACCTCGCCGCAACGGGAACGCGGATCATCCGCCACCGGCTGCGCCTGCGGTCTGAAACGAATTTCCGCATCAAACGTTGCATAAGCCCGGCTCAGGGAAATACCGGAGTCTTCGATAATCCCCAGCCCGCGCCATTCGCTGCTGCCGGAAAGCCGGAACACCTCGCGCATGGCTTCCTGTGCCAGCAGATTACCCTCTTGCGGCACGACGCGCCGGTACTGGTTTTCTGTTTTACACGATGCCTCGCAAACTTGTTCCACCAGCATCAGCACGCTTTGCAGCATATCCAGTGGCTCGAAACCGCTGATCACCAGCGGCTTACCGAATTCTTCATTGATGAAATGATACGGTGCCGTGCCGGTCACCATGCTGACATGACCGGGTGCCAGAAAGGCGTCGATGCGCACATCCTCCTGTTGCAGCAGGCTGCGCAACGTAGGCATCAGGCTGATGTGCTGGCAGAAGACGGTGAAATTGTTCAGGCCTTCCCGCCGCGCCTGTTGCAGCGTGACGGCGGTCACCGGCAGCGTGGTTTCAAAACCGAGCGCAAAAAACACCACCTGAGACTGCGGATTTTCACGCGCCAGCTTCAGCGCATCCAGCGGGGAATACACCACCCGCACGTCCGCGCCGCGTTCGCGCGCCTGCAACAGCGAACCCTGTTTTCCCGGCACGCGCAACGCATCGCCAAAGGTGCAAAAAATCACCCCGTCATGCCCGGCGATTTCGCAGCAGGCATCAATTCGCCCCATCGGCAACACGCATACCGGACACCCCGGTCCGTGAATAAATTCCAGCTGCGGGGGCAACAGTTTATCCAGTCCGAATTTGAAAATGGCATGGGTATGACCGCCGCACACTTCCATAATTTGCATCGGCTTTTCTGCGCTGAAAGGCAGATGTGCCGCCCGCTGATGCAGGCGCTGGATTAATGTTTTCGCCAGTTTCGGATCCCGAAACTCATCAACAAAACGCATTACCTTGATTCTCCTGCACCCAAAAATAAGGCGACGTCGGCTTCCACTTCTTCCATCGCATGCAGCGCGGCCAGCGTGTCCAGCGCTTCGTGCTCATCGAGCCGGCTCAGGGCAAAACCAACGTGGATTAATACCCAGCAGCCGATCAGCGCTTCGCGGTCGCCTTCACACACCAGCGCGATATTAACTTCACGTCGCAGTCCGCATACCTGCGCCCAGGCGTGATCGGGCTGATTTTCATGCAACGCGACGATTTGTCCCGGAATGCCTATGCACATCGCTGCTGCTCCAGCCAGTGCAGCCACTGATCCATGCCTTCGCCGGTGGTGGCAGAAAGCTGAATCACTTCAATCTGCGGATTCACCTGACGTGCATTGGCGATACAGGTCTCAACGTCAAAACTGACGTAAGGCAGTAAATCGATTTTGTTGAGGATCATCAGGCGGGAAGCGGCAAACATATGCGGATATTTCAGCGGTTTGTCTTCGCCTTCGGTCACGGAAAGTACCGCGACTTTGTGCAGTTCGCCGAGATCAAAACTGGCCGGACACACCAGATTGCCGACGTTTTCGATAAACAGCAGGCTGTTGTTGTTTGGCGATAACTGATGCAGCGCATCGTGAACCATTTGCGCGTCCAGATGGCAGCCTTTGCCGGTATTGACCTGAATGGCCGGAACGCCGGTGGCGCGGATCCGGTCGGCGTCGTTGGTGGTTTGCTGATCGCCTTCAATTACCGCGCAGTCGAAATACGGGGCCAGCCGGGTCAGGGTGCTGGTCAGTAAGGTGGTTTTGCCGGAACCGGGACTGGACACCAGATTCAGCGCCAGAATCCCCGCCTCAGCAAAGTGCTCGCGGTTGTGGGCGGCAATGTGATTGTTCTTCGCCAGCACATCCATTTCGATATCCACCAGACGACGCGCTGCAAATGGCAGTCCGTGGGAATGGGCATGGGAATGATCGTGATGATGGTCGTGCGAAGGGTCATGAGAATGATGAGCGTGCCCGCTACTGACGCCTTCAATACGAAGTTCGCCGCTGGCACAACCACAGGTACTGCACATAGCTTTCTCCCCGGGCAAACAAACGCCCGTTATTCGATTTCGATACGTTTTATTTTCATGCCGTCACCGGCAATCACCCGCAAATCGCGTCCGCCACATTGCGGGCAAATCAGCACGTTTGGGCTGAGCAGCGCGATATCCTGCTGACAGGTGCGGCACCAGCTTTCTGCCGCCGGTGTGTCCAGATGCAATTCGCATCCCTGCGCCAGCGTTTCACGACACGCCAGCTCAAAACAAAACTGCACGGCCTCCGGTTCGACGCAGGAAAACGCGCCGATTTCCATCCATACCGCGGTAATTTTCCGCGCATTATTTTGCCGTCCGAACTGTTCCATTATTTCAACGGCATTCTGGCATAACGTTATTTCGTGCATTATTTCCCCTCCCTCGGGAGAACAATTAAGACTGGCTGCAATATTGATGCCAGAAATTTCGACACGTTGCCTTTATGCAAAAACCTTCTCAGTAAATGATGTGCAGAAATAAGCCGTCACCGCCCGTCATAATTGTCGAAATAAGGTGTCATCGACATGTCATTTATTTTATCCGCTGACACAGAACCAAAGCCAAATCCTATCTAACCCGTTAATTAAAAAGCATTTATCAGAATAAAACAGAAACTGGCACGCTTTATGCCAACAGAGAGTTATGCGTCGTATTTTCGTCGTCACCCGACATATCAATTAACAACGGATAATGAACATGAGCACTCTCAGCGAACTGACTACTAAAGCCGACTATATCGCCAGCAAAAACAGCCAGATGAAATCACAATGGCATACCTATCAGAACAGCCTGATAAAGGCCGTCACCACATCAAATAAAAAGATAAATCATGAGTTTAACTGTGGAGAAGAACAGGACATCCGCTTTGTGCTGTTCAATCATTTTGTGGTGAGTATTCATCAGGGCGATGACTTTTACAGTCAGGAGATCATTTACAGCCTGAACATGGCGCAAGGCCAGGAAGAAGTGGATTTCAGAGCCTTCGCGCAGGCCAGATTAAGTGAGGATGGCCGCGTGGACGGCACGGTGGATATCCACGATAAGAACGCCGTGCTGGAACATTATCTGAATAAAATCTCCGCTATTTATCAGTGCCTGTTTGATTCCCTGCACAGTAATCAGCCGGTGCATCCGCAACTTGAGAAATTACTCGGCCACGCCGGATAAAAAACCTAAAACATTATTTTACGGTCAGGTGGGAATAATCTTTTCACCGAAAATATTGACCGGTTTTTAGCGGATCCAATGCCGACATAAATGTCGAAATGTCAATTTAAGTGCCGATTTCGTCACCTTTGACGAAATACCAAGGAGACTTCATGCGCAATATGGCCGCCATGAATCAGTATGTGATCGCGGACCCCAAACTTTGTATCGGCTGCAATACCTGTATGGCGAGTTGTTCGCAGGAGCACCAGCTTCACGGCCTGCAATCCGAGCCCCGCTTGCAGGTGATGCGCAACCGGCTGGATTCTGCGCCGGTGATGTGTCACCAGTGCGAAGACGCGCCGTGTGCGCAGGTCTGTCCGGTGAACGCCATCACCCGTGAAAACGACGCCATTCATCTTAACGAGAGCCTGTGTGTGAGCTGCAAACTGTGCGGCATCGCCTGTCCGTTCGGGGCGATAACGTTTTCCGCCAGCACACCTGTTGATATCCCGCGTGACTGCAATACCTCAAAAGCGCTGCCCGCACCGCGTGCGCCACGCGCTGTCAGCCCGTTTCTCGACTGCGTGCCAGGGCTTCGCGCCGTGGCGGTGAAATGCGATTTATGCAGCTTCAGCCCGGAAGGTCCGGCATGCATCAAAACCTGTCCGACCCAGGCCATCACGCTGGTTACCGCCAGCCTGTCTGAATATTCCAGCCAGCAAAAACGCCTCAATGCCATGAACGTTTTCCCCGCCGGACTGACTTCACTGAACGCCCCTGATACGGAGGCTAAATAATGACGACTCTATTTACCGGTGAACCGGCGTCGTTACTGGCGCTGGCGCTGCTGATTTGGGTGCTGAGCGGCCTTGGTGGCTGGCTTCTGGCGTCCATGACGAAAATCAGCAGCCTGATTTTTGGCGCAGGCGGCATGGCGGCAGCGCTGTGCGTTATCGTGGCGGCGTTACAGATTTTGCAGGGCGGTGTGGCGGTTCAGGCCGTACTGCCGGTGGTGCCTTTTCACGCTGAACTGACTGCGCTGAATGCCTTAATCCTGCTGGCGATGTCCGTCACCGCGCTGATGTGCAGCCTGTATGCCTGTGCGTGGCTGGCGAATGTGAGAGCCCCTAAGCGCGCCCGCACCGGTCTGATGTGCAATCTGCTAATGGCCGCACTGACAGCAGCGGCGATGTCGGCCAGCGCCGTGGAACTGATCCTGATGATGGAACTGGCTGCCCTGTGCGCCTATTTCATGATTGTTCAGGCTGACGATGTGAAAAGCCGCCGTGCCGGTCTGAATCAGTTTTTATCCGGCCGCCTCGGCACACTGTGTCTGATCCTGGCCTTCGCGCTGCTGCATCACGCCAGCGGCAGCGTCAATTTTGAGGTGCTGCGCCACACGGCGTTCACGCCGGGCATTAAATCGGCGGCCTTCCTGCTGGCGCTGGCCGGTTTCGGGCTATACGCCGGGATTATCCCGCTGCACGCCTGGGTGCCGCAGTCGCATTCCAGCGCGCCTGCTCACGCCGCCGCCCTGTTCTCTTCTGCCCTGATGAAAATCGGCATTATCGGCATCGTAAAAGTCGGTCTGGATCTGCTGGGCGCACCGCCACTCTGGTGGGGCCTGATGGTATTGCTTCTGGCAATCCTGACCGCGTTTATCGGCGGGTTGTATGCGCTGATGGAGCACGATATCCGCCGTCTGCTGGCCTATCACACGCTGGAAAACGTCGGGATTATTTTGCTCGGTATTGGCGGGGCAATGACCGGCGTGGCACTGAACCAGCCGGTGCTGGCTTCCCTTGCGCTGCTGGCGGGTCTGTTCCATCTGTTCAACCACGGGCTGTTTAAAACGGCGCTGTTCCTCGGTGCCGGTGAAATTGAAATGCAGACCGGCATAAAGGACATGGAAAAACTCGGCGGTATCGCCCGTCTGATGCCGTGGACAGCGGCAGCGATGCTGATCGCATTAATGTCGATGGCCGCGCTGCCGCCGTTAAACGGTTTCGCCAGTGAATGGCTGCTGTACCAGTCGTTGTTCCAGCTGAGCAGCAGCCACGTCTTTATCGCCCGCCTGATGGGGCCGCTGCTGGCGGTCGGTCTGGCACTGACCGGCGCGCTGGCGCTGATGTGTATTGCCAAAGTTTTTGGCGTCACGTTCCTGGGTACACCGCGCAGCCAGGCTGCCGCAGACGCCACACCGGCACCACGCGCCATGACGTTCAGCACCGTATTACTGGCGTTGTTGTGCGTGATTTCCGGCGTGGCTTCCCCGTGGATTATTCCGCAATTCTCTGCTGTCGCCGCCTCCGTACTGAACACGCCGGTTCTGCTGGCTGCTCAGCATGGCGTGGCGTTCTCGCCGGCGTCCGCGGTGTCTGCCCCGATGGTGGCCATTTTGCTGCTGGGAATGCCGTTAGTGCCGTGGCTTATCGCCGCAGTTCTGCGTGGCGCGCGGCTGCCAAACCGTTCGCGTGGCGATGCCTGGGCCTGTGGTTACGCGCACTCCGCCGACATGGTGGTGACGGCGACCGGTTTCGCCCAGCCGCTGCGCGTGATGTTTGCTCCGCTTTACCGTCTGCGCAGCCATGCGACACCGGCGTCACTGGTTTCAGCCCTGCACCGTGGCTGGCTGGGGCCGTTCTGCCGTCGTCTGGCGTTCATCGAACTGGCCGTATTACTGGTCGTGGCTTTTGCCTGAGGAACTGACTATGAACTTTCCTTCCCTGCTGGCCGGTTCGCTGTGGCCGCTGGCGCTGATTCAGGCGGCGGCATTGCTGGCTGTCGCTCCGTTATTTGCCGGATTCAGCCGCGTGATGCGTGCGCGGATGCACAACCGGCGCGGGCCCGGCGTATTACAGGAATACCGTGATATCGCCAAATTACTCCGGCGACAGAGCGTTGCCCCCGCGGCGGCAGGCATGGCGTTTCGCAGTATGCCGTATCTGCTGACCGGCGGTTTACTGGTCATCGCTACTGCGCTGCCTGTGGTGACGCTGACATCGCCGATGGGCGCGGCGGGTGATCTGATCACCGTTATCTATCTGTTTGCGGTAGTGCGCTTTGTATTTGCCATCGCCGGACTCGACACCGGCAGCACTTTCTCCGGCATAGGCGCCAGCCGTGAAGCGGTACTCGGCGTTCTGGTCGAACCGATTCTGCTGCTCGGCCTTTGGGTGGCGGCGCTGGTCGCCGGTTCCACATCACTCGGCGCGATTGCGGCGCGGGTACTGCACTGGCCGGTTTCCTCTTCATTAACCCTGATTCTGGCCGGTCTGGCCTGTGCGTTCGCCACCTATATCGAAATGGGCAAGCTGCCGTTTGATATGGCCGAAGCCGAGCAGGAGTTACAGGAAGGTCCGCTGACCGAATATTCCGGCGCGGCGTTAGGCGTGTTGAAAATCGGCATCAGCCTGAAACAACTGGTGGTGTTGCAACTGTTTCTCGGCCTGTTCTTCCCGTTTGGACTGGCAGAACACATTACGCCGCTGACGCTGCTGATCGCCGTGGTGTTGTGTCTGCTGAAACTGCTGATCGCGGTGTTTGTCGTCGCGCTCATCGAAAACAGCGTCGCCCGTCTGCGCTTTCTTAAAACCTCCCGCACTACGTGGGCGGGATTCGGTCTGGCGTTTCTGGCGCTGGTTTCCTGGCTGGTCGCAGGCTGACCTGACATTTTTCTTGTCCCGCTGCGGCGGGAAGAGGCTTTGCAATGAGTGAGTTCAACACCGCATTAAATCAAAACCCGGTCGGCAAAGAGTATCTGGCTGCGCTGGCAAAACAGTTTCCGTCGGCGATTCTGGGCAGCGAATGGCAGACCGACACGCAGGCGACCGTCACCATCAGGCTGAACTGGCTGCCGGAAGTGGTCGAATGGCTGTATTACCAGCAGGGCGGCTGGCTTTCCGTGCTGTTCGGTAACGACGAACGCACGCTGTGCGGCAACTACGCGCTGTATTACGTGCTGTCGATGGAGAAAGGCGTGAAGTGCTGGATAACCGTGCGCGCCGAGGTGGATCCGATTTCACTGGAATTCCCGTCCGTGACACCGCGCGTACCGGCGGCGGTCTGGGGTGAGCGTGAAGTGCGTGATATGTATGGTTTGCGTCCGGTAGGGCTGCCGGACGAACGTCGTCTGGTGTTGCCGGATGACTGGCCTGACGATTTATATCCGCTGCGCAAAGACGCGATGGATTACCGCCAGCGCCCTGCACCGACCACAGATGAAGAAACCTATCCGTTTATTTCTGAGGCCAAAGAAGGCAGCAAAATTGTGCCAATTGGCCCGCTGCACGTCACTTCTGACGAACCCGGACACTTTCGTCTGTTTGTCGATGGCGAAGACATTATCGACGCGGATTACCGTTTGTTCTATGTGCATCGCGGCATGGAAAAACTGGCCGAAACCCGCATGGGCTATAACGAAGTGACGTTCCTGTCTGACCGCGTGTGCGGCATTTGCGGGTTTACCCACAGCGTGGCGTATACCTCGTCGGTCGAAAACGCGATGGGGATTGTGGTACCGGAACGCGCCCAGATGATCCGCTCCATTTTGCTGGAAGTAGAACGCCTGCACAGCCATTTACTGAACCTCGGGCTGGCCTGTCACTTTGTCGGATTTGACTCCGGTTTTATGCAGTTTTTCCGCATCCGTGAGCAGTCGATGAAGATGGCGGAAATCCTGACCGGTGCGCGTAAAACCTACGGCATGAACCTGATCGGCGGCATCCGTCGCGACATATTAAAAGACGACATGATTGCCACGATTGCGCTGGCAGGCGGCATGCGTCGTGACCTGAATGAGCTGGTGGATATTCTGCTGAGTACCGCCAACACCGAACAACGCAGCATGGGCGTTGGCATTCTGGATCCGCAGGTGGCGCGCGATTTCAGCAACGTCGGCCCGATGGTGCGCGGCAGCGGACACCGCCGCGACATGCGACAGGATCACCCTTACGCCGGTTACGCCAAACTGCCGTTCGAACTGTACAGCGAAACCGGTAACGACGTTTATTCCCGCCTGAAAGTGCGCATTCACGAAGTCTTTAACTCCCTGAATATGATCGAGTTTGGCCTGCAAAGCCTGCCCGGTGGCCCGCTGGCAGTGGAAGGCTTTAATTATATTCCGCACCGTTTCGCGCTCGGTTTTGCCGAAGCGCCACGCGGTGACGACATTCACTGGAGCATGACCGGTGACAATCAGAAGCTGTTCCGCTGGCGCTGCCGTGCGGCGACCTACGCCAACTGGCCGACGCTGCGCTACATGTTGCGCGGCAATACCGTCTCCGACGCACCGCTGATTATCGGCAGTCTCGACCCTTGCTATTCCTGCACCGACCGCATGACGGTGGTCGATGTACGCAAGAAAACGTCCATCGTCGTGCCTTACAAAGAGATCGAACGTTACGGCATCGAACGCAAAAACTCGCCGCTTTAAGGAGCCGCTCAAATCATGCTGAAACTGATTAAAAAAGTGCTCAAAACCGGCACGGCAACGGTGGGATATCCGTTCGAACCGCTGGATTTAGCGCCCAATTTTCGTGGTAAGCCGCAATACACCGCGCAACAGTGCATCGCCTGCGGCGCCTGCGCTAATGCCTGTCCGTCGAATGCGCTGACCATGACCACGGCAGAAGACGGCGAAACGATCCGCTGGCAGCTGTTTTTAGGGCGCTGTATTTTCTGCGCCCGCTGCGAGGAAGTCTGCCCGACGGCGGCGATCAAATTGTCTCAGGAGTTCGAACTGGCGGTCTGGCGCAAAGAAGACCTGTTTGAAACCGCAGATTTCCCTGTCTGCCATTGCCGGGAATGCGGCAAACCTTACGCCGTCCAAAAAGAAATCGACTTTGCGCTCAGCCTGTTACAGGAAAGCGCCGCGCTGAGCGACCGGCAGATCAGCGATCGCCGCGTGCAGTATGAAACCTGTCCGGCGTGCAAAAAAATGCACGGTCTCTCTTCCAGCGACCGCATTGATATTGGCCGCCATATGACTACGGAGGCCCGCTGATGAGCCATAACCCGATTGCGCCGCGTGACGAGAATGGCCTGCCGGTGCCCGTTACGCTTGATGAAAGTATCGCCGCGCTGAAATCGACATTACTCAATAACATCCGCCGCTCCGCCTACGTTTACCGCGTGGACTGCGGCGGCTGCAACGGCTGTGAGATTGAGATTTTCGCCGCCATTTCGCCGCTTTTCGACGCCGAACGCTTTGGCATCAAAGTCGTTCCGTCGCCCCGCCACGCGGACATTTTACTGTTCACCGGTGCCGTCACCCGCGCCATGCGTATGCCCGCTTTGCGCGCCTGGGATTCCGCGCCGGATCCGAAAATCTGTATTTCCTACGGCGCGTGCGGTAACAGCGGCGGAATTTTCCACGACCTTTATTGCGTCTGGGGCGGCACCGACAAAATCGTGCCCGTGGATGTTTACATTCCCGGCTGCCCGCCGACCCCGGCCGCCACCATTTACGGGTTCGCGATGGCGCTGGGTTTGCTGGATCAAAAAATCAAAGGCCAGCAGCACGACGTGGCCGCCGCAGAACCGGCTGCTTTATTGCATCCGGACTTGCCGCAGCCGCTGCGCGTACTGCTGGATCGTGAAGCACGCAGGATGGCAGGTTACCGCTACGGTCGCCAGATAGCCGATCAGTTTATGGATCTCGTCGCTGCCCCCGGTTTACAGCCGGTGGAACAGCGCGTTGCGACTTATCTGGCGGAACAGGGTGACCTGCGTCTGAGCGAAATCGTCGGCAATCTGCAACACATTTATCAGCAGGTGCTGCGTGGCGAGGTGCGTCTGTGATGACTTCAGTCAACGACCAGCGCTACGCGCGCCATCAGCCTTATGCCGGTCATACGCCTGACAAAAACAAAGTGGTTTTCTATTCGCTGAGCAGCAAGTTCGTCGATGAGAAAAGCGCACAGAAACGCAGCTCGCAGAAAGCGCAGGAAGTGATTTATTACAGCCTGGCTATCGGCCATCACCTCGGGGTAATCGACTGTCTGCAGTCGCGCCTCGAATGCCCGCTCGACGGTTATCTGCACTGGATTAACTGTCTGGAGGAAAACAGCGAAGCGCGCCGCAAACTGGCCGGTGTCCAGCGTTTTGGCGAGATCAATATCGACAGCAGCCACACGCATTTGCTGGCACTGGCGCTGCGCGATGCGCGTCCGCAGATGAATGCTGAACAGCGTGGCTGGAGCGATCAGCTTACCGCCCTGCTCTCGCAAATTGAACACGACCCCGCCATGTACCTGATGGTCAGGAGATACGATGCCTGATTACCCTGAGAATCTCCCCCGCTACGCACTGTTGTGCGTGGGCAACAGCATGATGGGCGACGATGGCGCAGGCCCCCGTCTGGCTGAAGTGTGCGCGGAAAAACCGCTGCCCGGCTGGACAGTGGTGGACGGCGGTGCCGCACCCGAAAACGACATCGGCTTTTTACGCGAACTGTCTCCGCAGCATCTGGTGATTGCCGACGCTACCGATATGGGGCTGGCTCCCGGCGAAATGCGCATTATCGCCGAGGAAGATATCGCCGACATGTTCATGATGACCACCCACAATCTGCCGCTGACCTTTCTCATGCAGCAACTGCGTGAGGATATCCCGCAGATCACGTTTGTCGGCATTCAGCCCGACGTTGTCGCGTTTTATTACCCGATGAGCGCCGCCGTAGAACAGGCAGTCAGCCGCCTGCATCAGTTGTTACCGCGACTGGAAACGGGTCTGGGGATCGCCCCTTTTACAGTTTCGACATAACTGTCGATACGGTGACGACGCAAATATGACGTCAGTGAAAAATTTCGTCAGCGGCGCATCAGTTAAATTTAACTTACTGAATTTAATGATTAAAAATTAAAAACAGGAACTGGCACGCTTTATGTATAGCCAGTACCTGAAACCAATGACTTAGGGATTAAATCATCATGAACCGGTTCATCATCGCCGACCCCAAAAAATGCATCGGCTGCCGTACCTGTGAAATTGCCTGCGTGATGGCGCACAGCGATTCGCAGGATATCTCGCTGCTCAATGCCGAGACCTTCGCGCCACGTTTACATGTGATCAAAGGCGTTAATCTCAGCACTCCCGTCATGTGCCGTCAGTGCGAAGACGCCCCCTGCGCCAATGTCTGCCCGAACGGCGCGATTGCCCGCACCGGCGACCACGTTCAGGTGATGCAGGAACGCTGCATCGGCTGCAAAACCTGCGTCGTCGCCTGCCCGTATGGCGCGATGGAAGTGGTCACCAAACCGATTTTCCGCCAGAACGGCGCGGCGATGGTCGCGACCTCCGATAAAGCCGAAGCGCATAAATGCGACCTGTGCTATTTGCGCAGCGAAGGCCCGGCCTGCATGGAAATCTGCCCGACCAATGCGCTCTTCGCCATCGACCGCAACCAGTTACAGGAAATGAACGCAGAAAAACGCCGCCGCGCTGCGCTCGACAGCACTTCACCCTTGCTGTTTTAACCCCGGATAGAGGAAGTCATTCAATGAAAAAAGTTACTACTGTCTGCCCGTATTGCGGCGCCGGATGCAAACTGAATCTGGTGGTGGATAACGGAAAAATCATTCGCGCCGAAGCCGCGAACGGCGTGACCAATCAGGGCGAACTGTGCCTGAAAGGCTATTACGGCTGGGATTTTCTCAATGACACCAAACTGCTGACACCGCGTCTGACGCAGCCGATGATCCGCCGTCAGAAAGGCGGCAAATTCGAAGCCGTGAGCTGGGATGAAGCCATCCGTTACACCGCGCAGCGTCTGAAAGAAATCAAACAAAAACATGGCCCGCGCGCCATCATGACTACCGGTTCTTCCCGTGGTACCGGCAATGAAACCAACTACGTGATGCAGAAATTTGCCCGTGCGGTGATCGGCACCAACAACGTCGACTGCTGCGCCCGCGTATGTCACGGCCCGTCCGTCGCCGGTTTACAGGCCACGCTCGGTAACGGCGCGATGAGTAATTCCATCGGCGATATCGAGAACTCAAAATGTCTGCTGGTGATCGGCTATAACTGCGCCGATTCCCATCCGATCGTCGCCCGCCGCGTGATCAAAGCTAAAGAAAAAGGCGCACAGATTATCGTCTGCGATCCGCGCCGCATTGAAACCGCGCGTATTGCCGATCAGCATCTGCAAATCAAAAACGGCTGCAACATGGCACTGGTGAATGCTTTCGCTCATGTGCTGATCGAAGAAAATCTGTATGACCACCACTATGTCGCCAAGTACACCGAAGGCTTCGAGGAGTACCGCAAAAACGTCGCGGATTACTCGCCGGAAGCCGTTGAAGAACAGACCGGCGTTTCTGCGCAACAAATCCGTCAGGCTATGCGCACCTATGCCGCTGCGCCTTCTGCCACCATCATGTGGGGCATGGGTGTCACACAGTTTGGTCAGGCCGTGGACGTGGTCAAAGGGCTGGCGGGTCTGGCATTGCTGACCGGTAATCTCGGACGCGCTAACGTCGGCGTCGGTCCGGTGCGCGGCCAGAATAACGTGCAGGGCGCGTGCGACATGGGCGTGTTGCCTAACGAATTCCCAGGTTATCAGTCGGTTACGGATCCAAAAGTTCGTGCAAAATTCGCCGATGCCTGGGGTATCGACGTCAACCAGATGGACGCCGAAGTCGGCCTGCGCATTACTGAAATCCCACATCTGGCGATTGAAGGTAAGGTCAAAGCCTATTACATCATGGGCGAAGATCCGTTGCAGACCGAAGCCGATTTAGGGCTGGTACGCAAAGGGTTCGAGGCACTGGAATTCGTGGTGGTGCAGGACATCTTCATGACCAAAACCGCTGAACAGGCGGATGTAATTTTACCGGCCACCTCCTGGGGTGAGCACGGCGGCGTGTTCTCCTGCGCGGATCGCGGTTTCCAGCGTTTCGAGAAAGCTATCGAGCCGAAATATAACGTCAAACGCGACTGGGACATCATCAGCCTGTTGGCGACGGAGATGGGCTATCCGATGCATTATCAGGATAACCAGGAAATTTGGGACGAAATGCGCAGCCTTTGCCCGCTGTTCTACGGCGCAACCTACGAAAAAATGGGCGAACTCGGACACGTTCAGTGGCCTTGCACCACGCTGGAAAGTCCGGGGACACAGTTCCTTTACGCCGATAATCACTTCGATACGCCAACCGGTAAAGGCCAGCTGTTTGCCGCCCCGTGGCGTGCGCCTGCCGAAGTGCCGGACGGCGATTATCCGCTGGTGCTGTGTACCGTGCGCGAAGTCGGTCACTACTCATGTCGCTCGATGACCGGCAACTGTGCCGCACTGCAAACACTGGCCGATGAGCCGGGCTTCGTTCAGATGAACCCGGTGGATGCACAGGCTCTGGGTATCCGCGACCAGCAACTGGTCTGGGTGGCATCTCGCCGCGGCAAAGTCATTTCACGCGCCAACTACAACGAGCGCATCAACGCCGGTGCCGTGTACATGACGTATCAGTGGTGGATCGGTGCCTGTAATGAGCTGACGCAGGACAATCTCGATCCGATTTCCAAAACGCCGGAAACCAAATACTGCGCGGTAAAAATCGAACAGATTGCCGATCAGCGCTGGGCAGAAAACTACGCCCAGCAAACCTACAGCGACATGAAAGCGCGCCTGCGCAGTGCCGTCGAAGATGTGATCCCGGTGGTTGAGGTTTAGTTTTTAATTTGGATTTTGGGTAAAAATCACCATTGATACCCAAAATAATTCGAGTCTTAGAAAGGCGGCAAACGAGTGAATCCCGATGAGCTGACACTGGTCAGTGATTCGGGTTTGCGAGTGCAGCCAACGCATCTGCGGCTCGAAGTATGAAGGGTATGAGGTATTTATGTCTGATTCCGGTCTGCTCATTCGCGTCTGCGGCAAAGTCCAGGGCGTCGGTTTCCGGCCTTTTGTCTGGCAACTGGCCGATCGTCTGCAGCTTTGCGGCGAAGTGTGCAATGACAGCGCCGGTGTCGAAATCAGGCTGCTTGCGCCGGTTAACATCGAAACTTTTATCGGCCAGTTACAACGCGACTGCCCGCCGCTGGCACGTATCGACAGCATCAGTTTCGATCCTTTTGAATGGCAAACACCGCCGAAAGATTTCACCATCACACCAAGTCGCCAGAGCCAGATGGACACGCAGGTGGCGCCCGATGCGGCGACCTGCCCGGAATGCCTGAAAGACATCACGCGCGCGGGCGATCGTCGTTTCAGCTATGCCTTTACCAACTGCACCCATTGCGGTCCGCGATTTACGCTGATCCGCGCGATGCCCTACGATCGTCCTTCCACCAGCATGGCGCAGTTCGCACTGTGTCCGGCTTGCCAGCAGGAATATGACAATCCTGCCGACCGGCGTTTTCACGCTCAGCCGGTGGCCTGTCCGCACTGCGGCCCGCAGGTGAGCGCCACATTTCAGGATGGAAAAATACAGGCGCTGGATCAGGCCGCGCTGGCACACGCCGTTACCGCATTACGGGCGGGAAACATCGTCGCCATCAAAGGGCTGGGCGGCTTTCATCTGGCCTGCGATGCCACGCAGCAGGACGCTGTGATGCGGCTGCGTGAGCGGAAACACCGGCCGTCAAAACCGCTGGCAGTGATGCTGCCGGATGTCAGCTGGCTGGCGCGATGCAGCGACGACAGTCCCCAGTTTGCGCTGCGTGAACTGCTTGAATCCCCCGCAGCACCGGTTGTGCTGGCGACGAAAAGCGCGATGTCACCGCTGTGTGCTGCCATTGTGCCGGAGCTTAATGAAGTCGGCCTGATGTTGCCGTTTACGCCATTACATCATTTGCTGATGCAGGAATATCAGACACCGCTGGTGATGACCTCCGGTAATGCCGCCGGATGCGCTCCGGCGCTGACGAATTCTGAGGCACTTGAACAACTGAAAGGTATTGCCGATCTGTGGTTGCTGCATAACCGCGATATCGTTCAGCGGGCCGATGATTCGCTGGTGCGGCTGACGGCGCAGGGAACGGAGGTGTTGCGTCGTGCGCGCGGTTACGTGCCGGATGCGCTGCCGTTGCCGCCGGGTTTTGGTCTGCAGCCACCGCTGCTCGCACTGGGCGGCGATCTGAAAAATACGTTTTGTCTGGTGCGTGGTCATCAGGCCATTCTCAGCGCGCATTTGGGCTCGCTGACGCACAGTGATATCGCGGTGCAACAGCAGCAGGCGATTGCACATTTTCAGCAACTTTATGACTGCACCCCGGTGGCTGTCGCCCGCGATGCGCATCCGGGTTATGTCAGTCACCAGCAGGCTGAGCGCCACGCAGTGCGGACAGTAGATGTCTTTCATCATCACGCGCATATCGCCGCCTGTCTGGCGGAACATCACTGGCCGCTGGATGGCACAAAGGTGATTGGTCTGGCGCTGGACGGCCTCGGTTATGGCGAAAAAAACAGTCTGCGGGGCGGCGAATGTTTGCTGGCCGGTTATCTGCATTGCGACCATTTGGGCGGATTGCCTGCCGTCGCCCTGCCCGGCGGCGACCTTGCCGCACGCGAGCCGTGGCGTAATTTACTGGCGCACTGGCAGGCGTTCGTGCCGGACTGGCAGACGCGTCCGCAAGCGCAATCACTGCTTTCACAACCGTGGCAGCCGCTGTCAAAAGCCATTGCTGCCGGGATCAATTCTCCGCTGGCGTCTTCCTGCGGACGTCTATTTGATGCCGTCGCCACCGCGCTGGGCTGTGCGCCGCCGAAGCTGAGCTGGGAAGGTGAAGCCGCCAGCCGGCTGGAAGCACTGGCGCATCAGGCATACGGCATTTCACACCCCGTCACAATGCCGCTGCGGCATACCGAAAACGGCACGTTGCTGGATCTGGCGACGTTCTGGCACCAATGGCTGGAC
This sequence comes from Rahnella sp. JUb53, assembly GCF_004346065.1. Lineage (NCBI taxonomy): Bacteria > Pseudomonadati > Pseudomonadota > Gammaproteobacteria > Enterobacterales > Yersiniaceae > Rahnella > Rahnella sp. JUb53. Next base: position 46,059 of record NZ_SLYT01000012.1, read on the forward strand.
TGGCAGGCATCGCCCGCCGCACGGGCCTTTGCTTTTCATGACGCACTCGCCCAGGGCTTCGCCGCCCTCACCCGTTATCACGCGGTCAGAACCGGCATTCGCACCGTCGCAACCGGCGGCGGCGTGCTGCATAACCGTTTACTGCGCCAGCTTTTACATCGCTACTTAGCGCCCCTGAATGTGCTGATGCCACAACACATTCCCGCCGGTGATGGCGGTCTGGCGCTGGGCCAGGCCCTCATTGCCTGTGCCCGTCTGCAACATACTTCTGCTCAGATTTCTTCTGGTTTTAAAAATAAGGATCTCCATGATTAACCGTCAATTTTTCTCTTCGAACCGTCGCGCTTTCTGGCTGCTGGCCGGACTGGTGGCCGTGAATTTACTCGCCTGGGGATGGGCACTGGCGGTGTTTCGTCACAACGCGGCGCTGATCGCCGCGTCATTACTGGCTTACAGCTACGGACTGCGTCACGCGGTCGATGCCGATCATATTGCGGCTATCGATAACGTGACCCGCAAGCTGATGCAACAGGGGCAGCGGCCGGTCGCCGTCGGGGCATTTTTCTCCCTTGGACATTCCAGCATTGTGGTACTGGCCTGCGTGGCGATTGCCGCCACCTCGCTGGTCTTCGGCAATAAAATCGGCTGGCTGCATGATTACGGCAGCACTATCGGCACGCTGGTTTCGGCGCTGTTTTTACTGCTGATGGCGCTGCTGAATGCGTTGATCCTGCGGGACGTTTACCGTCGTTTTCAGAAAGTGAAACAGGGAAAAAGCTTTACCGCCAAAGAAGAACTGCACGCGGTACAAGGCGGTGTGATGAGCCGGATCTTCAGCTTCGCCTTTAATCTGGTGAATAAAAGCTGGCAGATGTATCTGGTGGGATTTTTGTTCGGGCTGGGTTTTGATACCGCGACTGAAATCGGCCTGCTGGGTATTTCTGCCGCAGGTGCGTCTTCCGGCATGTCGGTATGGAGCATTCTGGTGTTTCCGGCGCTGTTTGCCAGCGGCATGGCGCTGGTCGATTCACTGGATAACTTTGTGATGGTCGGTGCCTACGGCTGGGCGTTTGATAAACCGGTACGCAAGCTCTATTACAACATGACCATCACCGCCACCAGCGTGGTGATCGCCCTGTTTATCGGCGGACTGGAAGCACTCGGACTGGTGGCCGACAAACTCGATTTGCACGGCGGATTATGGACCATTGTAGAACGCCTTAATGACAATATGGGCAGCGTCGGATACGCCGCCGTGGCGATTTTCCTGGTGTTCTGGGGCATCTCTGCGCTCAATTACCGCCGTAAAGGCTACGACAATCTGGCAGTGTGATCGTCTTTAAAATCAGGCGTCGTTCGGCAAGGTGATCTGTTTTTCCAGACGCAGCGATCCGCCGTCCGTAACCGTGATCATAATTTGGGTTTTACTGCCCGGCTGAACGGAGAAACGCATACGGCCCAGCGGTTGTGGCTGGTTAGCGGTCAGATTGACATTGCTGCTCTGGCGGCTGGTGCTGCTGCCGGACACGCCTTCCTGTGAAACAGAAACCGCCACCTGACAGGCGCAGGCTTTAGTGAGACTGACCATCGGGGTAATGACATAGGTCTGCGCGTCGTTGTGGGTGTCGAACCACAGCTGGTTGGACATCACGGCGGCAATCAGGAGCAAATGCATGGCGTTTATCCTCAGAGTTCATTCGAAAAAAAACAGGGCTAGTGCCCTGTTTTGCTGTGATCCTCCCCTTCGCAGGGGAGGAAGCGTTATCAGTTTTGTGACGCATACGCCAGGTTAGCTGTACCGACCTGAGTAATGCTGGTCAGAGAGCCGTTGGCGCTTTGTGACGCCTGAGCGTAGTTGCCTGAACCATTCTGGGAGACAAGCACTTTACTGCCGTTTGCGCTCTGCGCCACGTTGGCACCGTTGTAATCACCCTTTTGCACTACGCTGATCAGGCTGCCATCACCGGTCTGATTGGTGCTGGAGCTGTTTCTGTAGCCATCCTGATTAACCGCTGTCAGCGATTTTTGAGCGCCAGTCTGAGTGGCATTCGCCAGGTTTGAGGTACCCTGTTGGTAAATCTGAATTTCAGAATTCCACTGAGTCGCAGTGAATGTCGGAACCGTTGAAGGAGGTGTCGTTGTCGGAGGTGTAGAACCACCGCCGCCGCCATGATTTGAACCGGTTGCAAACGCACTGCCACTGACGACTAAAGCGGAGACTGCCACAATTTTCCAAAGTTTCATGATGCTACCCCATTGGTTTAATATCGGATGTCATGTTTTACCCTTCATATTTCGAGTTGCAGATGCGTTGGCTGCACTCGCTCACACCCGTCGCTTAGTTATCTAAGCTCCCGGTGATTCCCGACCTTGCCGCCTTCCTGCACCTCAAACTATTTTGGGTATGATTTTGTATTAATGCTGTGTCACTCTAATCGCCATTCCTGACGAGTTTTGTACGACACCGCTGCTCTGGTTCGTACCATTCTGGCGAATTTCCGTCACACTCCGGCCTTTTTGCAGAATGTAAGCCGTATTGCCAAAATTCTGTTGCGTAATGGATGCATCCCCGCCGCCGCTTTGCGAAATATAAGCAAAGTTATCGCTGCCGCTTTGGGATATATCGGCGTTATTTCCATTACCTCGCTGATTTACCACCGCAGTATTTTCTGACCCTGACTGACGGATGACGCTGGAATTGCCGTACCCCGTCTGATTATTTGCAGCCAGATTACTATTACCGTTCTGGTAAATCGTTGATGAATTCCCTGATGAATTCCTCGCGCCAGCGAAGACGTGTTCCGGACTGTCACTACTCATTTCCGAATAAGCCATATCAAACTGCTGAGCGTGAACGACCCAGGAGACTGAAAGTAACGCCAGGGTCAGTAAAGTCTTTTTCATTTCGTCACCTGTATATCTCCGGCGACTGTGTATTAGCTCACCGGGTTATTGCTGTTGACGAATTGATTATGATGTTTGGCGGAAATAAGAAACTCACCCGCACGTCGTATTTTAATTTTTAACTTCATTAAAAAGTATGAGACGTCACTTCTCATGCGGATTGACCAGAATGTTTCAGTAATACGTCAGTGACGCTAATCGACCCCATGGCATTAATCCTAAAGTGCCAGGAAACTCCGGCGCAAATAATCACACAAATGCAACTATTCCTAATCCCCTTGCGGTTTAAAAATGGCCTTAAAAGAGATCGCCGCCACATTTCCACCCCTTATCATTCCGGCTTTTACGGTATTTAGGGTGCCCGCCGGGCGGTTTACGCAGGCATAATCAGGCCTGAAAACGGCCTAACCTAAGTGAAATCGATTATACAGGAAGCAGTTATTTGAGTTATTAAAGAGGAATCATGCGCCAGATTGCTGTATCCCGTGGATTATTCAGACCGGCATTTATTTAAATGTGCTGTCATAACAAGGCCAAACGTTAAGATAATGTAAATCCATTACTTAAGGTTTATTTAACATGCACGACTCATGCTAATGGCAATACATTAAGAAAATTTTATACATTTTACGTTACATTTTGAAACATAAATAAGCCTTGCGTAAGGTCATCCAAAAGCTAAATTGAGTCTGTACCGCACATAGAGCGACTTAAAATATTGTGCGCCTCACGCTGCGTTTATTTGCTACTTTCAGATATGCACAGCAAATATAAAGCTATAGATTTAGCACATAATATCTCAGTCTATTACCGGTCTGTTTATACAAAGACGCGGCAGGCTGTGGCTATAAAAATCAGGGCAGGGTTTCATTATGAGTAATGAAGCAGCAATCAATAATAATATTCTTTTATTAGTGACTAAACCATCATTACAAGCCAGTGCTTTATTGCAGCAATTAAAACAGCAACTTTGTGTCAATACCCGGTTACACAGCATTCATAAAACACTTGAGGATCAGTATCTTCATCAGACGCTTATTCTTTTCGACATGATGGAAGCTGACCGGCGGACTATTGAGGTCTGGCAATCCGCCATTAACCGTTATCACGAGAGTGTGAAGTTATTATTATTAAATACGCCCGATAATTACCATTTTCGGGAAATAGAAACCTGGCCGCGAATAAGCGCTGTTTTTTATCTTTCTACTGACGAAGAACATCTGGTGGAAGGGATCCGCAGCGTGATCCGCGGAGAATGTTACTTCTCTCAGGGTTTCGCCAGCTATCTGATCAATCAGTCCGGTGCCTTCCGGCACATGCATTCAGAAGATACCGGCCTGACTCATCGCGAAAAAGAGATCCTCAATAAGTTACGCGTGGGTGCGTCCAACACGGAAATCGCACAGCTTTTGTTTATCAGTGAGAACACCGTCAAGACGCATCTTTATAATTTATTTAGGAAAATTTCGGTAAAAAACCGTACTCAGGCGGCGTCCTGGGCAAATGACAATCTCAAGCGCTGACATCATGACTATTTGCATCAGGACCTTCTGGCTCTGGCTGGCGCTGCTCTGCGCCACCTGCCTGCACGTACAGGCTGCGGATATCAAAGACCCGGGGCTGATTACCGACCGGACAGTGACGTCGGTGGGGCACGATTTTTATCGCAGCTTCACCGCCAAATGGGAACAGAACTACCCGGAAACCATCACGATTTCAGAAAGACCCAGCGCCCGCTGGGGCAGTTGGATCACCATAAAGATAGGTCAGGACACCCTTTATCAAACTCTGTTGTTTCCTAACCGTCACAACTTTGAGAAGGACGTCGACACCGCACTGGCTGGCGTGACGGAGGCGTTATCACGACGCCAGCTGGACAAAGCGTTACTTGGCACCGGGGATCTTGCCCATGACGAATTTTAATGCACAGCCTCTTTTAAGGAGAGCATCGTGAATATTTCAGTCTCTGCTTCGCGTTCAGTCATGTTGCTGGCATTACTGACGGCGTCCCCGGTTTCCTGGGGAGGCAACATGGTTTTCCAGTTCATTAACCCGAATTTCGGCGGCAACCCGAATAATGGCGCGTTCCTGCTCAATGAAGCCCAGGCGCAAAACTCCTATAAGGATCCGGATTCGTACGATTTCGGCACTACCGGCACCTCTGCGCTGGATAACTTCACCGCATCGATTCAGTCGCAGCTGCTGGGCAGTCTGATGGGCAACGTGAATCAGGGCAAACCGGGGCGGCTGGTGACGCAGGACTTTATTGTGGATATCCAGAATACCGACGGGCAACTGGTGATGAATGTCACCGACCGTAAAACAGGCAAGATTTCCACCATTCAGGTTCAGGGCCTGTCTGCCACTACCAACTGATTCCGGCGACAAATAAAAACAGGAACAACATCATGCGCAGCTATTTATTACTCATCGCAGTTTTTGTGTTGAGCGGGTGTCTCACAGCGCCCCCGAAAGAAGCCGCCAGACCGACATTATTGCCACGGGCACCGAGTTATACCGACCTGACTCATCTCCCGGCCCCGAAGGGACGTGTATTTGTCTCCGTTTATAATATTCAGGATGAAACCGGTCAGTTCAAACCGTATCCGGCGAGTAACTTCTCGACTGCGGTGCCGCAAAGCGCCACGGCCATGCTGGTCTCGGCGTTAAAAGACTCTAAATGGTTTATTCCGCTGGAACGTCAGGGACTGCAAAACCTGCTCAATGAACGCAAAATTATCCGTGCGGCTCAGGAAAACGGCAGTGTCGCTATCAATAATCAGCGTCCGCTTTCTTCTTTGGTGGCGGCAAATATTTTGATTGAAGGCTCGATTATCGGCTATGAAAGCAATGTGAAATCGGGCGGCATAGGGGCGCGTTACTTCGGTATCGGTGCCAGTACGCAGTACCAGTTGGACCAGATAGCCGTGAACCTGCGTGCTGTCGACGTCAATACCGGGGAAGTTTTGTCGTCTGTGAATACCAGCAAGACGATTTTGTCGTATGAAGTGCAGGCCGGGGTGTTCCGCTTTATCGACTATCAGCGTCTGCTGGAAGGCGAACTGGGCTATACCACCAACGAGCCAGTGATGTTGTGCCTGATGTCGGCCATTGAATCCGGGGTTATTTATCTGGTCAATGACGGTATCGACCGTAATCTGTGGCAATTGCAGAATCCGTCGGAAGTGAATTCGCCGATACTGCAACGCTACAAAAACAGCGTTGTCCCTGCCGAATCCTGATAGGGCAGTTGGCGAAGGGAAGGGGTGGGTTGACACCCCTTCCCTTCTTTTTTAAGCATTTAAGCAAACATCAGGTTTTATTCTCTTCGCTTTTCACCGCCTGACGGTAATTATTCACCCGCTTTTTATCCTCAAGATTGAAGTCAGGGTCGAGATAAATACTCAGCCGTTTGATCAGTAAATCGTCAAATGCAAACACCGTACAGAAATGATGGCTGCCGGCTTCCGAGGTCGGCCAGCGGTCGCCGTTTTGCATCACACCACGCATCTGCCCTTCCAGCACAATGGTGTCGCCATCGCTGAGAAACCGGAAAGCATCCTGAATATGCTGGATCTTGTCGATTTCCAGGGCGAAGCGTTTACCCAGTTCTCCCAGGGATGACTTCCCCTGCGCGGTGCCAAATTTCGGAAAAAACAGCACCACATCTTCAGCAAAGAGATCCAGCAAAGTCGAATCTGCCTGATCCAGTTTGGCGTAGAAATTCTTAACGATTTCAATGCGTTTTTCTTTCAGTTCGTGTTCTGACATTTTCACCTCGAAATTCTCCATCCAATACCTAAGCCTAGTGACTGCGGCTGATTTTGCCAGTTATGTGGTGATGCTCACAAAATGCGCACCCTGCCCCGGAAAAGAGTTTTCTGCACCGGAACACGGAACCCATTACACTGGCGTACGTTTTTACCCTTACTTCCTCTTACACTTTCGGAGAGTCACGGATGTCTCAGTTCAATCGGGCCGGCCTCAGTTTGCCCCCACTGCCCGTTCCCTCCCGCTGGCTTATCATGGTTATCTGCCTGCTGCAGGGACTTTTGCTGTATTACTTTTTCTCAGACAGCCAGGCGGTCACGCGGTCGGCTTTCTCCCACAATATTTACGGCCAGACTATGGCATTCACATTACCGGTGCTGATTTCGTTGTCGCTGGTACGGCTGAATGACCGCCGGTTCTGGGGTGCAATGGCGTTGATGACCTTGCTGCTGGCAGGGCTGGCAACGTGGGTGAAAAGTAATGTGACCGGCACACCGGCAGATTCGGTGATGGTGCCGTTTAACCTTTCGCTGGTGACGATGGTCTTTTTTGTGCTGCCCTGGTTACAGGTGCAGACGTTCCCGGCGCAGAACCGTTACCGTTACGCCCATCTTGCCGCCTGCTACAGCCAGAATATGCTGTGTGCAATGCTCACTTTCCTGCTGATGCTGCTGACCGTCGGTGTACTGGCGTTGTGCGCTGCCCTGTTCCGGGTCATTGGCATTGAATACTTCCACGCGCTGTTTTTCGATACGCCACTGTTTATGCATCTGGTTTTCGGGCTGCTGCTGGGGATAAGCATCATCACCTGCCGCACACAACCGGCGCTGATGAACACCACCCGCAATATTATCCGTTTCATTCTCAAAGGCCTGCTGCCTCTGGTGGCGTTCGTTGCGCTGATCTTCCTGTTCGCCCTGCCGTTCACCGGTCTGACGGCGTTGTCGAAAACTTGGTCCGCCGCCAGTCTGCTGACCATTATGGCGCTGAGTCTGCTGGTGCTGGTGAACGTCGTGCGCGAAACGGACAGCGGCGTGAAACCTTATCCGCAGGCTGTCCGCTGGCTGGTCAATGCAGCCATCCTGCTGCTGCCGGTGTATGCCGCGCTGGCGCTGTATTCTACCGGTCTTCGCGTCTCGCAATACGGCTGGACGCCGCAGCGCCTGTGGGCGGTGGTGATTATTGCGGTCACGCTGACAGCGTCGCTTTGCTACAGTTCTTCCGTTTTCGATAAACGCCCGGACTGGCTTTCACGTCTGAATCAGTTCAATAAACCGCTGTCATTGTTAGTTGTATTGCTGGTTATCGCGGTCAACAGCCCGCTGCTCGATCCTTACCGTATCAGCGTCAACAGTCAGATTGCGCGGCTCGACAGCGGTAAAACGCAGGCGAAAGATTTTGATCTCAAATTACTGCGCTTTGAAACCGGCCGTCGTGGCAATGAGGCATTGGCGAAACTACTGCAACATCCTGCATTTACCGCTGATCCGCGCCTGCTTGCCACGGTGAAAAATACGCTGGCAATGACCTCACGCTGGGGCTCATACAATGATAAAGAGGCCGATGCACTGGCTAAAAATTATCGTGTTGAGGAGGCGAAGAAGATGATCACGCTGGCGAAAGGCGCAGTGCAGCCGGATGACGGCTGGTGGAAAGGTCTTCCTGCGCTGGAACAATACCGCAACACACTGCGCGATTGTCTGAGCGTTCAGGGCGTGTGTATCGTCAATACGCTGGATCTTAACAGTGACAGACAGAAAGAAATCCTGCTCTGTAATACGCTCGATGCGCCTTCCGTCAACTGCCGGGTTTACGCGAAGCAGGCCGGACAGTGGGCGCAAAGCGGTGAACTTTATCTGTATCAGGAAAAAGATAAAGAGACGCTGATCCAGGCACTGCGCAACGGTGAAGTTAAACCTGCGCCGCGCAAATGGGCGGATATCCAGATCGAAGGGAAGCGTCGCGTGGTGCATTACCAGCAGGATGAAAACTGATTTATCCGCCAGTCACCGGCAGGATCTCTGCCGGTGAACCCGCGGTTAAGGCGTCATGCGTAACAGGGTGTCATCTTTACGGAAGTAATGATGATAAATCGCTGCCAGCGCATGTAAGCCAATCAGGTAATAACCGCAGTTCGCCAGAAACACATGAATCTGTTTAACCGTGCTGCGCACGGAAGGATCCGGCGTCACGAACTGCGGCACCTGCCAGCCAAACAACACCCAGTCACGTGCGCCAAATTCCAGCGTCAGCACGCCCAGCACCGGCAGCGAGAGAAATAACAGATACAACACGCCATGTACCGCGTGCGATGCCGCGATCTGCCAGCGTGGCAAAGGCGGCGTGATGACGGGCGTGGCATAACGGGTACGCAGGAACACACGCACCCACATCAGCAGCCAGACGCAAATCCCGAAATTAAAATGCAGTAATCGCACCAGCGGCTGGTTATCTTCCGGAAAATAGTCGCGGGTCAGCATCGCGGTATACGTCAGAATAATCATCAGTAAGGTTGCCCAGTGCAGGCTTATTTGCGACAGCGAATAACGGTTTTTCATGAGCAATTTCCTGGCCGGAGGATATTAAAGGCGAAATCAAAAGTGACAGAGTGAGTATAGAGAGGAATTACGCAGACTTTGTGGATAAGGCCGGGCGATAAGGATAAAGAAGTTAAAGTACTGCTATAAAAAAAACCGGGCCAAAGCCCGGTCTGATTTGCTGAGGCGGCTTATGCGCCGACAGAAGGATCCGGCCCAACCGGCGGTTCACTGCTGGTTTTTTTCGGGGCCAGTAAACCGTCAGCACGGAACATCGCTTTGATACCGCGAATGGCCTGACGGATACGATCCTGATTTTCGATCAGCGCGAAACGGACGTGCGTATCACCGTAATCACCAAAACCGATGCCCGGAGACACGCAGACTTTCGCGTCAGACAGCAGGCGTTTGGCGAACTCCAGCGAACCTAAATGCGCATACGCCGGGGGGATTTTTGCCCAGACATACATCGACGCTTTCGGGTTTTCCACCATCCAGCCCGCTTCATGCAGCCCGCGCACCAGCACATTACGACGCTGACGGTATTGCTCGGCGATATCTTTCACACATTGCTGATCGCCTTCCAGCGCGGCAATCGCAGCAACCTGTAACGGCGTGAACGTCCCGTAATCGTGATAACTTTTGATACGCGCCAGCGCGCTGACCAGCTCAGGATTGCCGACCATAAAGCCGATACGCCAGCCCGCCATGTTGTAGCTTTTCGACAGGGTGAAGAACTCTACCGCAATATCTTTCGCGCCCGGCACCTGCATGATCGACGGCGCTTTCCAGCCGTCGTACACGATATCCGCGTAGGCCAGATCGTGAATAACCAGCACGTTGTATTGTTTGGCCAGCGCGACCACGCGTTCGAAGAAGTCCAGCTCTACGCATTGCGCCGTCGGGTTGGACGGAAAGCCGAGGATCATCATTTTCGGACGAGGAATGGTTTCGCGAATGGCTTTTTCCAGTTCAGCAAAGAAATCCACACCTTCTGCCAGCGGCACGGATCGCACCTGAGCACCGGCGATCACTGCGCCGTAAATGTGGATCGGATAACTTGGGTTTGGCACCAGAACGGTATCGCCATGATCCAGGGTCGCCAGCATCAGATGCGCCAGACCTTCTTTCGAACCGATGGTGACGATAGCTTCGCTTTCCGGGTCGATCTCCACCTGATAACGATCGGCGTACCAGCGGGAAATCGCACGACGCAGACGCGGAATACCGCGTGACGTTGAGTAACCGTGGGTGTCTTCGCGCTGCGCAACCTGCACCATTTTTTCCACAATGTGCGGCGGTGTCGGGCCGTCAGGGTTGCCCATGCTGAAATCAATAATGTCTTCGCCGCGATGGCGTGCGGCCATTTTCAGTTCAGCGGTGATGTTGAAAACATAAGGGGGAAGACGATCAATACGTGAAAAACGACGTGGTGAACTGGAATCAGCCATAATTTCCTCTGGGATACGTAAGCGCCCGGACCGTCCGAGCGACGCTGGCCGCGTTGCGGCCTTCAACGAACATAACGCAGAGAAAAACAGCTGTCGAGATACTGAGCGTTTTTTTTTACGGACGCGGATCAGTTGCCAGCAGCCCCAGCAGCCAGTCGTTCTTCCACTCGTCGCCAATCCGGTAACTGTCGCGCAAACGCCCTTCCATCTGAAAACCGCATTTCTCCAGCACGCGGCGCGAACCGTCATTGCCTTCCAGTACGTTGGCCTGCAGGCGGTGAAATCCGCAGTGGTCAAAAGCAAAGTTCAGCACTTCACGCAGGGATTCCACCGCGTAGCCTTTACGCTGATGCTCGGGCGCGAGAATAAACCCCACTTCGCCCTGTTTATAAGGCCGCCAGTCCGGGAAGAATCCGGTCAGCCCCACTGCGGCGCCGGTCTCTTTTTCGCGGATCAGCAAGCATAACCAAAAGTCGCAATAGCGATCCCAGTTGCCCAGCCGCTGTTCAAAACGGGTATGAACCTGAGCGGGCATCTCGATATCGCCGATAAAACGCATCACCTCCGGCGTCTGATACAACCGCAAGAAAAATGCCCAGTCGTCAGCCTGAATGGGCTGCATAATCAGCCGCGGCGTGGATAACGAAATCATCTCGGTTGGCTCTCCTGTGTCTGCCGATGGTGAAAGTCTGACCTTTTACATATAATAACGGCTGAATCCATTTGGCACGCTTATCTTTACGGCGCGCAAAGAGTTAATCTGCTATGCCTCACATTTTCGATATGTTGCTGGCGGTCTTTGACCGTGCGGCGCTGATGCTCATTTGTCTGTTTTTCCTCACGCGTACCCCGCTGTTCCGTAAACTGCTGCATAAAGAAAACGAGAGCCACACGCCGCTGGAGCTGGCGGCGGTGACCGCCATTTTCTCGCTGTTTGCGATTTTCGGTACGCTTTCCGGGATCAACGTCGAAGGCTCGCTGATTAACGTACGCACCATCGCCATTATGTCCGGCGGGATCTTGTTCGGCCCCTGGGTCGGGATTATCACCGGCCTGATTTCAGGCACGCACCGTTTTCTCATCGACATTCACGGGCCGACGTCGATTCCGTGCCTGATCACCAGTATTACTGCCGGTTTCCTTTCCGGTTACATCAACAAAAAAGTCAAAAAAGCGCTGCACTGGAAAGTCGGGATCATCGCCGGAATGCTGTGCGAAACACTGACCATGGTGCTGATTCTGCTGATGGCACGCCCATTTTCGCTCGGGCTGGATATCGTCATGAATATCGCCGCACCGCTGATCCTCGGTGCCAGTTCCATCGGCCTGATTGTGTTACTGGTGCAAAGCGTCGAAGATGAAAAGGAAGTCATTGCCGCACGACAGGCGCGGCTGGCGCTGGATATCGCCAATAAAACGCTGCCCTATTTCCGTAATATAGACGGCCGTAATATCGAAGGCCGAAATATCAACGCCGAATCCCTGGCCAGCATCTGCCGCATTATCCGCGAGGATATCGATGCCGATGCGGTGGCTATCACGGATACTAAAAACATACTGGCATACGTCGGCGTGGGCGCGGATGAATACAATATCGGTCATGAATCGCTGAGTGAGATGACCAAAGCCACACTGGAAAGCGGCGAGATCACGGTCAGAAACAATGATGAAATGGATCGCACGCCGCAGATCCACTCGCTGATTATTATTCCCCTGTGGGAAAAAGGCGAAGTGACCGGCTCGCTGAAAATTTATTATTGTGACCCGCACCGTATTACGTATTCGCTGAAAGTGATGGCCATCGGGCTGTCGCAAATAATGTCCACGCAGATGGAAGTCTCACGTACTGAACAACTGCGCGAAATGGCCAATAAAGCGGAAATGCGCGCATTGCAGAGCAAGATAAACCCGCATTTCCTGTTTAACGCGCTGAATGCGATTTCATCGTCGATCCGCGCCCGCCCTGACGTGGCGCGTCAGCTGATCATCAATCTTTCCCGTTATCTGCGCTACAACCTGGAACTGAATGACGAGCTGATCGACCTGCGCAAAGAACTGCATCAGGTACAGGATTACATCGCCATCGAACAGGCGCGTTTTGGCAGCAAACTGACGGTGATTTATGACATTGATGACGATATTTCGGTGAAAATCCCCAGTCTGCTGATCCAGCCACTGGTAGAAAACGCAATTGTTCACGGCATTCAGAAATGCAGCGGAAAAGGCGTGGTGGTGATTTCAGTTAAGCATCAGGCTGAGGGAATTAAAGTTTCCGTGAAAGACACCGGCCATGGCATTAATCAGGAAACCATTGACCGCGTAGCGCGCAATGAAATGCCCGGTAATAAAATCGGCCTGCTGAATGTGCATCACCGCGTTTCGTTGTTATACGGGCAGGGTCTGACCATCCGGCGACTGGAGCCGGGCACCGATATTTCTTTTGTTATTACTCACGCTCCTGCGAAAGTCACGGCGGCCATACAGAGCCAGATTGCCTGATCCGCAGGGCGTTTTCATTTTACCCGCCCGCCTTTCGGGCCACCGCACCAGGGAGATAATTCAGTGAAAGCAATTATCGTCGAAGATGAAGTACCGGCTCAGGAAGAGCTGAGTTATCTGATCAATACGCACAGCAGCATTCAGGTTGAAGCAATATTTGATGACGGACTGGACGTGCTTAAATATCTGCAATCGCATGAAGTGGATGCGATTTTTCTCGATATCAGCATTCCTTCGCTCGACGGCGTTTTGCTGGCGCAAAATATCAGTAAATTTGCCCATAAACCTTATATCGTTTTCATCACCGCCTATAAAGAACACGCTGCAGAAGCCTTTGAAATCGAGGCGTTTGATTACATTCTCAAGCCTTATCATGAGTCACGCATTGTCACTATGCTGCAAAAGCTGGAGTCGCATTTTCGCCGTGATAAAGAACTGGCTGGTAAAGAGACCGGAGAGAAACAGGAAGGGATCCCGCCTGTAACCGGCAACGCGCAGCGGGTGAGTCACAGTATTAATCTGATCAAAGACGAGCGGATTATTGTCACGGATATCAACGATATTTATTACGCCGCCGCGCAGGAAAAGGTGACGCAGGTCTATACCCGCAAAGAAGAATTCACCATGCCGATGAATATCACCGAATTGTGCAACCGGCTGCCGGAGGAACATTTTTTCCGCTGCCATCGCTCATATTGCGTGAACCTGTCAAAAATCCGCGAGATCGTACCCTGGTTCAACAATACCTATATTTTGCGCTTAAGCGATTTAGATTTCGAAGTACCGGTGAGTCGCAGCAAGGTGAAAGAATTCAGGCAGTTAATGCGGTTCTGATGGGGGCCTGACGGGGTCTGAGACGGAGGGCGTTATTTTTTGGCGTCTGACTCTGAATTATTACAAAAATGTCATCAACCCGTCATCCTCAGGTTAGCCAGTAATCAGTAGACTTTGTTTCGTCAAGACAGAGGATATTTCGTACTTTCTCATGTCTGTGATGAGAAAAACCTAAATATAGCTCTGCAAAATATTCTGCGTTATTAACAAATAACATTGAGTTCAAAAGGACGAACATATGTTTAAAAAGAAATTATTACTCGCCGGTATTATCAATGCTCTGTGTCTGACGTCTGCGTATGCAGCGAACCCTCTTAGCGTCCACGTTCTGAACCTGCAAAACGGGCTGCCATCACAGGGTGTAAGCGTATCGCTCGAGAAGCAGGAAGGTAACAAATGGGTGCAGTTGAGCAGCGGAGTAACCAACGAACAAGGAAGAATTCCGGCGCTGTATCCCAATGAAAATGTGATGGAGAAAGGGAATTATCGGGTAACGTTCAAAACTGGCGAATGGTTTGAAAAGCACCATACCGCTTCATTTTTCCCGGAAATCCCCGTTATTTTTAAAGCGGATGGCTCAGTGCCTCACTATCACATTCCTCTGCTTGTCAGTCCTTACGGCTTCTCGACTTACCGCGGGAATTAAAGTCAGCAAAGCAATAATGATGGGAGTTTGCTCCTCCCCTGCGATGGGGAGGAGCAAAACTTAGATCGTCATACCAATTGACTGACGTAAGTACGCACCTGCACCCAGCAACCCTGGCTGATCGTGGGTGATCAGGAATACCGGAATATCCATCAGGTAATCTTTGAAGCGGCCTTTATCTTCAAATGCGGCGCGGAAACCGGACGCTTTGAAGAATTCGAGGAAGCGCGGAACAATGCCGCCAGCGATGTATACACCGCCAAATGTCCCCATGTTCAGCGCCAGATTGCCACCGAAACGCCCCATGATCACACAGAACAGCGACAGCGCGCGGCGGCAGTCGACGTTCTCATCAGACAGTGCCAGTTCGGTCACGTCTTTCGGTTTGAAGTTTTCCGGCACGCGGTCGTCCGATTTCACGATAGCGCGATAAAGATTCACCAGCCCCGGACCGGAAAGGATCCGCTCGGCAGATACGTGGCCCATTTCGGTACGCAGCTGCTCAAGAATAATGTCTTCTTCTTCGCTGTTCGGTGCGAAATCAACATGACCGCCCTCGCCCGGCAGGCTAAGCCACTGCTTATTAGCGTGGATCAGATGCGCGACACCCAGACCGGTACCGGCGCCATAGATCACAGCCGGTTTTCCGTCCTGCGCTTTTTTACCGCCGAACTGCAATAAATCCTCTTCTTTCAACATCGGGATCGCCATCGAGACGGCGGTGAAATCGTTGATCACTTCCAGATGTTGCAGACCTAAACTTTTCTTCATTTCTGCAATGGAGAATGCCCAGGTGTGGTTAGTCATTGCCACCCAGTCGCCGGTGATCGGGCAGGCAATGGCGATGCAGGCATCTTCAATTTCCTGTTTTTGCTCAGTAAGATACTCACGGACTGTGGCTTCGAGGCTGTCATATTCCAGCCCGGAAAAGGTCTTCGCCTGCGAAATCTCGCCGCTGTCCAGCGCACAAAGCGCCAGACGGCAGTTGGTGCCCCCGACATCGCCCACCAGGGAGTATTTGGTCATGTTATTCTCCGCAAAAGTAAATTCGTTATGCTGCGCTAAAGAGTACGCTGCCAGACACGCAGATGTAAGTTGTCTTCATCAATTAAAGCGACTGGCCAAACCCCGCCTGTGGGGCAAAGCTTACAGTTTCGTGTGGGCAAAATAGCGGTAATTGCTATACGCTGCAACGCAGTTTTGAACCCGCGCACATTTATGCGGTATGTCACACAAAATAATGTTGAGCGCCCGCAAACAGACTTCGCCAGGATTCATCTAAGCTATTAGGGCAAACAAAGCGATAACGATAAATAAGGAAATTCTTGCATGTTTCATCCCCGCGCCAGAATTATGCTGGCTTTCGCCCTGCCCGCCGTCATTATCGGGGTGCTTTCCAGCCTGATTCTGGTCTTTATCATGATGATTGCTGGTGCATTGCAAAACCTGCTGTGGCAACACATTCCCGCCGTTTTACAAGTGAATACGGAATCGGCCAGCTGGACACTGTTTATGCTGACGCTGACCGGCATCGGTGTTGGCGCGATTATTAAGTATATGCCAGGCCACGCGGGGCCGGATCCGGCCACTGAATCGCTGATTGGCGCGCCGGTGGCGGTAAACGCATTACCGGGTCTGGCGCTGGCGCTGATGGTCGGACTGGCCGGCGGCGTCAGCCTCGGGCCGGAACATCCGGTCACGGTGATTAATATCGCACTGGTGGCGTGGCTGGGTGGACGTCTGATGCCTAAAGTGCCGACCACTGACTGGGTCATTCTGGCGGCAGCCGGGACTGTCGGCGCACTGTTTGGCACGCCGGTCGCGGCGGCGCTGATTTTCTCGCAAACCCTCGGTACCAATAAAGATGTGCCGTTATGGGATCGCCTGTTTGCCCCTTTGCTTGCCGCCGGTGCCGGTGCGCTGACCACCGATCAGTTCTTCCAGCCGGATTTCTCGCTCAGCATTCCTTCTTATGATTCTTCCAGCCTGATCGACATTTTCAGTGGCTCCGTCGTGGTGCTGATCGCCATCGCTCTGGGGATGATCGCCGTGTGGCTGTTCCCGCATATGCACCGGCTGTTCAATACGATTCAGAATCCGATATTACGCCTCGGCCTTGGCGGTTTTGTGCTGGGTCTGCTGGCGCTGATCGGCGGAGAAATCACGCTGTTCAAAGGTCTGGATGAAATGAAAGAGCTGGCACATTCCAATCAGCTGTTTGAGATGGGACCTCTGCTGGCGATTACGCTCACCAAACTCGCGGCATTAGTGGTCGCTGCCGCCTGTGGTTTTCGTGGCGGGCGCATTTTCCCGGCGGTGTTTGTCGGGGTATCGCTCGGGTTGATGTTGCATCAGTACGCACCGGATGTGCCCGCAGCGGTGACGGTTTCATGTGCGGTAATGGGGATGGTGCTGGTGGTGACACGCGACGGCTGGCTGAGTCTGTTTATGGCCGCCGCCGTGGTGCCGGGGCTGAAACTGTTGCCATTGCTGTGCATTGTCATGCTGCCAGCCTGGCTGATGCTGGCCGGTAAGCCGCTGATGCAGGTCGCAAAACAGCGGCTGAACCGGCAGATCACAGAAGAAGATTAATCCTGTTTTAACGCAAATTCCGCCGCCGCCAGCGCATGAATGGCGGTGGTGTCGAACACCGGTACGCTCGCGTCTTCGGCACCGACCAGCAGGGTGATTTCGGTACATCCAAGAATGATCCCTTCCACGCCCTGCTGTTCTAATTTACTAATAATCCGGCGATATTCCTCGCGGGAATCCTCCTTAATCATGCCCAGACACAGCTCTTCGTAAATGATGCGGTGGACAATCGCCCGGTCGGCTTCGTCCGGCGTCACCACGTCAATCTGATGCTTTTCCTGCAAACGTCCGCGATAGAAATCCTGTTCCATGGTGAAACGCGTGCCGAGCAGGCCGATTTTACGCATGCCCTGCCCTTTGATTTTTTCGGCCGTCGCATCGGCGATATGCAGCAGCGGCAGGCCACCGATGCGTTCGATATCGTCCGCGACTTTATGCATGGTGTTGGTGCACACGACGATGACGTCCGCGCCAGCGCGCGCCAGTGAATTCGCGGCGTTACCGAGAATTTCACCCGCCTGCTGCCAGTCACCGGCCATTTGCAGCTTTTCGATTTCATAAAAATCGACGCTGTAGAGAAACAGTTTGGCCGAATGCAGGCCGCCCAGTTGCTGTTTCACATGCTCATTGATCATGCGGTAATACGGCACGGTGGATTCCCAGCTCATACCGCCAATCAGCCCTAACGTTTTCATCTTGACGCCCTGTATTTTCCGGATGCCAAAACCATAACCGACAAAAAGCCCGCGGACAAAGAAAATGTCGGCGGGCTTTTTTGTGCTGCTTTACAGAAATGAGAATTACTGTTTAGCCGGGCAATCCTCTGCTGCCAGACGACGGTTCATCCAGCGCTGACGGAGTGTGTCGTAAACCCAGTTGTACGCCACGGTATACGGCAGGAAGAACAGGAAGAACCCGATTTCCAGCATAAAGGCGTCCAGCAGTCCGATACCCAGCCACAGCGCGGCAATCGGCAGACCAATTATGATAAATCCGCCTTCGAAGCCCAGCGCGTGCGCCACGCGGATTTTAAATGTCCGCACCACACGGGAAACCGGCCAGAATTTGTCAAACAGGCTGTTATAGACGATGTTCCAGACCATGGCTGTCGTTGACAGCATGATTGCCAGTGCGCCCATTTCCCAGACCGGTTTGTTCAGCGCCCAGGCGGCGGCCGGCGCTGAAATCAGCACGGCGAGGGTTTCAAAACCTACCGCATGGAAGATGCGTTCGCCGAATGTTTTCTGAGAGATATTCCGTGTTTGCTTAGACATAAAAACCTGCCTGATTCCTGATTGTTGTTACGTTAAATGCTACGTGACGGCTGTCACAGGCGGTCATTATCATCACTAAATGAGATAGGTAAAAGATAGAAAGTATCGATAAAATAGATGGATTGAAATCAAAGGATCATCCTATGCGTTATTCCCCGGAAGCCCTGATAGCCTTTGTCGAAGCCGCCGATGCCGGATCGTTTTCAGCGGCAGCGCGTAAGCTGCGCAAAAGTCAGTCCACCGTCAGCACGGCAATTGCCAATCTGGAAGTAGATTTAGGCGTCACATTATTTGACCGCCAGAGCCGGCATCCGGTGCTGACTCCTGCCGGACAGCGCGTGCTGAGCCACGTTCAGGCCATTCTGGCCGCCAGCGAGCGGCTCGATGAACTGGCGGTACGCTTATCAACGCAGGTGGAAACCCGCCTGACGTTTGTGCTGTCCGACACTTATCAGCCGACCCATCACGAAGCGCTGCTGCGCCGCTTTGAGCGCCGGTATCCGGATATTGAATTTGAGTGTCAGATAGCCGAAGACCAGGACGTGATCGACCTGTTGCAGTCAGGCCGCGCGCATATCGGCATGGTTGAAGTGCAGGCGAGTTATCCGCCGGATATTGGTGTGGCGCGCCTGCCGGAGCAAACGGATATGTCGATTTTTTGCAGCCGCGAGCATCCGCTGGCGAAAATGACTGACCTGCAACCGGAGCAATTAAACACCTTTCGCCAGCTCTGTCTGCAACCTTACAGCCGCCGGGAAATGCCCCGGGCGCAGGGGCAAATCTGGTCAGCGCCCAGTTATCTGATGCTGCTGGAAATGGCGGAACAGGGATTTGGCTGGGCGACGTTGCCGCACTGGCTGGTGAAACAGTTCGGACATGACAAACTGGTCAGCCTGCCGATGCGCGGCTGGCCGAAGCAGATCTCGGTGGATGCAGTGTGGAGTAAGAACAATCAGCCCGGTCCGGCGGGGTCCTGGTTCATCGACCAGCTCATTGACCCGCCGTTACCGGAAACCGATTTACTGCCCTGAGTTACGCTTTGCCAACGATTTGGTGACAGAATTTAGCAGCTCAGGGATATCCATTTTCGGCAGAACCACTTCTATCCAGGCCATCTGACGCTGCGCGGTAGCCTTTTCAATCGCGTCTTTCAGCGCCTGCGGCGACTCTGCCCGCGCGCTGAACACCTCTTTGCCGCCAAATGCCGCCGGGAACTGGGTCCAGTTCCACTGCGCGATGTCGTTATAACGCTGGGTTTCGCCGTGGATCGCCCGCTCGACGGTGTAGCCGTCGTTATTAATTACAAAAACAATCGGGGGCAGACCGTAACGGATGGCGGCACCTAATCCCTGAAGGGTCAGTTGCGCAGAACCGTCGCCGATCAGCAGCACCACGCGGCGATCCGGTACGGCAATCTGCACACCAAACGCCGCAGGCAGCGTAAAGCCAATGGAACCCCACAATGGCTGGACAACGAACTGGCAATCTTGTGGCAGATTCAGCGCCGCAGCACCGAAACAGGCGGTGCCCTGTTCGGCAACCAGCACGTCGCCCGGTTGCAGTAAATCCTGAATCTGTTGCCAGAAGGCATATTGCCCGAGGCTGTTATCGTGCGACAAAGGCAGGGTGTTACGTTTAACGGCGTAGGACGCTGAGCCGCAGCCCAGTTCGGCGGTAAGCCGGTGCATCACACTGACCGTTTTTTCGAGCGGCAACTGGTGGAAGATCTGATCACCTACACGGGCAAAAAAGGGCTGGAGGTCGATGCATTTACCGGACGGAAGTTGCTGGGTAAAACCAGCGGTGATGGTGTCGGTGAATTTCACGCCGACGGTAATCACCACATCCGCTCCTTCAATCGCTTCTCTGGTTGATGGTGCGCTGGCGGCTCCCGAGTAAGTCCCGGCAAAGTGCGCCTGCTGTTCGTTGAATAAACCTTTACCCATCAGCAATGTGGAATGCGCGAGCGGCACGTCTTCCATCCATTGTTCCAGCGCCTTTTTCACTTTAAAACGGTCTGCCAGAAAATCCGCCAGTAATGAAACGCGTTTGGCTCCCCGCAGATGCTTTTCCGCCGCGGCAACAAAAGCTTCAAGAGAGGAAGGCGAGAAAGGTGGCTGCCTGGCCGGCAGCGGATGCGCTCTGGTGCTGACCGGCAGCGCGACGACATCGCTTGGCAGCAACAGATATCCCGGACGCGAGGTGTACATCACTTCTTCGATGACGCGGTCGATTTCGGTCAGCGCATTTTCCGGCGTCAGGGAAGCCTGCGCCACGCTGACCGGTTCTGACATCCGCATAAAGTGGCTAAATTCGCCATCACCCAGCGTGTGATGCAGCAACTCGCCTTTACGTTGCGACGTCAGCGCCGGTGCGCCGACGATATGCACCACCGGCACATATTCGGCGTAACTGCCGGCAATGCCGTTCAGCGCACTCAGCTCGCCGACGCCAAAGGTGGTCAGCAATGCCGCAATCCCTTTGGTACGCGCATAACCATCTGCGCCATATGCCGCATTTAATTCATTGGTGCAGCCAACCCAGGTGATTTGCTGATGGTTAATGACGCTGTCGAGAAATTTCAGGTTGTAATCACCCGGCACGCCAAACAGTTCGGAGATCCCGCTAAATGATAAGCGGTCTAAAAGATAGTCACCTACGGTGTATTCATTTTCCATGACGATCCTCTGTTAAAAATAGAGTAAACAGTTAATCCCACTAACTGAAGTATTACTCTATTTCGGAAAATAGGATATTTATTATCCGAAACAGATAATGGAAACGCAGAGTTACAGCCCTGCACTGCATTAACGCAGGGCGCGTTATTCAGCAGTTACGGTAATACGCAGGAAGAATAGTCACGGTTATCAACCACCATGAGCCTAAGGATTGTTCCGGATGTGATCTGAATAGCTGGAAATGCTTGTGAAAGCGCATACACTAAAATCGTTTTTTTATGACATTGTTAACCTTCTGTTCACTCCTGAATTTATTATAAGGACTCACATGGTGTATCAAGCCAGTCCAACCCGTTACGAAAATATGGAATACCGTCGCTGCGGCCAGAGCGGTTTAAAACTGCCTGTCGTTTCACTCGGCCTGTGGCACAACTTCGGCGATAACGCCCATTTTGAGAATGGCCGGAAACTGATCCGCCATGCTTTCGACCACGGGATCACCCATTTCGACCTCGCCAATAACTACGGCCCCCCTCCGGGATCTGCGGAACAGCATTTTGGCCGCATCCTGCAGGAAGATTTACTGCCTTATCGCGATGAGCTGATCATCTCTTCCAAAGCCGGTTACACCATGTGGGACGGCCCTTATGGTGACTGGGGTTCGAAAAAATATCTGGTCGCCAGTCTGAACCAGAGCCTGAAACGCATGGGGCTGGAGTACGTGGATATTTTCTATCATCACCGCCCTGATCCGGACACGCCGCTGGAAGAAACCATGGCAGCGCTGGATTTGATCGTGCGTCAGGGCAAAGCGCTGTATGTCGGTTTATCGAATTATCCGGCTGATCGCGCCAAAAAAGCCTTCGACATCCTGAAAAATCTCGGCACGCCGTGCCTGATCCATCAGCCGAAATATTCCATGTTTGAGCGCTGGGTAGAAGCGGATCTGCTGGATACGCTGGCGGATAATGGTGTGGGTTCAATCGCCTTCTCGCCACTGGCGGGCGGCGTGCTGACAGACCGTTATCTGGCTGGCATTCCGCAAGATTCACGAGCCGCCAGCGACAGTAAATTCCTGACCACCGATCAGCTGACCGAAGAAAAGCTGGAGAAAGTGCGTAAGCTTAATGAGATTGCGCAAGCGCGCGGTCAGAAGCTTTCGCAGATGGCGCTGGCGTGGGTTCTGCGCGGCGACCGCGTGACCTCCGTGCTGATTGGTGCCAGTAAAACCAGCCAGATTGATGATGCGGTGGGCATGATCGCCAACCGCCAGTTCAGCGCGGAAGAGCTGGCATCAATCGAAGGCATTTTGGTGTAAACGCTTACCCGAATGAGCAAAAAACGCGCCTTTATGGAGAGTGTGTAAGCTTTGCGTTAAGGCGCGTAAATCATTCAAAACAGGATTGTAAGCAATAGAACCCGTGCCCGCTTCACCTTATAACTGTCAGCATAAATTATAAGGAATCTGGGGCCGCTCATGTTAAAGCCAGTATTATTCGCCACATTGTTCTTTGCCCTGCTCCCTGCGGCGGTACCCACCGTGCAGGCCAGCAGCTTCAGCCTGAATACGCCGGGCCTTTCTATCAATATCGGTGACCGCGATAACCGGGGTTATTACTGGGACGGCTACGACTGGCGTAACCCAGGCTGGTGGAATAGCTATCGCGGTCATCATTATGGTTACCGTGGGCCGCGTGGTCATTACTGGGATGGTTACCGCTGGCGCGATCAGGGCTGGTGGGATCAGCGCCATCCGCCGCGTCGCCCGATGCCACCGCCGCATTATTATCATGGCGACCATGGGCGTCCGCATAATGACTACGGGCGCGGTCACGGTCACGGACATGACAAAGGACGCGGCCACGACGATCACCGTGGCGGTCACGGCGATCATCGCCACTGAACAGAAACAAAAACGGGACAGTTTGCGCTGTCCCGTTTTTTATTGCCTGACGTGTGTCCGGACGCTATTTCAACATGCCGATCAGCAGATAAAGGTTGAGGCTGACGACTATCAGTACAATCAGCCGCCCTGCCCACTGCACGGTTTTGGTGTTGACCATATCGCCCATCAGGCTGCGGTTACCGGTAAAGGCCAGCAGCGGCAACAGCGCCAGCGCAATCCCGAAGCTCAGCAATACCTGGCTCATGACCAGAATACGTGTGGCGTCTAATCCCATCAAAATCACAATAAATGACGGCATCATGGTGACCGTACGGCGCACCCACAGCGGAATGTAGAATTTCACAAAGCCCTGCATCACCACCTGTCCGGCCAGTGTGCCGACCACTGTCGACGATAACCCCGCCGCCACCAGGCTCAGACCAAAAGTGGTCGCAGCGGCGTGACCGAGCAAGGGTTGCAGGGTCAGATAGGCTTCATCGAGTTCACTGATCCCGCTGTGTCCGCTGAAATGGAACGCGGCAGCAGCGGTTGCCATCATCGCCAGATTCACGAAACCGGCAATGGTCATGGCAATGCCGACATCCAGTTTGGTGGCGGAATAACGCTGCGCTTTAGATGCCTTGCCGCCCCGCTGGGTCAGCGAGGAGTGCAGATAAATGACGTGCGGCATGATGGTCGCACCGAGGACACCGGCAGCCAGATAGACGGAATCTGCCGTCGGCAGCGAGGGGATCAGCATCCCTTTACCGAGCGCCATCATGCTTGGCTGCGAGAAGAACAATTCGACAATATAAGCCGCTGCGACAAAAAGCAGTAAACCGGCGATCACCAGTTCCAGCGGCTTTTGCCCACGCTTTTGCAGCCCGAGGATAATAAAGGTGGCAATCCCGGTCAGCACCGCGCCTTGTAACAGCGATACGCCGAGAAGCAATTTGAAGCCGATCGCCGCACCAATGAATTCAGCAAGATCGGTGGCCATGGCGATGATTTCCGCCTGCACCCAGTAAGCCCACACGGCCGGGCGCGGGAAGCGGTCACGGATATGTTCGGCAAGATTTTTACCGGTCGCAATACCGAGTTTGGCAGACAACAACTGGATCAACATCGCCATGACGTTGGCCCAGACCACCACCCATAGCAACTGATAGCCATAAGAGGCACCGGCCTGAATGTTAGTCGCAAAGTTGCCCGGATCGATATAACCGATGGCGGCAATAAAGGCTGGCCCCATCAGTGAAAGCTTCATCTTTCTGGACGCGCGGCCTGAGGATTCGGCCCGGCTGTTCAGCATAGTTAGTTAACCCTTACAATTATTACGCTTACATCAATCATATCTAATTGATAATGATTATCAAGTGTATTTAGAATGATCTGAGTAATTACTCTGATAGGCAGTAGCAGTAAGCGAGAGGGTGATAACTGAAAGGTGAATCGCTCACCCGACTTCAGAAAGCCAGACGCAGCGCACTTTCCTAAAACAGACATTTACAGGCCAGATTCAGAACGCATTACGGCACATGATAAAACTAGCACAGGAAAGCTAATTGTGCTTAGTTTTATTAACATCTTGATTTTTTGTGTGATAGGCCGCGATTTGTTGCAATTCGTGTTTGTAATTTCTATATTTGCAATCGACTTCACGTTTTAAATGTACGCGTTACATAAAATGTCCGTCGAAATATAGCCTGCCTCTAATTTGGAGCACCCATGTCCCGAATATTGCACTTTGTATTAGCGTTGGCCGTTGTCGCTGCACTCGCTTTACTGGTGAGCCGTGACCGGAAGAATATCCGTTTACGTTTCATTGTTCAGCTTTTGGTCATCGAAGTCTTATTAGCCTATTTCTTCCTGAACTCTTCAATAGGTTTAGGTTTTGTGAAAGGCTTCTCAGACTTGTTTGAGAAATTATTAGGATTCGCTGCGGAAGGGACCGGCTTCGTATTTGGAGGCATGAGCGATAAAGGATTAGCGTTCTTCTTCTTGAAAGTCTTGTGTCCGATCGTGTTTATCTCTGCACTGATCGGTATTTTACAACACATTCGCGTACTGCCTTTCGTCATCCGTATTATCGGTACGGTTCTGTCGAAAATTAATGGCATGGGAAAGCTGGAATCTTTCAACGCCATCAGCTCCCTGATTTTGGGCCAGTCAGAAAACTTTATCGCGTATAAAGATATTCTGAGCAAAATGTCTGAAAAACGTATGTACACGATGGCAGCCACAGCCATGTCGACGGTTTCTATGTCGATTGTGGGTGCGTACATGACCATGCTGGAACCGCGCTTTGTTGTTGCTGCGCTGGTGCTCAACATGTTCAGTACTTTCATCGTACTGTCGTTGATCAACCCTTATAAAGTTGATTCAGAAGAAGACCTGCAAATCGGTAACACGCACCAGGGTCAGAGTTTCTTTGAAATGCTGGGTGAATACATCCTGGCCGGTTTCAAAGTGGCTATCATCGTTGCAGCCATGTTGATTGGTTTCATCGCACTGATTTCCTGCCTGAATGCGTTGTTCGACGTCGTATTCGGCATCAGCTTCCAGGGCGTGCTGGGTTATGTCTTCTATCCATTCGCATGGATGATGGGCGTACCAAGCCACGAAGCCTTGCAGGTAGGCAGCATCATGGCAACCAAACTGGTTTCCAATGAATTCGTTGCGATGTTGGATCTGCAGAAAGTTGCGACCGAACTGTCACCACGCGGCGTGGGCATCTTGTCCGTGTTCCTGGTGTCTTTCGCAAACTTCTCTTCTATCGGTATCGTTGCCGGCGCTATCAAAGGCCTGAACGAGCACCAGGGCAACGTGGTTTCACGCTTCGGCCTGAAACTGCTGTACGGCTCAACGCTGGTCAGCGTGTTGTCTGCTTCTATCGCGGGTCTGGTACTGGCGTAAGTAAGCAAACGACTGAAAGACTAAGAAACCCGCTTCGGCGGGTTTTTTTATGGCGGTAATTCAGGGATAAACAGAACGTGAGGAAATCACCGGATCGCAGAAAGCAAAAAACCCGCCGAAGCGGGTTTCTTTAATATTTGGTGGAGATAAGCGGGATCGAACCGCTGACCTCTTGCATGCCATGCAAGCGCTCTCCCAGCTGAGCTATACCCCCACACGAGGTAGTCCACATTTTACTTCTTTTGTTTCCCCTGGTAAGGAAACAGCCAACTTGCTCTGGAAAGGAAGTTGGTGGAGATAAGCGGGATCGAACCGCTGACCTCTTGCATGCCATGCAAGCGCTCTCCCAGCTGAGCTATACCCCCAATTCATGCCCGTAAAAACGGGTGAACGGGGCGCATAATATGAAACGTCGCTACCCCTGTCAACGGCTAAATCCGTTTCTGAATTCAAGCGCTGAAAAAGCCGCCAAATACCCCATTTCGCAGGGAAAAATCCGCTTCCATGAAGCAAATTTTTAGCCGGATGCATTGTTTTACAATTTGGCCGCCAGCCCGCATTTTTCCTAGCTTTCTGATCTCGCTACGCATTTTCTTAACATCTATGTCTGAATGATTAATGGAATGTTAGCAGACTATGAAAATCGTCTTGTTTTGAGATAAATCTCAGAATAGACTGCTCGCGCAATAATCATAACTTACTACATTCGAGCACTCCCATGTCCTTGTATTCACCTAAAGAAATCGCATCCATCGCTGTCACGGCGGGCGTTAACAAAAGCCATGCTTCCGTGTTGAATTTGTTAATTTTGGGCTTCCTGGCTGGCGCATTCATCGCCACCGGATTCCTGCTGGATCTGCACGTAATAGGGACGTTACCTGCATCCTGGGGTTCATTCAGTAACTTGCTGGGCGCGGCAGTCTTCCCGGTGGGCATCATACTGACGGTATTAGCAGGGGGAGAACTGCTGACCGGTAACATGATGACCTTACCTATCGCCTGGTTCGCGCGTCAGATCAGTCTTTACGCCGTTCTGCGTAACTGGTTCTGGGTGACTCTCGCTAACCTGCTGGGCAGCCTGGCAGTGGCCTATTTCTTCGGCCACGTTCTGGGTCTGACGGAAGGCGCCTTCCTGAGCAAAACCGTTGCCACTGCCACCGCGAAAGTGAACGCTGACTTTATGCACGCATTCATTTCCGGTATCGGCTGTAACTGGCTGGTGTGTCTGGCAATCTGGCTGGCCTTCGCCAGTAAAGAAGTCGGCGGCAAAGTGATCGGTATGTGGTTCCCGGTCATGGCGTTCGTGGCCATCGGCTTCCAGCACGTGGTGGCGAATATGTTCATCGTTCCAGCCGCTATTTTTGCTGGTGCGCTGAGCTGGTCTCAGTATTTCCCGAACTTCGTGGCCGTATTCCTCGGTAACGCTGTCGGTGGCGCTGGTTTCGTCGGGCTGATGTACTTCCTCGCCTACCGCCCTACCGCTCAGGCTCCTGCAACTGAACAACGTTAATTAAGACATTTTCACGCGAGCGTTTCGCAGAAAGTAAAAAAGCCAGCCGGTTTCCCGAGCTGGCTTTTTTTATCGCTTTTTAACAGCGATTACTGAGCTTGCGTTTCGCGCTCAGCAATAAAGGCTAACGCCATATCGATACGCGCCAGCACACGGCTCTGGCCGATAGCGTGAACGGTCACGTCAACACCCGGAGACTGACCTGCACCTGTTACCGCAACGCGCAGTGGCATGCCGACTTTACCCATCCCGACTTCCAGTTCATCCGCCGTGCCCTGAATAGCATGGTGAATGTTCTCAGCAG
The DNA here is from genome assembly GCF_004346065.1 of Rahnella sp. JUb53. Lineage (NCBI taxonomy): Bacteria > Pseudomonadati > Pseudomonadota > Gammaproteobacteria > Enterobacterales > Yersiniaceae > Rahnella > Rahnella sp. JUb53. Next base: position 73,860 of record NZ_SLYT01000012.1, read on the forward strand.
TCCAGTCAGTGATCGCAGCCAGTTTGGCGCGAACGACTTCCAGCGGCTGACGCGCAACCGGACGTAAGTGTTTCTTCGCCGCATCGGCATCAAACTCTGCAAAGTCTTCGTAGAAGTAACGGCAGGATTCTGCCATCTCTTTCAGCGTCTTGCAGCGCTCGCCCAGCAGGGTCACGATTTCGAACAGCTGCGGGCCGTTACGGGTTTCGATACCGGCCTGCTCCACATGCCACAGCAGATGGGTCGCCACGTAATGCGGATCCATCGTATTGATGTAGTGATGGTTCAGCCATTGCAGTTTTTCAGTGTTAAACGCACTGGCAGATTTGCTGACGTTCTCCAGTGAGAACAGCGCTTTCATTTCGTCGCGGCTGAAAATTTCCTGATCGCCATGAGACCAGCCCAGACGCACCAGATAGTTCAGCAGCGCTTCCGGCAGATAGCCGTCGTCGCGGTATTGCATTACACCCACCGCGCCGTGGCGTTTGGACAGTTTTTTACCGTCGTCGCCCAGAATCATGGAAACGTGCGCGTAAACCGGTACCGGTGCGCCCAGCGCTTTCAGGATGTTGATCTGACGCGGGGTATTGTTGATATGGTCTTCGCCACGGATAACGTGAGTGATTTCCATATCCCAGTCATCAACCACAACGCAGAAGTTATAGGTCGGGGAACCGTCGGTACGGCGGATGATCAGATCATCGAGCTCGTCATTGCTGAATTCGATCGGGCCGCGGATCTGGTCATCAAAGATGACAGAACCTTCCTGCGGGTTACGAAAACGCACCACGCACGGCTCATCGGCAGCGTGATGTTCGTGGCTGTCACGGCAACGACCGTCATAACGAGGCTTCTCGTTATTGGCCATTTGTTCTTCACGCAGCGCTTCCAGACGTTCTTTAGAGCAATAGCATTTATACGCGGTGCCGTTTTCCAGCATCTCATCAATAACTGCATTGTAGCGGTCAAAACGTTTGGTCTGGAAATACGGGCCTTCATCCCAGTCCAGATTCAGCCAGTTCATGCCATCCATAATCGCGTCGATTGCTTCCTGAGTGGAACGCTCGAGATCGGTATCTTCGATACGCAGCACAAACTCGCCGCCCAGGTTGCGGGCAAAGAGCCAGGAATAAAGCGCGGTACGGGCGCCACCGACGTGCAGATAGCCGGTCGGGCTTGGGGCAAAACGGGTTTTGATTTTCATCTGGGTGCAACCTTAATAACGCAACGCCGAAAAACGTCGCTATCAATTAACAAAAAGTGGCTGACATTCTACCACTCTGCCCTGATTCCTCAACGCACAACCACGGGCAGTCGTGTGGTTTAAGGCCATGAATGCGTAAAGAATCGACTACGCGGGCGAGAAACGCGTCATGTTGTCTAAAAATAAGCCGAACGATCATTTTTGTTTTTAAAAAGCGTTGACGTAATTTCAAGTATCCCTATAATGCGACTCCATCACGACGGGGGCGATTAGCTCAGTTGGTAGAGCATCTCCTTTACACGGAGGGGGTCGGCGGTTCGAGCCCGTCATCGCCCACCACTCTTTAAGAGTGCCGCGTTGTGATAAGTAGGAAGAATTGAGAAATGGGCGATTAGCTCAGTTGGTAGAGCATCTCCTTTACACGGAGGGGGTCGGCGGTTCGAGCCCGTCATCGCCCACCATTTCTCAGCAAGTTTCTTCTTACGTGGGGAAGTACCCAGAAGTGGGCGATTAGCTCAGTTGGTAGAGCATCTCCTTTACACGGAGGGGGTCGGCGGTTCGAGCCCGTCATCGCCCACCACTTCTGCGGGCCGTTAGCTCAGTTGGTAGAGCAGTTGACTTTTAATCAATTGGTCGCTGGTTCGAATCCAGCACGGCCCACCAATTCAGAGAAAAGCGCCTTTAGGCGCTTTTTTCGTTTCTGTGTCTCCAAAAACATCCCCTATTCCAGCTTAAACATCGGCACGACTTTATTGTGCAGCGCCGGGTTATCGCTTTCATCCTTCAGATTTACCCCCGACAATTTCCGCTGGAAAGATTGTTCGAGCAGCCACGCTAGCTTAAAAGCCGCCTGCGGATAGTTCAGCCCTTCCGGACGCACATTCGAAATACAATTTCGTTCTGATTCCAGCCTTTTGGTATGCGGCTCCCAGGTCATGTAAATCCCTAAACTGTCGGGAGATGACAATCCCGGACGCTCGCCGATCAAAATTGCCACTGCTCTGGCTTTCATCGCCTGCGCAATATCATCGCCCAGCGCAACCCGTGACTGATGCGCCAGCACTACCGGCCCGATTTTCAGCTCCAGCGTGCGCAGATAGGGCAATAATGCCGCAATCAGCGGCACGGCCTGCCGGTGTACTGCTTTCGATGATAAACCGTCGGCGATGACCAGCACCACGTCAGCAGGCTCCGGCGTGAGCCGTTGTAATGCCTGACGGCTTTGTTCAGATAATTTGCGTCCGAGATCCGGACGGCACAAATAGGTCGCCCTGTCAGGCGCTGCGCTGGCCACCGTCAGGGTATCCAGCCCGAGCGCGAATAATTCAGGCTCAAGCGACTGACTGTCGAATGGCTGATGCACTGCGTCACGCGCCTGCGCATGGGCTAAACCAAAGCGCAGCAGCTCGTCCGTCGGCAAACTCGAACCGGTGCGCCCCAGCGCGATACGTGCGGCGGTAAACTGACGCAGCGTTTCCCACGGGTTGTTATGCACCAGAGGCGACACCTCCTGCCCTTTTTCTTTATTCATCAGCACAGACCTCAGCTCAGTTGCGGCAACTGACGCAGTAACGGATGGGATGCACGGGTATCCTGCAAGGCGCCCTGCGGATCAATTATTTTCATTTTCTCCAGCCAGACGGCAAATTCCGGCGCATGTTTAAGCCCGAGTAATTCGCGGATGTACAACGCATCGTGGAAAGACGTGCTCTGATAATTGAGCATGATGTCATCCGCGCCCGGTACGCCAATCAGGAACGTCAGTCCGGCGGTGCCGAGCAGCGTCAGCAAAGTGTCCATATCATCCTGATCCGCTTCAGCGTGGTTGGTGTAACACACATCGCAGCCCAGCGGCACGCCGAGTAATTTGCCGCAAAAATGATCTTCAAGTCCGGCACGAATGATTTGTTTACCGTCATACAGATATTCCGGGCCGATAAAACCGACCACGGTATTGATCAGCAGCGGCGAAAAATGGCGGGCGATGGCATACGCGCGCGCCTCACAGGTTTGCTGATCGACCCCGAAATGCGCATTGGCGGATAAACAACTGCCCTGCCCGGTTTCGAAATACATTACGTTATCGCCCAGCGTGCCGCGTTTCAGGCTGAGAGCCGCCTGTTGTGCTTCCGCCAGCAGCGCCAGATTGATACCAAAACCGCTGTTCGCCGCTTCGGTTCCTGCAATCGACTGAAACACCAGATCGACCGGCGCGCCACGTTCCACCAGTTTGATGGTGTTGGTGACATGCGTCAGAACGCAGGATTGCGTGGGAATTTCAAAACGCGTAATGATGTCATCCAGCATGTAATTCAGATTTTCCAGCAGCGGCAGACTGTCGCTGGCGGGATTAATGCCAATCACTGCATCGCCGGAACCGTACAGCAAACCGTCGAGCATACTGGCGGCAATGCCCTGCAAATTATCCGTCGGATGATTCGGTTGCAGGCGCACGCTCATGTGTCCCGGCAACCCGATGGTATTGCGAAATTTGGTGATCACCCGGCATTTCTTCGCCACCAGGATCAGATCCTGATTGCGCATCAGTTTGCTGACCGCAGCGGCCATTTCCGGCGTGATCCCACGGGCGACAGCCGCCAGCACATGGCTGTCGGTTTTCTCACTCAACAGCCAGTCACGAAAATCCCCGACGGTCAGATGTGAAATCGCAGCAAACGCCGCGACATCGTGGGTATCAACAATCAGCCGCGTGACCTCATCGTCTTCATAGGGCACCAGCAACTGTTGCAGGAACGTTTTGAGCGGCACGTCGGCCAGCGCCATTTTCGCCGCCATGCGTTCTTCTGCGCTGGAGGCAGCCACTTCAGCCAGATAGTCTCCCGACCGTGCGGGCGAGGCCTTTGCCATCAGTTCGCGCAAATCCTTAAACTGATAACTGCGGTGATTTAATGTCGTCTGAAACATAACACTCCTTAGCTCACCGGGTTATTTACCCCTTTTTGCAGGCACCGGTCGCAGGCCAGCAACATCATGGCGGCGAAGATCAGAAACAGTAAGGTATTGTAGTAAATCATAGCCATCAGGCAGACTGTTGCAAAGGCTGTACCACTTGAGAAACCCATAGCCGCCGCGGCCTGGCGCCGTATTCACGGACTGTCTGCTTCATTTTGGCGCGGGCTCCGGGAGCGGCGAACCCGAAACGGTGCGCTGAAAAAACGTCACAAAATCGCGTTACAATTCGGGCATCGCCAAAAAAGGAGTACTGCACGTGATCAACCGGAAACTGCAAATTATCACCTGGCTCAGGGAAGAACCGTTGCATCTGCGGGCGCTGATGCAGGCCAGCGAACTGGGGCTGAACGATGCCTGGCTGGCGGCGGGATTTGTTCGCAATCTGGTCTGGGACCGGCTGCACGGTTATGAAAATGCCACGCCGCTTAACGATATCGACGTGGTGTATTTCAATCCTGAGGATTGTTCGGCAGAAGCAGATGAGCGGTACGAGCAACTTCTGCAGGAAAAATCTCCAGACTTGCCCTGGTCGGTAAAAAATCAGGCACGCATGCATGAACGCCACGGACACGCGCCTTATGTTTCCAGCGCAGAGGCCATAAGTCATTGGGTTGAGGTGGAAACCGCCATCGGCGCAAGGATGAATGACGCCGGACAAATTGAGCTTAACGCCCCGCTCGGGCTGGATACCCTGTTTACCTTCACCATCACGCCCAATCCGCGCCATGCGATTGCGAGCGTTTTTGCCGGACGCGTCAGCAGTAAAGGCTGGCTGGAACGCTGGCCGAAGCTAAAAGTGCAGGGTTTGAACGAAAGAAAATCGTTAAATCTGTAAGGAATATGAAAAGCAGGTAAAGCCTCACAGCGCGATGCCGATACCAGTTAAGCACCGGTACGTGCAGAAAATTTGATTCCCACAAAGTGAGGCTTTTATGACGACTATCAGCGCCACCAGCAGTTCGGTGAGCACGGCGTCCACCAGTGACTCCGGCAGTGCCAGCCAGATTGCCCAGCTGACTAAACAGATTGCCAAACTGACTGAGCAGGTGAAAAACCTGAGCAGCTCAGGCGGCAGTTCTGAAGACGTTCAGCAGCAGCAGGAACTTCTGCAACAGCAAATCGAGATGCTGCAACAGCAGATTGCTCAAATCGAACAGCAGCAGGCTCAGAAGGCACTTCAGCAGCAGCAACAACAGCAAGCCGCGGCCGAAGCGAAAAAAGAAGTAGGTGTGAATAAACCTTCGGAAACCAACGCCATCGACATTTACGTCTAATAACATACGTGTCATCGCAGTTAATGCAGGAAACAGCCGGCAAGACGTCAGGATCCAAACACGCCCTGCTGGCTGCGTTTTTCACTCAGTAATGCCGCCTGCTCTTTGACTACCTGCCAGATAGCCTGCGCCGCGGGCGATAAAGACCGGTTTTTACGTTTCACCAGCATCAGTACGCGGTTGATTTCCGGCACCAGACTTTTAACCACCAGCTTGCTCCCTTCCGGTCCGGGCAACGCCAGCGCCGGGATAACGCTGATACCAATTCCGGCTTCCACCATCGGGAATAACGTAGCCGGATGGCCTATTTCCTGGACAATCTCCGCCTTCACTTTCTGCGCCTTTAGCGCGCCGTCGATCAGGATCCGGCTGCCTGACGCGTAGTCCTGCAGCACCAGTTTCTGACCGTTCAGCGCCTGCCATTTAACCTCCGGCAGCGCAGCCAGAGGATGATCTTCGCGGCACATCATCAAAAACGGTTCATGCAAAATCGGTTCGCAATCCAGATCAGTATTCTCACCGGGATCAATCACAATCCCGAAATCTACTTCGGCGTTTCTCACACTGTTAAGCACCAGTTGCTGAGCCTGGTCGCGCAGTATCACGCGGATATCGGGATATTGCAGCGCACCGCTGGCGATACATTGCGGCATCAGTTGCGCGGAAATGGTCTGGCTGGAAGCAATACGCACGCGACCATTGTGCTGCGTACCGAAACTGCGGGTATCGAGCAACATGGCGTGGAGTTCATCGAGCAGCGGTTCGACACGGTTGGCCAGCCGCAGACCGGCGTCAGTCAGCGCGACTTCACGCGTGGTTCTGTCCAGCAACCGCACGCCCATTTCGGCTTCCAGTTCTTTCATACTGTGGCTGACCGCCGACTGACTTAAACCAATGGACTCACCAGCCCGGCTGAAGCTGCCGTAGCGTGAAACCGCCACAAATACGCGAAGCTGTCGGAGAGAATAATTCATGAATTTTCTGCATTAATGGATTAAATAAATCAATTTTTTAATTGTATCGCAAAGGCACAGAATAGCCGCATTCAGAAACAACTATTCGAGACTTGTTATGCGCTTCTTACCCGATCGCTTTACCCTGACACTTATCGCCGTCGTCCTGCTGGCCACCTTCTTTCCGGCCAGCGGCATGTTTGTGGCGTTCTTCAATAACCTGACGATTTTCGCCATCGGCCTGCTGTTTTTCATGCACGGCGCCAAACTTTCGCGTGAAGCGATTTTTCAGGGCAGTAATAACTGGCGGCTGCATTTGTGGGTAATGTTCAGCACCTTCATTCTGTTCCCGATCCTTGGCCTGCTGTTCCAGTGGTGGCATCCGGTAGATGTCAGCCCGCAGATTTACAGCGGCTTTGTCTATCTGTGTATTCTGCCTGCCACCGTGCAGTCGGCGATTGCATTTACCTCACTGGCGGGCGGTAATGTGGCGGCCGCGGTGTGCAGCGCGTCGGCGTCAAGCCTGCTGGGAATATTTGTGTCGCCGCTGCTGGTCAGTTTGCTGATGCATGTGCAGGGCGAAACTGGCAATGGTCTGGCGCAGGTCGGGCATATCGTGTTGCAACTGCTGGTGCCGTTTATCGCCGGACATTTGTTGCGTCCGCTGATCGGCGGCTTTGTAGAGCGTCACCGTAAGATGATCGGCAAAACTGACCAGACGTCGATTCTGCTGGTGGTCTATTCCGCTTTCAGCGAAGCGGTCACACAGGGGATCTGGCATCAGGTAGGCCTCGGTTCACTGCTGTTTATCGTGGTGTTCAGTCTGGTGCTGCTGGCCTTTATTCTGGTGATCAACACCTACATGGCGCGCTGGATGGGCTTTAGCAAACCGGACGAAATCACCATTGTATTCTGCGGTTCGAAGAAAAGCCTGGCGAACGGTATCCCGATGGCGAACATTCTGTTCCCGGTCAGCGCGATTGGCATGATGGTGCTGCCGCTGATGATTTTCCATCAGGTGCAGCTTATGACCTGTGCGGTTCTGGCGAAGCGTTACCAGAAAAAACAGCGGGAAGCGGCGCTGAAACAAAAGCCTGTGACTGAATAAGCTGGCTGGATAGCAGGCAGAAAAAAGGCGCTGAGTTCAGCGCCTTTGTTTTAGAGAAGTGACTCGTTCTGAACAGCGTTTATTCGTCGGTACCGCTCAGTCCGGGGCCATTACGGCGCAGCGGATTGATCAGGCTTTGCAGCCCTTCCGTTTTAATCGCCAGCGTCAGCTGCATCAGTTCACCCAGTTTTCCCTGCGGAAATTCGTCTTTACGGGCGAACCACAGCAAATATTCTTCCGGCAAGTCGATCAGCACCCGTCCGGCATATTTACCGAACGGCATCACCACATTGGCAATCTGGATCAGATCTTCTTTTTCCATCTTTTATTCACCCAGCAGGCGGATCATCTCCGCTTCGTCGATCACGTCGATCCCCAGTTCCTGCGCTTTCGCCAGTTTGGAACCCGCGGCTTCACCGGCGATCACCAGATCGGTTTTCTTCGACACGCTGCCGGACACTTTCGCACCCAGCGCGGTCAGACGATCTTTGGCTTCATCGCGGGAAAGGATCGACAGTGATCCGGTTAATACCACGGTTTTACCGGCAAACGGACTGTCGATTTCTTCCGGTACAATGACCTGCACTTCAGGCCAGTGAATGTTGATTTCCGGGCTTAACAGCTCGTCAATCACCTGCTGGTTATGTTCTTCCGACAGGAAATTCACCACGTGTTTGGCGACCACTTCACCAACGTCCTGGACGGTTTTCAGTGATTCGATATCCGCCGCTCTCAGTGCTTCCACTGAACCGTAATGCGCTGCCAGATTGGCCGCCGTAGCCTCACCCACTTCACGAATACCCAGAGCGTACAGGAATCGCGCCAGCGTGGTTTCTTTGGCTTTCTCCAGCGCATTCACCACGTTTTGCGCCGATTTCGGCCCCATGCGATCCAGACCAGTGAGCTTGCCTGCCGTCAGACGGAACAGGTCAGCCGGCGTTTTGACATATTCTTTCTCGACCAGCTGGTCGATGATTTTATCGCCCATGCCGTCAACGTCCAGCGCGCGGCGGGAGACAAAATGCTTCAGCGCTTCTTTGCGCTGTGCACCGCATATCAGGCCAGCGGTGCAACGCGCCACGGCTTCGCCTTCGACACGCTCGACATCAGAATGACAGACCGGGCACTGCGTCGGGAATACCACTTCGCGGGCATTTTCCGGACGTTCATCCAGCACCACACCGACTACCTGCGGGATAACATCACCGGCACGGCGCACTATCACGGTATCGCCGATACGCAGGCCAAGACGCTCGATTTCATCGGCGTTATGCAGCGTGGCATTGCTGACCATCACGCCCGCCACCAGAACCGGCTCCAGACGTGCCACCGGCGTGATCGCACCGGTACGCCCTACCTGAAACTCGACGTCTTTCACCAGCGTAATTTGTTCCTGCGCCGGGAATTTGAAGGCTGTTGCCCAGCGCGGCGCACGCGCCACAAAGCCCAGCGTTTCCTGAATATCCAGCGAGTCAATTTTCACTACCACGCCGTCAATATCAAAGCCCAGTGACGGACGGTCGGCTTCGACCTGACGATAGAACGCCAGCACTTCCTCACTGCCGGTGCACAGGCGGACGCGGTCACTGACCGGCAAACCCCAGGCCTTAAATTGTTGCAGGCGGGCAATATGACTGCGAGGCAGTTCACCGCCTTCCAGCAGACCCACGCCGTAGCAGAAGAAAGTCAGCGGACGTTTGGCGGTAATGCGCGGATCCAGCTGACGCAATGAACCGGCAGCGGCATTACGCGGGTTGGCAAACACTTTGCCCCCGGTGCGGCGCGCTTCGTCATTCATCGCCTCAAAGCCCGGTTGCGGCATAAACACTTCACCACGCACTTCGAGACGAGCCGGAATATTGTCGCCATGCAGACGCAGAGGAATGGCGCGAATGGTACGCACGTTAGCGGTGATGTTCTCACCGGTCGTGCCGTCGCCACGCGTGGCTGCCTGCACCAGTTCGCCATTCTCATACAGCAGGCTTACCGCCAGACCATCGAGTTTCAGCTCACAGCAGAACGTCAGCGGTTCAGTGGTTTTCAGCCTGTCCTGCACACGCTTGTAAAACGCCAGATAGCTTTCTTCATCAAATACGTTGTCCAGCGACAACATCGGCACCTGATGTTTTACCTGTTCGAAAGCAGAAAGCGGCGCGGCGCCCACGCGCTGCGTGGGAGAATCCGCAGTGATCAGCGTTGGATGCGCGGTTTCCAGTTCCCGCAATTCACGCATAAGACGGTCATATTCGGCATCAGGCACTTCCGGTGCGTCCAGAACATGATACTGATATTCATGATGGCGCAGCTGAGTGCGTAAGTGATTGATTTGTTCTTCGATAGTGGCCATGACTCACCGTGGAGATAAAAAACCCCCGGCAAGCGGGGGTTTGGGGAAAGGGTATTTCACGAACGCCAGAATCAGGCGGTCGCTTCGAGGACCTCGCGGATCCGCGCTTTGTACGTTTCGAGCTTCTGCGGCGTAATCATACGACGCTCATCGTCAAGCACCATCGCACCGACATCATCGGCAATGCGCTGTGCGGACTGCAACAGCAGTTTGAAGTTCTGATGCGCGTCGCCATAGCAAGGCACCATCATGAACAACGTCACACCAGGTGTAGAGAAGTCGGACATATTGTCAGGGTCAAAAGAACCCGGTTTGACCATATTTGCCAGACTGAACAACACCGGACCGCTGCCCGCCGGGCTAACGTGACGATGGAAAATATTCATTGCGCCAAACTGGAAGCCGGACTGAAGCACGCTGTTTAACAGGACTTCACCACCGATAACGCCGCCCTGATGCGCTGCAACGTGCAGCACCAGCACCGTTTCTTTCAGTTTCGCTTTCTCTGCCGGCGCTTCTTCTGCCGGAGCAAAAGGCGCAGGCTGAGGTTCAGCTTTGGCAGCAGGTGCCGCGTCCGCATGAATTTCCTGCGGCGGAACCGGTGCTTTCGCTTTAGGTTCAGGCGCATATTCCTGCGGTGCAAAATCAGCAACAGGTTCGCGTCGCGGTGCAACTGCAGGTTCAGCGGCTGAATAACCACTCAGCAACGGATCATCCTGCACAGCATGATGCTGTGGCTGAGCCGGTGGCTGGGGACGAGCAACAGGTGCTGGCGCTGGCTGCACAGGTTGACCCTGCGGCTGACGTGGCGGTGCAGTCTGTTCTGGCTCATCATACTGACCAAAAGTCGGTTCATCCTGAGGATAAGCAGGACGCACGCGCACTTCCCCCACTCCATCGACGAAATCGTCAGGCGGAGATTGTTCCCGTTCTTTTTTCACACGTTTAGCTGGACGATCGCGAAACAGCGAAGAGCGTTCTTTACGGCTGGTCCACAAACCGTGTAACAACAACGCTATTATGGCGATCGCGCCAACAACGATTAATATCAGACGCAAATCCTGCATCATTGCTATCTCTGTTGTTCTAATACATTGCCACCACGGCAAACATTCACAATATTAACTCTATTTGCCCACGTAGATAAGTGCAAGTCTGGACTCTACTTTCTGCTAATAAATAGGGCAGTTGCACCTTTTTTTGCTGTTTTTTCAGCCAATCCACTGGTAGCCAGTGGAAAATCATACCGATATGATAGCCCATGTCATTCAACTCAGAGAGAAAATTTCGTTTATGACTTCATCGCAAAGCGCCAGACAAGAAAACGGCGTGCATTATTTCAAACAGGGCTGGACGCTCATTTCCTTACCAGGGATACGACGTTTTGTGATTTTACCGCTGGCGGTCAACGTATTGCTGATGGGCGGCGCGTTTTGGTGGCTGTTTACCAAACTGGGAGAATGGATCCCCGCCATGATGAGTAAGGTTCCGGCCTGGCTGAGCTGGCTGGATTATCTCATCTGGCCGGTAGCGGTACTATCCGTGGTGCTGGTGTTCAGCTATTTCTTCAGCACCATCGCCAACTGGATTGCGGCACCGTTTAGCGGATTGCTCGCCGAACAACTCGAAGCGCGCCTGACCGGTAAACCGCTGCCGGATACCGGCATCTGGGATATCATGAAAGACCTGCCGCGCATCATGAAACGCGAATGGCAGAAACTGGCGTATTACCTGCCGCGAGCCATCGTCTTATTTGCGCTTTACTTTATTCCGGTGATTGGCCAGACCGCCGCGCCGGTGCTGTGGTTCTTCTTCAGCGCCTGGATGGTGGTTATCCAGTATTGCGATTATCCGTTCGATAATCACAAAGTGAGTTTTGCGGATATGCGCCGCTCGCTCGGCAGCAACAAAATCGACAATATGCAGTTTGGTTCGCTGGTCAGCCTGTTTACGATGATCCCGGTGCTCAATCTGGTGATCCTGCCGGTGGCGGTGTGCGGTGCTACCGCTATGTGGTGCGACCGCTATCGGCATGTTTACGTTAAAAACAATGTTGACGTGAATTCCACCCGCGCATAACGTTTTTTCTTCACAGCCGCCTGCGGGCGGCTGCCTGCTATGCTTGACTTTTCGTCCTCAAACTTATTTCTTAATAACGTATCGATATACCAAATACCAAAACCTTACTTCACTGGGAAAGCGGTTCGCGTATGCTTTCTCGATTCCCACTAATTTCATAGTGTTGAAAGCTTCACACCGTGAATATTTCATACAGTTAAAGGACGGGTTATGAGCAAGATCTATGAAGACAATTCATTAACAATTGGCCATACGCCACTGGTTCGCCTGAACCGTATCGGTAATGGTCGTATTCTGGCTAAGGTCGAGTCACGTAACCCGAGCTTCAGCGTGAAATGCCGTATCGGTGCGAACATGATCTGGGACGCTGAAAAAAAAGGCATCCTGACCAAAGATATCGAACTGGTTGAACCGACCAGCGGAAACACGGGTATTGCACTGGCTTACGTCGCTGCCGCGCGCGGTTATAAACTGACGCTGACCATGCCGGAAACCATGAGCGTTGAGCGTCGTAAACTGCTGAAAGCCCTCGGCGCCAATCTGGTGCTGACCGAAGGCGCGAAAGGTATGAAAGGCGCAATTGCAAAAGCCGAAGAAATTCAGGCCAGCGATCCTTCCCGTTATCTTATCCTTCAGCAGTTCAGCAACCCGGCCAACCCGGCTATCCATGAGCAAACCACCGGTCCGGAAATCTGGGAAGACACCGATGGCGCAGTCGATGTGCTGATTGCAGGCGTGGGCACCGGCGGTACCATCACCGGCACGGGTCGTTATCTGAAAAGCAAAAAAAGCAGCGTGAAGCTGGTGGCCGTTGAGCCAACGGATTCGCCGGTGATTACTCAGACGCTGAATGGCGAAGAAGTGAAACCGGGCCCGCACAAAATTCAGGGCATCGGTGCTGGTTTCATTCCGGGCAACCTGGATCTGGAACTGCTGGATCGCGTCACGCTGATCACTAACGATGAATCCATTCAGATGGCACGTCGTCTGATGGAAGAAGAAGGTATTCTGGCGGGGATTTCTTCCGGTGCTGCGGTTGAAGCTGCGGTGAAATTATCTAAAGAACCCGAGTTTGCGGATAAAACCATCGTGGTTATCCTGCCATCTTCCGGCGAACGCTATCTGAGTACCGCATTATTTGCAGATTTGTTTACTGAAAAAGAATTGCAACAATAATGCCACATCCCTAAAAGCGGATAAAAAAGCACCTTTCGGGGTGCTTTTTTGTGGGCTACATCAAAGTTTACACCACTCTGTCATTGATTTTACCCGCCAGGTTTAGTATTTAACCGGTCAATTATTTCGATGCGCGAAATTAATCGCCTCCATGAACCCGCCCGCTGAATCGATTTACCGATTTGTTACAAGAGGGGAAATCACGGCATAATGGAGAAATAACAGAAAAGCCTAGATCTAGGGCAAAGAGTTTTATCGCTGAGTGCGTTATTTTCTCTTTTCTGTTGCATCTGAACCTGCCCCTGAACCATAGTCAGGCGCTAATCTCTACAGGCTAAAGTGAAGCGCATAAGCTAAACTTTAGCTCCACAACATTACTTTAATAAGTTGGGGAAACAACAATGTTCCAGCAAGAAGTTACAATTACCGCTCCTAATGGTCTGCACACTCGCCCTGCTGCACAGTTCGTGAAAGAAGCTAAAGGTTTCGCTTCTGACATCACTGTGACTTCAAATGGCAAAAGCGCCAGTGCGAAAAGCCTGTTTAAACTGCAAACTCTGGGCCTGACCCAAGGTACCGTTGTGACCCTCTCAGCTGAAGGTGAAGACGAGCAGAAAGCCGTTGAACACTTGGTAAAACTGATGGCAGAGCTCGAGTAACACTCAGCCGCTCTTATATCGTTTAAACCAGTCAAGAGAAAGGTAGGGTTATGATTTCAGGCATTTTAGTATCTCCCGGTATCGCTTTCGGCAAAGCACTTCTGTTGAAAGAAGATGAAATTGTCATCAACCGGAAAAAAATCTCTCCTGATCAGGTTGATCAGGAAGTTGAACGTTTCCTCGCTGGCCGTGCGAAAGCCTCAGCTCAGCTGGAAGTGATCAAGACCAAAGCCGGTGAGACCTTCGGTGAAGAGAAAGAAGCCATCTTCGAAGGCCACATCATGTTGTTGGAAGACGAAGAGCTTGAACAGGAAATCATAGCCCTTATCAAAGACGAGCATGCTTCTGCTGACGCTGCTGCTTTCTCTGTCATTGAAGGTCAGGCGAAAGCCCTGGAAGAGCTTGATGATGAATACCTGAAAGAACGTGCGGCTGACGTACGTGATATCGGTAAACGTCTTCTGCGCAATATTCTCGACATGACCATCGTTGATCTGAGCTCCATCCAGGACGAAGTTATCCTGGTTGCGACCGATCTGACGCCGTCAGAAACGGCTCAGCTGAACCTGAACAAGGTTCTGGGTTTCATTACTGATTTGGGTGGTCGTACTTCTCACACCTCAATCATGGCGCGTTCCCTGGAATTACCTGCAATCGTAGGTACCAGCGATGTGACCAAACAAGTCAAAAATGATGACTACCTGATCCTCGACGCTGTAAACAATAAAATCTATGTCAACCCGACAGCAGACGTTATTGACGAGCTGAAAGCCGTTCAGAACCAGTACATCTCAGAAAAAGACGAACTGACTAAACTGAAAGATTTACCGGCTATTACGCTGGATGGTCATCAGGTTGAAGTTTGTGCCAACATCGGTACCGTGCGCGACGTCGCCGGTGCAGAGCGCAATGGCGCTGAAGGTGTCGGCCTGTATCGTACAGAATTCCTGTTCATGGACCGTGACAGCCTGCCTACCGAAGAAGAGCAATTCCAGGCATATAAAGCCGTTGCTGAAGCGATGGGCTCACAGGCAGTTATCGTCCGTACCATGGACATCGGCGGTGATAAAGACCTGCCGTACATGAACCTGCCAAAAGAAGAAAACCCGTTCCTGGGCTGGCGTGCAATCCGTATCTGTCTGGACCGTAAAGAAATTCTTCACGACCAGCTGAAAGGTATTCTGCGTGCTTCTGCGTTCGGTAAACTGCGCATCATGTTCCCGATGATCATTTCTGTTGAAGAAGTGCGTGAACTGAAAGCAGAACTGGAAATGTTGAAAGCTCAGCTGCGTGAAAAAGGCCAGGCATTCGATGAAACTATCGAAGTAGGCGTGATGGTTGAAACCCCGGCTGCTGCAGTGATTGCTCATCACCTGGCAAAAGAAGTCGATTTCTTCAGTATTGGTACAAACGATCTTACCCAGTATACTTTGGCTGTGGATCGCGGTAACGAACTGATTTCTCATCTGTACAACCCAATGTCTCCGTCAGTACTTGGTTTAATTAAGCAAGTTATTGACGCATCTCATGCTGCCGGTAAATGGACAGGGATGTGCGGCGAGCTAGCCGGTGACGAACGTGCTACACTTCTTCTATTGGGCATGGGGTTAGATGAGTTCAGCATGAGCGCTATCTCTATCCCACGCATCAAGAAAATTATTCGCAATACAAACTTCGAAGATGTGAAAGCGCTGGCAGATCAGGCCCTGGCCCAACCTACGGCGCAAGAGTTGATGAACCTGGTTAACAAGTTCATTGAAGAAAAAACACTCTGCTAATTGCGCGATGCTGGTAAAGCTGCCCAAATTAATGCTTAGGAGAAGATCATGGGTTTGTTCGATAAACTGAAATCATTGGTTTCTGATGATAAAAAAGACGTTGGCACTATTGAAATCGTAGCGCCGATCTCTGGTGAGATTGTCAACATTGAAGACGTGCCTGACGTTGTTTTCGCTGAGAAAATCGTAGGTGACGGTATTGCTATCAAACCATCTGGCAACAAAATGGTTGCTCCGGTTGATGGCACTATCGGTAAAATCTTCGAAACTAACCATGCTTTCTCAATCGAATCCGACAGTGGCATTGAGCTGTTCGTACACTTCGGTATCGACACCGTTGAACTGAAAGGCGAAGGCTTCAAACGCATCGCTGAAGAAGGCCAACGTGTTAAGAAAGGCGATTTGGTTATCGAGTTCGATCTGCCTCTGCTGGAAGAGAAAGCGAAGTCTACCCTGACTCCGGTTGTTATCTCTAACATGGACGAGATCAAAGAGCTGATTAAACTGACAGGTAGCGTGACTGTGGGCGAAACCCCAATCATCCGCATCAAGAAGTAATTCGCTCAGCGAGTTGTAAAGCAAGAAGTTAAAAACGGCGCCTAATCAGCGCCGTTTTTTATTGCCTGTAAAAAAGCTATCCGCAAAATAATTCGAGTCGCAGAAAGGCGGCAAACGAAGCCATCCCGATGAGCTTACAAAAGTAAGTGATTCGGGTGGCTGAGAGTAGCCAACGCCTCTGCGGCTCGGATTATGAAGCGGATTTCCAGTGCGGAACCTGAAGGCTGATGATCAGGCCATGAGGCTGTGCGTTACGCGCATCCACTTTACCTTCATGCGCCAGCATCACTTTACGGGTAATGGCCAGCCCCAGACCATAGCCTTTGCCTGACAGCGGCGATTTCACTCGCACGAACGGGTCGAAGATACTCGACAACTTATCTTCTTCCACACCCGGCCCCTGATCGGCCACTTCAATTTGCAGATACTCTTCAACCTGCGCCAGTGAAACAGTGATTGTTTGCCCGCGCGCAGAAAAACGCAGTGCATTGCGTACCACGTTATCGACAGCACGTCGCATCAGCTCAGCATTGCCTTTCACGGTGTAATCCAGGTCATCCGCTGATTCGGGAAAGAGCGCAATCTCCACGCCCGGTAACTGCGCCTCATAGCGCGCGTCGTTCACCACCGCTTCCAACAGGCCGTACAGATCGAAGTACTCTTCATCCGGGATTTCACTGCTTTCAGTTCGCGACAGCGCCAGCAGCTCCCCGATCATCTTGTCCAGACGTCCCGCTTCATGTTCAATGCGACTCAGCGAGCTTTCAACATTTGAAGGATTCTGTCGCGCCAGGCCGATGGCCAGTTGCAAACGCGCCAATGGAGAACGCAGCTCGTGAGAAACGTCATGCAGAAGTTCTTCACGCGCCTTCACCAGAACCTGTAAACGTTCGGCCATGGAGTCGAAATCGCGAGCCACTTCTGACAGCTCATCGTGCCGCTTACCCATGCTGGTAAACAGGCGTACCGATAAATCGCCCTGCGCCACCCGCCCGAAAGCTTTACGCATTTGCAGCATAGGTCGGGTCAGGTTCCACGCCAGCATCGCGCTGAAGAGTAATCCGCCCAGTCCGCCCAGCCATAACAACGGCGGAGGCATATTCAGCCAGTCCCTGTGACGTCTCGGGCGATATTCATGCATCAGCCCGTCTACATCATATTTCAGCCGGTAGCCCTGCCCGTCCGGCCCCTGCACAAACTGCACGACTTCATGCGGGATTTTACCAGGTTCCAGATCCTTAATCGTATTGCCTTTGGCAGGCAGCAAAGAAGGTGTTACGGAGAAAAACTGCCTGTCATCATCCGGCCAGTCCGCCATCATCGCGTTAAGTGCAGGCATACCGCCGTTGTGCAGCGTTGACACCGCTGACGTAATTTGCAGTTTTACAAAGCGTCGTGCAATGCCGCTTTCCGGCGGTTCGTGCGGATTATAAAAAGCAAAAACCACCCAAAGTCCCTGAGTGATCGCCACAAAAGTGAACCAGAATCCCAGCAGGATTTTCCAGAACAGTTTTCCGCGCATTCGTTTAGCGTATGCGATAGCCAATGCTGCGCACCGTTTCAATAGTCAGAATATCGCCACCTTCCAGTGACCCCAGTTTTTGGCGGATATTACTGATGTGAACATCAATGCTGCGATCATAAGCTTCACGCGGACGGCCGAGGCCTTTTTCTGACAACTCATCTTTTGAAACCACGCGTTCCGGAGACCGCAGTAACAGCTCCAGCAGATTGAATTCAGACGCCGTCAGGTCGAAAGGAACCCCACGCCATTCGCTGCTGCGGGTAGCCGGATTCAGCGTCAGGTCACCGTAGTTTACGGATGAAGAATCAGAGTGCGATTCCTGTTGCTCTTCCACACGGCGCAATACTGCACGCAGACGCGCAACCAGTTCGCGCGGGTAACAAGGTTTAGGCATGTAATCATCGGCGCCCATTTCCAGGCCGATAACGCGATCGATATTGTCGCCCTTGGCGGTCAGCATGATGATCGGCAGACGGCTGTTTTTACGCACCTGACGCAGGACATCAATACCGCTCATATCCGGCAGCATAATGTCGAGGATCATCGCGGTATATTCGCCGGACATCGCCCCTTCCACGCCCGCTTTACCGGTCAGCACCAGAGAAGCGTCAAAACCTTCTGCAATCAGATATTCGCTGAGCATGGTTCCTAATTCGAGATCGTCATCGACTAATAAAATTTTCATTCTTTATTTCCGCCTGGCTAAAATTTTGGTCATTTTTACCACTAACCCTGCATTACGCAGCCGCTTTTACTCTAATTTTACATTCACCAGCCGAATATAAAATTAAACGTTAAAAACACCAGTGGATAAATAACGGTCACCGCGATCGCAGACAATTGCCACAATCACACTGCCGGGATGACTTCTGGCGACACGCAATGCGCCCGCAACAGCGCCGCCAGAACTCACGCCACAGAAGATGCCTTCTTGCCGCGCCAGAGCCCGCATGGTGTCTTCCGCTTCGCCCTGCCCCATATCCATCACTTCATCGACCAGTTCAGGGCTGAAAATACCCGGCAGATATTCCTGCGGCCAGCGGCGTATGCCCGGAATGCTGCTGCCTTCAGAAGGTTGCAACCCGACAATTTGCACACCCGCGTGCTGACTGCGCAGAAAGCGACTGACACCCGTGATGGTGCCAGTCGTCCCCATGCTCGACACAAAATGCGTAATACGCCCTTGCGTCTGCTGCCAGATTTCCGGGCCGGTAGTCGTAAAGTGCGCGAGCGGGTTGTCCGGATTATTGAACTGATCCAGCACTTTCCCCTGCCCCTGCAGTTCCATTTCCTGCGCCAGGTCCCTCGCACCTTCCATCCCCTGCGCGCGGCTGACCAGCAATAATTCAGCGCCGTAAGCGCGCATTGATGCCTGCCGCTCTAAGCTCATATTTTCCGGCATCAGCAATTTCAGCTTATAACCTTTGAGTGCCGCAATCATCGCCAGCGCAATACCGGTATTACCACTGGTGGCTTCAATCAGCGTATCACCGGGATGAATTTCACCGCGCTTTTCCGCCTGCTCAATCATGAACAGCGCTGCACGGTCTTTTACTGAGCCCGCGGGATTATTGCCTTCCAGTTTGACCCAGATCTCGCTGTCGAGTCCCTCGGTCAGACGCTGTAATTTCACCAGAGGTGTATTACCGATGTAGTGTTCGAGCGGACTCACGGGCTTGCCTTATATTAAAAAGGTATATTGACTGATAAAAAAAACATAAACAGATATCAGACGATAAAAAGGGCGGCTCGAAGACCGCCCTGAGAAACATGCTGATTAAAAAATATCAGGCGCTCTTCGCTAACGCAACGGGTTGTAGCTGCTGATCACCGGCATACAGGCGGCCATTCAGCCCGCCGACATAAAAACGATCGCCGCGCTGAGGTGCGCTATTACCGTGAGCTTCAGAAAGCACCACGGAAAGCGGTTCATCGTGCCAGCCGTCCGCCTGCACGATAAGCTGCCAGAAATGACCACGCGGGCTGACCTCCAGCACTTTTACCGGCAACGGGCAGCGCGCAGTACTGTGCGCGGTAATTTCCATTTCCCACGGACGCAGGAACAAATCGACCGCGCCCTGATGTAGCGGCGGGTTCTCCAGCGGCCAGTGATGCGCGCCGACATACAACTGAGAACCGCGAATTTCACCACCGATTTTATTCACTTCACCCATAAATTCCAGCACGAAGCGGGTTGCCGGTTCACGCCAGATTTCTTCCGGAGCGCCCACCTGTTCAATATTCCCCTGGCTCATGACCACCACGCGGTCGGCGACTTCCATCGCTTCTTCCTGATCGTGGGTCACAAACACGCTGGTGAATTTCAGCTCTTCATGCAACTGACGCAGCCAGCGGCGCAGCTCTTTACGCACCTGCGCATCCAGCGCACCGAAAGGCTCATCCAGCAGCAGAATTTGGGGTTCGACCGCCAGCGCACGGGCCAGTGCTACACGCTGTTTCTGACCACCAGAAAGCTGTGCCGGATAACGGTTAGCCAGATGGGCTAACTGCACCATCTCCAGCAGTTTAGTGACTTTCTGTTTAATCGCTTCGGCGTTCGGACGCTCGCGGCGCGGCAGCACCGTCAGGCCAAAGGCGATGTTGTCGAACACCGTCATATGGCGGAACAGCGCGTAATGCTGAAACACGAAACCGACCTGACGATCACGGGCGTGGAGACGCGTCACGTCTTTACCGTGAAAACTCAGATGTCCGGCGCTCTGGTTTTCCAGCCCGGCGATAATGCGCAGCAGCGTGGTTTTACCGGAACCTGAAGGCCCGAGCAGCGCCACCATCTCTCCGGAAGCAATATCGAGCGAGATATCATTGAGCACTTTCGTGCGGCCAAAATATTTGTTGATACCGTTAATTTCAATGCTCATGACTTTCCTCCCGCTCAAGACGGTCGTTATGGCGTTTCAGACGCCATTGCAGGCCGCTTTTCAGAAACAGTGTGACAATCGCCATCAGGGTCAGCAACGCAGCGGCAGTAAACGCGCCTGCGGTGTTGTAGTCCTGATGCAGTAACTCAACTTGTAATGGCAGCGTGTAAGTTTCGCCGCGGATAGAACCGGAAACGACAGATACCGCACCAAACTCCCCGATCGCACGGGCATTGGTCAGCACCACGCCGTACAGTAATGCCCAGCGGATATTCGGCAAGGTCACGCGGCGGAACATCTGCCAGCCTGACGCGCCCAGTAACACCGCCGCTTCATCTTCATGGCTGCCCTGGCTCAGCATCACCGGCACCAGCTCACGGATAACAAACGGACAAGTAACGAATACCGTTACCATCACCATGCCCGGCCAGGCGAACATAAACTGAATATTATGCGCATCCAGCCAGCCGCCAATCGGGCCGTTAGTACCGTAAAACAGCAGATACAACAGACCGGCAACCACCGGCGAAACCGCGAACGGGATGTCGATCAGCGTCAGTAACAGCTGACGCCCCGGGAAATTAAAGCGCGCCACCAGCCAGGCTAGCAGCGTGCCGAAAATCAGGTTCACCGGCACGGTAATCAGCGCCATCAGCACGGTCAGCCAGATGGAATGCAACATGTCAGAATCAGACAGGTTCTTCCAAACAGCAGCAATCCCGTCGGAAAAGGCCAGCACGAAAATGCTGATCATCGGGATCACCAGCAGCAAAATACAAATCAGTAAACCTGTGCCGATCAGCGACCATTTTACCCAGTCGATACGCTGGCGTTTCTCGCCTGCAAAAGCCGGAATATCAGACATTACTGGCCTCCCAGACGACGGCCATAACGGCTCTGTAAGGTGTTAATTGCAAACAGCAACAGCAGCGAGGCGGCGAGAATAACCGATGCAATCGCGCTGGCTGCCGGATAATCAAATTCCTGCAAGCGGATGAAAATCATCAGCGAGGTCACTTCAGTTTTCCACGCAATGTTACCGGCGATGAAAATCACTGCACCGAATTCGCCCAGGCTGCGGGTAAAGGACAGCGCCGTGCCCGCCATCAGAGAAGGCATGACTTCCGGCAATACCACGCGACGGAAACTCTGCCAGCGCGAAGCGCCCAGCGTTTCAGCAGCTTCTTCATATTCCGGGCCTAATTCTTCCAGCACCGGTTGCACGGTACGAACCACAAACGGAATGCTGGTAAAGGCCATCGCCACTGCAATACCAAGCCAGGTGTATGCCACTTTGATATCAAAATGTGCCAGCCACTGACCGTAAAATCCGGTGGTAGAAAACAGGCCTGCCAGCGTTAAACCAGCCACGGCGGTCGGCAAGGCAAACGGCAAATCCATCAGCCCGTCCACCAGGCTTTTACCGGGGAATTCGTAACGGGTCAGGATCCATGCCATCAGCATGCCGAAGAAACAGTTAAAAATACTCGCCACACCCGCCGCCAGCAGCGTCACTTTGTACGCCGCAACAACCTGACCGTTGGTGATCACATCCCAGTATTGCGCCAGCGTCATTTGTGACAACTGCATCACCAGCGCACTCAGTGGCAGCAACAACACCAGGCAGACGAACAGCAGGCTGCTGCCGAGGCTCAGGGTGAATCCGGGTAATACGCGTTTGCTCGACAACAACATTACTTGTGACCTTGCTCTAACAGTTTGTCCAGCTCACCGCCGGTACTGAAATGGGTTTCCATCACTTGTGGCCAGCCACCGAACTGCTCTTCGACTTTGAACAATTTGGTATCCGGGAACTGCCCTTTCGCCGCCGCCATCGCCGTTTTGTCATACACCCGGTAGTTAAAACTGGTGATGATTTTCTGCGCCTGCGGGCTCCACAAATAATTCAGGTAATCTTTTGCGGCTTTTTCTGTGCCATTTTTCTCGACGTTTTTGTCCACCCAGGCCACCGGGAACTCAGCCAGAATGTCCACTTTCGGCACAATCACTTCGTATTTATCGTCACCGTACTGCTTACGGATATTGTTCACTTCAGATTCGAAACTGATCAGCACATCACCCAGTCCGCGTTCCACAAATGTGGTTGTCGCGCCACGGCCGCCGGTATCAAACACCTGCACGTTTTTCAGGAAAATCGCCATTTTCTCGCGGGTTTTCGTCTGGTTTTTATTATCTTCCAGATTGAACGCGCCCCAGGCACCCAGGTAGGTATATCGGCCATTGCCGGAGGTTTTGGGATTCGGGAACACCAGGCTCACGCCCGGACGCGCTAAATCGTCCCAGCTGTGAATGTTCTTTGGATTGCCCTTGCGGACCAGAAACGCCATGGTGGAATAAAACGGCGAACTGTTGTTGGGCAAACGACTTTGCCAGTCGGCAGGGATCAGATTGCCGCGGTCATGCAAAATCTGCACATCGGTCACCTGATTGTAAGTGACGACATCGGCTTTCAGACCCTGCAAAATCGCCAGTGCCTGCTTGGAAGAACCAGCATGCGACTGTTTAATATCGAGTTTGTCACCGTCGTTTTGATCAGCCCACTGTTTCTGGAATGGCGGGTTCAGAGCAGCAAAAAGTTCACGGGACACATCATAAGAACTGTTGAGCAATTCAGTCGCCGAAGCCGCGCCGCTGGCCAGCAGCAGTGCCGCCACGGAACCTTTCAGCACGCTGCCTGTAAATCCGAATGTTTTCATGCTTAGCCTTAGGTGAGTGAACCGATATGCGACGCTGATAAATGCCGCTCAATATCACACAGTGTATTTATAACTGAGGGTCAGGCTGTAACGGTTTTATATACCATTTGGTGATTTTCAAGCATGAAAAGCTATAAGGCATTAACAAACGCAGGGGGAATAACAGAAGGGGAAGAGGCAGCGCGTCCGTGAAGGAACGCGCTGAAGGAACTTAAAGCGCTAAAAGACGTGTCAGTGATGGGGCGAAATAATAGCTGCCGGTCACCGGACGGGTGAAACGCAGCATCGCATCACGTTTACCATCGAGATCGCCAAACATGCTCAGCAGTTGTTTTTCGATGTTCCACAGACGGGCGCAATAGCTGATGAAATACAAACCGTGTTCGCCGCTTGCCGTGCCATAAGGCAGGCTCTGGCGCAGAATTTTCAGGCCCTTGCCGTCTTCTTTCAGGTCAACACGACTGACGTGGGAAGTGTCCGGGCGAGTTTCTGAATCCAGCTCTTCATCGGTGTCTTTGGTACGCCCGATGACGTCTTCCTGCTGCTGCACGGAGAAACGTTCCCATTGCACCAGATTATGTTTCCAGCGCTGAACCATCACGTAGCTGCCGCCAGCATCGACGCTGCCTTCAGGAATAATCGCCACCTGTGCGCGGGCCTCTGCTTTCGGATTTTCAGTGCCGTCAACAAAACCGCTCAGATCACGTTCTTCGATCGCACGGAACCCGTGGGTTTCTTCTTCAACGACAATGGAACTGCCGAACGCTTTCAGTGCCGCCCGTGCCAGCGCAAAGTTAACGTCATGACGAAGGGACTGTATGTGCAACAACATATCGCGCTGCGTAGCAGGTGCCAGACCTTTGCCCAGCGGTTGGAAAGATTTCAGTTCATCCGCGCCCTGATTGCCGGATAAATCACGCCACACATCGTTGCCAAAGGCTACGACCGCACCAAGATGTTCGGTGGGAAATTTTTTCTGCATGTCTTCCAGTACAGCCACAAATGCACGGCAGCCCTGCCGGAGCGCATCCAGGTCACCCTGAGCTTTCGCTTCGATGTAAATCGCGAAACGGCAATGTTCGGGCAAAATGCCGCTCTGAACCTGAGTCATCTTCTCATCCTCGTTAATTTGACCGGCGACATCATACCGGATGTCAATAAAAATGCCTTGCGCGAAGGCAAGGCATTGAGGAGTTATTACGCTGAGAAACAGGTTTTACTGAGCAGTGGAAGCCTGAGCCGGATTAGCCCGCCAGATAATTTTACTTACCTTCCAGTCTTTCAGCGCGTCGTCCGAAGGCATCAGTGATTCCGGGCCATGCCAGATCCCGCTGAAGACATAGGTGACGTGAGAACTTTGCGGCGCTTTACACTCGACGTTCTGCGCATCATCTCCCTCGCCTTTTACACACACATCGAAGGCTTTGCTGTAAAGGCTGCTGAATGACGTGCCGATTTTAACGCCCCATTCGCTTTCTACTTTAGGATCCACCACGTCAACACGCTGAACGTTGCCTTTCGGCTCGCCGCTGATCGACATTTTCACGTCCTTGCCGTCCATCGCCTGGAAGAAGCTCAGCATTTTTCCGCCGCTCATCGACATGCCACTGCGCAAGGTATAATCACCGTCCAGCGCATCGTTAATGGCCGTTTCTGTCAGCGCCGTACTACCTGTTATCCCGCCTACTCCTTTATCGCTGACCGTCAGGCTGCTGCCAAACCAGTTGAGCGGATTCATGCTCGACCAGGAAACACTTGGCCACGACATGTTAGACATCGACGAACAGCCAGTCAGGATCAGTGGCAGCACCAGCAACAGGGGGCGAACCCGCAAGCGAACAGTCATTCCATACTCCTTTTCTGCCCGTTCCCGTTGGCCGGCGCGGCCTGGCGGACAAACCGACAGTGAATTAATATTTTAACAATTATTGTTAAGCGCCAGTTCGAGTGTATTTCTGGCAAAAAAGTTCAGCCCAAAAGGGAATATGCTTCAGGCCAGACGGTGTGAGGCATCAAAACAGGCGCGCAAACGGCGGCTCAATAACCAATACGCCAGTGCGGCCGCATCCAGTAATGCCAGCACGATATCCACACCAGAAATTATGTCAGTACTTTGCCATAATCCCAGAGCCTGCAATGCAAAAGTGACAAACATCCCGGCAAGAAGTAACCAGTATCCGGCCTGCCAGATGCGCGGCCAGACATGACGACGACCACTGAGCAAAAACACCAGCGCGGGCGGCAACCCCAGCAACATCCCGGACCAGAAACTTTGCTGATCGGGGTAAAACAGCGTCAGCAAATCACTTCCCTGCTGGCGGGAAGCACCCGCCATCACAAACAACAACCAGGTTCGTGCCTGCAAAATTAAAATCGTCCAGAACCACAGCGGCAATCGCAACATACCGTGGTCGTTATAATCATCCGGGTTCATAAAAAGAACAACGTTCCTGCAAATAAGGTTAAATCTAACAATCCCCAGTGACATACCTAAAATAATTTGATGTATGCCGGGTATACGCTTAAGAAACTGTTAAGAACAGTCTGCTTTAATGGTCTCCAGCACGGCAAGACATCCGAAACGATGTCATAGTTGTCGTTACTCCGGAAACGTTAAATTAAGGAAGACCTATTATGATGAAGAAGATCACTCTGGCAACCCTCATTGCACTTTGTTCAGCGACGGCGTTTGCCCAGCAAACCGGCGGCTTTAACGGTCCGTCAGCACAGGAAACGCAAACACAGCCTGCAGCACAGGGCGGTTTCACCGGTACCACGGCGCTGAGCACCGTGAAAGACGCGCAAACCATGAAAGATGATCAATGGATCATGCTGGAAGGTTTTATCGATCAGCGTATCGACCACGATAAATACATTTTCCGCGATAACACCGGCACCCTCAATGTAGAAATTGACGGCAAGCGCTGGCAGGGACAGAACGTATCGCCGAAAGATAAAATCCGCATCGAAGGTAAAGTCGATAAAGACTGGAACTCTGTGGAAGTTGACGTCAAGAGCGTTAAAATTATCAAGTAATTCATGATGTAAAAAGCCCCGGCAGAAGTGATTCTGCCGGGGCTTTTTTATTCAATGAAGAACAACGGGTAGATTAATATTCCTGATCTTCGATCAGCCGCTTACCCAGTAAAAGCGTATCCGAAATTTCATAACCCAGTTTTTCGTACATGCTGACCACGGCATCGTTTTCTGCACGCACCATTAAATTCATTTTCGGGCAGCCGCGGGCAATCAGTTTTTTCTCCAGACGATTAACCAGCGCGTTAGCGATGCCTCGTCCGCGATAATCCGGATGTACGCCGAGATAGTTAGCCGAACCGCGATGGCCGTCGTAGCCGCCCATCAGGGTGCCGACCACTTCGCCACCCACTTCTGCCACCAGGAAAAACTCCGGGCTGTGGTTAATTTTACGTTCGATATCCAGCTCAGGATCGTTCCACGGGCGCAGCAGATCGCAACGCTCCCATAAGGTCAGTACTTCTTCAAAATCTTCTTGACGGTATACGCGAATTTCCATCACTGTTCGCCGCTGTTAATAGGGGTTTACTTGATTATCGCGTGATCTGTTTGATACGCAACATCAAAATCACAGATTGTCTGCTTTAAGAATGAATTTAAACCGCAAATTCAACATCTGAAGAAGATATTCCCGCCCGTTACCGGACATTTATTCGGCCCTGATTTCATCCGCGACACAATATTCATAAAAAGTAATAGTTCTCAGATCGAAACTATAAAAAAGATACTCTATAACATAGAGCATTCTGCCTTTTTTCTGACGGTAACGGACTGATGTTAAACCCCCTGAACAAATTTCTACATTTCCAGCCGCTTCCTGCTGCCGCCACACGCCGCCAGTTACTGCTTTCCGGACTCGGTTTAGCGATTGCCGCCTTTGGTTCCCGCTCTGCCAGCGCAGCACAACAGGCACACATCACCAAATCCGCCCCGGCACCTAAGCCGCCTGGCGCGAAGAAACTGGTGATGATCGATCCCGGCCACGGCGGTATTGATTCCGGCGCTGTCGGTCATGAGGGTTCGGAAGAAAAACACGTGGTGCTGGAAATCGCCAACTATGTGCGGGAATTTTTGGGCGAGCAAAGCCATATTGAAGTCAAACTAACCCGCGATTCCGACCACTTTATTCCACTTTATCAGCGTGTTGAACTGGCACATCAGCATCAGGCAGATCTGTTCGTTTCCATTCACGCCGATGGTTACACCAGCCCGACGGCCTCCGGTGCGTCGGTTTTTGCTCTTTCCAACCGCGGTGCCAGCAGCGCCATGGCGCGCTATATGTCGAAGAAAGAAAATGACGCCGACCTGGTTGCCGGAGCGAAGTACGCCAAAGAAGACAACAATTATCTGCAGCAGGTGTTATTCGATCTGGTGCAGACCGACACCATTAAAAACAGCCTGACGCTGGGGCATCACGTGCTCGACAGGATCCGGCCTATCCATCACCTGCACAGCCAGCAAACTGAACAGGCCGCATTTGCCGTTC
Source organism: Rahnella sp. JUb53 (assembly GCF_004346065.1). Classification (NCBI taxonomy): domain Bacteria; kingdom Pseudomonadati; phylum Pseudomonadota; class Gammaproteobacteria; order Enterobacterales; family Yersiniaceae; genus Rahnella; species Rahnella sp. JUb53. The sequence continues at coordinate 101,615 of NZ_SLYT01000012.1, forward strand.
TGAAATCCCCGTCGATCCCGTCAATTCTGGTGGAAACATCGTTTATCACCAACCATCAGGAAGAACAGTTGCTCAGCACAACAGCGTTCCGCCGTGAAATTGCTCAGGCCATTTCCCAGGGTATCGTGAACTTTTTCAGTTACTTCGATGCCAACGAGCGCAAGCCCCGATAACGTTTCCCCCACACCCAAAGCAGCCGCCTTTGGTGACCCGCAGGGTTTTGGGTATATAATAACGTCCACTTTTCTATCATTCAGCGCCCGCAAGGCGCTGAATGTCTTTTCAGTCAACGTCTGCGAGTTAGCCTGTGAGCCAATCCATTCCCGACATCCAGCAAGTCAAAACCTTCCTGCTAAAGCTTCAGGACCACATTTGCCAGCAACTGGCCGCTGCCGATGGCAAAGGTCATTTTGCTGAAGACCAGTGGGTTCGCGAAGAAGGCGGTGGCGGTCAGAGCCGGGTTATGACCCATGGCGCAGTGTTCGAACAAGCTGGTGTGAACTTCTCGCATGTTTCCGGCGCGACCCTTCCGGCTTCCGCCACGGCACATCGCCCTGAACTTGCCGGGCGTAGTTTTCAGGCCATGGGCGTCTCACTGGTCATTCATCCGCTGAGCCCTTACATTCCGACCAGCCACGCCAATGTGCGTTTCTTTATTGCCGAAAAGCCGGGTGAAGCGCCGGTCTGGTGGTTCGGTGGGGGTTTTGACCTCACACCGTATTATGGTTTTGAAGAAGATGCCCGCCACTGGCACCTCACCGCGCAGCAGCTTTGCCAGCCATTCGGCGATGACGTGTATCCGAAATACAAAAAATGGTGTGACGATTACTTCTTTATCAAACACCGCAATGAAGCACGCGGGATCGGCGGTTTATTCTTTGACGATCTGAACTCGCCAGATTTCGATACCTGTTTCAGCTTTATGCAGGCCGTCGGCAACGGCTTCACTGACGCCTATCTGCCCATCGTGGAAAAACGCAAAGCAATGCCGTGGGGCGAACGCGAGCGTCAGTTCCAGCTTTACCGCCGTGGCCGCTACGTCGAATTCAATCTGGTGTGGGATCGCGGAACACTGTTTGGCCTGCAAACCGGCGGGCGTACAGAATCTATCTTGATGTCGATGCCGCCGCTGGTGCGCTGGGAATATGGCTACGAGCCGGAAGCTGGCAGCCCGGAAGCCGCGCTGTACAGCGATTTCCTGCCGGTTCGCGACTGGCTGGCTGAAAAAGGATCCTCTGTAAATGGAGAGGCAAGCTAATGCAAATCTGGGTTGATGCCGATGCCTGTCCGAATGTCATCAAGGAAGTGCTGTTCCGCGCCGCTGAGCGCACCGGCATGATGGTGACACTGGTGGCTAACCAAATCATCCGCACTCCACCGTCGAAATTCCTGCGTACTTTGCGCGTGGAAGCCGGTTTTGACGTCGCGGATAACGAAATCGTTAAACGCACCGAGCCCGGCGATCTGGTGATCACCGCAGATATTCCTCTCGCGGCGGAAGTGATTGAAAAAGGCGGTGTAGCGCTCAACCCTCGCGGCGAGCGGTACACCACTGAAACCATCAAAGAGCGCCTGAATATGCGTGATTTTATGGACACCATGCGCGCCAGCGGCGTGCAGACCGGCGGACCGCCTGCGCTTAATCAGCGCGACCGCCAGCAATTTGCCAATGAACTGGATAAGTGGCTGCAACAAGCCAAAAAATAATCCGGTCTGGCTGTCGAAACCGAAGTACCACTACATTAATTAAAGGAATAAGAAATGGTCAAAAAGATCATCCTTGACTGCGATCCGGGGCACGACGACGCTATCGCGATGTTACTGGCTCACGGTAACCCTGACATCGAACTGCTGGCCGTCACCACGGTGGTCGGCAATCAGACGCTGGAAAAAGTCACCCGCAATGCGCTGGCAGTCGCCCGCGTGATCAATCTCACCGGCGTGCCGTTTGCCGCAGGCGCAACGCGTCCGCTGGTGCGTCAGATTGAAGTGGCTGACGAAATCCACGGCGAATCAGGTCTTGACGGACCGGTGCTGCCGGAAGCCGCCATTACACTGGAGCCGGTACACGCTATCGATTTGATCATTGATTTGATCATGTCCCACCCGCCGAAAACCATCACGCTGGTGCCCACCGGCGGGCTGACCAACATTGCGATGGCGGTACGCAAAGAGCCGCGCATTGCTGACCGTGTCAAAGAAGTGGTGCTGATGGGCGGCGGTTATCATGTAGGTAACTGGAGCGCAGTCGCCGAGTTTAATATCAAAATTGACCCGGAAGCCGCCCATATCGTGTTCAACGAAAAATGGCCGCTGACCATGGTCGGGTTGGATCTCACCCATCAGGCACTTGCCACGCCGGAAGTCGCTGCGCGTATTGCTGCGGTCGGCACACAGCCCGCCAAATTTGTCGGTGAGCTGCTCGATTTCTTCGGTATGAGCTACAAAGATCGTCAGGGCTTTGATTCCCCGCCGGTTCATGACCCCTGCGCAGTGGCTTACGTGATTGATCCGAACGTAATGACGGTGCAAAAAGTGCCGGTGGATATTGAGCTGACCGGCACGCTGACGCTGGGCATGACTGTTGCCGATTTCCGCACCCCACCGCCGCCGGATTGCCACACGCAGGTCGCGGTAAAACTCGATCATCAGCGTTTCTGGGATCTGATCGTCGATGCGCTGGAGCGGATCGGCGAAGTGAAATACTGAGCCCGTCATTTCATGAAACAGGGCGCCCGTTGCGGCGCCCTTTCAGGTTTAAGCAGGCAGGTTCAAAGAGTCAGGGTTAAAGAGTTAGAGTTAGAGTTAGAGGTAAAGAGGCTCGGTCTGCGCCTCGACCACGGCTAAAGCCACCATATTCACAATCCTGCGTACCGAAGCAATCGGTGTCAGAATATGTACCGGTTTCGACACCCCCATCAGCACCGGCCCGACGGTCACGCCTTCAGAGCACGATACCCGCAGCAGGTTGTAGCTGATACGCGCCGATTCCATATTCGGCATAATCAGGATATTGGCCGAACCTTTCAGCGGACTGTCCGGCATGATGTCCTGACGTATGCTTTCCACCAGCGCCGCATCGCCATGCATTTCACCGTCGATTTCCAGCTCTGGATCAAGCTCGTTTACCAGCTCCAGCGTACGTCGCATTTTCAGCGCCGCCGGACTGTCTGACGTGCCAAAACTCGAATGCGAAAGCAATGCAACCTTTGGCTCAATACCAAAACGCCGCACCGTTTCTGCCGCCATGAGCGTGATTTCTGCCAGCTGTTCCGGCGTCGGATCGTCGTTAACGTAAGTGTCTGCAATAAACGTATTGCCGCTTGGCAGCAGCAACGCATTCATCGCGCCGGCAACGTGCGCTCCTTCGCGAAAACCAAACACTTTCTCCACGATGTCGTAATGCTCGTGATAGGTACCGACCGTACCGCAAATCATCGCATCAGCTTCACCACGCAACAGCATGATGGCGGAAATCAGTGTCGGATTACCAATCACCGCGCGCCGCGCCTGCTCCTGCGACACACCGCGCCGTTTCATCAGCTCATAATATTCACGCCAGTACTCATTGAAGCGCGGATCAGATTCGTTATTCACCACTTCGAAATCGCGGCCTGCTTCCAGTTGCAGCCCCAGCTTTTTAATGCGCATGGCAATAACGCTTGGCCGCCCGACCAGAATAGGTTTGGCCAACCCAAGGGAAATCAACTCCTGCGTGGCCTGTAATACGCGTTCTTCTTCACCTTCCGCCATCACCACCCGCCGGGCATCTTTCTTCGCCTGCGAGAAAATGGGCTTCATAAACAAATTGGTTTTATAGACGAATTCCGTCAGCTTCTCGGCGTACGCATCCAGGTCTTTAATAGGGCGCATCGCCACACCAGAATCCATTGCCGCTTTGGCAACCGCCGGTGCAATTTTCACAATCAGCCGCGGGTCAAAGGGTTTCGGAATGATGTAGTCCGGGCCGAAAGACAGCTCTTCTTCTCCATAGGCGGAAGCCACCACATCACTTTGTTCTGCCATCGCCAGATCGGCAATCGCATGAACACAAGCCAGTTTCATTTCTTCATTGATGGTGGTTGCACCAACGTCCAGCGCGCCCCGGAAAATGAACGGGAAGCACAGCACGTTGTTGACCTGATTGGGATAATCCGAGCGACCTGTACAGATGATGGCATCAGGGCGAACCGCTTTCGCCAGCGGTGGCAGAATTTCCGGTTCAGGATTGGCAAGCGCCAGGATCAACGGATCCTTCGCCATGGTTACCACCATCTCCTGCGTCAAAACGCCGGGGCCGGAACAGCCGAGGAAGATGTCAGCTTGCGGAATGGCATCGCCCAGCGTGCGCTGCCCGTTGTCGTCAATGGCATACGCTGCTTTGGTTTCGGCCATATTTTCTTCGCGGCCTTTATAGATAACGCCACGGGAATCACAGGCCGTAATGTTGTGGCGCTTAAGTCCGAGCGCGACCAGCAGATTCAGACAGGCAATAGCAGAAGCCCCCGCGCCGGACACCACCAGCCGGACATCCGAAATATTTTTGCCCACCACGCGTAAACCGTTGAGTACCGCCGCCGTACAGATAATCGCGGTGCCGTGCTGATCGTCATGAAACACCGGGATCTTCATGCGTTCGCGCAGCTTTTTCTCGATGTAAAAACATTCCGGCGCTTTGATGTCTTCAAGGTTGATGCCGCCAAATGTCGGCTCCAGCGCGGCTATCACGTCGATCAGTTTATCCGGATCGTTTTCATCGACTTCGATATCGAACACGTCGATACCCGCGAATTTTTTGAACAATACGCCCTTCCCTTCCATCACCGGTTTACCGGCCAGCGCGCCAATATTACCCAGTCCGAGAACCGCGGTTCCGTTCGAAATTACCGCCACCAGATTGCCGCGAGCTGTGTATTTGTAAGCGGCCTGCGGATCTCTGGCGATCTCCAGACAGGGAGCGGCAACACCGGGTGAATAAGCCAGCGCCAGATCACGTTGTGTGGCGAGGGGTTTGGTGGGCGAGACCTGAATTTTTCCGGGCACCGGGAATTCATGAAAATCGAGCGCACTTTGCTTGAGTTGTTCGTCCATCGTAGGGTCCTTTTCTTGTTTCTTATTTTTTGCAGAGACAACAGGGTACGGGTAAACATCACCATCAGGTTTCCCGCTGACCAGTATAGATAACCCTGCCACGACGAAGGGTGAATAACGACCAAAAATTGACCGTTACATTGTTTGCTTTTCATTCATGGAAGACGTCTCGTAAAAATCAACTAAGCTTAAAGTTTGTCCTTGCGCTTTTCTCGTCAGACGCCCAATTTAAGCAGCAACAAAGGCCGCCATTGTTGAGACCCATTGCAGTAATCAGAAAAAGCGCATTCAGTTTGTTAACAGAATGATGCAGGGTAGGAGCCCTACGAACCAGAGTCAGACGACCTTATTGCTGTATCGTTTTTTCTCGCTAAGGAGCTAAGAGATGAACCAGTTAGACGCACTAAAAAAAATCACCACCGTCGTTGCCGACAGCGGTGACATTGAATCTATCCGTCATTTCGAGCCTCAGGATGCGACCACCAATCCTTCGCTGATCCTCAAAGCAGCCGACCTGCCGCAATACCAAAACCTGATTAAAGACGCGCTGGACTATGCCCGTAAGCAAGGCGGCAGCAAAGAGACTCAGGTGATCAATGCCACAGATAAACTGGCCGTTAATATCGGGGGGGAAATCCTGAAAAGCGTACCAGGCCGCATCTCGACTGAAGTCGATGCCCGCCTGTCTTTCAATAGTGAATTGTGTATCGAAAAGGCCCGTAAACTGATTGGCCTGTATCAGGATCAGGGCATTGATAAATCCCGTATTCTGATCAAACTGGCTTCCACCTGGGAAGGGATCAAAGCCGCAGAGAAGCTGGAAAAAGAAGGCATCAACTGTAACCTGACCCTGCTGTTCTCATTCGCTCAGGCACGCGCCTGTGCAGAAGCCGGCGTCTACCTGATTTCTCCGTTCGTTGGGCGTATTTACGACTGGTACAAAGCCAAAGAGCCGAACGCAACGTATGACGTGGAAAAAGATCCGGGCGTGAAATCGGTTCGCGACATCTACGACTACTACAAATCTCACGATTACCCGACCGTCATCATGGGTGCCAGCTTCCGTAAAGTGGAACAAATCCTGGCGCTGGCAGGTTGTGACCGCCTGACCATTTCTCCAAATCTGCTGGAAGAACTGAAAGCCAGCAATGAACCGGTTGAACGTAAATTACAGCCTTCCGGCAAGGGTGGGGAAAAACCCGCACCTCTGACACAGGCTGAATTCCTCTGGGAACACCATCAGGACGCCATGGCCGTTGAAAAACTGGCGGAAGGTATCCGCGCATTCGCCGTCGATCAGAAGAAACTCGAAGATATGCTTTCAGCACAGCTTTAGTTTCAGCCGTAGTTTAAAAAATCTAACCTCAGCTGAGTCACCTGGCAGAACGGTGGCAACTCCGCACTTTTGTCATCTGGCTCAGCAAAGTGACCCATCCGGAGAAAAATATGCCTTCTCGTAGAGAACTAGCGAATGCTATCCGTGCACTTAGCATGGATGCCGTCCAGAAAGCGAATTCCGGACACCCCGGCGCCCCGATGGGGATGGCCGATATCGCCGAAGTCTTGTGGCGTGATTACATGAATCACAACCCGACCAACCCGAAATGGGCCGATCGTGACCGCTTCCTGATGTCCAACGGCCACGGCTCGATGCTGCAATACAGCCTGCTGCACCTGACCGGCTACGACCTGCCAATGAGCGAACTGGAAAACTTCCGCCAGTTGCATTCTAAAACACCAGGACATCCTGAATACGGTTATACGCCGGGCGTGGAAACCACCACCGGCCCGCTGGGTCAGGGCGTTGCCAACGCCGTGGGTTTTGCGATTGCTGAACGTACGTTAGGCGCGCAGTTTAACCGTGAAAATCACGAAATCGTCAACCATCATACCTACGTCTTCTTAGGGGATGGCTGCATGATGGAAGGGATTTCCCACGAAGCCTGCTCGCTGGCCGGTACCCTGAAACTCGGCAAACTGACCGCGTTTTATGATGACAACGGCATCTCCATTGACGGACACGTCGAAGGCTGGTTTACCGATGATACGGCCAAACGTTTCGAAGCTTACGGCTGGCATGTCATCCGTGGAATTGACGGCCAAAACTCCGACGCCATAAAAGCGGCAATCGAAGAATCTCATAAAGTCACTGACCGCCCTTCCCTGCTGATGTGCAAAACAGTGATTGGTTTCGGTTCGCCGCACAAAGCCGGGACTCACGAAGCACATGGTGCCGCACTGGGTGCCGACGAAGTCGCCGCCACCCGCAAGGCGCTGGGCTGGAACTATCCGGCCTTTGAAATCCCGCAAGATATTTATGACGCCTGGGATGCTAAAGAAGCGGGCAAAGCCAAAGAAAAAGCCTGGAACGATAAATTCGCCGCTTATGCCAAAGCCTATCCTGAGCTGGCCGCTGAATTTGACCGCCGCGTTAATGGCAAATTACCTGCGGACTGGGAATCCAAAGCACAGGCATTCATCAAAGGTTTGCAGGCCAAACCTGCGAATATCGCCAGCCGTAAAGCCTCACAAAATACTCTGGAAGAGTTTGGCAAAATTTTGCCTGAATTCCTCGGCGGTTCCGCAGACCTTGCGCCAAGTAACCTGACCATGTGGTCGGGCTCAAAATCACTGATTGAAGACCACGCCGGCAACTACATCCACTACGGCGTGCGTGAGTTCGGCATGACGGCCATCTCCAACGGTCTCGCGCTGCACGGCGGTTTCCTGCCTTATTCTGCGACCTTCCTGATGTTCGTTGAATATGCCCGAAACGCGGTACGTCTGGCGGCGCTGATGAAAATACGCAACGTCTTCGTGTATACCCACGATTCGATCGGTCTGGGGGAAGACGGACCGACGCACCAGCCGGTTGAGCAAATGGCCAGCCTGCGTGTGACGCCAAACATGAGCCTGTGGCGTCCGGCTGATCAGGTCGAATCTGCCGTGGCATGGAAATATGCCATCGAGCGCAACGACGGTCCGGTTGCACTTATCTTCTCGCGTCAGAACCTGACCCAGCAACCGCGTACCGCTGAGCAACTGGCAAACGTCGCACGCGGTGGTTATGTGCTGAAAGACTCAGACGGCACGCCGGATGTGATTCTGATTGCCACCGGGTCTGAAGTAGGTATTACGGTAGAAGCCGCGGACAAACTGGCTGCAGCGGGTACTAAAGTGCGGGTAGTCTCTCTGCCTTCTACTGATGTGTTCGACAAACAGGACGAGGCTTACCGCGAATCTGTGCTGCCGAAAGCCGTGACTGCGCGCGTGGCGGTGGAAGCCGGTATCGCCGATTACTGGTACAAATACGTCGGCCTCAACGGTGCAATTGTCGGCATGACCTCTTTCGGGGAATCTGCACCAGCAGAGCAACTGTTTAAAGAGTTTGGCTTTACGGTTGATAACGTTGTCGCAAAAGCGCAGGCGCTGTTGAAGTAAAAGATGTGAAGTAATTCTGTGTAGTTTATTCCCTCTTCATCTCAGGAGAGGGAATTCCTTCTATTTCCGCCCCGCTGACTTGATGAATCTGCCTCTCTCCGGTAAAGTCCCGTCCCTTCTTTGGCATGGGGAACAATGATGTTTATTGGATTTGACTACGGTACAGCGAATTGCTCAGTTGCAGTAATGCGCGATAATAACGCCCATCTGCTGGCGTTAGAAAATAACGATCCTTATTTACCCTCCATGCTTTGTGCACCGACACGTGAAGCGGTCAGCGAATGGCTGAACCGTCACGGACAGGTTCCGGCAGGCAGTGATGAAAATCTGGCACTGTTGCGCCGCAGCATCAGCTTTAACCGCGAGGAAGATATTCCGGTTAATGCTAACAGCGTGCATTTCGGTTTGCAGGCGCTTTCGACCTATATGGAAGATCCGGAAGAGGTGTACTTTGTCCGCTCTCCGAAATCCTTCCTGGGTGCGAACGGCCTGAAACCTCAACAGATTGCCCTGTTTGAAGATCTGGTCTGCGCAATGATGTACCACATTAAGCGTCAGGCCGAATCCGTCTTGCAGGAAAGTATTGAACAGACAGTGATCGGCCGCCCGATCAACTTTCAGGGTATGGGTGGTGAAGAGGCCAATGCTCAGGCGCAGGGTATTTTACAACGTGCCGCTGAGCGCGCCGGTTTCCGCGATATTGCGTTCCAGTTTGAACCGGTCGCCGCAGGTCTGGATTTCGAAGCGACACTGACGGAAGAGAAAACCGTGCTGGTCGTCGATATCGGCGGCGGTACCACGGACTGCTCGGTATTGCTGATGGGCCCGCAGTGGCGCGATAAAGCAGAGCGTCAGAACAGCCTGCTCGGTCACAGTGGTTGCCGCGTTGGCGGTAATGATCTGGACATCATGACTGCGTTCAAACAGCTCACACCGCAGTTTGGTATGGGCAGCGAAACGCAAAAAGGGATCGCTATCCCGGCCCTGCCTTACTGGAATGCAGTGGCGACCAACGATGTTCCTGCACAGTTAGATTTCTACAGCGTGGCGAATGCCCGTATGTTGCGGGATCTGATCCGCGATGCCGCGCAACCGGATCTGATCAAACGCCTGCTGAAAGTCCAGCAACAGCGTCTGAGTTATCGTCTGGTGCGTGCCGCAGAAGAAAGTAAAATTGCACTTTCTGAACGTGAAAGCGTTACGGCTGCGATGGACTTTATTGAATCCGGTCTGGCGGAAACCATCAGCCAGCAGCAACTGAGTGACGCGATTTCTCAGCCGCTGGAACGCATTCAGGAACAGGTCAGTCTGGCACTGGCCAGCAGCGAAATTAAACCTGACGTAATTTACCTGACCGGCGGCAGTGCGCGTTCGCCGCTGCTGCGTGCTGCATTACAGACGCAGTTACCGGGTATTCCGCTGGTCGGTGGCAATGATTTCGGCTCGGTCACCGCTGGCCTGGCCCGCTGGGCACAAACGTTGTTCCGTTAAGTTTTAAAGATGCAGATAAACAAAAACCGCCTGATTTGAATTGAAGGCGGTTTTTTTATGGCTCAGATTTAGTGTTTACCAGGCGCTGGCGTCGTTTAAGGTCTTAATATCCGCATCATCCAGTTTGAGGGTGGCTGCCTGCGCCAGCTCATTCAGTTGTTGCAGTGACGTCGCGCTGACAATCGGCGAGGTAATACTCGGGCGGGCAATCTGCCAGGCCAGTGCAACTTGTCCTGGCTGTGCGCCGTGCTTCTCAGCCACCTGATCCAGCCCCGCCAGCACTTTCAGGCCGCGTTCATTCAGGCAACGTGCGATCACGCTTTCACCGCGCTTACTTTTACCGGCATCCGCTTTGGTACGGTATTTCCCGGTCAGGAACCCGGCGGCCAGACCATAGAAGTTGATCACGCCTAAACCGTTATCCCTGACGACTTTTTCAAGTGCTTCTTCATACACTTTGCGGTCGTACAAATTGTACTGCGGTTGCAGCGTTTCATAACGCGCCAGCCCGTTTTCCTGACTGACTTTCAGCGCTTCGGCCAGGCGTGGTGCGCTGTAGTTTGAAGCGCCAACGGCACGCACTTTACCTTCTTTAATCAGCGCATCGAATGCCGCCATGGTTTCGGCCAGCGGCGTATCGGCATCATCATCATGCGACTGATATAAATCGATATAATCCGTTTGCAGGCGTTTCAGAGAGGCTTCGACCGCTTCTTTAATATAGCGTGGCGATAAACCCACTTTGCCTTCGCCCATCGGTTTGCCGACTTTGGTCGCCAGAATAATCTGGTCACGCTTACCGGTTTTTTTCAGCCAGTTGCCGATAATGGTTTCCGATTCGCCCCCTTTGTTGCCTTCAACCCAGCTTGAATACACATCGGCGGTGTCGATAAAATTCAGTTTATGATCCAGCAAGGCATCGAGCAGGTTAAAGGAAGCCGCCTGATCGACCGTCCAGCCGAATACGTTGCCGCCAAACGTCAGCAACGGCACCTGAATACCTGAACGACCCAGTTCTCTTTTGCTCATTATTCTCTCCCTTTCATAAGGTCAGATTTAACTTACTTTGCATGCGAACGATTTGCGATCAAAGGTCAACCATAGCATTTTGATATAAAATGTCAGGCTGAAAGCTATTCTTTATTGTCAGAAGAATTGTCAAAAAATGGGAAAGACTCTCCTTATTTCCTCCATTTTCTGCTGAAACATTCTGGCTACACTGTGAGCCTGGTTTTAAGGTGGATCTCCCTCCTGAAATGCCGCGACAATGATTGTGCTGATGCGATAACCCATGAAATCTGAAAACACAGACACCTTACCGCCTTCTGCTCCCCTGCCGCCTTCGGTGCGCTGGCAGCTGTGGATTGTCGCCTTCGGCTTTTTTATGCAGGCCCTCGACACCACGATTGTGAATACTGCACTGCCTTCGATGGCACGCAGTCTGGGTGAAAACCCGCTGCACATGCATTCGGTGGTTGTAGCTTATGTGCTGACGGTCGCCGTGATGCTGCCTGCCAGTGGCTGGCTGGCGGATAAGGTCGGTGTGAAATGGGTATTCTTTTCGGCCATTGTGCTGTTTACGCTTGGCTCGCTGTTATGCGCGCAATCGGAAAGTCTGCGTGAACTGGTGATGTCGCGCATCGTTCAGGGGATTGGCGGTGCGATGATGGTGCCGGTCGGGCGGCTGACGGTGCTGAAAATTGTCCCGCGAAGCGAGTACATGGCGGCGATGACGATGGTCACGTTACCCGGCCAGGTCGGTCCGCTTCTGGGCCCGGCGCTGGGCGGTTTCCTGGTGCAATACGCCAGCTGGCACTGGATCTTCCTGATTAATCTGCCGGTCGGTCTGGCCGGTTGTATCGCCACTTTAATGATTATGCCCAATTACAAAATGCAGACCCGCCGCTTTGATATCAGCGGGTTTGTGATGCTGGCCGTGTGCATGGCGACGCTAACCCTGGCGCTGGAAGGCAGCCGCAGTATGGGGCTGAGCGTGCTGGAAATTTTTCTGCTGGTGGTGGTCGGTGGCGGCGCGCTGGGGGTTTACTGGATGCATGCGCGCGGCAATCTTTCTGCGCTGTTTTCACTGCGTTTGTTCCATACCCCGACCTTTAAAATTGGCCTGATCGGTAGTTTGCTCGGGCGTATCGGCAGCGGCATGTTGCCGTTCATGACGCCAGTATTTCTGCAACTCGGTATGGGCTTTACGCCTTTCCACGCAGGACTGATGATGATCCCCATGGTGCTCGGCAGTATGGGGATGAAGCGCGTGGTGGTCCGGCTGGTCAATCAGCTCGGCTACCAGAAGGCACTGGTCAGCGCCACCTTGCTGCTGGCGCTGATCACGCTGATTTTCCCGCTGGTGGCGATTTACGGTGCGGTCTGGATGATCCCGATTGTATTGTTCTTCCAGGGCATGGTGAACTCCCTGCGCTTCTCGTCGATGAATACGCTGACGCTGAAAGATCTGCCGTCGCGCCTTGCCAGCAGCGGCAACAGTTTGCTGTCGATGATCATGCAGTTGTCGATGAGTCTGGGCGTCAGTGTCGCCGGTTTGCTGATTGGAGTGTTCGCCCACCAGCAGGCCATTACACCGGACAGCGCCACCATGCACACCGCCTTCCTGTATTGTTATATGTCGATGGCGCTGGTGATCGCCCTGCCAGCCTGGGTATTTTCCAAAGTGCCACCTGATACGCAGAAAAATGCCATTATCGACCGTCGTCGCGCTGCGGCCGGCTCCCCTGATCCGATGAGAAAATCATGAAACCTGGTATTACCGCCAAGTTGTTTATGGCCATTTTTTGTACCTGCGCACTGGTGCTGATCACCATGAACTGGGGCGTGAGGATGAGCTTTGAACGGGGCTTTATCGACTATATCCGTCAGAGCAACGAACAGCGCGTCGAACTGCTGGCTGACACCCTGCAGGAGCAGTACAAACAACACGGCAGCTGGGAGTTTCTGGAAACCAATGACCGGTTGATCTATCAGATCATGCGTTCATTTGAACAAAACAGCAGCCCGAGAATGCCGCCGCAGGGATGGCGCACGAAGTTCTGGATCCTCGACAGCCACGATCATCGGATCGGCGGTTACGATCAGCCGGTCCCACCAGATTTACAAGGTCCGCGCCGCGTGATGACCGTTAATGGTGTGGTCATCGGATCGGTGATTTCGACGCCTGCCGAACGCCTGACCCGCGATGCTGATATTAATTTCGAACGCCAGCAAAGCCGCACCAGCTGGATGATTGTCGCCTTTACCGCGCTGCTGGCCGCTGCCGTCACCTGGATGTTGTCCCGCGGAATGCTCGCGCCGGTAAAACGGCTGGTGAACGGTACGCATCAGCTGGCTGCGGGGAATTTCAGCACACGGGTTGAAGTCGACAGTGAAGATGAACTCGGCAAACTGGCGCAGGATTTTAACCAGCTGGCGATGACGCTGGAAAAGAATGAGCAGATGCGCCGGGCGTTTATGGCGGATATTTCCCATGAGTTGCGCACGCCGCTGGCCGTTCTGCGTGGTGAGCTGGAAGCCATGCAGGATGGCGTGCGTAAAATGACGGTTGGATCGCTGGAATCACTGCAATCTGAAGTGTCGATTCTGACCAAACTGGTGGACGATTTGCATCAGCTTTCGCTTTCCGATGCCGGTGCGCTGGCATACCGCAAGGTGGACACCGACGTCGTACATCTGGTGCAGCTGGCGGAAGCCGGTTCGCGTGATCGTTTCCATGCCAAGCAACTAACCCTGACCAGCCACCTGCCGGAAAGCGCTGAAGTGTTTGGCGATCCGCAGCGTCTTTCGCAGCTGTTCAACAATCTGCTGGAAAACAGTCTGCGCTATACTGACCCGAATGGCGGTCTGGAGATCCGGGGCGAAATACGGGATAAATCACTTTACCTGATGTTCCAGGACAGCGCGCCGGGCATCAGCGATGAACAGCTTGGCCGTATTTTTGAACGGTTTTATCGTACCGAAGGCTCGCGCAACCGCGCCAGTGGCGGTTCGGGGTTAGGTCTGGCCATTTGCCAGAATATTGTCGAAGCGCACGGCGGGCAGATCAGCGCCAGCCACTCTCCGGCGGGTGGCGTTCGTATTACGATCGTCCTGCCGCTCTCTGTTACATCAGGCCCGAGAAACTGAATGAACGACTCTGTATTGTCCGGCCCGGCGCCGTTAAAAATTCTGATTGTGGAAGACGAGCCAAAACTTGCTCAGCTGTTAATCGACTATCTCGAAGCCGCAGGCTATGCCACCCAATGGCTGGCGGACGGACATGACGTCATCTCGCAGGTGAAGCACCAGCCGCCGGCACTGATTTTGTTAGATCTGATGCTGCCAGGCAGCAGCGGATTATCCATTTGCCGAGACATTCGCCAGTTTTCCGATGTACCGATCATGATGGTGACGGCAAAAACGGAAGAGATTGATCGCCTGCTCGGGCTGGAAATCGGTGCTGATGATTACATCTGCAAACCTTACAGCCCGCGTGAAGTTGTGGCCCGCGTGAAGGTTATTTTGCGCCGCTGCGTGCGTCAGGAAGACAATGTGCCGAGAGATAACGGTTTGCACATTGATGAAGCGCGCTTTCAGGCCACATTCCAGGGGCATGAACTTGAACTGACACCGGCAGAATTCCGCCTGCTGAAAACGCTGTCCGTCAAACCGGGTTACGTGTTTACCCGCGAAGTGCTGCTCAATAATCTCTATGACGACTACCGCGTCGTCACTGACCGTACCATCGACAGTCATATCAAGAACCTGCGCCGTAAACTCGAATCTCTGGACGGAGAAAAGGCGTTTATCCGCGCCGTCTATGGCGTGGGCTATCGCTGGGAAGCGGAACCCTGTCATTTGGCATAACGCATGACTCACAGCGAATAACGCATAGCGCATAGCGCATAACTGGCCGGCAATTGAGTTTTGTAAAGTTTCTGAAAGTCTGTCGGCCAGTTCACATTTCATGTCTTAAATCTTTCCTCCCGCCGCGAAACTGTTCCCATTAACTACACTTATCTCTGGAAAATAACCCCTCTGATGGAGATTACCTTTATGGCTACTGGTCACTATGATCTGAAAAAAGCGAAGAATGGACAGTTTCACTTTAACCTGAAGGCCGGGAACGGAGAGATTATTCTCACCAGTGAAATGTATGCCAGTAAAGCGTCAGCAGAAAACGGGATTTCATCGGTTCAGACCAACTCCCCTGAGGAAGCGCAGTACGAAATCAAACCTTCGAAAGACGGTCAGTTTTACTTTGTACTGAAAGCGAAAAACCATCAGGTGATTGGTATCAGCGAAATGTACACCACGGAAAGTGCATCGAAAAAAGGTGTTCAGTCGGTGGTGAAAAACGGCGCAAGCACTGATATTCGCGATTTGACGCAATAGTTCTCAATGATTTCTGTTTTTAGCTATTCAGGAGCAGAGGAGGAAATTGATCTGGCTCCTGAATAGTCTAAATAGCGCTGTAATACCCACACGAAATGGCTGCTTTTGATCAACTCAGACGTTACAATTCTGACCTTTCGTCGCCCCGCATCCGGGACGGCCCTGACCTGTGATCAGACTGAGATTGACTATGTTTACCCGCGATTCTTTTGTTCCGGAACTGCTTTCCCCTGCCGGCTCCCTGAAAAACATGCGTTACGCCTTCGCTTACGGTGCAGATGCGGTTTATGCCGGTCAGCCACGTTACAGCCTGCGCGTTCGTAATAACGAATTTAACCACCAGAATCTGGAAATCGGCATCAACGAAGCCCATGCTCTGGGGAAAAAATTCTATGTGGTGGTGAATATTGCCCCGCATAACGCCAAGCTGAAAACCTTCATCCGTGATCTGCAACCGGTGATCGACATGGGGCCCGATGCCCTGATCATGTCCGATCCAGGCCTTATCATGATGGTGCGCGAAGCCTTCCCGCAGATGGACATTCATCTTTCGGTGCAGGCTAATGCCGTGAACTGGGCGACGGTGAAATTCTGGAAACAAATGGGGCTGACGCGTGTGATTTTATCGCGCGAGCTTTCGCTGGAAGAAATCGCCGAGATCCGCGCACAGGTGCCGGATATGGAAATCGAAATCTTCGTTCACGGTGCGCTGTGCATGGCGTATTCCGGCCGCTGCCTGCTTTCCGGCTACATCAACAAGCGTGACCCGAATCAGGGAACCTGTACCAACGCCTGTCGCTGGGAATATAAAGTTCAGGAAGGCAAAGAAGACGCCATCGGTAATATCGTGCATCAGTACGAGCCGATCCCGGTTCAGCAGGTGGAAGCCGCAGAGCCAACATTAGGCATCGGTCAGCCAACAGATAAAGTCTTTATGCTCGAAGAAGCCCTGCGCCCTGGCGAATACATGAGCGCGTTTGAAGACGAACACGGCACGTATATTATGAATTCTAAGGATCTGCGCGCCATTCAGCATGTAGAAACTCTGACAAAAATGGGCGTGCATTCGCTTAAAATCGAAGGACGTACAAAATCCTTTTATTATTGCGCACGCACGGCACAGGTTTATCGCCGGGCCATTGACGATGCCGTCGCCGGTAAGCCATTTGATCCGACACTGCTTTCCACGCTGGAAGGTCTTGCGCATCGCGGATACACCGAAGGTTTCCTGCGTCGCCATACTCACGATGCACAGCAGAACTACGAATATGGTTTCTCTGTCAGCGACCGCCAGCAGTTTGTCGGCGAATTCACCGGTAATCGTATGGATGGCTGGGCAGAAATCGATGTGAAGAATAAATTCTGCGTCGGTGACAGTGTGGAAATGATGACGCCGCAGGGTAACGTCCAGTTCAAACTGGAAGCCCTGCGCAATAAGAAAGGTCAGCCAACTGACGTGGCGCCGGGTAACGGCCACATGGTGTATGTCGCACTGCCGGAAGACGTCAGTCTGGAGTTCGCCATTTTATTGCGTAATCTGGAAGACACGGACACCCGTAATCCGCATTCGAAATAATGTTTTGGTCGAAAACAAGAATTCGATCACATCTATTTCTGACCGGGCTGGATAATATGCATTCGCAATTTACTTCGAATGCAAAATAAAGCACCGGACTATACCAGGAACCACCTCCTTGGCCAGCTCAATCTCCCTTGAGCTGGCTTTTCTTTTTGTATTCATTAAAACGAAAACCCGTCTTATTTAACTAATCCTCTTCAGTTATTCACCTTAATAACGTGATGTCATGTTTTTAAATAAATACGTTTCTGAAATATAAACGTCCTTTCTAATTAATATCAGCACAATTATTTAACCTCATTGTCAACTTTTCGCTGATTTATCCGATAGCCAAATACCACTACTTTCATCTATTGTTGGTGTAAGTAGATAAAAGGAGCGTACATGACCACAGCAATGCTGATTTTAAATGGAAAAGGCGCAGGCAACGAAGAGCTGCGGATAGCCATCGGCGCGCTACGCAAAGAGGGCGAAGATCTCAATGTGCGTGTCACCTGGGAGTACGGAGACGCCGCGCGATATGTGGACGAAGCCATTGAACTGGGCTGCGAAACCGTGATTGCCGGTGGCGGCGACGGCACCATTAATGAAGTGGCGGGTGCGCTGGCACAATACGAGGGACAACGACGCCCCGTGCTCGGCATCGTGCCGCTGGGCACCGCAAATGATTTCGCAACGGCCTGCAATATTCCCCTCGAGCCAGAGCAGGCGTTACAGCTGGCGGTCAAAGGCCGCGCGGTCGATATCGATCTGGCCAAAGTGAATGACCAGCATTTCTTTATCAACATGGCGACCGGGGGATTCGGCACGCGTATCACAACCGAAACGCCAGAAAAACTCAAAGCAGCGCTTGGCGGCGTGTCCTATTTCATCCACGGTCTCTTACGTCTGGATACGCTGAAAGCTGACCGCTGTGAAATCAGAGGCCCGGATTTTCGCTGGGAAGGCGATGCGCTGGTAATCGGTATTGGTAATGGCCGCCAGGCCGGTGGCGGGCAACAAATATGCCCGGACGCGTTGATTAACGATGGTCTGCTGCAATTACGTCTGCTGACCTCAGAGGAGCTGCTGCCGTCATTCCTGCGCAGCTTGCTCAATAATGAAGAGAACAAAAATATTGTGTCCGCCAGTCTGCCCTGGCTCGAAATCACCGCACCGCACGATATGACGTTCAATCTCGACGGCGAACCGCTCACCGGTAAACAGTTCAAAATTGAAGTTCTTCCCTCTGCAATCCAGTGTCGTTTGCCCCCTCACTGCGAACTTTTAGGCTAACCTTCTCTTCTTCTGTTCATTCTCTGTACTGTGATCCGTCTTGCAGTACAGAGCAAATCTGCCGTTATTTTTGTGATCTTCTCCGCTAAAAGCTTATCCGCATACTTGTATGGTAGATGCGCATTGCCTAATTTTACTCTGCCGATGTCGCTGAATAATTCATTTCTGAATTTCTGCGGGCACAAACGACGCATTTCTTTTGACGACTCTTATTAATCCGGAGACGGAAACCAGGGGTAGTATGATTAATCATCATAAAGAAAGACCGATATCGGTAAAAAATATGCTGGCCTACGGCGGGGGTGATTTCTTCGGCGGTGGCTGTTTTGCAGTACTGGGTCTGTGGATAATGTATTTCTACACCACTTATGCCGGATTAAGTCCGGCAGAGGCCGGTGCTGTTATTGCGACCGCCCGCCTGCTGGATGCTTTTTTCGATCCACTGATGGGTTATGTCACGGATAATTTTTACCGCAACCCTCTGGGAAAAAAATACGGACGGCGTGGCTTCTTCTTCTTATTCGGTGCACCATTAATTATGGTGACTTACATTATTATGTGGGTCAGCGGGATGGGATTCTGGTACTACCTGTTTACCTATATTTTATTCTACGCCGCTTACACGCTGGCGATTGTACCTTATGAAACGCTGGCAGCCGAAATGACCTCCAGCTTTAAAATGCGTACTAAACTGACCGGTGTCAGAATGTTTTTCTCTACCGGAGCCGCAATATTAGCGGCCTGGTTGCCGGGGCGCATTATTGCTTATCTAGGTGAAGATTCCTCCTCATCTTTCCTGATTATGGGGGTAATTTTCGGCGTGTTGTTTGCCGTGGTAATCCTGATGCTTTATTTCTACACCTGGGAACGGCCTATCCCGGTTGATGTCGCTACGCCAAAACTCTCTTTCCGCCGAGATATGAAGCATCTGTTCAGATCGCTGGTGTCGACCATGAGAGTGCGCACCTTCCGCCAGCATGTCGGGATGTACCTGGGAGGCTATGTGGCGCTCGACGTCCTTGGCGCTGTGCTGGCGTATTATATTATTTTTGTTCTCGGCCAGAATACCGTTACTGCTTCTAATGCGATGACATTAATGACACTGGTGCAGTTCGTCTGCGTTGCCTTGTTTATTTTCCTGTGTATGAAATTAGGCAATGGCGCGTCATATCGTATTGCACAATTATTTATGCTGGCCAGTGTCGGGTTATTTTTAGCCATCCATTTATTGCAATTACCTTTTAATATGGCGCTGCTTTATCTCTCCGTTATTTTAATGGGCGTGGGACGTTCCGGTACCAGTTATGTTTGCTGGAATATTTACAGTTTTATCCCAGATGTGGATGAAATGCTGACAGGAAAACGACGCGAAGGTATTTTTGCCGGTGTTATGACTTTCGTGCGTAAAGCTGTTCAGGCGGTGGCGTTATTTGGGGTAGGCCTGTTATTACAGCATTACGGATTCACACCGAAAAGTGCCACGCAACCTGCCGAAGCCGTTTACGGTATCACACTGGTATTTGGCGCGGGATCGGTCATCTTCCTGCTGGTGGGATTATATAGCTCAATGAAATTCCGCCTCACCCGCTATAACCATGCCCTGCTGGTAAATGAAATTGAACGCCTTAAAGCCGGTGGCAGTAAATATGACGTCACACCGGAAACGCGCTTAATCGCCGAGCAACTCACCGGCTGGCCTTATGAAAAATTATGGGGCGATAACAATATTCTTAGTCAGACCGAAGAGCATCTTCCCCTGACATCCACAGAGCTTTCAACCGGAGCCGACCATGCAAAGAATTGAATTCAGCCTGATGCAACAAACCATCCAGCGTGCCCTGCAAAAAGCGGGACTTGATGAGAGAGATGCACGGACCTGTGCACGGATCCATACAGAATCCAGTTGTGACGGTATCGCATCACATGGCCTCAACCGGGTAGCGCGTTTTGTCGATTACGTTCATAAGGGCTGGATTGATATCCACGCCAAACCGGAACTGGAAAAATCCCTCGGCGCCATCGCCATCTACAACGGCAACCGCGGTATCGGCATCACCAACGCACTCTTCGCCGTGGATAAAGCCACCGAAATGGCGAAAGAGTATGGCGTGGGGATCGTGGCGCTGAAAAACAGCAGTCACTGGATGCGCGGCGGCAGTTATGGCTGGCATGCAGCACAACAAGGCATGGCGGCGATGTGCTGGACCAATACGGAATCCTGCATGCCCGCCTGGGGCGGAAAAAACACCCGCGTCGGCAATAACCCGTTTGTCATGGCGGTACCAAGAACCAAAGGTCCGATTGTGCTGGACATGGCAATGTCGCAGTATTCCTACGGCAAATTGCAGGTGACGCGGCTGAAAAACGAAAAACTGCCCTTCCCTGGCGGCTACGATAAAGAAGGAAATCTGACAGATGATCCGGGTCCGATCGAAGCTTCCATGCGCATTTTACCCACCGGTTACTGGAAAGGCTCGGGGCTGGCGATTGTGCTGGACGCCATGGCCGCGTTGCTTTCAGCGGGCTCGCCCACCAATGAAATAGACAAAATCGGTAAAGGGAGCTGCACCGGCGCCAGCCAGATTTTCATGGTATTCGACCCGACGCAGTTAGGGGGCGCTGATTTCACTGATCGCATGGCGGACAGCGTCGCGGACTACGTGAATCAGTCAGAACCGGCTGAAAACAGCCGCGATGTCCGTTATCCCGGCCAGACAGCCGCCGCCAACCGCGAGGAAAACCGCCGTCTGGGGATCCCGGCAGATGAAACGGTATGGGAAGAAGTGATGCGGCTGGCGGAATAAGTTGCTTCAGAAGACAAAGAGCATCAAAAACGCCCGCCAAAATGCGGGCGTAAAAATGCGAGGTTGATTCATAAAAACTACTGCCTGCAATGTAAACCAAAACTATTTTGGAAGGCATATTCCTGAATTCAAAAACGATGAGCATTGAGAGTAAAAACCCATGATATAAAAGCGCCACCTTACAAAACACGCTGATATTTCATGGATTATTATCAGGTTATCAATTTTTCACACCAGCCAGATTTAAGCTTTTACGATATTCAGTTCACCCTTCCCTGCGAAGAAATCAAAGTTTTCAGAGTTTTGTTTCTTCATTTTTCCTGCGCTTCAACGGATAGTTTTCAACGGATGGCGGAAATCATCGGTGAGTCCGGAAAAGATAGACACGGACATATCGTGACGTTTTACGACACTGCATGGGATGACATACCCGCAGATAAGCGCAATGGCAAATCAGTGTTCGATAAGTTGTTTCCGCAAAAACTGCTTAGCCGGGCAAACTACCTGAGATTTTTTGAAGGCTTAAGCGCCGTTATCGAAAATTATATCTGCGACGTAAAGCCGGAGATTATTTTTTTTAACGCCTATACGTCGTCGCACCAAAAAGCGTATGATCGGCTTGTTTTTCGCTCAAAAAGCGAACGGGTGTTATCAACGCATTCAGATGGAGGAGGCTATTATGTTATTAAAACAAAGTATTACAAAACGCCAAACACAAAAGGACTTTGAACGTAACCGCGCCGATAAATTAAAGACTCTTGAGATTTGTTTCAAACTCATCGAGAAATACCAAAAAACGGCATAAATCGCACAGCCTCCTGACATGGAGGCTTTTTATTACCCGCTCAAGTTTCCTGCTCCCCTGCCCCTCTGCATACGTTCACTTTTCACCTCGTAAAGTGTGATCTTCTCCGGCAAAAAACGATCTGCATACTTGTATGGTAGTTTGCATATGGCGTATTTATAACCATAGAAAATGCATCCTACTTTTACTGCTAGAAGGTCTTAACCGATGAAAATCGTGAATGCTGAAGTCTTTGTCACTTGCCCGGGGCGCAACTTTGTTACGTTGAAAATTACTACTGACAGCGGGCTGACCGGTATCGGGGATGCCACGCTGAATGGCCGCGAATTGCCGGTCGCTTCCTATCTGAAAGATCACGTTTGTCCGCAACTGATCGGCCGCGATGCGCATCAGATCGAGGACATCTGGCAATTCTTTTACAAAGGCGCTTACTGGCGGCGCGGGCCGGTTACCATGTCGGCCATTTCTGCCGTCGATATGGCGCTTTGGGACATTAAAGCTAAAGCCGCCAATATGCCGCTGTATCAGTTACTGGGTGGCGCATCACGCACCGGCGTGATGGTTTACTGTCATACCACCGGCCATTCCATTGATGAAGTACTCGACGATTACGCCAAACATAAAGAGCTTGGGTTCAAAGCCATTCGCGCGCAATGCGGCGTGCCGGGCATGAAAACAACTTACGGTATGGCGAAAGGCAAAGGCCTGGCTTACGAACCGGCAACGAAAGGTAACTGGCCGGAAGAACAATTATGGTCAACCGAAAAATATCTCGATTTCACACCAAAACTGTTTGAGGCCGTACGCAATAAATTCGGTTTTGATGAACATCTTCTGCATGACATGCACCACCGCCTGACGCCAATTGAAGCCGCGCGCTTTGGCAAAAGCATCGAAGAATATCGCCTGTTCTGGATGGAAGATCCGACACCGGCTGAGAATCAGGAAAGCTTCCGTTTGATCCGCCAGCACACGGTGACGCCAATTGCGGTCGGCGAAGTGTTCAACAGCATCTGGGATTGCAAACAGCTGATTGAAGAACAACTGATCGACTATATTCGCACCACGATTACTCATGCGGGAGGAATTACCGGTATGCGTCGTATTGCCGATTTTGCCTCTCTGTATCAGGTACGTACCGGCTCACACGGGCCTTCTGACCTCTCACCCATTTGCATGGCCGCTGCCCTGCACTTCGACCTGTGGGTGCCGAACTTTGGCGTGCAGGAATACATGGGATATTCCGAGCAGATGCTGGAAGTCTTCCCGCATAACTGGACGTTCGACAACGGCTATATGCATCCGGGCGAGAAACCAGGGCTGGGTATTGAGTTCGACGAAAAACTGGCCGCGAAATATCCGTATGAACCGGCCTATCTGCCGGTAGCCCGTCTGGAAGACGGTACTTTGTGGAACTGGTGAGGGAACAAAAATGAACAGCGTCGTTATACAAGAACCCGGAAAATTAGTCATCGAGCAACGTGCTTTGCCGGTACCTGCCGCCGGTGAAGTACGAGTTCGGGTCAGTTACGCCGGAATCTGCGGATCCGATGTGCATATCTACCACGGTCATAATCCGTTCGCGAAATACCCGCGGGTGATTGGTCATGAATTTTTCGGCCACATCGACAGCGTCGGCGAAGGTGTAGAGGCTTCACGCATCGGGGAACGCGTGGTAGTCGATCCGGTCGTCAGCTGCGGACATTGCTATCCGTGCTCGATTGGCCGCCCGAATGTGTGCGCCCAATTGCAGGTGATCGGCGTCCACCGCGATGGAGGTTTTAGTGATTATGCCTGCGCACCGGCGAAAAACGCCTACGTGGTTCCGGCCGCTATCCCGGACAAACTCGCCAGCATGGTTGAACCCTTTACTATCGCGGCCAATATCACCGCCTTTCTCAAACCGACACCTCAGGACACGGCGCTTATCTACGGCGCTGGCCCGATGGGACTGACGGTGATCCAGGTACTGAAGGGCGTGTACGGCGTGCAGAAAGTGATTGTCGCCGACCGTATCGACGAGCGGTTGCAGATGGCGCAGGCCAGTGGTGCGGACTGGATCATCAACAACAGCGAGCGCAGCGTGGCAGATGAACTGGCTGCCGAAGGTGTACGCCCGACGCTTATTGTCGATGCCGCCTGCCACCCGGCCATTTTGCAGGAAGCGATTTTGCTTGCCTCTCCGGCAGCGCGCATCGGCATGATGGGTTTTTCCGGCGAGCCGAGTTCGGTTACACAGCAGAGTATTACCAGCAAGGAGATTTCACTGTTTTCATCGCGCCTGAACAGCCACCGGTTCCCGCAGGTGATTAAATGGATGGAGCAAGGGAAAATCGCGCCCGAAAAGCTGGTGACGCACTGGATGCCTGCCGGGGAAGTGGAAGCTGCATTAACGCTGTTTGAGAAAGATCAGCGTTCCTGCTGCAAGGTTTTACTGACATTCTGATATTTGGCAATTTTTGAAAAATGACGGGAGGATTTTAAATATCCTCCCGTCCGCAGTACCTCATATTCTACCTACAAAAAAACGCAACACTATTAAAACAACACCGACAAGTGGAGCACCTATGTTCAAGAACTTACGCTGGGTCATCGTATTCCTGCTGTTCCTGGTTTACATGATCAATTACCTCGACCGCGTGGCGCTGTCGATCACTGTCCCGATGATAGAAAAAGAGCTGACCATTAATCCCGAACAATTCGGCATGATATTTGGCAGTTTCTTCTTCGGTTACGCGATATTTAACTTTATCGGCGGCCTGGCCGTGGATAAATTCGGCCCGACGCTGGTGATGGGATTAGCCGTCGGATTATGGTCGGTATTTTGTGGTATGACCGCTTTCGCGACCGGCTTTTATTCCATGTTAATTCTGCGGGTATTATTCGGTATGGCTGAAGGGCCGATTTGTGCCTCGGCAAATAAGATGATCAACGGATGGTTTCCGAAGAAACAGGCGGCTACCGCGATGGGACTGCTCAGCGCCGGTTCACCTCTCGGCGGTGCTGTTGCCGGGCCGATTGTCGGGTATTTAGCGATTTCCTTCGGCTGGCGCCCGGCCTTTATGGTGATCGCTTCCATCGGGATTATCTGGATGGCGGTCTGGTTCTTTACCGTTGCGGACAATCCGCTAAAAAGTAAACGTGTTTCACCGGAAGAATTGCGTTTAGTTGATCAGATGAAAAATGAAAATATCAGTGAAGAAGAAGATCTGGCACAGGCTGCGCATGGTCTGGGCTATTATTTACGCCAGCCTATTATCCTGGTGACGGCTTTTGCCTTCTTCTGCTACAACTATATTTTATTCTTCTTCCTCAGCTGGTTCCCGGCATATCTGGTGCAAGCGCATGGTCTGAACATTAAAGAAATGAGCCTGACAACGGTTATTCCGTGGATTGTCGGATTCGTCGGCCTGGCTCTGGGCGGATATATTTCCGATAAGATTTTTAATATCACTGGCCGTTTATTACTGTCACGTAAAATTATATTAGTCGTCAGTCTGTTAGCCGCAGCAATTTGTGTCGCACTGGCTGGCGTGGTCACCAGCGTGGTTCCGGCGGTTATCCTGATGTCTGTATCTATTTTCTTCCTGTACACCACCGGCGCTATTTACTGGGCGATTATTCAGGACGTGGTACATAAATCCCGCGTCGGCGGCACCAGCGGATTTATCCATCTGGTCGGCAGCGTGTCGGGCATCATCGGTCCGGTCGTGACCGGCTTCATCGTACAAAACACTGGTCGCTTCGACAGCGCCTTTATTCTGGCCGGTGGCGTCGCCGCACTGGGCGCAATTCTGGTGTTCTTCGTGATTAAACCACCCAAACAGACCCCGGCCACGACCCTGTCTCACAACTGATGTTCTGAACATCTTGTTCTGAGCATCATGAAAAAACCCGGTTATCATGCCGGGTTTTCTTAAACTTAACTCTGCTCAAATCAACTCAAATCACGCCTCATCAACCCACACACGCATCTCCCCTTCTCCCCTGTTCGCCCAGCTAAAGTAAGGCACAAATGTCATGCTTTGCATTGTCGTTTCTTCTTCCGGAGGATTGAAGCTATATAACGGTTGCCGACCGGCATGAACTGATAACCGGCGCAGGCCTTGCGTCTGCAATAACGTTTTACCAGCGAGCAGTCCGCTGCCGGAGATCAGGCGGAATTGTGCATCCTGAGGCAGGCGAAAGTTATGCAGTTCACTGCCGTTGTCGGCCTGTTCAAGGCAATACACCAGCGGGCCACGCTGTATTGCCACTTTACCTGCAACGTGCCGCAACAGGGCGTTCCCCTTCACGCGCGTTACCGGCATCGGTAATGTCATTTCAATGCGATCGCCTTTCTGCCAGTCCTGCGTCAGACGTAAATATCCGTTGCGCGTAAGAGCGGAAAGCGCCAGCGGCTTACCATTAAGCGTCACCTGCGGACTGGCGCACCAGTCGGGTAAACGCAGCGCCAGCGTGGCTTCAAGCGGCTGATCGGTGTCTATTTCAATCTGAACATGCTCTGTCCACGGATAACCACCGGACTGCTTCAGCCGCAACGGTTTACCGCCGACCATCGCCTGCACGTCACTGCCGATATACAGGTTGATGTCCACGCCGTCCGGGCGCTGGGTATAAATGTAATGGCCAAGTGAAGCCAGCAGTCGTGCGATGTTTGGCGGGCAGCAGGCACAACCGAACCAGCGCTGACGCACTGGTTTTACGTGATCGTAGATATGATTGAACGGAATACTTTTCGGATGCACTTCCAGCGGATTCACGTAGAAGAAATGTTTGCCGTCGAGCGCCATTCCGGCCAGTACGGTATTGTAGAGCGCGCGTTCCATCACATCGGCATAGCGACTGTCAGGATCCATCTGCAACATACGGTTGGCAAACATCATCAGCCCGATCGACGCACAGGTTTCGGTGTACGCCGTGTCATTCGGCAAATCGTAATCGGAAGAAAACGCTTCGCCGCTGCTTTGTGAGCCGATTGAACCGGTGATATACATTTGCCGCTGAGTCATGTTTTCCCACAACCGCTGGCAGACCTCGCGCTTTTCCTGATCCTGACTCAACCGCGCCAGATGAGCGACGCCGGCGTACAAATACACAAAGCGCACTGCGTGTCCGATAGCCGTCTTCTGTAACGCAACCGGCTTATGGGCCTGACTGTAAGCTTTATCTTTGACCATCCACGCCGGACCGTAAGTATTCCAGTGCGATGTTTTGCCGCGTTTTTCATATTCAATATCGTAAAAATGCGGCTCTGTACCGCGCTGCTCGACAAAATAGCGGGTCAGCTCGAGATAACGGGTTTCACCGGTAGCTTCATATAAACGCATCAGCGCCAGTTCGATTTCCGGATGACCGGGATAGCCGTGCAGCTGTTTATCTCCAGGCCCGAAAACATCCGCAATGTGATCGGCAAGTTTACAGACGATCTCCAGCAAGCGCGTTTTTCCGGTTGCCTGAGTGTAAGCCACGCCGGCTTCGATCAGATGTCCGGCACAGTAAAGCTCGTGACATTCGGCGAGATTCCTCCACCGCTGTTGCGGCTCTTTCACGGTGAAATACGTATTCAGATAGCCGTCCGGTTGCTGCACCGCGCCCACCAGTTCGATCACCTGGTCTGCCGTTTCTTCCAGCGCAGGATCCGGCGTTTTTGCCAGTAAATAGCCGACAGCTTCCAGCCACTTCGCCACATCGCTGTCCTGGAAAACCATCCCGTAAAACTCGCCATCACTTTGCCCGGCAGCGATGCGGAAGTTCTCAATGGCATGACTCGGTTCTGCATCGGCGACCTCATCATTAAGGGCCTTCCACTGATATGGCACGACGACGTCTTTGACCAGCCGCTGATATTCCAGCCAGAACGCGTCAGAAATATTGACCTTATCGAGCGGCACTTCTAAAGATTCAACCGGAGAAAACGACATACAACCTCCTGAATAGAAAAATAACGATTAAATTTTCGCGGCCAGTTCATGCGACATCCGCGTCAGCAATGTGTTATCGAGCTTGCAGAACATCAGAGTGATCGCCAGCAGAAGATGCATCGCCGCAGGCAACAGGGTTTCCAGAAGAGTGATCCCGCTCAGCGACGCCGCAGTCTGGTGCTCCGCGCCAGCCTGATAAGAGACAAGAATGAACACCAGGCTGATGATCCCGGCGCTCGATGCCCAGGCTAATTTGATGAAGAAAAGGTTGAACGCGAAATTCATCCCGGAAGAACGGATACCATTTTTCCAGTGTCCGTAATCATCGGCGAAGGCCATCAGGGAAAAGTGCAGCGGCAGCGTGAAACCGAGGATCACGCAGTGAACAAAGATGATGCCCAGCCACAGCGTCTGATGCTGCTCACCGGCGGGCAAAAACCACAGCAGCAGAGAAAATACCGCCAGCACCAGATTGGTGATCATGTACAACCGGACGCTGTCGATAAATTTGGTCAGCTGATTGACGATCACCGCGCCAAGAATTGATGCCAGCGTCACCATGCCGAAGAACATCGAGGCATAGCCCGCGCCACCTTTCAGCACGTAAGTGATGAAATACATGTAGCCGCCACCGCGCAGGTTAAACACGTTGATGAGCAGGAAAGACATCAGCAATACCAGCAGCAACTGGTCGTTTTTCAACATGCCACGGATATGTTCTTTAACGCTGAACTGGCCGAGCAGCGCCAGCGGCAGGCGCTCACGCACAGTGAAGAAGCACCACAGAAACATCACCACCGCAACGGCGCACAACAGACCGACACCCTGCTGATATCCGGCTGCAGCATTCCCTTTGCCCAGCACCTGTACCAGCCAGGGCAACCCGACAGACACCATGAATCCCGCCACACCGCAGAGCACAAAACGCCAGGACTGGCAGGAAATGACCTCACGATGATCGGTGGTCATGGTGTTAATCAGGGCACAGTACGGCACATTGATCGCCGTGTAAGACACGGACAGCAGAAAATACGTGAAAAAGGCGTAGGCAATTTTGGCGTCGCCACTCAGACCGGGCACGGTAAACGTCAGGAAACCCACGACGCCAATCGGCAACGCAATCCACAATTGCCACGGCCGGAAACGTCCCCAGCGGCTTTGCGTGCGGTCAGCCAGAATGCCCATCAGTGGATCAGAAATCGCGTCAATCACACGCAGGGAAATAAACAGCGTGCCGACAATCGCAGGCGTCAGGCCGAAAACATCGGTATAAAAAAATGTCAGAAAACTGGTGATCAGACAGGTTATTATCGTGCCACCAGCATCTCCCAGCCCATAACCTATTTTCTCACTCACAGAAAGTTTAGCGTTGGCTGAAATTATTCCGCCCTCACCCGTTACCGGGGATGCGCCGGTATTAATGGAATCCGTTGACATGTTTTTTCCTCGCTTTTATATCGTTATTAATAAGCAACAGGAACAGGATAAATAAGGCTGATTATTCACATCATTCCGAAGAATAAATAAGGTACGCGGTCAATCTGGCACAGAGGCATCACGTCAACAAGAGGAGGATAAAGTAGTTAAACGGGACAATTCCGACTTGCAGTTTCAATCTGTGAAGCAGATCAAAACCTCCCGCCACGTCACTGGCAGTCGCCCATCCCTGTGCTAGTGTCAGGCTTAAACATCCCGCCGGAAGCCTGTAAAATGACTGAATGCCTTGCTTTTCCAGTAAATTACCCCGTGAAAGTTCAAAATGGCGGCCTGTTCATTTCAAGAGGAATTGGCACACATCCGACCCGGAGACTCAGTTCGCATGAGTTAATTTATGTGGTCCGTGGCACCTTGTCATTGCAGGAGGGAAATACACGTTTTGACGTGCATGAAGGCGAAAGTTTATTATTATTCCCCGGACGTGAACATAAAGGGCTAACCACATTCGATTCTGATTTAAAATTTTACTGGTTGCATTTTGATTTCGTGAAAGACGTGGCAATTATCCATTCACAGCAAAATAATCCCTCTATACAGCTGGATATTCCACAACACTGTAAAGTCAAAGACCGGGAGACTATTCTGACGCTCTTCAGATTATTTTTATATGAACAGGAACGCGGCGGAAATTCCCTTGAGTTGTTCTTGCTATTACTTTTACAGGAAGTCTGTCGCGCCTGGCCGGAAAACGTCGAACCTGATGGTCCCGGCGTTGCGCTGGCGTATAAAGCGCGCCAGCTGATCACAACACAATTTCATTTACCACTGGGTGCGACGGAGCTGGCTGAACGCCTGCACTGCAACGCAGATTATCTCGGGCGGGTTTTTCGTCTGACGTTCCAGATGACGCTGACCGATGCGCTGCATAAGCAACGGGTGACGGCAGCTGAAAAGCTTTTACTGGCCAATACCGGCAATGTGGCGGACGTTGCTCGCCTGACCGGCTTTAATGATGTGGCCTATTTCCGCCGGGTATTTCGCAAACTGCTGGGCATCACACCCGCCGCCTACAAAAAACTGTATTGTCGTGAACATATCAATTCACAGTAATTCTTGCGCTAACAATCTCAAAATCCTGAGAAAACTCATGTTAGTATTATGGCTTCCCGACTATAAAGACAACATTTGCCCATGACAGACTCCTTTGAATTTCTCAGTAATGTGCCGGTTAATCAGCAGATTTACCGCACCTTGCGTCAGGACATCGTCACCTGTGCCATCGCACCGGGAGCATTTCTGTCGGAAAAAGAAATATCCACCCGTTTCAATGTGTCCCGCCAGCCCGTTCGCGAAGCCTTTATCAAACTGGCCGAAGCCGGACTGGTACAGGTTTTGCCGCAGCGCGGTACCTATGTGATGAAAATTTCATCTAAACGCGTAGCCGACGGCCGTTTCATTCGTGAAGCCGTCGAAACTGCCGTGGTACGCCGTGCGGCAATGGTCGCGACAGACAAAGATCTGGCGCTGCTCGAACACAATCTCGAACGCCAAACTCTGGCAGCAAAAAGTCAGCAGACGCAGGAATTTTTACTTCTCGATGATGAATTCCACCGCACAATTGCGCAGGTCATAGATTGCAAACTGGCGTGGGAAACGGTCGAACACATTAAAGCGACGATGGATCGCGTGCGCTTTTTAACACTGAGTAAGGTGTCACCTCCGGAAAGTCTGATTGCGCAGCATTACGCCATCTTTGAAGGGCTCAAAGCCCGTGACCCGGATGCCGCGGAAAAAGCCATCCGTATCCATCTGCAGGAAATGATTTCAACCATCACACCGATTGCGGAGCAAAACAGCGACTGGTTCGATGCCGAGTAAGCGATTTATCCCCGCGTTATGAAATCGACACCAACCCGGGGAGACAAGGAGTCACTTCAGGGTAATTTATTCCAGTCCTTAGAAGGGCGATAAAAAGCTTCCGGTGGGCCAAGCAAAACTCCTCCCCCTTCAAAACCCTCGATATCCTCTTCACCTTGGTGTTTTTCATCACAGTATCTTAAAAATCCGACAATTTTTTCCACCATCTTCACCTGCCTTGGAGTCAAATGATGCATTTTTTCCCTATCTAAATCCATGTGCTACTCCTGCTAAGCAATTTACGTTGGCTATATTTACTCTTTTTGAAATTTATTACTTCAACAATTCATAATGCCGATTAAGAAAATTAAAATTCACATATTCATTCAACAAAGAGTAAGTTGACTCACATTCCATCTTACCTAAAACCTGGGACAGAGGTGCTGCAGAGAGATAAAACCTCATGACATCATCATTGACAACATCTTTAATATAAAACTTAACACTGTCTTTATTTACCAGTTTGCACACATCAAGAATGTCAGTGTAAATAACCGTAACACAAAGACAGTAATACAGCATGTTTCTTTTTAAAGGATGGCCCTTAGTCTTGCGAAAGAAATTTTCCAGTGCATTAATCTCAAGCGTGCCGGTAAGAAGCCGGCATGACTTAAGCAAGAACGCAGCCCGCTCCTGCTGAGGATTGTTGAGACAAAACACATAAGCCGTCTGTTCTAAACCGGATTCACGAGGTTTATTTTTTCTATACTGCTTAAATAACCATTGCCAGTTAAGCAGATTTTTCTCAGGTTGCAGTAAATTACGTCTCGCACGACGCTGCTGCCAGATAATATCACTCCGGCGAATACGCCTTATAATAAGCGGAACATTTAACTGAACAAAAGCCGCATTCATCGTCGATGATGTTTCGCAAATTACCTTTTCATGTAACGTCATATATCCTGCTTATTCCCGCGCATCAAAATAATGCCGAAAGAATAATCCCCACTCTGCAATTAACAATAGTCCATGTTATTTTTGTCGAGACGCCTCGTAAAATTTCGTCCTTGCCCTCATTAATAACCCCCTCTGTGACACAGAAAGTTCACGACGAAGTGCAAATTTTGCGGGTTAGCCCTAAAATCTGTATGACAACTTAGTGTAAGCTGTAAACCACATCAACACCGTGGATACTCTTATGCCAGCTGCCGTCCCCCTGAATAAAAGCTATTACAGCGCCGATCAGTCACTTTCCCTCTCTCAACTCGATAACGAAAAAATCACGCAAATCGTGCAAGATCTGGATGTGGCTGAAAGTGAAAAAGAACATTACGTGATGGGCTGGATGGGCCAGAACAGCGTTGTGGTCGTCAGAAATTATCAGGATAAACGCGGCACGTCGAATGGCCTTGTGCTATCCCGTGGCAACCGTTACAAACTCACCGTCCAGGCGATTACCTTCCGCATCCCTAAATTTTTGTTGTGGGTGACCTTCCGTCGCAAGCCCCGCACAATGACCGTCATTGCCTATAACAAACTGGGCGAACAGGCGACCGGCCTGCAACAATTTATCCATGTGCAGGATCCTGAATTACGGGAAAGGCTGGAAAGTGACTGGCGCGAGTTGAATGATTATCTCGGCATGGCCTGCTGGCAAATGGACAACAACCGCCCGCTGTGGCATCAGTTACATCAGGAAATCTCACCACAGGCTTTGTGGACACTGGCAGAATCATCATGGTTCAGCGGTAAAAAACTACAAAAAGATGGCGAATTTGAAGGCTTGTGGTCGCACGAACAATTTATTGGCCGCCGCACCGGTGAGCACGCGGCATTACTGCTGTCATGGAAGGACGAAGAAAACGAGGATATCGCCAGCTATCTGTTTGAAAGGGTTTCAGCGAACAAAATCCGCATCATGCTGCGTCCGCGTAAAGAGGAGAAATTCTATCCGCTGAACCCGTTTGACGCCGTGCATCTGCAACAGGCTCTGACTAAATTTCATCAGGCTGAACAGGCGCTGAGCGAAACCCAGCGCCGCGCGTAATCTGCTGTTACCACCAGCGGTGGAAATGATGGACCGGGCCGATGCCGTGACCAACCTCCAGAGAATCGGCCTGCATCAGCGCCTGCTGCAAATATTCTTTGGCTTCGCGTACGGTATCGGCCCAGTTGTTATGCCGCGGTCGCAATGCTGCAAACGCCGCAGATAACGTGCATCCTGTGCCATGGGTGTGACGGGTGTCCACACGCGGCGCGGTAAACCGCTCGCGTGAACCTGCCTCAAACAGCCAGTCAGGGCTTTCCTCATCACTCAGATGACCGCCTTTCATCAGCACCGCGCCACATCCCATCGCCAGTAACGCTTCTCCCTGCTCCCGCATTTCGGTTTCATTAGTCGCAGTCGCACACTCCAGCAACGCGGCGGCTTCCGGCAGATTTGGCGTAATAATGGATACCTGCGGGATCAGCAAACGGCGCACGGCATCCACGGCTTCCGGCAGTAGCAGCGGATCGCCACTTTTCGCCAGCATCACGGTATCCAGCACCACAAAAGGCGGCTGATAATGTCTGAGCCGCTCCGCAACCACGTCCACAATCTGACTGTTTGCCAGCATGCCGATTTTCGTGCTGTCGATACGAACGTCGCTCAGTACGGAATCCAGCTGCGCCGAAACAAACTCCGGCTCAATGTTATAAACTGACTGCACGCCGCGGGTATTCTGCGCCACCAGTGCGGTGATCACGCTGGTACCGTACGCACCCAGCGCCGAGAAGGCTTTTAAATCTGCCTGGATCCCCGCTCCGCCGCTCGGATCCGTGCCGGCAATCGTCAGTGCATTAATCCGTTTCATTGCCTCTCCTCCCCGTTCAGCCACTGCTCATCTATCAAATACAGATTATCGAGGAACTGAGGCGTGAAACTGCCCGGTCCGTTTACGGCTGCACAGGCACGTTCACCGGCACATGACATCACGCGACAGGCAGCGGCAACGTTATCCAGCCGGTCGCCCGGTAAAGCCACAAAGGCCGCCACCACGGCTGACAGGGCGCATCCGGTGCCAACAATGCGGGTCATCATCGGATGCCCGCCTGCTACAGACCGGCTGCGTTCGCCGTCAGTGACATAATCTGTTTCACCGGTGACAGCGACAATCGCGCCGGTGTTACGCGCCAGCTGTTGTGCGGCAGGTAAAGCTGACAGGGAGTCATCACCGCTGTCAACGCCACGGCCGGACGCGCTGAGTCCGCTGAGCGCAAGAATTTCGGACGCATTACCACGAATGGCAGCAGGTTTAAGCGTGATGAGTTCAAGGCAAAATTCGGTGCGCCAGCTCAGGCCACCGACAGCGACGGGATCAAGTACCCAGGGCTTTCCGGCCTGATGAGCCGCGTGAACAGCTGCCAGCATCGCATCGGCATGAAGACGGGTCAGCGTGCCGACATTCACCAGCAAAGCATCAGCAATGGCACTGAACTGCGCGGCTTCGGCGGGATCAACCACCATCGCC
Organism: Rahnella sp. JUb53; assembly: GCF_004346065.1. Lineage (NCBI taxonomy): Bacteria > Pseudomonadati > Pseudomonadota > Gammaproteobacteria > Enterobacterales > Yersiniaceae > Rahnella > Rahnella sp. JUb53. The sequence goes on from NZ_SLYT01000012.1 coordinate 136,228, forward strand.
GGGGACGCCCCCAGCGCCAGCAGGACATTGGCAGTAAAAGATTGCACGACGTCGTTGGTCAGGCAGTGGACCAGCGGCGCAGAGAGGCGGAGTTGTTTCAGAGAAGTGGCGGCTGTAGAGCCGGGCAACAAGGTAGGTCGGGTATTCATAAGTCTCCCTACCGGCGCTAAAGAAGGCGGTATCAGGAGAGATACCTGACTTCCCTACGCTGGCATAATCCAGATCAGGTAATACGGGTAAAATCTCAGCCCTGCTTTACAGCGGGCACCCCGAGTCAAGGAAGCATTATTGGTGGCGAGGGTCAGAAGATCAATCAGGAAATGCGATATAAAACCGTTAAGTCAACGTAATTGAACTCGCCGCACTTCACTGGCAGTATCGGAAAACAAACCTAAACCACAGACTTTGATGATAAAAAATTCTCAGGAGCTTTCTTTGCCATCACCCCTCAAAATCCGGCCTTATGAAGAAGCAGACCGCCCGTTTTTACGCACGTTGTATCTGGCCTCCCGAAAGCACACCTGGACATGGCTGGAGGATGATTTTCAGCTGGAAGATTTTGATCGTGCGGTTATCGGCGAAAAGATACTGGTCGCGGAACGTGACGGACATTTGCTCGGCTTCGCCTCGATTTTCACTCAGGAGGATTTCCTGCATAACCTGTTTGTTGATCCCAAATATCAGGGAACCGGCGCAGGTTCGGCGTTGCTTCGCGCGGCGGAAGAGACGTTTACCCGTCAGGGCTCTCTGAAATGTTTAGTAAAGAGTAAAAAATCAGTCGATTTTTACCTGTCAAAAGGCTGGAACATCATGGCTACAGGGGAAAGTCCAAAGGGCGAATACTATCTGTTTCATTCATCAAAAAAATAATTGAAGAAGAAATGATTACCTCACACAACCGTTTTTTTGCGATCCTGACGGATATCAATTTTTCTTTGTAGTTAACAGGTTAAATTCCGCAACAGTGCTATACATACTTGGTCTTCCTTAAAATATTTCGAGGGTACGAATGAAAAGAATAAAACTGATGCAGGTTGCTGCAGTCGCTGGCGTACTGTTTTTAGCCGGTTGTACCAACCACGTCACTCAAGCGGATAAATTCTCTGGTTTCCTGGGGGACTATTCCGGCCTTAAGGAAGTCAAAACTGCAGGTGGCAATCCCGTTCTTCGCTGGATTGACCCTTCGTTCAAAAAAGCCAACTACTCCTACATCAAATACGAACCGATTAAGTTCTATCCGGAGCCTCAGCCTACTGAGCAAATCAGCAAGGAAACCCTGCAGGGCGTTCTGGATTATGCTAACAGCCGTATGAAACCTGCGCTCGCTGAGCGTTTGCCTCTGACAGATCACGCGGGGCCGCGTACCTTGATCTTTAAAGGTGCAATCACCGGTGTGAATACTTCGGCTGAAGGTCTGCAATTCTATGAAGTGATCCCGGTTGCGCTGGTCATTGCCGGTACTGAAACCGCGACCGGCCACCGCACGCGTGATACCGAAGTGTATTTCGAAGGCGAGCTGATTGACTCAGCAACCGGTAAACCGGTAATTAAAGTCGTCCGTAAAGGCTTCGGAAAACAAGTTTCTAACGATACACAAAAAGTCACCGCGAACGATTTGAAAACCGTGGTTGATAGTCTGGCGAACGACACCAAGTTGTTTAACGAGTAATTTTCGTCACCGCATCACAATCAGGGCAGCCAGTTGGCTGCCTTTTTTCATACTGAATCAGCAATAAACTCACGCAGCCACTGATGAATGGAAATCCGCGCTGGATGCCGTCAGCAAAATGGCGGTGATGTGATATTCCGGTACTGACACTGCAGCCGGACATTACACCGGGGATAAATGGGTTCACGGCGCATCTGAAATAACGTTTTATGTTACCTGAACATTTATTAATGCAAGGGTATCTCCCCAGCATTCTGGCGTTATGTTTTTTGGAACAGGCCTCGTAACTATGAAAATATAACTATCACAAATTCCGTTTTAATTTGCAGGTGTTTTAAAACTTGAGTAATCTGCCTTTCGTTATCAGGGAGATTAAAAATGGAATTCGACATCACGACATTTTTCAAAGCCATACTCGGCGGCGCAGGTGCAGGATATGCATTCACTGGCGGTATTTCTCTTGCACTACCGGAACTTATCGTCACGGACAGACTGTTGCTTTCAATGGCGGCCATCGGTGCGGTGTTGTTGCCACTCCTGTATCTAAAGAGCATACGGAGAAAGTGAGTTGCGAGAATTACACTGGTACCTTCCCGTCAATTCAGATCAGCTTGCGCACTTCTATTGTTATCTCTGCGTGAGTTATATTTTTGTTCATCTGACATGGGATGCATTTTCGATAAAAACACCGGCATTTTCACTGGAGAACCTCCAATATAAAGTAGGGGAAATATTTTCATCAGCCACTTTTGCCAATAGTCTTTTCTTTATTGTTATTTTACTGGATATAAATAATCCTCTGAGAAATTCTGATGCATTTATTTTTCCACTCATTTTTTCAGCAATTTCAGGGATCTTTATTTCACTATCGGCAATAGTGCCTAAAGCGAAAAGCTAACAAAGTCATTGGCTATGACAACAATTAAAACAGATATAAAAAAAGCCCCCTGCAACAGCAGCGGGCTTTAAGAGCTAGTTATCGGCTAAGGATATATTGCCGAATCATTCCCACTCAATCGTTGCCGGCGGTTTACCGGAGATGTCATACACCACGCGGGAAATGCCGTTGACTTCGTTGATGATACGGTTGGAGCAGCGGCCGAGGAAATCATACGGCAGGTGCGCCCAGTGCGCGGTCATGAAGTCGATAGTTTCAACTGCGCGCAGGGAAACCACCCAGTCGTATTTACGGCCATCGCCCATCACGCCAACGGAGCGGACTGGCAGGAAGACGGTAAAGGCCTGGCTGACTTTGTTGTACAGATCGGCTTTATGCAGTTCTTCGATGAAGATCGCATCGGCGCGACGCAACAGGTCGCAATACTCTTTCTTCACTTCGCCCAGCACGCGAACGCCTAAACCTGGCCCCGGGAACGGGTGACGGTAAAGCATGTCGTATGGCAGACCGAGTTCCAGACCGATTTTACGCACTTCGTCTTTGAACAGCTCTTTCAGCGGCTCAACCAGACCCAGTTTCATTTCTTTCGGCAGACCGCCCACGTTGTGGTGCGATTTGATCACGTGCGCTTTACCGGTGGCAGACGCTGCAGATTCGATGACGTCAGGGTAAATAGTGCCCTGCGCCAGCCATTTCACTTCATCCTGCTTGCAGGCTTCTTCGTCAAACACTTCTACGAAGACGCGGCCAATGATTTTACGTTTGGCTTCTGGCTCATCAACCCCAGCCAGCGCAGACAGGAAACGCTCTTCGGCGGCAACGTGAACGATATTCAGACCGAAACGGTCGCCGAACATTTCCAGAACCTGATCCGCTTCATTCAGACGCAGCAGGCCGTTATCCACGAATACGCAGGTCAGACGCTCACCGATTGCACGGTGCAGCAGCATGGCGGTGACGGAGGAGTCAACGCCGCCGGACAGGCCGAGGATCACGTGGTCGTCGCCAATCTGTACACGCAGACGTTCTACGGCGTCTTCGATGATTTTCGCTGGCGTCCACAGGGCTTCGCACTCGCAGATATCCATCACGAAACGCTCGAGCATACGCAGACCCTGACGGGTGTGCGTCACTTCCGGGTGGAACTGCACCCCGTAGAAGCGTTTTTCTTCGTTGGCCATAATGGCAAACGGGCAGGTCTCGGTGCTGGCAACGGTCACGAAATCAGACGGGATAGCCGTCACTTTATCGCCGTGGCTCATCCAGACGTCGAGCAGCGGTTTGTTGTTCTCGCTCAGGGCATCCTGAATGTCGCGGATCAGCGCGCTTTCAGTCTGAACTTCAACCTGCGCATAACCAAATTCGCGCTCGTTTGAGCCTTCAACATGGCCGCCTAACTGCATCGCCATGGTTTGCATGCCGTAGCAGACGCCCAGAACCGGTACACCGGCTTCGAAAACGTAATCAGGGGCGCGCGGGCTGTCATGCTCGGTGGTACTTTCCGGGCCGCCGGACAGGATGATCCCGTTCGGATTGAATTCGCGGATTTGGGCTTCGGTTACGTCCCAGGCCCAGAGTTCGCAATAGACACCCAGTTCACGCACGCGGCGCGCAACAAGTTGGGTGTACTGGGAGCCGAAATCGAGGATCAGGATACGGTGCTTGTGAATATTTTCGCTCATGAGGGGGCGTTTTCCAGAAAGCAATAAAAGCGTTAAAACGGAATATTAATCAGCCCGGAAATAACGGGCTGGGTATTAATTTGTAGTGACTCGATCCAGGCGCTCGCGAGCTAAGGTGAGGCAAGGCGGAAGCTGGCGAAAAAGCGCAGTTTACATGACGTAAATGAGCATTTTGAGCCAGCTTCCAACGCCGGCTCGCCGACGCGCAGCAGCGACTATGGGATTAAGAACCCATGCGGTAGTTCGGTGACTCTTTGGTAATCGTCACGTCATGTACGTGGCTTTCCTGGATCCCTGCACCGCTGATGCGGACAAACTCAGCCTTGGTGCGCAGGTCGTCGATGGTAGCACAACCGGTCAGCCCCATACAGGAGCGCAGACCGCCCATTTGCTGGTGGATGATTTCTTTCAGACGGCCTTTATATGCGACGCGACCTTCAATACCTTCCGGTACCAGTTTGTCGGCGGCGTTATCAGTCTGGAAGTAACGGTCAGAAGAGCCTTTGGACATCGCGCCCAGAGAACCCATGCCGCGGTAAGATTTGTACGAACGCCCCTGATACAGCTCGATTTCGCCCGGAGATTCTTCTGTACCAGCCAGCATCCCGCCAACCATCACGCAGCTTGCGCCAGCAGCGATGGCTTTTGCGATGTCGCCGGAGAAGCGGATACCGCCGTCAGCGATAACCGGAATACCGGTGCCTTCCAGCGCTTCAACCGCGTCAGAAACAGCGGTGATTTGTGGAACACCAACGCCGGTCACGATACGGGTGGTACAGATGGAGCCAGGACCGATACCGACTTTCACTGCGCTCACACCGGCTTTCGCCAGTGCCAGAGCACCTGCGCCAGTGGCAACGTTACCGCCAATGATTTGCAGATCCGGGTATTTAGCGCGGGTGGCGCGGATACGTTCCAGAACGCCTTCGGAATGGCCGTGAGAGGAGTCAATCAGCAGGACGTCAACACCCGCAGCAACCAGCGCATCGATACGTTCTTCATTGCCCGCGCCCGCACCAACCGCTGCACCGACGCGCAGGCTGCCCTGCTCATCTTTACAGGCATTTGGTTTACGCTCAGCTTTCTGGAAGTCTTTTACGGTGATCATACCGAGCAGATGGAATTGCGCGTCAACAACCAGCGCTTTCTCTACACGTTTTTCGTGCATTTTTTGCAGCACGACTTCGCGGGCTTCGCCTTCTTTGACGGTGACCAGACGCTCTTTCGGCGTCATGACCGCAGTCACAGGCTGTTCCAGATCGGTCACGAAGCGCACGTCACGACCGGTAATAATACCGACCAGTTCGTTTTCTTCAGTCACGACAGGATAACCGGCAAAACCGTTAATTTCGGTGAGTTCTTTAACCTGACGCAAAGTGGTCGATGGTGTGACTGTTTTAGGGTCAGCAACAACGCCGCTTTCATGCTTCTTCACGCGACGGACTTCTTCCGCCTGACGCTCAATAGACATGTTCTTGTGGATGAATCCGAGGCCGCCTTCCTGCGCCAGAGCAATCGCCAGATTCGCTTCAGTCACGGTATCCATGGCTGCGGACAGCATAGGGATATTCAGACGGATTTTAGCGGTCAGTTGAGTACCGAGGTCGGCAGTATTGGGCAGAACTGTGGAGTGGGCTGGAACAAGGAGAACGTCGTCGAACGTTAGTGCTTCTTTTGCGATACGTAGCATGGGCAATATCTCACCAAGGTGGATGCGGAAAAGATAAAATATTGCAGCGGGAGTATACAGGTGAGTAGGCATTTCGACCAGAACTATTTCAAAAACTTCTTGATTACCTTTTACGGGCATGTAGTATCGTTCGATTAAGTCTCTGTTTTTGAATTTGATCTGGATCACATGTCGCTACCTTCTTCGCCTCCTATTTTTACCGTAAGCCGCCTCAATCAGACGGTCCGACAGTTGCTGGAAAACGAAATGGGTCAGGTCTGGCTCTCCGGTGAGATTTCAAACTTCTCTCAGCCTTCCTCCGGCCACTGGTATTTCACGCTCAAAGATGACCGTGCGCAGGTCAAATGCGCGATGTTCCGCAATTCCAATCGCCGCACGACGTTCCGTCCGCAAAACGGCCAGCAGGTTTTGGTGCGCGCGACGATTACGTTGTACGAACCGCGTGGCGATTATCAGCTGATTGCAGAAAGCATGCAGGAAGCGGGCGACGGTCTGTTACAGCAGAAATTCGATTTACTGAAACAACAACTGGCCGCCGAAGGTCTGTTTGATGCGCAGTTTAAACAACCGCTGCCCTCGCCCGCTAAATGCGTGGGGGTGATTACTTCCGCCAGCGGCGCTGCGCTGCATGACGTCCTGAATGTCTTAAAGCGTCGTGACCCGTCGTTGCCCGTCATTATCTATCCGACGTCCGTTCAGGGCGCAGATGCGCCAGGCCAGATTGTCCGTGCCATTCAGTTAGCGAACGCCCGCGAAGAAGTGGATGTGCTGATTGTCGGACGCGGCGGTGGTTCGCTGGAAGATTTGTGGAGCTTTAACGATGAGCGTGTGGCACGGGCAATTTTTGCCAGCCGCATTCCGATCGTCAGCGCCGTCGGCCACGAAACCGATGTGACGATTGCCGATTTTGTCGCGGATTTACGCGCACCGACGCCGTCTGCTGCCGCCGAGCTGATCAGCCGTAATCAGCTGGAACTGCTGCGCCAGATACAGTCACAGCAGCAGCGCCTCGAAATGGCGATGGATTATTATCTCGCGCAACTGACGCAGCGCTTCACGCGTCTGAATCACCGGCTGCAACAACAGCATCCACATTTACGTCTGGCGCGTCAGCAAACCGCCTTGTTCAAACTGCGCCGTCGTCTTGATGAAGCCATGCAAAACCAGCTACGCCAGATGCTGCGCCGCACCGATCGTTTGCAGCAACGCCTGACGCAACAGCAGCCACAGCCGCGCATTCACCGTGCTCAGCAACGGGTTCAGCAGCTTCAGTACCGGCTGCAACAGGCGATGTCATCGCAGCTGACCGAAAGCCGTCAGCGTTTTGGTACCGCCTGTACACAACTGGAAGGCGTCAGTCCGCTGGCGACCCTCGCCCGCGGTTATAGCGTGACGACGACGCCACAAGGCGCATTGCTGAAGAAGACCACGCAGACCGCTCCGGGCGAAACACTAAAAACACGTCTGGCCGATGGCTGGATTGAAAGTGAAGTGAAATCGATCGTGGTAGAGAAAAAAGCGCGGAAACGTGCGGTTAAATAAGCGTTGGGTTTGAAACCCCCTCCCCGCCTCCCCCTTTGCAGGGGGAGGAGCTAAAAAACCATCGGTCCCTTTACGGGGAGAGGAGATTGAAAAGCTTACAGATTATAGCTCTTTGTCTTCACTGTTCTGGTCTAATAATCGGTGACACCGACTTAAGAGGATATAATCCTTGAAACGGAGGTGCCTATGGCCAGAACTACACGCAAAAATTACAGC